>NZ_CP195645.1:6142853-6814279 GCF_051364635.1 Actinokineospora sp. HUAS TT18 | reverse complement strand
GAGTGACCAATAGGCATCGCGGGCGGTCCAGCCGAACCCGGCGAACAGCTCCGTCTGCCCCTCGACGGCCGCTGCGGCGACGTTGGGCCACAACCGCGGGTCATCAGCCGGGTGCGGGCCGTCCGGTCCGTGGAAGCACAGCGAGTCGCCGAACATCAGCACCGTGGGCATCAGCCGGTGATGCCCGCGTTGTAGGCGATCAACCGCCAGTTGAGCCCGCTGGACTCCCGCCGGGCCAGGACGGTCCAGTGGCAGTTGGAGATCCCACCGAGCTGCGACCAGTTCGTCACGGGCAGGTCCAGCAATCGCCCGGTCAGCGCCGTGATCAGGCCGCCGTGGGCACACAGGACAGCGGTCTCCTCGGAGCCCGTGTCGAGGTCGGCGACCACCTCGGCGGCACGCGCGGCCACCTCGACCCTGGTCTCCCCCGACGGCGGCGCCAGCGTCGCGTCTATCTGCCACTGAGCGCGCATGCCAGGCCAGCCCTCGTCGACCTCGGCGCTGGTCTTGCCCTGCCACACGCCCAGGTTCGTCTCACGCAGGCGCTTATCGATGCGCAGAGGGACGCCCATGGCCTCACTGAACACTGTGGCGGTGTCCGTCGCGCGGCGGAGGTCGGAGGCGACGATCAGGTCCGGGGAGAACCGGGCCAGCGCGGGGACGGCAAAGCGCGCCTGGTTCCACCCCACGTCGGTCAGGTACGAGTCGAGGTGTCCCTGCATCCGGCCCGAGGCGTTGTAGTCGGTCTCTCCGTGCCGCCACAGCACGAGAGTCCGCAGACTCACGTGGCGACGTCCTCGTCGACCGGGGGCGCGGCGTCGAACTCGATGCGGGGGCAGTCCTTCCACAGCCGCTCGAGACCGTAGAAGACGCGCTCCTCGGTGTGCTGGATGTGGACGACGACGTCGACGAAGTCGAGCAGGACCCAGCGGCCCTCCCGGGCGCCTTCGCGGCGCACCGGCTTGGTGCCCGCCTCCCGCATCTTCTCCTCGACGTTCTCCACGATCGCGCCGACCTGCCGCTCGTTGGCGGCCGATGCGATGACGAAGCAGTCGGTGATCACCAGCTGGTCGGAGACGTCCAGCACGATCACGTCGCTGGCCTTCTTGTCCGCGGCCGCGTTGGCCGCGACCAGTGCCAATTCGCGCGCGTTCGGCGTGGCTGCCACATCTCTCCTCAGGGTCGAACACCTAATGCAACCCGTCGAGGGTACCTGGGTGCCAGGTCAGCCTTCCGCCAGATAGAGCCCGCGTTTCGAGATGTACTGCACGACGCCGTCGGGGACGAGGTACCAGACCGGTTCACCGGCGGCCACCCGCGCGCGGCAGTCGGTCGAGGAGATGGCCATCGCGGGCACCTCGATCAGGCTGACGGAGCCTTCCGGCAGGTGGGCGTCTTCCAGGTGGTAGCCCGGTCGGGTGACGCCGACGAAGTGGGCGAGCTTGAACAGCTCGTCGGCCTGCCGCCAGGAGAGGATCTGCTGCATGGCGTCGGCGCCGGTGATGAAGAACAGCTCGTCCTCGGGGTACCGCGCACGCAGGTCACGCAGCGTGTCGACGGTGAACGTGGCGCCTTGGCGGTCGATGTCGACCCGGCTGACCGAGAACCGGGGGTTGGACGCGGTGGCCACGACCGTCATCAGATAGCGGTCCTCGGCGGCGCTGACCTCGCGGTCGCTCTTCTGCCACGGCTGGCCGGTTGGGACGAAGATCACTTCGTCGAGCGCGAACCGGGACTGCACCTCGCTGGCCGCGACCAGGTGTCCGTGGTGGACGGGGTCGAAGGTGCCGCCCATGATCCCGATTCGACGTGACATAGCTGATCAGGGTACGTGGCGGCCGCGGCGAGGGACGGATGTGTGGGCGGTGTCTCCGGGGGGGCGAGGACACCGCCCACACACTCCTGTGGGGACCGGTTGGGCTTGGGGGGGTTCCCGACCGGGCGCGACCCGCTCCCCTGCGGCGGCCGTGCGGAGGGAGAACGCTGTGCCGATCGGTCCATGACGCCGAACAGATGGCAATTCCGTATGACCTGGGACACCGGCAGTCGGCGACACTCGGGCCATGGCTTGGGCTCCGATACACGATCAGCCGTACACGCCGGTTCCGTACCGGCCGGTGCGGGTCAGCGCCGAGGACTCGCTGCGCACCGCCGCCGCGCTGCGGGCGAAGATGGACCAGCGGCGGACCGTCCGCGCGTTCTCGTCCGAACCGGTCCCCGAACAGGTCGTCCTCGACGCCATCGCGGTGGCCGCGACCGCGCCGTCCGGCGCTCATCAGCAGCCGTGGACGTTCGTGCTCGTCACCGACCCGGAGGTCCGCGCGCGGATCCGCGAGGCCGCCGAAGAAGAAGAGCGCATCTCGTACGAGGGCAGACTGGGCGACCAGTGGCTGTCTGCCCTGCGCCCTCTGGGCACTGACATGCACAAACCGCACCTGACCGACGCGCCGTACCTGATCGTCGTGTTCGAGCAGCGCTACTACCTCGACGGCGACGAGCAGCACAAGCATTACTACGTCGACGAGTCGGTGGGGATCGCGGTCGGGATGCTGCTGACGGCGCTGCACCTGTCTGGGCTGGCCGCGCTTACGCACACTCCGAGTCCGATGCGGTTCCTGTCGGAGGTGCTGGGCAGGCCGCGCAACGAGAAGGCGTTCGCGGTCATCCCGGTGGGCTACCCCGCGCCGGACGCGATGGTGCCCGACCTGGTGCGCAAGGACCTCGACCAGGTGATCGTGCGGGTCTGACGGTTCGGCGCCGACCGAACGGATCGGCCCCTACCGTCGAGTGCATGATCCTGGACACCGGAAGTGTGGCCGGGCCGACCGGGTTGGTCGGCCAGATGGCGCGGTTCACCGACGGACCGGAGCACGCGGCCCGACGCGCCGCCGTGGTCGCCGCGTTTCCGCAGGTCGACGGCCTGCGGACGCGGGCGGCCGCGCGGGCTTCGGCGATGATCGACGGTCCGACGTTCGACGTCATGCCGATCGCGACGAGCGTCCCGGTGGCGGTCCTCGCGGCGGCTATGGGGATCGCTGACTCGGCGGTGCACCTCACCGACGAGCTGTGCGCGACACGCGCGGACGAGCCCGCGCGCGCTCTGATGGCGCTCGCGGGTGGTCTGCCAGCCGTCAGCGTGCTGTTCCAGGCGCGGGACGCGACCGCCGCGCTTATCTCGGCGGCGATAGTCGCGGGTGATCTCGACAAGGGAGTGCTCGACCTGCCGGTTCACTCGACGCAGCGGGACGGCCAATGGGTGTCGCTGGCGGCCGTCGGCACGTTCGGTGCGGGCAAGCACGGGTGTCCGGGGGTCGAGTTGGCCCTCGCGCTCGCACAGGGCGTCCTGGACGCGTTGGACGGCGTGCGGGTGGTGGGTCCGGTGACGTACGAATCCCGTCCCAATCTGCGGATGCCGACCCGGCTGATGGTGACCCGATGACCTTCGCCGAACTGCACCGAGGCCGCTTCGTGCTCCCCAACGCCTGGGACGTCGCGTCGGCGCTGCTGCTGGCCGACGCGGGCTTCCCCGCGATCGGGACGACGAGCCTGGGCGTGACGGCCGCCGCTGGGGTGCCCGACGGCTCGAACGACTCCCCTGAATTGACGATGGCCTTGGCGCGGGCCCTGTCCGGCAGGCTTTCTGTCCCGCTCACGGTCGATCTTGAGGGCGGCTACTCCGACGATCCGCGGGCTGTCGCCGAGTTGGCGGTCGAGTTGGTGGAGCTAGGGGTGGCGGGGATCAACTTGGAGGACGGTCACCGCACGGCCGAGGCGCAGGCGGCGATCGTCAGCGCTGTCGCGGCGGCGGCGCCCGGGTTGTTCATCAACGCGCGGACCGACACGTATTGGCTCGGCTATGGCGGAATTGATGAGACGGTTCGCCGGCTGGCTGTCTATCGGGACGCGGGCGCGTCCGGGGTGTTCGTTCCAGGCATGACCTCGGCGGCCGACGTCGCGGTCGTGGTCGAGGCGATCCGGCTGCCGTTGAATATCTTGTGGCAGCCGGAAATCCCGGCGGGCGTGACCAGGGTGAGCACCGGATCGGCTCTCTACCGGCACGCGTTGGCCTCGGCATTGGCGGTCGCGGAGTCCGCACGCGACGGCGGCCGGCCCACGTCCACGGCGATCTCCTACGACGAACTTCAGGTCAAGCTCGCACGCTGAGCCTGTGGACAACTTTTCGCCCGCCGCGCGCCGATGCTGTAAGCAAGACAGTGTGGACGAAGAAGCACTGCGAACAACGGCCGAAGAGCGCCTGCGGGCGCTCGCGGGACCGGACGCCCGACTGCGTGACGACCAATGGACCGCCATCCGCGGCCTGGTCGCCGACCGCGGCCGGGCGCTGGTCGTGCAGCGGACCGGGTGGGGCAAGTCGGCGGTGTACTTCGTCGCGACGGCGTTGCTGCGCTCGCTGGGCGAGGGTCCGACGGTGATCGTGTCCCCCTTGCTGGCGTTGATGCGCAACCAGGTCGACGCCGCGGCCCGGGCGGGGGTGCACGCGGCGACGATCAACTCGGCCAACCTGGATGAGTGGGACGCGGTGCACGAGGCCGTGGCCGACGGCTCGGTGGATGTGCTGTTGGTGAGCCCGGAACGGCTCAACAACCCCGATTTCCGCGACACGGTGCTGCCGAAGCTGACGGCGTCGGCTGGCCTGCTGGTGGTCGATGAGGCGCACTGCATCTCCGACTGGGGCCACGACTTCCGGCCCGACTACCGGCGTCTGCGCACACTCATCGCCGAACTGCCCGCAGGGGTTCCCGTTCTCGCGACGACGGCGACAGCCAACGACCGGGTCGTCCGCGATGTGGCGCAGCAACTCGCGCTCACCGACGACTCGATGGTGTTGCGCGGCGCCCTCGACCGGGAGAGCTTGCGGCTGGGTGTCCTCCGGCTGCCGACAGCGCAGGCGCGGCTGGCGTGGATCGCGGAGAACCTCGACCGGTTCACCGGCTCCGGGATCATCTACACGCTGACCGTGGCGGCGGCGGAGGAACTGGCGGCGTTCCTGCGGGAACGCGGGTTCGAGGTCGCGGCGTACACGGGCAAGACAGAGCAGGCCGATCGGCTCCAAGCCGAGGACGACTTGCTGAACAACCGGGTGAAGGCGCTGGTGGCGACGTCAGCGCTGGGCATGGGCTTCGACAAGCCGGACTTGGGTTTCGTGGTCCACGTCGGCGCGCCGCAGTCGCCGATCTCGTACTACCAACAGATCGGCCGAGCGGGACGTGGCGTCAAGCGAGCGGACGTTGTGCTGCTGCCTGGGCGGGAAGACCGGGACATCTGGTCGTACTTCGCGTCGCTGGCGTTCCCGCCGGAGCGGGTGGTGCGGGAAGTGCTGTCCGCGCTCGATTCCGCGGGCCAGGCCCTGTCGACGCAACGGCTCGAACCACTCGTCGACCTGGCCCGAGGCCGGTTGGAGATGGTGCTCAAGGTGCTCGACGTCGACGGGGCGGTCCGGAGGGTCCGCGGCGGCTGGGAGTCGACGGGCCAGGCGTGGGAGTACGACGCCGAGCGCTACGCCCGCATCGCGACGGCGCGGGACGCCGAGCAGCGGGCCATCGAGGAGTACCAGGAGACCGCGGGCTGCCGCATGGAGTTCCTGCTCCGCCAACTCGACGATCCACACGCGGCGCCGTGCGGCCGGTGCGACAACTGCACGGGCGAGCGGTGGAGCGACGAGGTCTCTGGGGCCGGTGTCGAGGCGGCGCGCGAGCGGCTGCGCAGGCCGGGGGTCGATCTGCCGCCCAAGAAGCAGTGGCCGACCGGGATGTCCACTTTGGGCGTTCGACTCTCGGGGAAGATCAAGCCCGAGCAGTGCGCCGAGACCGGCCGCGCCCTCGGCAGGCTCACCGACATCGGCTGGGGCAACCGGTTGCGCGA
The DNA here is from genome assembly GCF_051364635.1 of Actinokineospora sp. HUAS TT18. GTDB lineage: Bacteria > Actinomycetota > Actinomycetes > Mycobacteriales > Pseudonocardiaceae > Actinokineospora. Next base: position 6,808,396 of record NZ_CP195645.1, on the reverse strand, counting down.
GGTGTTCGCCGCGCCGGACGCCCCGATCCCCGACGACGTGTTCGACGCCTGCGTGAAGGTGCTCGCCGCCTGGGACTGGGCGCGCCGGCCGGTGGGCGTGGTGACGATCGCGTCCGGCAGCAGGCACGCGCTCGTGTCGAGCTTCGGTTCCCGCATCGCCCAGATCGGACGTCTCCCACTGCTCGGCGAGATCTCGACAGGCGAACGAGCGCCGCGGGCCAACAGCGCACACCGGCTGGCCCAGTTGTGGGGCTCGCTCCAGGTCTCGGACACCCTGGCGGCTCGGGTGTCCGAAGTGGAGGGTCCAGTGCTGGTGATCGACGACCGCGTCGACACCGGCTGGACGATGACCGTCGCCGCCGCGATGCTGCGCGACGCGGGCGCGGAAGGGGTGATGCCGTTCGCATTGGCGACGACGAACTGACCGGTGCCATGGTGACCCGGTGACGATCACCGAACGCGCCGCCTACTACGACCGACTCGAAGCGCGCACCGGCATGCGCGAGACCCGACAACGGTCGTACGCCCTGCTCGACGCCCCACCCGGAGCCACCATCGTGGACGTCGGCTGCGGCGCGGGACACGCGGCGGCGGAACTCGCCGAACTCGGCTACCGGCCGATCGGGGTGGACGTCGACCCGGACGCGGTGACGCTCGCCCGGCAGCGAGTGCCAGACCACGCGGGCTTCGCTGAGGTGTCGCTGCAGGTCCACACGGAAGTCCTGACTGACCACGCGGCGCTGTTGCCCGCGCTGGGCAACATGGCCAAGGCCGCCCTGAAGGCCGAGGCCTGCACCCAAACCGAGGCCGACGAGTGGCTGGCCGACTTGGCCGCCCGCGCCGACCGCGGCCGCCTGACGATCACCTGGCCCCTCGTGTTCGCGGTGGGCACTCGCACGTAGCCGAAGGAGGAATGCCGTACGAGCAGATAGACAACCGAATACGGTCACCCGGCACCGGACGCTGCCACAGCGACGCCGCTCGGTCTCCAGCGGGCGTCAGTGGTGGAGTGGGACCAGGTCGTCGGCGTGGACTACCTCGCGGCGCTGGTCGTTGGGGAGGTGGTGGCTGGAGCGACCGATGAGGCTCGGCAGCTCGGCGGCGTCGAAGGCGACCACACCGCGGGCGATGACCTTGCCTGCCAGGTCGGCCAGTTCCACGACGTCACCCGCCTCGAAGTCGCCGGTGATCGAGGTGATGCCTGCGGCGAGGAGGGAGCGGCGGCGGACGACCACCGCGGCGACGGCACCGTCGTCGAGGGTGAGCCTGCCTGCGGCCTCGGCGGCGTAGGCCAGCCAGAAGCGGCGTGCGGACAGGCGGCGGCCACCGGAGGCGAACGCCGTGCCGACCGATGCTGACGTCAGGGCCTGGGGTGCCTGGGCCGCCGACGCCAGCAGCACCGGCACGCCCGCGGCCGACGCGAGGCGCGCGGCGGCGAGTTTCGACGCCATGCCACCGGTTCCCAGGCCGGAGGCACCCACCGAACCGGCATCGACGCCGTCCACATCGGACTGGTCGGCGACCTCGTCGATGCGACGGGCGGCGCCGCGGCGCGGGTCGCCGTCATAGAGGGCGTCCACGTCGGACAGCAGGATGAGGGCGTCCGCGCCGATGAGGTGGGCGACAAGGGCGGCGAGGCGGTCGTTGTCGCCGAAGCGGATCTCCTCGGTGGCCACCGTGTCGTTCTCGTTGACGACGGGCACAACACCCAGCGCGATCAGCCGCGACAGGGTGCGCTGCGCGTTGCGGTAGTGGGACCGGCGGACGACGTCGTCCGCGGTGAGGAGGACTTGGCCGACCGTGAGCGAGTAGCGGGCGAACGACGCCACGTAGGCGTGGCCGAGCACGAGTTGGCCCACGCTCGCCGCCGCCTGCTGGGTTGCGAGATCACGCGGACGACGCGGGATGCCCAGCGGCGCCAGCCCAGCGGCGATGGCACCGGACGACACGAGCACAACCTGGCTCCCCGCCGCCCGACGAGCCGCGACCGCATCAACCAACGCGTCAAGGCGAGCCGGATCGAGGCCACCCTCAGCAGTCGTCAGCGACGACGACCCAACCTTCACCACGACAAGCCGCGCCGACGCCACCGCTTCCCGCGTGGACGACCGCAACGGGGTGGCGCCATTCGCGGCAAGGGCCGGGCCGCCGACCCCGGGAACGAGCGGGTTGACGGGGCCGCCTGCAGCAAGTGCCGGGTCGGCCGGTTCACTGTTCGCGGGACCTGTCGGGGCGGCCGAGCTGCCGACCGCGGGAAGGCGCGGCTGGGGGGTCACTCGTCGCCCTCTTCGGACTCGGGGTCCGCGGAGGGGTCGCGGCGGGCGAGTTTGGCGGCCTTGCGTTCGGCGGCGCCGATGCGTTCGGCCTGGTCGAGGCGGGGGTCGCTGCCTCGGCCGTGCATCATCACCGCGACGCCTGCCGGGGTGGACGGTTCCCAGTCGAAGGTGATGTTTCCGATGGTCACCGGGCAGCCGGGGCGGGCGCCTGCCTTGGCCAGTGCTTCCTCGACGCCCAGGCGGGCCAGGCGGTCGCCCAGGTAGCCGATGGCCTCGGTGTTGGCGAAGTCGGTCTGGCGGACCCAGCGCTGGGGGCGCTCGCCGTGGATGATGAAGCCGCCCTCTTCGTCCGGGTCGGGCTCGACCTTGAAACCGGCGTCGTCGACGGCAGTCGGGCGCAGGACGACGCGGGTGGGCTCAGGGGCGGGCTTGCTGGCGCGGTCTTCCTCGATGACCTTGGCCAGGGCGAAGCTCAGCTCGCGCAGGCCCTCGCGGGAGGCGGTCGAGACCTCGAACACCGGCAGGCCGCGGGCCTCGATGTCCGGCCGGACCAGCTCGGCCAGTTCGCGGGCCTCGGGGACGTCGATCTTGTTCAGCACCACGATGCGGGGACGGTCGGCGAGGGTGCCGCCGAGGGCCGGGGTGTAGAGGGCGAGTTCCTGCTCGAGGGCGTCGATGTCGGAGATCGGGTCGCGGTCGGCCTCGTAGGTCGCGCAGTCGATCACGTGGACGAGCACCGAGCAGCGCTCGATGTGGCGCAGGAAGTCCAGGCCGAGGCCCTTGCCCTGGCTGGCGCCCGGGATGAGGCCGGGGACGTCGGCGATGGTGTAGATCGACTCCCCCGCCGTGACGACGCCGAGGTTGGGGACCAGGGTCGTGAAGGGGTAGTCGGCGATCTTGGGCTTGGCCGAGGACATGACCGAGATCAGCGACGACTTGCCCGCCGACGGGAAGCCGAGCAGGCCCGCGTCGGCGACGGAGCGCAGCTCCAGGACCAGGTCGCGGGTCTCCCCCGGCTCGCCGAGCAGGGCGAAGCCGGGTGCGCGGCGGGCCTTGGAGGCCAGCGCGGCGTTGCCGAGGCCGCCGCGGCCGCCCTGGGCGGCGACGAAGCGGGTGCCGTGGCCGGTGAGGTCGGCGACGATCTCGCCGTCCGGGGTGAGCACTACGGTGCCGTCTGGCACCTTCCACTCGACCGTCTCGCCGGTCGCGCCGTCGCGGTTGGAGCCTTGGCCCTGTTTGCCGCTGCCCGCGTCGGCGTGCGGGCGGAAGTGGAAGTCGAGCAGCGTGTGGACGTTGCTGTCGACGACGAGGACGACGTCGCCGCCGTTGCCGCCGTTGCCGCCGTCCGGCCCGCCGAGAGGCTTGAACTTCTCCTTGTGCACCGACGAGCAACCGTTGCCGCCGCTGCCCGCGGCTACGTGGATGACCACTCGGTCAACGAATCGGGACACCAGAATTTCCTCTCACAACGAACAAAAAGACGAGGGGTGGGCCGGATGCGATCCAGCCCACCCCTCGTCGGAGTCTTGCGTTCGGGACGACTTAGGCAGCCGTCTCGACGGGGACGATGTTCACGGTCTTGCGGCCGCGCTTCTCGCCGAACTGGACCGCACCGGCGGCCAGGGCGAACAGCGTGTCGTCCTTGCCGCGGCCGACGTTCACACCGGGGTGGAACTTGGTGCCGCGCTGGCGGATCAGGATCTCGCCGGACTTGACGACCTGGCCGCCGTAGCGCTTCACGCCGAGGTACTGGGCGTTGGAGTCGCGCCCGTTACGCGAGCTGGATGCACCTTTTTTGTGTGCCATGGCTGCTCAGGTCCTCACTTAACCTTGATGCCGGTGACCTCGACGCGGGTCAGCTTCTGACGGTGACCCTGGCGCTTGTGGTAGCCGGTCTTGTTCTTGAACTTGTGGATACGGATCTTCGGACCCTTGGTCTGCTCGACGACCTTGCCGGTCACCGAAACCTTCGCCAGGGCGTCCGCGTCGGTGGTGACGTCGGTGCCGTCGACGACGAGCACGGCCGCGAGGCTCAGCTCGGTGCCCGGCGCGCCCTCGAGCTTCTCGACCTCGACGACGTCGCCGACAGCCACCTTGTACTGCTTGCCGCCGGTCTTGACGATCGCGTACATCGGGAAGGCTCCTGCATTGCTAGACGATGGGGGTCATGGGTGCCCTTACAGCCTCGAGATTCACCAGAGGCGGGCTTCTCACGACGCAGCCCACCGAGCGGCGGGCTGCGTCACAGATTACGTGGCCGTTGGAATCGAGGTCAAACCGGGGTGGCCTAACGGTGACGTGATCCCGGCCATCAGTCCTCCTGACCAGGGTTCACCGGCGGACCGGCGGGCCGCGAAGCCGCCCGGCGAGCACGCCTGCGCGGCGCGGCCGCGGCGGGGACGGGCTCGGCGGAGTGGCCGTTGGCCAGGGCGTCGACGTGGCCGTCGCCGCTCGGTTCCGGCTGTTCCACGGGCTGGGCGGGCGTCTCGGCGGCCTGCGGGGCCTCCAGGGCGTCCGTGCGGGGCGCCACGACGATCGGCTCGACCGGCCGGTCGGACGCGGGGCCCGCCGGACGTCGGGACGACCGGGAGCGGACCCGCGCGGCCTTGATGGGCGCGGCGGTCTCGGACGCCTCGGCGGCGATCGTGTCCTCGGTCACGGAAGCGGAGCTGTCGATGGAGCCGCTATCAGCGGATTCGCCGACTGGAGAGCTGTCAGCATCCGTGGCGACATCGACCGCGTCGGCGAGCTGACCGCCGTCGACCGGAGCGCTGTCCACGTCGGCGGATCGATCGCCGTCGGAGGACGGGCTGACGACTGCCGCATCGCCCGCGTCGACCTGGGAACCCAGGTCGGCGGCCGGAGCGGTGTCCGCCTCAGCGGACCGGCCACGGCGGAAAGCGCCGCGCCTGCCCCTGCCCGCGGGCTGACCGCTGTCCACGGCGTCGACCTGGCCGTCGGGGTCGAACCGACCCGCGACCGCCTCAGCGGCGGCAGGGGCGTCAACGGGCTTGCCGTCGTGCTCGGCGGTCTTCACCGTCGCCTTGGCGATGTTCTGCACCGCGGCGCGGACCTCGTCGCGCTGGGGTTCTTCAGCGGGCTGTTCCTTGCCGCGGTCGCGGTTGCGCCTGCGGCCGCCGCCCTGCTCGTGCTCCTTCGGCGCGGCGGGCTGCTGCGGGGCGGGCGCGGACTTGGTCGCGGGCTCCGCGGCCACGACGACGCCGCGGCCCTTGCAGTGCTCACATGTGGTGCTGAACGCCTCGAGCAGGCCGGTGCCGACCCGCTTGCGGGTCATCTGCACCAGGCCGAGCGAGGTGACCTCGGCGACCTGGTGGCGCGTGCGGTCGCGGCCGAGGCACTCGGTGAGCCTGCGCAGGACCAGGTCCCGGTTGGACTCGAGCACCATGTCGATGAAGTCGATGACGATGATGCCGCCGATGTCGCGCAGCCGCAGCTGGCGCACGATCTCCTCGGCCGACTCCAGGTTGTTCCTGGTCACCGTCTCCTCGAGGTTGCCACCGGAGCCGGTGAACTTGCCCGTGTTGACGTCGATGACCGTCATCGCCTCGGTGCGGTCGATGATCAGGTAGCCGCCCGACGGCAGCCAGACCTTGCGGTCGAGCGCCTTGAGCAGCTGCTCGTCGACCCGGGTCTCGTGGAAGACGTCCTTCGGGCCGACGTGCCTGCGGACCCGCTCCAACAGCTCCGGCGCGACGTGGCGCACGTAGTTGTCGATGGTCTCCCACGCGGTGTCGCCCTGGACGGCCAGCGTGGAGAAGTCCTCGGTGAACAGGTCGCGCACGACCTTGACCAGCAGGTCGGGCTCCTCGTAGAGCAGCGACGGCGCGCCGGACTTCTTGACGCCGTTGGTGCCCTCGGACTTGTCCTTGATGACCTGCCACTGCGCCTGCAGACGGCGCACGTCGCGGCCGAGCTCCTCCTCGCTGATGCCCTCCGAGGCGGTGCGGATGATGACGCCCGCGTCCTCGGGGACGATCCGCTTGAGGACGTCCTTGAGCCTGCGCCGCTCGTTCTCGGGCAGCTTGCGGGAGATGCCGGTGGCACCGCCGCCGGGCACGTACACCAGGAAGCGGCCGGGCAGCGAGATCTGCGTGGTCAGCCGGGCGCCCTTGTGCCCGACCGGATCCTTGGTGACCTGCACCAGCACGCTGTCGCCGGTGGACAGTGCCTGCTCGATCTTGCGGGCCTTGCCCTCCAGGCCAGCGGCGTCCCAGTCGACCTCACCGGCGTAGAGCACGGCGTTGCGGCCGCGGCCGATGTCGACGAAGGCGGCTTCCATGCTGGGCAGCACGTTCTGCACGCGGCCCAGGTAGACGTTGCCGACCAGCGAGCCGGTGCCGCTGGAGGTGACGAAGTGCTCGACGAGCACGCCGTCCTCGAGCACGGCGATCTGGGTGCGGTCGGGGTTCTCGCGCACGATCATCGCGCGGTCGACGGCCTCGCGGCGGGCCAGGAACTCGGCCTCGGTGAGGATCGGCGCGCGCCTGCGTCCGGCTTCACGGCCGTCGCGGCGGCGCTGGCGCTTGGCCTCGAGCCGGGTCGAGCCGCGCACGCTGCGCACCTCGTTGCGGGCGTCGGCGGCCTCGGTCTTCTCGTCGCGCGCCTCCCGGACGTGCACGACGGTGTTCGGCGGGTCGTCGGTGGAGGCGGCCTCGCCGTCCTCGTCCCCGCCCTTGCGGCGGCGACGGCGGCGACGGCGCCTGCTGGCGGCGTCGGACGGCTCGTCGTCGGACTCCTCCGACTCGGCCTCCTCGGTTTCGGCCTGCTCGTCGGCCGACTCGGCCTTGGGCTCGGCGTCGCCGTCGTCGGCGGCGCCCTTGCCCCGGCCGCGGCCACGGCGACCACGGCGACGGCGGCGGCTGCCCGCGTCGTCGTCATCGTCGGCGGGGGCCTCGGCGGCGGGCTGGGCCTCGTCGGCCTCGTCCTCGACCAGCTCTTCTTCGCGAACGGGCTCCTCGCGGCGCACCGGCTTGACCGGCGCCGCGACGGGCTCCGGCGGCAGGAACAGCGGCGAGGCGGAGGCGAACACCGGGGTGGGCGGCGTGCGGCGGACCGGCGCGGGTTCGGGCTCCGGCTCGGGCTCGACGACGGCTTCGACCTCGACTTCGACGACCTCGGCCGGGGAAGCGCCGATCAGGGAGTCCGCGACCTTGATGGCGACGTCGCGGCTGACGCTGGACTGCGCGCCGCGGACTTCCTCGCCCAGGTCCGAGAGCGCGCTGATGATGTCCTTGCTGCTCAGGTCGAGCAGCTTGGCCAGGGCGTGCACCCTGACCTTGGCGGGCAGATCAGCCAGCGCGGCGTGGGTAGGTGTGGTGGCAGCCCCGCCGGTGCTTCCGGCAGGGTTCGACATATCCGACATGTAGCTCCTTCGCCCCCGGGCGCGTCCCTGCAGACGCGGCCGCTCAGGGGCCTAGTTGTGTTCCACCGCGCGAAGCGGCGGGAATCCTCGCCTTACGCCATCGGCCGGTCCGGTCGTGGACCGGCGCCGGTTGACGGCAGGTCGTTCGACCACGGTGAGGGCGTTGCGGCTCCCGGCGGACTATCCGGCTGTCGCCGCCCTGTCGAGGGCCAGCGGGTCGGACAGAACGCCATCATCGTCAAGCCGTCCCTGGGCCATCCGCGTCGCCTTCGCGGGCACGGGCGGTTCCAGGGCGGCGACGACGCGCAACGCGCTCAGTACGTCGTCGGGTCGAACGGCCGGTGTTGTCTGCCGGACGACCGCCACCAGTATCCCATACGCGGGGGTGTCGTCCGACATGTCGATACCCACACCTACCGGCGAGTCGCGATCGACGGCGGCGGAATCGAGCACTTCAGCGGCGATAACCGCTGGTCGGGCGTCGATCAGCTTGCGGCCGTCCTTGGTCAATCTTTCAACCTCGACATGCTCGGTGGCCATGAGCCTGGTCACCGCGTCGCGCAGGATCTCGGCGGGCACGCCGACGAGTTCGATGCGCCACCGGCTGGCCTCCATGCGCTCGGCGAGCCCGCCCGGCCCAGCCGTCACCGACTCCAGCACGTCGAGCCCCGGCGGCAGCGCCGCGTCGAGCGCGGCGCCCAGCTTGGCCGGGTCGACCGCCTCGACCACGGAGATCTCGACGTACTCGGCCTCGCTGGCCACGCCGGTCGGCGCGGCGCCGATCCACGAGATCTTCGGGTGCGGGCTGAACCCCTGGGAGTAGGCCATCGGCACGCCCGCCCGGCGCAGCGCGCGCTCGAACTGGCGGGCCACGTCGCGGTGCGAGGTGAAGCGGAGCCTGCCCCGCTTGGCGTAGCGCAGGCGCAGCTTCTGCACCGCCGCTGCCGAGGGGTTGGGCTGATCCTGGCGACTCAGGACTACTCCTTCTGGTGGCTGCGTTCTCCGCCGATGTGGTTCAACCGGCAGAGTGGAACCGTACCGTCAGCGACAATTCGAGCGTCGAGGTTGTTTCGCGGACCGGTCGTGGCTACCGTCCGCAGCGAGTGACCTGCGGCAGCCGAGGAACGCCGCGGGCCGTAACGGAGGTTGCCCAGTGCCTCTGCCGCGCCGATCGAGGGCGTCAGTGGTTGGTCTCGCGGTCGCCGCGACCCTGCTCGGCTGGGCCGGGCAGGCCGTCGCCGTGCCGCTGGAACCTGGCTACGTGACGTGCGGCGAACATGGCCCTGACGTGCGGTTCGTCGTCCTCTACGAGCCCGGGACGCCTGCTGAGGACGCCGCGGCGGAGACCTCGGCGAAGTGCGGCTCCACCGTGGCCTACTACCCGCAGATCGGTGTCGGCGTCGTGCTGTCCAGCGACCGCCGGTTCGGCGACCTGATGGGCCGCGACCGGGCGTTCAGCGCCAAGTCGGCTGTCGGCAAGGCCAAGCGACTTCCCGCCGTGTCGACCGTGACCGACCACGAGCGTGGCGACCGGACCGACGAGCAGACCGACATGGCGATGATCCACGCCGACCAGGCCCGCGCGGTCACCCTGGGTAGCCATTCCGTGGTGGTGGGTGTCCTCGACTCGGGGATCGACGCCTCCCACCCTGACCTCGCCGAGGCGGTCGACCCGGCCAAGTCGGCGGGCTGCCTCACCGGCAAGGCCGACGCCGAGTGGGAGCCGACCACGTCGGCGCACGGCACGCGCGTCGCCGGAATCATCGCGGCGGCCGACGACGGACACGGCATCACCGGCGTCGCGCCCGGAGTGCGGCTGGCGTCGGTGAAGGTGGTCGACGACTCCGGGTTCGTCTTCCCCGAGGCCGTGGTGTGCGGGCTCATGTGGGCTGCGACGCACGGTTTCACGGTGGCCAACCACAGCTACTTCGTCGACCCCTGGCTGCTGACGTGCGACCGCGACGGCGAACGCGTCGTCGCCGAGTCCGTCCGGCGCGCGGTCGACTACGCGACGCGGCGCGGAGTGCTGTCGGTGGCGGCGGCGTCGAACGAGAACATCGACCTCGCCCGCCCGCGCGGCCAGGCCGTCGGCACCGACGGTGAGCGGCGGACGCTGGACACGGGCTGCAAGGTGCTGCCCGCGGGGCTGCGCGGCGTGGTGGCGGTGTCGGCGGTGGGGCCGGACCAGCTCAAGGCGGCGTACAGCGCGTACGGGCTCGGCGTGATCGACGTGACGGCGCCGGGCGGCGACCGCGACGCGTGCGTGCTTTCGACGGTCCCCGGCGGGTATGGGCGGGCCTGCGGCACGTCGATGGCGGCGCCGCACGTGTCGGGCGTGGCGGCGCTGATCGCGGGACGGCATCCGGGGGCTTCACCGCAGGCGTTGACGCGACTGCTGACGTCGCAGGCGCGGGCGGTGGCGTGTCCGGGCGACTATGACCTGGACGGTGCGGACGGGCAGGACGCGTACTGCTCGGGGTACGCGCCGTACAACAGCTTCTACGGCCACGGCCTGGTCGACGCGCTGGCCGCGGTGACGGAATAGCCGCTTTCGGCCGGTCACCCTGCCCCGATTCGGGGCAGGGCGACCGGAGTATCAGGACGTCAGAGCGGGGTTCCGCACCGGGGAACCGACGCCGACCGGGCTGATCGGCAGCAGTTTGCGGCCGGTCGGGCCGATCTCGATGTCGGTGCCCATCGCCGGGCAGACGCCGCAGTCGAAGCAGGGGGTCCAGCGGCAGTCGTCCTGTTCGCGGGCGTCCAGGGCGTCCATCCAGTCGTCCCACAGCCACTGCTTGTCCAGGCCCGAGTCGAGGTGGTCCCACGGCAGGACCTCCTCCTCCACCCGCTCGCGCGTGGTGAACCAGGCCAGGTCGACACCGAGGGGCTCGAGCTCCGCCGCAGCCGCGCCGGTCCAGCGCTCGTAGGAGAAGTGCTCGCTCCAGCCGTCGAAGCGGCCGCCTTCGCGCCAGACGCGTTCGATGACGCGGCCGACGCGGCGGTCGCCGCGGGACAGCAGACCTTCTATGAGACTGGGCTTGCCGTCGTGGTAGCGCATGCCGATGTTGCGACCGAGGCTGCGGTCGCGATCAGAGTTGACCGCCTCGCGCAGTTTGCGCAACCGGCTGTCCACAGTGTCCGGGTCGCACTGGGCGGCCCACTGGAACGGCGTGTGTGGCTTCGGCACGAACCCGCCGATGGAGATCGTGCAGCGGATGTCCTTGCGGCCACTGGCTTCCCGGCCCGCGCGGATGACGTTCTTCGCCATCTCGGCGATCTGCAGGACGTCCTCGTCGGTCTCGGTCGGCAGCCCGCACATGAAGTACAGCTTCACCTGCCGCCAGCCGTTGGCGTAGGCGGCGCTGACCGTCTTGATGAGGTCCTCTTCGGACACCATCTTGTTGATGACGCGCCGGATGCGCTCGCTGCCGCCCTCGGGGGCGAAGGTCAGGCCGGAGCGGCGGCCGTTGCGCGACAGCTCGTTGGCCAGGTCGATGTTGAACGCGTCGACCCGGGTGCTGGGCAGCGACAGACCGGTGTTGGTGCCTTCGTAGCGGTCGGCGAGCTGCTTGGTGATCTCGCCGATCTCGGAGTGGTCGGCGCTGGACAGCGACAGCAGGCCGACCTCCTCGAACCCGCTGGCCTCCAGCCCCTTCTGGATCATCGCGCCGATGCCCTCGATGGAGCGCTCACGCACCGGGCGGGTGATCATGCCCGCCTGGCAGAAGCGGCAGCCGCGGGTGCAGCCGCGGAAGATCTCCACGCTCATCCGCTCGTGCACGCTCTCGGCCAGCGGGACCAGCGGCTGCTTCGGGTACGGCCAGGCGTCGAGGTCCATGGTCGTGCGCTTGGCGACGGTCTCGGGGACGCGGTCGCGGTTGGGCACGGCCTGCCCGAGCGCGCCGTCGGCGGCGTAGCTGACGTCGTAGAACCGCGGAATATAGACACCACCGGTCTCGGCCATGCGGACCAGCAGCTCGTCGCGGCCGCCGGGGCGGCCCTCGGCCTTCCACTGGCGGATGATGTTGGAGATCTCCAGCACGGCCTCTTCGCCGTCACCCAGCACGGCCGCGTCGATGAAGTCGGCGATCGGCTCCGGGTTGAACGACGCGTGCCCGCCCGCGAGTACGACCGGGTGGTCCTCGGTGCGGTCCTTGGCGTGCAGCGGGATCTTGGCGAGGTCGAGCGCGGTGAGCATGTTCGTGTAGCCCAGCTCGGTGGAGAAGCTGACCCCGAGCACGTCGAAGGCGCCCAGGGGGCGGTGGCCGTCGACGGTGAACTGGGGGACGTCGTGCTCGCGCATGAGCTTCTCGAGGTCCGGCCAGACCGCGTAGGTGCGCTCGGCGAGCACGTCGGGCTGCTCGTTGAGCACCTCGTAGAGGATCATGACGCCCTGGTTGGGCAGCCCGACCTCGTAGGCGTCGGGGTACATCAGCGCCCAGCGGACGTTGGCGCTGTCCCAGTCCTTGACTGTCGCGTTCAACTCCCCGCCGACGTACTGGACGGGCTTGGAGACCCTGGGGAGCAGGGGCTCAAGCTGGGGGAAGACTGACTGGACGCTCACAGCACACCAGGGTAACCCGTCACGAGAGCAGGAGTTTGCCCAGCCTGCGTGCCGAGACGACGACTCCCACGGCGACCATCACCGCGAAGTACGCCAGGTGTCCGAGCATCGACGCGTCCACGAAGCCGGTGCACAGGCCGCGCATGAGTTCGATGGCGTGGTAGAGGGGGAAGCACTTCACGGCGAAGGCGATGGCGGGCGGGTAGACGGTGATCGGGAAGAACGTGGTGGAGAACAGGAACATCGGCATCAGCGCGAGTTGCACGTAGTCGAAGTCCTGCCATGACCGCATGAACGTCGTGCACGCCATCGCCACGGCGGCGAAGCCGAAGGCGATCAGCAGGGCCGCGGGCAGTGCCAGCAGCGCCCACCACGACGTCAGCAGGCCCATCCCCAGCATCACCGCGAGGAACCCCGCCGCGTACATGGCGCCGCGGATGAGGGCCCAGGTGATCTCGCCGATGGCGATGTCGAGGGGGCCAAGCGGGGTGGCGAGGACGGCGTCGTAGAGCTTTCGGTATTTGAACTTGAAGAAGAAGTTGAACGTCGCGTCGTACACCGCGCCGTTCATGGCTGACGCGGCCAGCAGGGCGGGGGCGACGAAGGCCAGGTAGGTCATCGGCTGCCCTGTGGGGCCGACGACGTCGCCGACGAGTTTGCCGAAGCCGAAGCCGAGGCCGAACAGGAAGAACAGCGGCTCGAAGAAGCCGGTGAACATCAGCAGCCAGGCGCGGCGGTTGACGATGGCGGCGCGCTCGATCAGGGCGGTGGCGCGGCCCGCGTAGAAGCCGGTGGGGAGCACGCGCAGCAGCAGGCCGGAGGGTTCCGGGGCGGCTGGTGGTCGGGTCACGGTCGTCATCTCAGACCGCCAGCTTCCGGTTGAACACGCGCCTGGCCAGGTACGCGCCGAGGGCGAGCAGCGCGACCAGGTAGGTCAGGTGGCCGAGGGCCTGCAGCGGCTCGACGGTGCCGAACGTCAGGTCGCGGGACAGTTCCGTGCCGTGCCACAGCGGGGTGATCCACACGAGCGGTCGGACCCAGCCTGGCAGCTGCTCGACGGGGAAGAACGTGCCCGCGAACAGGGTCATCGGGATGATGATGAACCGGAACAGCACGTTGAAGCCCTGGCCCTCGCTCTCCAGCGTCGCGGAGTAGGCCACGATCGGCGCCGAGACCGCCATGCCGGTCAGCACCGCGATGAACACCGACCACACGATCGCGGGGCCGGTCACCGCGCCCAGCACCGCCGCGATCAGGGCGAACGCGACGGCCGAGAAGCCGAGGCGGGCCGCGATCCAGGTGAGCTGGCCGCCGAGCACCTGGCCGGGGGTGATGGGGGTGGCGGTGATCGCCAGGTAGGTCTGCTGCCAGCGGAAAGCCGACAGCACGGGGTACGTCGACTCGAACGCCGCGATCTGCATCATCGACGCCACCAGCAGCGCGGGCGCCAGGTACTGCACGTACGGCAGGCCGAGGGTGGCCGGGCCGGGCCGCACCTGTGAGCCGAACCCGAACCCCAGCGCGACGAGGTACAGCGCGGGCTGCAGGAAGCTGGAGGTGACCGACGCGCGCCAGTTCCGCCGGTACCAGGTCCAGAAGCTGTCGAAGACCAGGAACGAGGCGCGCACCGGGGAGAGCACGCGGCCGGTGGGCTGGGTGGTGGTCATCAGTCGACCAGCGTCCGGCCGGTGAGCCGGAGGAAGACGTCCTCCAGCGAACTGCGCCGGACCAGGCTCGACACCGGCCGGACCCCGCGCTCGTGCGCGGCGGCCAGCGCGGCCTCGCCGTCGGCGGTGTAGAGGAGCAGGCGGTCGGGCAGGACCTCGACACGCTGGGCCAGGTCGGCGACCGCGTCGGCGTGCTGCTCCCCCGGCGGGAACCGCAGCTCCAGCACCTCGCGGGTCGAGTAGCGCGCGATCAGCTCGGCGGGACTGCCCGCGGCGACGATCTTGCCCGCGTCCATGACGACGAGGCGGTCGCACAGCTGCTCCGCCTCGTCCATGTAGTGGGTGGTGATGATCAGCGTGACGCCCTGCTGCTTGAGCCGGAACAACCGGTCCCACAGCAGGTGGCGGGCCTGCGGGTCGAGGCCGGTGGTCGGCTCGTCGAGCAGCAGCAGCTCCGGGTCGTTGATCAGCGACCGGGCGATGGTGAGGCGGCGCTTCATGCCGCCGGACAGCGGCTCGACCGGGTCGTCGGCCCGCTCGGTGAGCTGGGCGAAGTCGAGCAGCTCGACCGCCTTGGCCCGGACCTGCGACTTGGGCATGCCGAAGTAGCGGCCGTAGATGTGCAGGTTCTGCCGGACCGAGAGCTCGGTGTCGAGGTTGTCGAGCTGCGGCACCACCCCGAGGCGGGCGCGGATGCTCGGGCCCTGGCTGAGCGGGTCCATCCCCAGCACGCTCAGTTCACCGCCGGTGCGCGGCGAGACGCAGGCGATCATGCGCATCGTCGAGGATTTACCGGCCCCGTTGGGCCCGAGGAAGCCGAATGCCTCCCCCGGCCGCACGTCGAGATCGATGCCGTCGACCGCCGTGAAGTCGCCGAAGCGCTTCGTCAGCCCTTCCGCGCGCACCAAGGCGCCGTTGCCACCCACGCGGCCACAGTAGACAAGGGGACTGACACTTCCGAGCGAATTAGCGAAAGGGCCGCCGCCGGTTCGGCGGCGGCGGCCCTTTCGGTCACAGGTTCGGGAACCAGAGCTTGATCTCGCGCTCGGCGGACTCCGGGGAGTCGGAGCCGTGCACGAGGTTGTACTGGACCTCAAGGCCGAAGTCGCCGCGGATGGTGCCCGGGGTGGCCTTGTCGACCGGGTCGGTACCGCCCGCGAGCTGGCGGAACGCCGCGATGGCGCGGGGGCCCTCGACGACGAGGGCCACGACCGGGCCGGAGGTGATGAACTCGAGCAGGGACTCGAAGAACGGCTTGCCGTCGTGCTCGGCGTAGTGCTGTTCGGCGGTTCCGCGGTCGACGTTCTTGAGCTCGAGCGCCGACAGGGTCAGGCCCTTGCGCTCGATTCGGGAGATGACCTCGCCGACCAGGCCACGGCTCACACCGTCGGGCTTGACCAGAACCAGGGTGCGCTCACTCACGGCTTTCCCTACTCCTTCATGGGGATTCTCGACCGCACGACACGTGCGTGTGAGGAGGGTAACCCGGTCCGGTGGCACCGGTTGCCGCGCGCCCCGCCGTCGGGCCACGGTGGGCTTCCCGACTGAACGGAGAGTGCAGTGTCCGTCACTAGACGTATCGCCTCGGTGTTCGCGCTCCTGGCCGCCCTGGTCTCCACCACCGCCGTGCCCGCGTCCGCCGGGCCGCAGGACCTCTCCTACCACTACCGGTACGACCTTTGGGTCGAGGAGGTCCGCACGTCCGAGGAACTCGCCGCGATCGTGGCCGAGCAACTGACCGTGTATTTCCCGTTCGACTCCGACTGCCGGTACCTGCCGCCGGTCGGGTCGCGGTGCGACCTGTACTCGGTGCCGGGGCTGCCGCTGTTCGGCACCACCAACCCGGTCCTCGTGGTCGACCGGTCGGCGACGAGTTGGACGTTCCGGTCGCTGCCGGGGCACGTCGAGGGCCCGGGCAGGCACATCACCTTCACGTTCCTGCGCGCGCCGTACGGCTACGAGCTGGACGTGCGGTCCTGGGGCCCGTGGACGCTGTCGGCGTCGCTGACGGTCTCCAGCGGCGCCGCGCGGGAGGTGTGGCAGCGCTTCGCCGACAACGTGTCGGCTTACCTGTAGCCGCTGCGGGCGCGCCCACCTCGACGGAATAAATCGACTGAGGCATGTGTCGTGAGTCACTAGACTTGACCTTGGTCGACCGTGACGGAGGTGGGCGTGCCCGGCGGACAGAAACCAACCCTCCTGCAATGGTGGGCCGCGGTGATCGCGGTGCTGGTCGCCGCGCTCGGCGTGGTCGCGGTGTTCGTCAAGGTGACGCCGCTGGAGGTCGACTCGCCCGGCGAGCTGGCCGCGCTCGGCCTGATCGGCGTGTTCATCGGGCTGGCGGGCTGGCTGCTGTGGGGCCGCTGGCACGGCAACCACACGTGGCGACCGACCGCCGCGCTCGGGATCGGCGCGGTGATCGCGCTGACGGCGGGCCTGCTGCTGCTCATCGGCACCGGCGGCGCGCCCGCGGGCACGGCGTCCGAGAGCCCGACCGTGACGATCTCCGCGCTCCAGCCGACCACTGTGGTCACCTCGGAGACGACCACCACCACTGCGAACCCTGATCCCGGCCCGCGCCGCGACACGACCGGCGTGCCGACTGTGCGGACGACGCACACCGCGCAGCCCGTGCCGACCAACCCCCAGCCGACGCCGCGCACCACAACCACGACCACGGTTCCTGTTGCCGTGCCTGGGGAATCCGTGCGCTACTCGGGGACGTTCCGGCTGTACGCCAGCAAGGAGTCCGTGGATCTCGATCTGAACCCACCGCAGGCGTATGGCACGGTCAACGAACTCGCGGTGGACGACCACCGGATCTGGGTGGTCCCGCCGGAGACCCAGGCCGTCGCGGTCGCGGGGCCGGTGGGTCGGGCGCGGTGTCTCGACGCGGTCGCCAGCGCCAACCCGCCCGCCGAGTACTTCGACGATCCCCAGCCGGGGACGACGTTCTGCGTGCGGACCAGCGACGGCCGGGCCGCGCTCGTCCAGGTCACCAGCGCGTCCACAAAGGACTTCATGCTCGCGATCACCGTCTGGGACTAGCGGCGCGGCCCGAGAGGCCGCGCCGCCAACGGTTTCACCAAGTGCTGTTGGTGATCCCCGTACCCAGGTAGACCTGGTCGAACAGGTTGCCGTCGTTGTCATCGGTGTAGGCCACGACAACCTGGCCCCACGCGTCCACGGTCAGCGCGGCCTCGTCCTGGCGGCCGGTGACCGTGGTGTTCACCCGGGTGCGCGGGTGCCTGCCGGTGGTCGAGCCGTCGGCGTTGACGCCCTGCACGTAGATGTCCTGCGCGTCGACCCAGCCCACGGCCGCGGCGCGCTGGTCGTCGATGCCGACCTGGGGGTCGGTGCCCGGCACCAGGGTCTCCGGGCCTGCGACACCGGTCGCGGAGAAGGAGCGGACGCCGATCTGGGCGACACCGGTGTGGTCGGTCTCCCAGCCGATGACGAAGTCGCCGTTGAAGTTGGCCGCGACCGACGCGCGGCGCTGCTGGCCGCCCGCGTTGACGTTGGCCACGGCCTGCGCCAGCTTCTGCGCGCCTGCCGAGGTGAAGCTCTTGCGGGCGATGTTGAACGAGCCGTTCGCGTCGCCGTCCTCGTCCCAGGCCACGATCGCGTTCTGGGCCGCGCCCATGGCCACGTCCGGGCGCTGGTGGGTGCCGCCCGCGGCGTGGACCTGGATCTCGTAGGTCTTGGACGTGATCGACGCGTAGCCCGACAGCCGCACGGTGGCCGGGGTCGTGGACTGCTTGTCCTCGAAGGCGACCGCGAAGCCGGTGCCGTCGGGGTCGGCGGCGACCGACGGCACGGTCTGCTGACCGGCCGAGTTGGCGTTCGCCGTGGCCGAGCCGGTGACGGTGCCCGCGGTGTTCACCTCGCGCACGGCGATCTGGAAGACGCCGTTGCCGTCGGGGTCCTCGGCCCAGGTGACGACCGCGACGCCGCTCTCGTGCAGCGCCACGTCCGGCTGGACGTGGCGCCAGTTGCCGGTGCCGCCCGCGGACAGCTTCTTCTCGTACAGCGACACGCCGTCCCGGTAGAGGCGGATCCAGATGTCGCTGTGCAGGTTGTCGGCCGGGTTGGTGGTGTCGCGGTCGTCCTCCCACACCACGGCGGTGTAGCCGGTGCGGACCGACGCGACGGCCGAGTTGTCCTGGTCGCCGGTGGAGGTCGAGTTGGCGGTCGTCCACGTCATCGTGCCGTCTGCCGTGGCCGTGCCCGCGAACGCGACGGTTCCGGCGGCGACGAGGGCCGCCGTTGTCAGGAGTTTGCGCATGGTCAGTCCGTTCACGGGGTCTGCAGGCCGGGGTTGCCCGCCTGGATCACGTAGGTCTGGGCGGTCTTGATCGGGTAGTCGCGCACGGTCACCTTGTCGAGGACGCGGAAGTCCACGGTCATCTCGGTCGGGGTGGCGACGGTGCGGACGTAGCCGCGCTGGTTCTTGTAGAACTTCACGTGCGGGTTGAGGCTCGACAGGCCGTTGTCTGTCGCGCTGCCGTCGCCGCCGGAGGTGATCGACGTGGTGACCAGCTCGGTGCCGATGATCCGGTTCTGCGTCGAGTAGTTCTGCATGAGGTTGCTGGCCCACGAGCGGTGCACGTCGCCGGTGAGCACGACGGTGTTCTTGAGGCCCTGCGCGTCCCAGCCGTTCTGGATGCGGCCGCGGTTGGCGGTGTAGCCGTCCCAGCTGTCCATGCTCTTGGAGCCGTCGGCGGCGGCGAGCTTCTGGGCGAAGAACACCTGCTGGCCGATCAGGTCCCACGTGCCGAGCTTCTGCGCCATGCCGTTGAGCAGCCACGACTCCTGCGTCGCGCCGGTCAGCGTGCGGGCCGGGTCGTCGGCGGCCGGGCACAGTTTGGTGCCGTCGCCGCACGCCTGGTCGTCGCGGTACTGGCGGGTGTCGAGCATGTGCAGCGTGGCGAGGCTGCCCCAGCGCAGGCGGCGGTAGAGCTGCAGGTTCTGCGCGACCGGGATCTGCGGGGACCGCAGCGGCATGTGCTCGTAGTACGCCTTGTAGGCCGCGGCGCGGCGGGCGGTGAAGTCGCCCGCGGGCGTGGAGTTCTCGCGGATCATGCCCGCGTAGTTGTTCTCCACCTCGTGGTCGTCCCACACCACGACCCACGGCGCGGCGGCGTGCGCGGCCTGCAGGTCGACGTCGCGCTTGTAGAGCGCGTGCCGGACGCGGTAGTTGGCGAGGCTGGTGATCTCGCCGGAGGGCTGGTGGGTGCGCACGCCGGAGCCACCCGCGCCGCCCTCGTAGATGTAGTCGCCGAGGTGCAGGATCAGGTCCGGGTTCTCCTCGGCCATCCTGCGGTAGGCGGTGAAGTAGCCCGCCTCGTAGTGCGAGCACGACGCGAACAGCATCTTCAGCGAGCTGCCGGTGCCGATTGCGGGCGCGGTCTTCGCGTGCCCGACCTGCGAGATGTGGCCGAGCGCGCGGAAGCGGTACCAGTAGTCGCGGCCCGGCTGCAGGCCGGTGACCTCGACGTGCACGCTGTGCGCCCACGACTGGGTGGCGGTGAAGGTGCCCGACGCGGCCAGGCTGGTGAAGTACTGGTCGGTGGAGACCTGCCATTCCACGATCGCGTTGGCGCTGGACATGCCGCCGAGGCCGTCGGAGTTGAGCGGGCTCGGGGCGAGGCGGGTCCAGATCACGAAGCCGTCGGCCGCGGGTTCGCCGGAGGCGACACCGAGGGTGAAGGGGTAGGCGATGGCGGATGCGGTGCTCGCGCTGAGCATGGTGGCGCCGGCGCTGGCGAGACCGCCGATGAGGAAGGTCCGTCGTTGCAGTCGGGTCATGGATTCGTTCATAACGAGCCTCTCGACAGCCGATCCAGACCCGTACGAAGAGTTCACCAGATGTCTGTCCCGGCGAGGGAACCCCCTAGTCAGACCGACTTCCGCTGTGGTGTTGACGGCAGGTGAACTTGTGCTCGCAGCCCGGATCACGCCAGGTCGGCACCGTTAGTCTGGGCCGACCGGAGGCGGAAGGGAACGGGTCGTGGCTGGCAGGAGGCGGGTTCCGGCGCGCGGCAGGCGCACCGCGACCACGCTCGTCGCCGCCCTGGTGACCGGTGCCGTCGGGCACGTGGTCGCGGGCGGCACCTGGTCCGGCCCGGGAATCACCGCCGCCGCGGCGCTGCTGTTGCTGCCCAGTTGGCTGCTGACCGCCCGAGAGCAGGGGTTCGGCACGCTCGTCGCGCTACTGGCGGGCGGGCAGTTGAGCACCCACGTCACCCTGACGGCGATGGTCGGCGCCGCGCACATGACGCACGTGTCGACGGCGTCGCCGACGCTGCCGATGCTCGCCGCGCACGTCGTGGCGACCGTCCTGCTGGCGTGGTGGATCCGCCGCGGCGAACGCAGGCTGTGGGCGGGGCTGGACCGCTTCCTGCGAACGCTGTGCCCGGTGGGCTTCGAGCCCGCCACCCTCCTGGTACGACGTCTGACGTCGTACGGGGCGCCGGTCGCCGCGGGCGTCGGGCTCCTTCGTCACGTCGTTGTCCTGCGCGGTCCACCCGCTTCCACGGTCTGAGCTTCTCCCCCACCGCGTGCGCCGCACCCCGGTGCCGTTGCCGCGCGCCCATCCCCAGACCCTGGAGTCCGCATGACCACGCTCGATCCCGCTGTCGCACCGAGTCCACCGGCCACCCCGCCGAAACCGAAGAGTCCACTGTGGGCACTCGCCCGCCGGGTGCACTTCATGGCGGGCCTGGCGATCGCGCCGTTCCTCGCCGTGCTCGCCGCCACCGGCCTGCTCTACGCGTTCACGCCCCAGCTCAACGATCTGCTCTACAGCGACAAGCTCTACGTGGCCGAGCCGGGCGGTCCGGTGCGGCCGCTGGCCGACCAGGTCAGCGCCGCGCTGGCGGGCCACCCGGACGGCAAGGTCAAGTCGGTGATCGTGCCGACCGACCCCGACCGCACCACCCAGGTCGTGCTCGACGCGCCGGGTCTCGCGCACGGCGCGGACCACTTCTCGACCGAGACGCTGACCGTCTACGTCGACCCGTACACCGCGAAGGTCAACGGCGAGTTGGTCACGGTGAACAACCGGCCGCCCGCGCAGGTGTGGCTACGCGAGTTGCACGGGTCGCTGCACCTCGGCGACGTCGGCAGGCTGTACTCGGAGTTCGTGGCGAGCTGGCTTCCGTTCGTCGTGCTCGGCGGCCTGGTGCTGTGGATCGGGCGGCGGCGCAAGCGGTCGGCTCGCGCCCTGCTGCTTCCCGCTGCGACCGGTTCGCCCCGGGCCCGCACGCGGTCGCGGCACGGCGCGTTGGGCCTGTGGCTGTCGCTCGCGCTGCTCGGGCTCAGCGCGACCGGCCTGACCTGGTCGAACTACGCGGGCGCCAACTTCGACACCGCGATCGCCGCGCTCAACGCGAAGTCGCCGAGCCTGACCGCGCCCGCCGTGGAGCAGCAGGGCGAGGCGATCGGCTTGGACAAGGCGCTGTCGGTGGCGCGTGAGCAGGGCATGCAGGGTCAGCTCACGATCACGCCGGGCGCGTCGGCGACCAAGCCGCTGAAGATCGCCGAGACGGCCGAGGGGCTGCCGGTCCGCAAGACCACGATCGCCGTCGACCCGTACACCGCCGAGGTCACCGCCCGGCAGGGCTGGGACGACTTCCCGCTCCTGGCCAAGCTAACGACCCTCGGCGTCCAGGCGCACAGCGGCACGCTGTTCGGGTTCGCCAACCAGCTCCTGCTCGGGCTGGTCGCCCTCGGGGCGCTGGTGCTGCTGGTGCTGGGCTACCGGATGTGGTGGCGCAGGCGGCCGACGACCGGCGGGTTCGCGCCCGCCCCGGAGCCGGTGTGGCGGCTGGTCCCGGTTCCGGTGCTCGTCGTCGCGGTGCTGATCTTGGGCGCCGTCGGCTGGGCGCTGCCGGTCCTCGGCGTCACGCTGGCCGCGTTCGTGCTGGTCGACGGCGTGCGGCGCTGACGGTTCAGGCCGGGTGGGTTTCGCCCACCCGGCTCAGCTCATCGGTGAAGAAGGTGCTCGCGTCGGTCAGCGCGGCCGTGTCGGTGAGCACGTCGCCGGGCCGGTTGCCGAAGCCGAGGAGCGCGCCGCCCCAGGTCATGTTCATGTAGTCGGCGGAGAGGCGGAGCGTGGTGACCAGGCCGTCGGCGTAGGACGTGTCGTCGGAGCTGTGGGCGGTGACCGACCAGAGGGTCTTGCCCGCCATCCGCGCGCGGAAGTCGGCGCCGGGGATGCGGAACCAGCCGGACCAGTGGTCCAGGTAGAGCTTGGTGCTGGTGGAGACGGTGTACCAGTAGAGCGGGGACGCGATCACGATGTCGGTGGCGGCCACGGTGGCGTCGAAGAGCAGCTTCGCGTCGCCCTCCAGCGCCGGGTAGACGCCGTCGCCGTCGTGGCGGATGTCCTCGAACGGCGGCAGCGGGTGGTCCAGGAAGGACAGCCACTCGACCTCGGTGCCCTCGGGCAGCCCAGCCGCCGCGCGCCGGGCCAGGTGCTCGGTGTTGCCGTCGCGGCGGGTGCTGGCGAGGAGGAACAGGAACCTGCGGGACATCGCGCTGCCTTCCGATCGTGGTCTCACAGCCCGCAACCGGAAGGCGGCGCGATCCATTCCCCTACGGCGTGAGGGTCTTCGACCAGAGTGCCACGCCCTTGCCGTCACGCAGGTGGACGGTCAGTTCGCCGCTGTGGCCGTCGACCTGGACTTCGCCGAAGTGCTGGAATCCGTCCAGCGGCGAGGTGTTGGCCGCGGGCGGGGCGTGCACGAAGACGGCCTCGGGGCCGAACGTCGGGTCCAGGGTGTTCGGGCCGAACGCGCCGGCGTTCATCGGGCCGGAGACGAACTCCCAGAACGGGTCGAAGTCGCCGACGGCCGCGCGGTCGGGCGAGTAGTGGTGGGCGGCGGTGTAGTGGACGTCGGCGGTCAGCCAGACCACGTTGCGCACACCCTTGCGGGAGATCGTGCGCAGCACCCACGCGATCTCGTGCTCGCGCGCGCCCGGCCCGCCGGGGAGACCGTTCGCCACACCCTCGATGTCCTTGCCGTCGGGCACGATCAGCCCGATGGGCAGGTCGGCGGCGACGATCTTCCACGTCGCCTTGCTGTTGGCGAGGCCGTTGACGAGCCAGCGGGCCTGGCGATCGCCGAGGACGCGGCCGACGCCGTCGCGCGGGGAGTTATTGGCGTCCTTGTACGTACGCATGTCGAGGACGAACACCTCGATGTGCTTGCCGTAGCGGAAACCGCGGTAGACACGCCCGTCCTCGGCGCGCTTCCGGTCGATCGGCTGCCACTCGTGGAACGCCTGGAACGCGCGCGCGGCGAGGACGTCGACACGCTTCTCGGTGTACTGGGCGAGGTCGAGGATCTCACCGGGGTACCAGTTGTTGACCACCTCGTGGTCGTCCCATTGGGCGACCATGGGGGTGCGGGCGGCGAGGGCCTTGTAGTTGTCGTCGAGGAGGTTGTAGGCGAACTGGCCGCGGTACTCGGCGAGCGTCTCGGCGACCTTCAGCTTCTCGGGGGTGACCACGTTGCGCCAGATCCGGCCGTCGGGGAGGGTGACGGTCTCCTTGAGCGGGCCGTCGGCGTAGACGGTGTCACCGCTGTTGATGAAGAAGTCCGGCTTGCAGGCGGCCATCGCGGCGAAGGCGGTCATGCCGCCGATGTCGGGGTTGATGCCCCAGCCCTGGCCCGCGATGTCGCCGGACCAGGTGAAGCGGACGTCCTGGCGGCCCTGCGGGGCGGTGCGGAACGAGCCGGTCAACGGCTCGCTGGCGGCGCGGTCGCCTTCGGCGCGGACGCGGTAGTGGATCTCGTGTCCGGGCGGGAGGTTGGTGAGGCGGACGCGGCCGGTGCCGTCGGTTTCCGGGGTGAGGTGGGGGCCCGCGATGGTGCGGACGTGCTTGAAGGTCTCGTCTTTGGAGATCTCGACGATCATCCGCGCGGGACGGTCGGACCGGGTCCAGACGATGGCGCCGTCGGCGGTGACGTCGCCGGTCTGGACGCCGTGGGTGAGGACGGGGCGGTCCTTGGGGGCGGCGTAGGCGATGCCGGGAGCGGCGACCGCGGTGGCGGCGGCGATACCGCCCGCGCGTAAGAGGGTGCGGCGGTTGAGGTTGGTCATGCTGCGTGTCTAGGCGGTGATGGTCAACGGGGGTGAGATGCGAGGTGGCGTAGGCGTTTCACCAGGGGAAATGCCTCAGTTGACCGCGTACCGCAGGAGCACGACCCCGTTGCCGAAGGTGTGGCTCCCCAGCAAGCGCAGGTCCGCCG
Source organism: Actinokineospora sp. HUAS TT18 (assembly GCF_051364635.1). Taxonomy (GTDB): domain Bacteria; phylum Actinomycetota; class Actinomycetes; order Mycobacteriales; family Pseudonocardiaceae; genus Actinokineospora. Next base: position 6,784,247 of record NZ_CP195645.1, on the reverse strand, counting down.
TGGCGCCGGTGAACATCGGCCTGCCCGCCCCGATCAGCACCGGGTGCACGTAGACCCGGTACTCGTCGATCAAGCCCTGGCGGGCGGACTCCGCGGCCAAGTCGGCCCCGCCCACCACGATGTCACCCTCCGCCGTCAGCTCGGCAACCTCGGCGGGCACGACCTCCGAGCGGACCTCCGCCCCGTCCACACTGGACAGTGTGCGGGAGTAGACGATCTTCCGCTTCTCGCGCCAGAGGACGGCGAACTCGGCCTCCTGCGCGGAGATGTTCGGGTCAGCGTCGATCGTCGGCCAGACCGAGGCCATCAGCTCATGGGTCACGCGCCCCGACACGAACGCTGTCATGTCGCGCAGCCAGTCGTTGAAGTGCTGGGCAACCTTAGAAAACGAACCGCCCGGCCGCACTAGCCGCGGCCGGGCGGTTCGTCTCAAGCCTTACGGCGTGTAGCTGCCGGTCAGCGTGGTGCCCGAGTAAGCCGAGTAGCCCTGGACCAGCACGTAGTACGTGCCGGGCGTGATCGAGCTGATCGTGCAGGTCTCGGTGGTGGTGGCGCCGTCCGACTTGCAGGTGTACGAGCTGGTGGTCGGCTTCGAGCCGGACCGCACGTACAGGTCGGCGTCACCGGTGCCGCCCGCCAGCGTGAACCGCAGGTTGGTGGCGCCGGACGGGACGTCCAGCTTGAAGAACTGCGCCGAGCCCGCGGCACCCGACAGTGGGCCCTTGCCGACGCCGTTGGTCAGCGCGACCGTGGAGTCGGCGGCGTAGCTGCCGGTCAGGGTGACGCCGGAGAACGCGGAGTAGCCGTAGAGCAGGACGTGGTAGGTGCCCGCGCTCGGGGTGGCGATGGTGCAGGTCTCCGCGGTGGCCGAGCCCGTCGAGCGGCAGTCGTTGACCGACGTGGTCGGGGCGGTGCCGAACTTGGCGTACAGGTCGGCGTCGCCGGTGCCGCCCGAGGTGACGAACCGGAGGTTGGTGACGCCCGCCGGGACGTTCATCTGGAACCGCAGCGAAGCGCCCTGGGCGCCTGCCAAGCCGGTGACGGGAACGCCGTTGACCAGCACGCCGGTCGGCGGCGTCGTCGGGTTGACCGTCCACGAGAACGTGACGCTCTTCGACGCGTTGGTGGTGTCCTTGACGGTGACCGTCACCGACGACGTGGCCGCCGCGGTCGGGGTGCCGCTGATCAGGCCGGTCGAGGCGTTGATCGTCAGGCCCGCGGGCAGGCCGGTGGCCGAGTAGGTCAGCGTCTGGTTCGGGTCGGAGTCCGACGCCTGGATCTGCAGGGACACGGCGGTGCCGACGGTGCCGGTCTGGTTGCCCGGGTTGGTCACGGTGACCGTGTTGCCCGGGGTGCCGGTGTTGACGGCCTCGAAGGCGTCGACGCGGCCCTCACCGAAGAACGCGTTGTTCGCCGTGGTGCCGGTGCAGCGGCTGTCGGACGGGCAGGCGAGGTCGTCGGCCTGGGTGTTGAGCAGGGCGCGCAGCTGGGCCGGGGTGTCGTTCGGGTGGGTGCTGGCCAGCAGCGCGGCGACGCCCGCGACGTGCGGGGAGGCCATCGACGTGCCGTCGTAGGTGGCGTAGCCGCCGCCGGGGACCGTCGAGTAGACGCCGGAGCCGGGGCCCGCGACGTGGATCTTGTTCAGGCCGAAGTTGGAGAACGACGACTTGGCGTTCGACGAGGTGATCGACGAGACGGCGACGACGCCGGGGATCTCGGCGGGCAGGTCGAGGCAGTCGTTGGTGATGGTGCGGGTGACCGGGGTCGAGTCGTCCGGGCTCGTCGTGTCGGTCGTCTTCGCGGCGAGGTTGTAGTTCTCGTTGCCGGACGCGGCGATGTTGAGGACGCCCTTGTTCTCCGAGTACTGGATGGACCGCTTGACGCCCTCGAGGATGGCCGCCTGGTCCTTGTCGCTCGGGCAGTTGAACATCCACGGGTCGGTGTAGTAGCTGTTGTTCGTCACGTCGAAGCCCTGGTCACCGGCGAAGACGAACGCGCAGATCGTGTTCTCCGGGAAGAACAGCGACGTGGTCGGCTCGGCGACGCGGACCGAGGCGATCTTGACGCCCGGGGCGACGCCGACCATGCCCTTGCCGTTCTTGGCCGCGGCGATGGTGCCCGCGACGTGGGTGCCGTGGGTGTGCACCTCGCGCCACGCGCCCGCGCGGGTGTCGAGCTTGCCGTAGGCGCAGGACGCCGACTTCGAGGCGTCGAAGTTGGCCTTCAGGTCGTAGTGCTGGTCGTCGACACCGGTGTCGAGGACGCCGACGGTCACGCTGGGCGAGCCTTGGTTGACCGCCCAGGCCCGGTCCGCGCCGATGATCGTCATGTCGTAGCGGCTGGTCTCGCTCGCCGTCGGCGTGGTCTGGCTCGGTGTCGACGGGATGGCCGGGTTGTCCGCGGCGGCCGGGACGTCGGTGGTGCGGGTCGCGCCGACCTGCTGCACGCCCGCGACAGGGCGCAGGTCGGCGGCGAAGGTGGCGGAGGTCGAGTGGGCCACCAGGACGCCGATCGCGTCGTAGGCGGCGAAGACGGTGCCGCCCTTGGTGACCACAGCCTGCTTGACGGCCGTGACGGTGCTCGCGGGCGCGGCCGGGTCGAACAGGACGAGGTAGGCGCGCTTGCCCGCCGCGGCGGCGACGGACTCGGCCGAGCCGAGGGGCTGCTCGAACGTCGCGGACTCGGCGGTGGCCGCCGTTTCCGCCGACGGGGCGGCGATCGCGGTCGGCACCGCGATGGCGCCCGCGCCGATGGCGAGCGCGATCGCCGCGCGCCGGGCGCGGGATGAGATGGACATGCGGGGTTCCTCCGAGGACGGTTGCAGGGGACGTCCGGTCGACCACAAGCCGACTGCCGATAAGGAAACGGCGGATGTCGGCGTTTTACGAGGTCACAAACTGCCTATAAAGTCGTCCGGGTGACCACCAGTGGCGGCGACGCGCGCCCGGTTTCGACCGGTTCGCTGGTCGCGTCGTTCGCGGGCGAGGTCAGCGAGGGCGCCAAGACCACCACACGCGCGGCCGAGGTGCTCGGGCTGCGGGGCGACCCCGACGCCGGGTTGGCGCTGGTGTGGGACTACGTCAACCGGGCTGTGGCGCCGCCGGACGACGACCTGGTCGCGATGGCGGAGATGGCCAATCTGCTGTTCCTCTGGGGCGCGGACGCGGGCAGGACCGAGTCGATCCTCGACGCGTGCCTGTCGGGCGTGCGCGGCCCGTCCAGCCGCGGCGCGGTCCTGCTGACCAGGGCGCGCACCCGGTCGTCGGCGTTCACGCAGTACTGCACGGAGGCGCTGGCCGAGTTCTCCGCCGCGGGCGACGTGCGCGGGCAGGCGGTGACGCTGGCGCGGATGGCGACCGACCACACGACCAGTTCCCCCACGCACCGCCAACGGCTCGCGGCGGAGGCGGTCACGCTGGCCGAGGGCCTGGGCGACCCGTGGACGATCGCGTTCTGCCGCGGCCACCTGTCGATCATCGAGACGTACCAAGGGGAACCGCTCGACCGCTGGCGCGACTCGGTGCGGGTGCCGACCGGCGGCGCGGACTCGGTGGCCGCGCAGATGGTCGCCCTCAACTACACGAACTGGGCGTTCGCCGAACTCGGCGTCGGCGCCCACTCGCGCGCGGCGGCCGTGATCGCCGAGGGCCGCAGCACCGCCCACGGCCCGGCCTGGGTGTTCCGCTTCGCCATCCAGGACGCGTGGCTCCGCGTGCGTGTCGGCGACCTCGCCGCGGCCACCCTGCCCGCCGACGACCCAGCCATGCCGTGGAACTACCGGTCGGCTGTCGAGGCCGCGGTCGCCTACGAGCGTCAGCGCACGCTGGATTCCGGGCCGCTGGCCGCCGACTTCGAGCGGATCATGAACTGGGATCCGCAGGTCGGCTGCTTCGCGGCGGGCGTGCTCGCGATGACCCGGCACGCGCGCCGTGAGCCGAACCCGGGGCGGGAGGCGGTCGCGGCGCTGCGGCGGATCCGGGAGCGGAACATGCGGTTCGGCTGGGAGGACGCGCTGCTGGCGCTGGCGGCAGTCGATCCGGGGTTGGCCGCGCGGGAAGCCTCGTTGGTCGCCGATCTGTGGCCCGCCAATCCGCGGGGGCGGGCGGCGCGGGGGTTTGTGGAGGGGCTGTTGGCGGGCAAGCGGGGTGCCGACCAGTTGGTCGACGCGGCCCGTCAGTTCGCTTCGCTGCCCGAACCGATCACCGCGGGCCGCGCGCTGCACGCGGCGGCGATCGTCTCGTCGGACAACGGCCTGCGACGGGAAGCCGTGGCGCTGTTCGAGGCGTGCGGGGCGGAACGGTCGCTGGCGGCGGTGGTGCGGGATCGGGCGCTGGACCGGTGGGGCGACCATGTGCCGGTGCCCGCGAGCCAGTCGCGGCGGACGTCGGCGGGGCTGACGGCGCGGGAGCGTGAGGTGGCGCTGTTGGCCGCGCGCGGTCTGACGGCGGGTGAGATCGCTGAGGAACTGGGGATCACGCTGAGCACGGCGCGCAACTACATCTTGCGGGTGCGCACGAAGTTCGGCGGCGTCCCGAAACGCCAACTCGCCAAGGCGCTAGGAATCGACTCCGCCTAGGTTGCCCTCGGCCATGCGCTTGGCGACGTCGTTGCGGGCCCAGAGCATCCAGGCCCAGGCCAGGCCGAACAAGATCCCCACGGCGCCCAAGGCGGGGACGATGAAGAAGCACAGGATCATCGCGCCCTGTAGGCCCAGGGCGACCCAGATGCCCCACGGCCTGCCCACGACCCCGCACGCCAGGATCATCAGCAGGGCCAGGCCACCCACGAGCCAGCCCTCCCAGCTCACCACGCCGTCGGCCTTCGCGACGACCAGGAGGGCGAGCAGGACGACGATCGCTTCGAGGATCAGGACCGCGGACATGACGCCGCGGAAGCCCTTCATCGGGTCCGGGGCGGTCATGCGGGGTCCTTCCCGAACAGGGCGCGGGTCTCGCCCGCGGTGACGACCGAGCCGGTGACGACCACGCCGCCGCCCGCGATGGGTTCGCGGGGGTCGTCGACTTCCTCGGCGAGGCGGACCGCGGTGTCGATGGCGTTGTCGAGGCGCTGTTCGACGTGGACGCGGTCGGGGCCGAAGACCTCGATGGCGGCCTCGGCCAGCAGGTCCGGCGACATCGACCGCGGCGACGAGTTGGCGGTGACGACCAGTTCGGCGAACGCGGGCTCCAGCGCGGTCAGGATCCCGGCGACGTCCTTGTCGCCCATGATGCCCAGTACGCCGACGAGCTTGCGGAAGCCGAACTCGTCGTCCAGCGCGGCGGCGAGGGCGGCGGCGCCGTGCGGGTTGTGGGCGGCGTCGACGAAGACGCTCGGGGACATGCGGACGCGTTCGAGGCGGCCGGGGACCTGCAGCGTGGCGAAGGCTTCGCGGATGGCGTCGACGTCGAGCTGGCGTTCGGTGCCCGCGCCGAAGAACGCCTCGACGGCGGCCAGGGCCAGCGAGGCGTTGGCGGCCTGGTGGGCGCCGTGCATGGGCAGGAAGATGTCGTCGTAGACGCCGCCGAGGCCCTGCAGTTCGATCACCTGGCCGCCGACGGCGACGTGCCGGTTGATGACGCCGAACTCCGAGCCCTGCCGGGCGACGGTGGCGTCGACCTCGGTGCAGCGGCGCAGCAGCTCGGTCATGACGTCGGGGCTCTGCTCGGCGATGACGGCGATCGAGCCGGGCTTGATGATCCCGGCCTTCTCCCGCGCGATGCCGACGATGTCGGAGCCGAGGTAGTCGACGTGGTCGATGCCGATGGGGCACACCACGGCGATCCGCGCGTCGGCGACGTTGGTGGCGTCCCAGCTGCCGCCGAGCCCGACCTCCACCACCGCGGCGTCGACCGGGGCGTCGGCGAACGCGGCGAACGCCATCGCGGTGAGCACCTCGAATTTGCTCATCCGCACGTCCGACTTGGCGTCGACCATGGCGATGTAGGGCTCAAGGTCGCGGAAGACCTCGACGTACCGCTCGGGGCTGATCGGCGCGTTGTCCAGGCTGATGCGCTCGGTGACGAGCTGCAGGTGCGGGCTGGTGAACCGGCCCGTCCGCAGCCCCACTCGGGTGAGCAGCGCGTCGATCATCCGGGTGGTGGAGCTCTTGCCGTTGGTGCCCGCGACCTGCAGGACCGGGTAGGCCCGGTGCGGGTCGGCGATCAGGTCGACCAGCGCGGCGATCCGCTCCAGCGACGGGGCGATCTTGGTCTCGGGCCAGCGCGTGTCCAGTTCGGACTCGACCTGGTGCAGCTCCTCCAGCGCCCCGGGGTCCAGCTTGGGCACGCGTATCTCCTGACGAGCTCGACTCTGGTACCCGCCGAGTCTACGACCCGCCGGATTCGTCAGGCGCGCACCAGCCAGACTCCGTATTCCTCGGTGGTGACCCCGAGCACAACGTGTCCGTCCCGGGCCGCTGTGACGAACTCCGGCTCACCGGGATGGGCGACCAGCGTCGCAGCCAGGCGGGTGGTCGGGGTGAGCCGGACGACGACCCAGCCGAGCTTGGCCGAGCCCACCCCTGCCGGGCTGATCAGGAACGATCCGTCCGCGTCGAGCAGGCCGGTCTCGTCCGCCAGCGCCCGCCACTCCGTGTCGACCCGCGCGAGAGGGTCGTCCTCGGGGATCTCCACGGCGGCGGCGCCACTGGCGACGCGGCGCCAAGCCTCGGCCGGGGTGACCGTGCCCGCGAGGTCCGCGGCGCCCAGGACCTCCAGCCCCGCCCGGGTGAGCAGGGCTTCCCGCGCGTCGGTCATCACGTGCCCCTCGGATAGAAGTAGTGGTGCTTGCCGTCGACCTGGCCGTAGCGCTCGAACTCGCCGGGGTCCCAGCCGAAGTTCACACCATCGCGGCTCGCGTCGCCCTTCGGCTCGCCCGCGTGGAAGTGGGGGCCGGGCGCGCGCGGGTCGTTGGTGTGCTCGGCGATGACGCGAGAGCCGTCCGGGGTCTCGAACTGCATGTAGTTGCCGTGCGCGCCCGGGTCCTCGGAGTAGCGGTAGCCTGCTTCGCCGCGGCGGGTCGGGTCGCCGCCGACCTCCCAGCGGGCGTCGGGCTCGGCGCCGCGCGGGATGCCCGCGCGGTCGTAGGCCGCGTCGAGCGCGTCCTGCCGCGACGGGAAGTCGCGGTTGTCGATGCACTTCTCCAGGCCCAGCGGGTCGGTCCAGCCCAGCGGGTTGAACACGTACGAGTACGGGTTGGGCGACGGCGCCAGGCCCAGCGGGTCACTGGAGGCGTAGCGCGCGGTGGCCGGGTCGTAGTAGCGGTGGTGGTTGTAGTGCAGCCCGGTTTCCGCGTCGTGGTACTGGCCGGGGAACCGCAGCGGACACGAGACGCCGTCGCCGCCCGCCTGCGTCGCGCCCCAGATGTTCGGGCGGGAGTGCCAGGCGACGGCGCCCTCCGCGTCGATGAGTTCCGTGGGGGTGCCGACGATGTCGGTGACGATGGCGTAGAACTGGCGGTCGACGTCGACCTGCCCGACCGCCCGGAACGTCCCCGGCTGCCACTCCCAGCTCACCGACTGGCCGGAGCTGTGCTGCTCGGCCAACACGGGACCGTCCCAGGTGAACTCCACCGACTCGGCGACCGCGCCGTCCACGAGCCGCTGCTTGGCGACGCGCCTGCCGAGCGGGTCGTAGCGGTAGCGCCACTGGACGCCGTCCGGGGTGACGACCTCGGCGAGCCGGTCGTCGCTGGTCCACCGGTAGCGCCACTCGCGCCGCTTGCCCGACAGCGTCCGGTGCGACCGCAGCACGACCCGACCCTGCCCGTCGTGTTCGAAGTGGACAGTGCCCGCCCGGCTGATCCGGCTGCCCGCGTACTCGCGCTCACCGGCCGCGTCGCCGTCGCCGGGCCACTGGCCGAAGGCCAGGTTGCCCGCCGCGTCGTAGGCGTACCGCTCGGTCCAGCCCTCGTCGCGCACCGCGGTGACGCGGCCGAGCTGGTCGAGGTCGAACTCCCGGGAGCCGCCGAGCTGGTCGACGATGTGGCTGACGTGCCCGTCGGCGCGGTAACCGTAGGACCGCCGCTGCACCAGGCGTTCGGACTGGGTCAGCGCCTGCGAGCGGAGCCGGTGGTTGATGTCCCAGGTCTGGGTCAGCACCGCCGTCTCGGCCAGGACGCGCTCGACCTCCTGCCCCGCGGCGTCGTAGCCGAACCGCAGCGTGCGGCCCGCGGTGTGCAGCGCGGTCGGTTTGCCCGCGCCGTCGTACTCCCAGCGGCTCTCCAGGCCGGAGTGGGTGCGCCGGGTCATCCGCCTGCCCACCAGGTCGTACGTGGACTCGACAGTGCGCCCGTCGACGGTCTCGCGGAGCACCCGGCCGAGCCGGTCGCGCTCGTAGTGGACGTCGGCGTCGGCGCCGCGCGCGGCCATGATCCGACCCGCCGCGTCCCGCTCGTAGACGGTGGTGAACTCCGGGGCGACGCGCGTGGCGACCTGGCCGAGCGAGTCGTAGGTGAACGACGTGGTCTCCCCCGCGCCGTTCGTCTTGGCGGTGAGCCTGCCCGCGGCGTCGTGGGCGTAGGCGATCTCGCGGCCGTCGAAGTCGGTCTCCCGGACCAGCCTGCCCGCCGGGTCGTAGTCGTAGCGCCAGGTCTGGCCGTTGGCGTTGGTCACCGCGGTCAGCCGGAGGTTGCCGTCGTAGGTGAAGCCCAGGCGCGAGCCGTCCGGGCTGATCTCGGCCGACGGCAGGTCGAAGTGGGTGAACTCGACCCTGGTCGACTGGCCGAGCGGGTCGAGGTGCTCGACCAGGTTGCCCTCGCCGTCGTAGCGGTAGCGCTCGGTCGAGCCGTCGGGGAAGGTGCGCGCGGCCAGCTTGCCCTCGACCGTCCACGACAGCCGGGTCACGCCGCCAACGGGATCGGCGATCGCGGTGACGCGGCCGAACGCGTCGCGGTCGTAGCGGGTGACGCCGCCGGTCGCGGTGACGACCTCGACGGGCAGCCCGGCCGCGTCGGACCGCACCCGGCGCACGCCGCCCTCGGCGTCGGTGACCGACGCGAGCCCGCCGCGTTCGTCGTAGGTGTAGGTGGTGGTGGCGCCGATCGGGTTGGTGACCGTGGCGAGGTTGCCGTTGGGCAGGTGGGTCCACCGCCACTCGCCGCCGCCGGGCTCGACGATCCGGGTCGGCTGGCCCGCCGCGTTGTGCTCGGCGCGCGAGACCGACCCGTCGGGGCGGACGAGTTCGGCGAGGTTCCCGTTGTCGTCGTAGCGATAGCGGGTGACGTTCCCGACCTGGTCGGTGCGGGCGAGCGGCCGGTCGAACTCGTCGTACTCGGTGCGCACGGTGTTCCCGGCCGGGTCGACCTCGCGGACGATCTGGCGCAGGGTGTTGAGGTGGTAGGTCGTGGCGTGGCCGAGCGCGTCGGTGAAGACGGTCCGGTCGGGCAGGTACTCGAAGGTGCCGTCGAGGAAGCCGCCCGCGCCGACGTTGCGCACGCAGCGGCCGTCCTGGTCGTAGAGGTAGCGGTACCAGCTTTCGTTGCGGTCCTTCCAGCCGGTGACGCGGCCCTCGGCGTCGTAGTCGTAGCGGATCGGGCGGCCGGAGGAGTTGGTGACCGCGACCAGCCTGCGGTCGCCGTCGTAGGTGAACCGCGCGAGGTCGATCTCCCCCGCCAGGCGCAGGCCGGTGACCAGGCCGCCGGCTGTGTCGACGGTGACGCGGTAACCGCCGGAGTGGCGCACACCGCTGACCACGCCGTCGGTGTAGTCGATGTCGATGCGGTGCCCCGCGGTGTGGGTGATCGCGGCGATCCGCAGATCCGGGCCGAAGTGGCGGGACACCGCCGCGGCAGGTTCGGTGATCGCGTAGCCGTCCGCGGTGCGGGTGAGGGGCCAGCGCGGACCCACCTTGGGCAGCACGGGCTCGTCGCCGGACGGCATCGGATAGACCAGCCGCATCCCGTCCTCGGCGACGAAGACGACGCCGAGCGCGTCGACCTCCAGCCGCTGGTCGAGCGTCGAGGCCCACGACGGCCCGAACAGCCTGCCGACGCGGTACGACGAGACGTGGACGCGGCGCAGCACCAGCGGGAGCACGCCGGGGAGGCTGACGTCGACCTTGGCGATCACCATCTCGCCGGTGGCCACGTCGATCGGGTCGTTCTTGCACCTGCGGTCGGACTCGGGCGTGCGGGTGTCGTTCGGGTCGGCCGGGCGGCTGGGCGAGGTGTCGTCGGGCTTCGTGGGCGACGGCTTCGTGCCGTCCGGCGACGTGCCGTTGGGGCTCGTGCTGTTCGGGGAAGTGCTGTTCGGGGATGTCGTGCTGTTGGGGCTCGTCGAGCTGTTCGGGGAGGTCGACGGGCCGTCCGGGGAGGTCGACGGGCTGTCCGGGGAGGTGCCGCTGGGCGTGGTCGAGCCCGACGGGCTGGTCGACGGCCCGTCCGGGCTCGCGCCACTCGGCGAGGTGGCGCCGGACGGCGTGGTGGAACTCGTGCTCGGGGACTTGACGCTGTTGGGTGTCGTGGTCGACGGCACGTCGGCGCCGCGGCCGCCGGGCAGGGCCTTCTTGATGCCCGCCCACAGTTCGTCCAGCTTCTTCAGCAGGCCCGACAGGGAGTTCAGCGACCTGGTGAGCGCCTTGATGAAGTCCTTGATCCGGTTTACCCACTTGGCGATCAGCGACACCGCGGAGGCGACGACGTGCGGGGTGGCGATGCCCAGCGTGCCGCCGATCTCGGCGATCCACTGCGGGATGCGGGCGATCAGCGTGGCGACGCACTCGGCGACGAGGTCGCGGACGATCTCGCGCACGGCGCCGACCAGGACGCCGACGATCTGGACGGTGGAGCCGATCGAGCCCGCGCAGGTGGACGCGGCGGAGACCTGGTCGAGTTGCTGGGCGGCCGAGGCGCGGTAGGCGTCGGCGGCGCCGCCGGTCCAGCCCGCGGTGCCGTTCTTGACCTCGTTGCCGAAGTCCTCGGCGACCTTGCCGGTCTCGGCGGCGACGTTCTTCCAGGTCTGGGCGTAGGCGGCGATCTGGTCGGCGTCGCCGCACAGCCAGTCGAGTGCGTCCGACAGCGGTTTGACGTGTTCCATCAGCCAGGACACCGCGTAGCTGAGCAGCGTGCCGACCGGGTCCATGGCCAGCGAGAGGGCTTCGAGGCCGACGCCGACCCCGCCGATGCTGCCTTCCAGCCACGACTTCGACTCGATGCCGTTGTAGAGGTCGACGGCGGACTCGGCGATGCCGATGCCGCTGATCGCGGTGGTCGAGTCCTGTCGTTGCGCGACAAGGGGATTCGTCATCGGCCACCGCCCAGACTCTGCGCGTTGCCCTGCTCGGTCTGGTCGTAGCCGTCTGCGGTGCCGCGCACGCCCGCGGCGGTCTCGCCCATGCGGCCCGCGGCCGAGGCGAGCGCGTCGAGGCCGGGTTCGGAGACGCTCTGCACGATGGGCACGAAGAAGGCGCAGATCTTGCCGTACGCCTCGGTGCCCATGGTCACCTCGTTGCCCGCGTTGGCCGCGGTGTTGAGCCGCTCGGCGAGGCCGTCGAGCCTGCTCGCGTGCGCGCGCAGTTCGTCGACCACCACGTCGTACTTGCCGTCGGGCATGGCACCCCCAGGTCAGCGCAGGATCGGACCACCGAAGTCGTCATCGTCGGAGTTGGGACGGCGGGGCGGGCGCGGCCGTTCCGGCTGATCGTCTTCTTCGTCCAACCGGCCTACCCGCATGGTCGGATCGGCCCGCTCCGGCTCCGGCTCGGGGAACCGCGCGCGGTAGGCGCCGACGACCGCGTCGGTGGTCTGCTCGTCGTCGCCGACGCGTTCGCGCACGATCTCGCTGACCTGGTCGGCGATCTTGGCCTGCGCGCGGCGCATCGTGTCCACGACGAGCGCGGCCATGCGCGCGGCGGGCAGGCGTTTGAGGTCCTCGGTGAACTGGAGGTCCTTGACCGCGCCCGCCGAGTCGACGGTGACCGTCACCGAGCCGTCCGGCGACGACTGGGTCGCGGTGACCGCGGTGACCTCCTGCTGCATGGCGTTGTAGCGGTCGGCTTTGGCCTGGATCTCGGCGGCCCACCGGTCGAGGCCGGCTTCCGTGGTGGCCGCGTCGACGCCGAAGACGGGCTCGGTCACAGGTCCCACTTCCCTTCGCGATCGTCAGCCCAAGCTACCGATCCCCCGGCCGCCGGGTCCCGGCTTTGGCGAACCTCGTCATGACCTGGCTCACATCACCCGGCCGGTGGTCGACACTGCAATGAAAACCGTTACCATTTCCACGACGTCGGAGCGAAGGAGCGTTCGTGGGGCATCTGCTGATGGTCGAGAGCTGGGTCGGCGCGATGAGCACGCTGCTGCCCAGGGCGATCCGGGAATCCGGGCACCGGTTCACCTTCCTCACCCGCGATCTGCACCACTACCTGCGCGCGTCCACCGGTCCGCACCCACTGTTGAGCGCCGACAACGTGTTCACCGCCGAGACCAACGACGTCGAACCACTGCTGTCCTATGTGGAGCAACTGCACGGCGTCCTGCGGTTCGACGGCGTCATCAGCTCGTGTGATTACTACCTGCCGACCGTCGCCAGGATCGCCGAGCGGCTCGGGCTGCCGGGTCCGTCGGTCGACGCCGTGGAAAGCGCCAACCGCAAGGACCTGGCGCGCGCGGTGTTCGCCGACGCGGGCGTCCCGGGGCCGCGGTTCGCGCTGGCGAAGGGCTGGGAGGAGACCGCGAAGGCGGCGGGCGGACTGGGGTATCCGCTGGTCGTGAAGCCGGTGGACCTGTGCGGCGGGATGTTCGTGCGCAAGGTGTCCGGCGAGGCGGAGCTGCGTGAGGCGTTCCAAGCGATGGAGGCGTTCCCGGTCAACGCCCGCAACCAGCCGCGTGTGCCGACCGTGCTGATCGAGGAACTGCTGGACGGGCCGGAGGTGTCGGTCGAGACCGTGACCGCCGACGGCGTCACCCAGGTGGTCGGCGTGACGGACAAGAGCGTCGCCGGGGAGCCGTGGTTCGTGGAGAGCGGGCACATGTTCCCCGCCGACCTCGACGGGTCCGCCGCGGCCGACGTCGCGGTGCGGGCGATCTCGGCGCTCGGGTTGGACGACACGGTCGCGCACACCGAGCTCAAGCTGACCGCGGACGGGCCCAAGCTGATCGAGGTCAACCCGCGGCCCGCGGGCAACCAGATCACCGAACTGGTGCGCCGGGTGCGCGGTATCGATCTGCCGATGGTGTTCGCCCAGCTCGCGGTGGGTGAGCGGCCTTCGCTGGCGGGCGCGGACACCGGGGTGCGCAGCGCGGCGATCTCGTTCCTGCTGCCGCCGCGGCCGGGGCTGGTCGCGGAGATCACCGGCGCGGTGGACGTGCCCGGTGTCGTGGCGGCCGACGTCAAGCCCGCCGGGCACCGCGCGGGCGAGCCGACCAGCAACAACACCTACCTCGGCCATGTGATGACGGTCGACCACGACGGCCTCGGCGCGCGGGCGCTGGCCGAGAAGGTCGTCGCCGGGCTCGACGTCCGCTACGAGGACCCGGCGTGACCGCGTTAGCCACACTCATCGAGCGGGTCCGCGCGGGCGAGTTGGGGCCGGACCCGGCTGGGCAGCGGGTCAGCGTCGGATTCGTGACGCAGCAAGGAGTCCGGCACGCCTCGCGCGGGCAGTCGTACCGCAACGAGGTGGTCAGCCTGCGGGTCGACCGGGCGGTCGGGTCGTGCGCGGTCGAGCCCGGCGAGGTCGGCGACATCCACGACTGCGTCGGCGCGACCATCGCCGACCTGCTCCACCACCCCAGCCGGCCGATCCGGGTGGCCGCGCTCGACGCGTACCTGATGAGCGCGCACCCGCACGAGACGTCGGGCGCCGAGGCGGTGCGGCTCGCGCCGGGCAGTTCGCTGGAGAAGTCGATGGCGCGCGCGTCGGCGGTGATCGACCTTGTCGACGCGCGGCCCGGGCAGCGGGTGCTCGTGATCGGGGTCGTGAACTCACTGCTGCACCACCTTCGTGCGCGCGGGATCGCCTATGTCCCGTGTGACCTCAAGGGCGGCCGGACGGAGTGGGACGAGCCGATCGCCACCGACGCGGAGCGCGCGCTGGCCGACTGCGACATCGTGCTCGCGTCCGGCATGACCTTGGGCAACGGCAGCCTCGATCCGCTGCTGCGAAGCGGGAAACGGGTGGTGCTGTTCGCCCAGACCGGCAGCGCCGTCCTGCCGCACCTCATCGGCCACGGCGTCGACGCGGTGTCGGCCGAGCCGTTCCCGTTCTTCTGGCTCGACGGTGGCCCCAGCACGATCCACCTCTACCGCGGAGCGTCATGAATCGGCACCTGCTCGACCTCGTCGGCAAGACCCCGGTCGCGCGGATCGAGACCCCGCTGCCGCACCGGCACGACGGCTTCTGGGCGAAGCTGGAGTGCCTGAGCGCGGGCGGCATGAAGGCCCGCTCGGCGGTGGCGATGCTGCTGGCCGCGCGCGCCCGCGGCGACCTGCGCCCGGGGGCGGCGGTGGTCGAGTCGACCAGCGGCACGCTCGGCATCGGACTCGTCTTCGCAGGTCAGGCGCTGGGTCATCCCGTGGTGCTGATCGTGGACGCCGAGCTTGAACCGTCGATGCGCGCGCTGCTGCGGTCCTACGGCGCGCGGCTGGAGATCGTCGAGGACCCGCATCCCGTGGGCGGCTGGCAGCAGGCGCGGCTCGACCGGCTGCACGCGGTGCGCGATTCGCTGCCGGGCTGTTTCTGGCCGGACCAGTACAACAACCCGGACAACCCGTCCGGCTACGCGGACCTGGCGCGCGAACTGGTCGACCAGCTCGACCGCGCGGACGTGCTGGTGTGCAGTGTCGGCACGGGCGGCCACAGCGCGGGCACCGTCGCGACGCTGCGCAGGTACTGGCCGCGGCTGCGGCTGGTCGGGGTGGACACGGTGGGGTCGACGATCTTCGGCCAGCCCGCGCGGTCGCGTGTCATGCGGGGGCTGGGCAGCAGCATCTATCCCCGCAACGTCGCGTACGCCGAGTTCGACGAGGTGCACTGGGTCGGGCCGGTCGAGGTGGTCGACGCCTGCCGCAGGCTCGCCAGGGACACCTTCGTGACGGGCGGCTGGAGCACGGGCGCGGTCGCCCTGGTGTCGGCGTGGGTGTCGCGCGTCGAGGCGGGCGCGTCGGTCGTCACGGTGTTCCCGGACGGCCCCCACCGCTACCTGGGCACCATCTTCGACGACGACTTCTGCCGCGCGCGCGGACTCTTCGGCCCGGCGGCGGACCGCCCCTTGGAGATCGGGCACGCGGAGTCGGTCGAGGTCACCGGCTGGGCCCGGTGCCGATCGGTCACGGTCCCGCGGGCGCTGGGGGTGCCCGCGTGAAGGTGGACTGGGAGGTCTACGGGCTGGAGCTGTCGACCCCACTGCGCATTTCCCGCTCCGTCATGTCGCGCCGGGACGCGGTGCGGGTCACGGTGTCGAGCGATGGTCTGGTCGGGCACGGCGAGGTCGTCACGAGTGTCTATTACGGACTCGACGTTGCGGGGATCGTGTCGTTGCTGTCGTCGGTCGATGTCCTTTCGCTGGAAGGGTTACCCGCGGGGGTACGGGCGGCTGTCGATGCGGCGTTGTTCGATCTGGAGGCTCAGCGGGCTGGGATTCCAGTGTATCGACTTCTGGGCAGTCCGGTGTGGACAGACGTGCCGACGGCTTACACGATCGGGATTGCTTCGCCCGAGGAGTCGGTTCGGCAGGCCCTTTCGTTGACGGCGCGTGGGTTCAGTGTGCTGAAGGTGAAGGTGGGGGCGGATATCTCGGCGGTGTCGGCCGTCCGGGCGGCGGTGGACGCGCGGCTGCTGATTGACCCGAACGGGGCTTGGACACCGGAGGAGACGGTTCGGTGTTTGGAGAAGCTTGACGGGATCGAGGCGGTCGAACAGCCAATCGCGCCGGGGAATCTGCCTGGCCTGGCTTGGATCTCGGCCCGGACATCGGTGCCACTGATCGCCGACGAGGACGTCACGACGGTCGAGGACGTTCGGGACCTGGCGGGGATAGTCGCGGGCATCAACATCAAGCTCGCCAAGTGCGGCGGCTTGACCACGGCCATGGAGATGATCGAGACGGCCGAGTCGTGCGGGTTGGAGGTGATGCTGGGCTGCCTGGTGGCGAGTTCGCTGGGCATCGCCCCCGCAGTTCACCTGGCAGGCCGCGCACGCTGGATCGACCTGGACGGCCACCTCTTGCTGGCCAAGGACCCCTGGACCGGCATCAGCGGCGAGGACGGAGTTCTCCGGCTTTCGGACGAGCCGGGCTTGGGCGTGTCGCGGCGATGAAGTCCTTCCCACTCTCCGTCCGACTGCTCCTCATCAACCAGTTCGGCGTCAACACCGGCTTCTACCTGCTCATCCCCTACCTCGCCACCCACCTCACCGACGACATCGGCATGTCCGCCGCCATGGTCGGTGTCATCCTCGGCGTCCGCACCCTCAGCCAGCAGGGCCTCTTCCTCATCGGCGGCACCGCCTCCGACCGCCTCGGCCCCCGCCAGGTCATCATCGCCGGCTGCGGCCTAAGAACCATCGGTTTCGCACTCTTCGCGCTCGGCGACACAATGCCGATCCTTCTAGCCGCGTCCGTCCTCAGTGGACTAGCAGGTGCCCTCTTCAACCCAGCCGTCCGCGCCTACATCGCCGTCGAGGCCGCGGACCGGAGGGCCGAAGCGTTCGCCCTCTTCAACGTCTTCGCGCAGACCGGCGCCCTCGTCGGCCCCCTCCTGGGCAGTCTGCTCCTCCTCTGGGACTTCCGGGTCTCTGCCCTGGTAGCGGCTGGGATCTTCGCGGCGCTCACCATCGCGCAAGCGTTTGCCCTGCCACGCAAAGACACCCCACCAGCGCAAACCACAGTGATCGGCGACTGGCGGGAGTGTCTCCACAACAAGAGCTTCCTCGCCTTCACCCTCGCCCTCACCGGCATGTTCGCCCTGCAGAACCAGCTCTACCTGGTCCTCCCCATCGCCGCCAAGAAGGCCACCGGGAGCGCGAGCAGCGTCGCCGCGGTCTTCATCGTGTCCACGGTGACGACGCTGGCCCTCCAGGTCCGCATCACCCGCAAACTCAGCCACCGCCCCCGACACCACAGCATCGCGATCGGCCTCGCGACGATGGGGGTCGGGTTCCTGGCCCCCGCGCTCAGCGAGAGCCTCGCGGCCGTCCTCATCGCGACGGTCGGCCTCGCGCTCGGGGTGATGATCACGCAGCCGTTCGTCTACGAGCTGATTCCCACGTTCGGGCGGGAAAGCCTCGCGGGGACGTACTTCGGCATGTTCTACCTCGCCTCCGGGATCGTCGCCGCTGTCGGCAACGCCGGGATCGGCTGGGCGGGTGAGGTCAGCCCGACCCTGGCCGCGCTCGTCTGCGTCGGGCTCGGGGTGGTCTGCGCGGGCGCGGTCCTCGCCATCCGGATCAAGGAGCCCGTGCGATGAACCTGCTCACCGACAACCCCGCGCTCTACGAGGCCCAGTTCCCCGATCCCGACCACAAGGCCGCCCGGTTCGTCGAAGACCTGGTGACGCGGTTCCACACCAAGGGCACCCTGCTCGACATCGGCTCCGGCACCGGCCGCGACGCCGGGTACCTCGCCGCGCAGGGCTTCCAGGTCCACGGCATCGACAGCTCCACGGCCATGGTCGACCACGCCCGCGCGCACCACCCGAACGCCCGCTTCACCGTCGGCGACATGCGGGACTTCCGGCTCGACCAGACCTTCGACGTCATCACCTGCCTCGACAGCGCCTTCCTCTACTGCCACACCAACGCCGACCTGCACGCCTTCCTCGACCGCTGCCGCGAGCACGCCAACCCGGGCGCGCTGCTCATCGCCGAGATGCGCAACGGCGCCTACTTCCTCGGCAACGACATCCCCGACAGCGTGCGCAGCGTGATCTGGGAGGGCATCCCCTACACCTCGCACACCACCCTCTGGGTCGACCACGCCGCCCAGCTCCTGCGCCGCCGCCGCGAGTGGCGGTGGCCCGGCGCGGAGTCGCTGGTGCAGCACTCGGCGTGGCGGCTGCTGTTCCCCCAGGAGCTGGCCATGTTCCTGAACCTGGCCGGGTTCGACGTGGTGGCCATGTTCGACACCCCCGGCCCCCGCACCGACCCGCCGTGGCGGCCCGACGCCGAGCTCGGGGGCTCGCTGTCAGGTGACCGCCTGCACCTCGTAGCACGTAAGCAGTGAAAGGGATCTCCATGAACACCCAGCACTCCCGCCGCGGTTTCCTCGGGCTGGCCGGTCTCTCGGTCGTCACCCTGGCGGCCTGCTCGACCAGCCCGGCGGGCCCGGCCGCGCCCACCCCCAAGTCCGGCGGCAGGCTGCGCGCGGCGTTCGCGGGCGGCGGGGTCAAAGAGGTGCTCGACCCGCACCTGGCGAACCTGTTCAACGAGGCAGCGCGCGCCAAGGCGATGTTCGACAAGCTCGCCGACCTCGGCGCCGACGTCTCCGCGCAGCCGCGCCTCGCCGAGAAGTGGGAGCCCAACGCGGACCTGACCCGCTGGCGGATCACGCTGCGCCAGGCCGCGTTCCACGACGGCAAGCCGGTCCGCGCGCAGGACGTGCTGTCCAGCTACGCGCGCATCCTCGACCCGGCCAAGGCGTTCCGGGCGAAGGCGAGCCTGTCGCTTATCGACCTGGCGAACAGCAAGGCGGTGGACGACCGGACCGTGGAGTTCGCGCTGAAGCGGCCCTACGTCGAGTTCCCCAACGCGCTGGCCACGTTCGGCGCCTACATCGTCCCCGAGGGCACGCAGGACTTCACCAAGCCGGTCGGCTCCGGGCCGTTCAGCTTCGTGTCGTTCGAGCCGGGCAAATCGGTGCTGCTCAAGAAGAACCCGAACTACTGGGAAGGCGCGCCCTACCTGGACGAGCTGGAGTTCATCATCGCCAACGAGGAGTCGGCGCGGACGAACGCGCTGCTCGGCGGCCAGGTCGAGTACGCGCACGACCTCACCCCGACGACCGCGCGCTCGCACGGCACCGGCGGCAAGGTGACGATCCACCGCTCCCCCAACAGCGTCGTGCAGGGCTTCGCGATGAAGCTCGACCGCGCGCCGTTCGACAACCGGGACCTGCGGGAGGCGATGTTCCTGCTGGCCGACCGGCCGCAGCTGGTCGAGTCGACGCTGGCGGGCAGCGGCCAGGTCGCCAACGACCTGTTCGGCAAGGGCTACCAGTTCTACGCGGGCGACATCCCGCAGCGGCAGCGTGACCTCGACAAGGCCAAGGCGCTGATCAAGAAGGCGGGCGCGGAGGGCCTGACGGTCAAGCTCGACACGTCCACCGCCGCGGCCGGGATGGTCGAGGCGGCGACGATCTTCGCCGACCAGGCCAAGGGGTCCGGGCTGACCATCGAGGTCGTCACCGGCAACAAGGACACCTTCTGGGCGGACACCCTCAAGAACGGCACGATGTCGAGCTTCCGGTCGGGCGCCATGCCGATCGAGTCCCACATCGCCCAGCGGCTGCTGACCGGCTCCACCACGAACACGACCAAGTGGGCCCGCCCCGAGTTCGACGCGCTCTACCAGAAGGCGGTGTCCACTTCGGACGCCCAGGCGCGCGGCGCGGTGTACGGGGAGATGCAGCGGTCGCTGCACGCCGAGGGCGGCTACCTGATGTGGGGCTTCGCCGACTGGATCGTCGGCACGTCGCCCAAGGTCGGCGGCGTGGCGACGGCACCGGCGAACACCCTGGACTGGGCGCGGTTCGACAAGGTGTGGCTTGGGTGACCCGCTACACGCTGCGGCGGCTGGCCCTGGGCGTCGGGCAGGTGCTCGCCGTCGTCACCCTGGTGTTCCTGTTGGTCCAGGCCCTGCCGGGGGACGCGGCGGTCACGCTGGCCGGGGACGACCCGGACCCGGCGCGCATCGCCGCGATCCGCCAAGCCATGGGGTTGGACCAACCGCCGCTGGAGCGCTACGCGGACTGGCTCGCCGGGTTGGCGCGGCTGGACTTCGGCGAGTCGCTGGTGTCGGGCAGGCCGGTCGCGGACTTCCTCGCGACCGGCCTCGCGCCGACGATCCTGCTGGCCGTCCTCACGCTGGTGCTGCTCGTGCCGCTGTCGATCTTCGTGGGGGTGGCCGCGGCCCTGCGGGAGGGCAGCGTGCTCGACCGGGTGCTGACGTCGGTCAGCGTCGGGCTGCACTCGATCCCGGAGTTCGCGCTGGCCGTGGTGCTGATCGCGGTGTTCGGCGTTGGCCTGGGCTGGGTGCCTCCGACCGCGGTCGGAGGGTTGACGCCCGCCGTGCTTGTGCTGCCGCTGCTTGTCCTGTTGGCGCGGCCGATCTGCTCGATCAGCAGGCTCGTCCGCGCGGGCATGATCGACGCGCTGGCCTCGGACTACGTCCGGCACGCGCGGCGCCTCGGCGTCGGCACGCGCCGGATCCGCTATGCCCACGCCCTGCCCAACGCGCTCGCGCCCGCGGTCCAGCAGGTGGCGCGGACGACGGACTGGCTGCTCGGCGGGGTGATCGTCGTGGAGGCGGTGTTCGTGATCCCCGGGCTTGGCACGGTGCTGGTGGACGCGGTGGCGAGCCGTGACCTGCCGGTCGTGCAGGGGTTGGCGGTCGTGTTCGCGGTGACCACAGTCGTGGTGAACCTGCTGGCCGACCTGGTCGCGTTCCGGCTGGCCCCGAGGTCGTCACGATGAGATATCTGCTGATCGGGATTCCCCTGCTGCTGGCGCTGCTCGGGCCGGTGTTCGTGCCGGTCGAGCTGACCCGCGGCGCGCCGTTCATGCCGGATCACCTGCTCGGGACGGACTTCGTCGGCCGGGACGTCTGGCACCAGGTGCTGCTCGGCGGCCGGACCGTGGTGCTGGTCGCGCTGCTGGCGACGGTGTGCGCGTATGTCGTGGGGGTGCCGTGGGGTGTGCTCGCGGCGACCGCGCGGCCGCTCGACGAACTGCTGATGCGACCGCTGGACCTGCTGCTGGCGATCCCGTCGCTGCTGGTGCTGATCCTGCTGGCCACGATCGCCGGACCCGGCCTGGTCGCGCTGGTCGGGATCGTCACGCTGATCAACTTCCCGGACGTCGCCCGGATCTCGCGGGCCGCGGCGCTGGAGATCGCCGGACGGCCCGCGGTGGAGGCGATGCGGCTGCAGGGCGAGACGTGGTGGCGGATCTCGGTCGGCTACATCGGCCGGTCGATGCTGCGCACGCTCGCCGCCGACCTCGGGGTGCGGCTCACCGCGGCGCTGTATCTGGTGGCCTCGGCCAGTTTCCTCGGAGTGGGCGTGCCGCCGGACGCGGCGGACTGGGCGGTGATGGTGGACCGCAATCGGGTCGGGCTGTTCCTGCAGCCGTGGGCGGTCGTGATCCCGGCGGTGCTGATCGTGGCGCTGTCGATCGGCTTGAACCTGACTTTCGACCGCGCGCTGCGCAAGGAGGCCCGATGACGGTCCGCGTCTCTCAGCTGCGGGTGGAGACCGCCACGCGCACGCTCGTCGACGGGGTCAGCTTCAGCGTGGCGTCAGGCCGGGTGCTGGCGATCGTGGGTGAGTCCGGCAGCGGGAAGACGACGACTGGGCTGGCGATCGTCGGCGACCACGCGCCTGGGGTCAGGGTCAGTGGGACCGTCGAGGTCGACGGGACGGCGGGGTTCGTGCCGCAGCATCCGTCGGCGGCGCTGAATCCGGTGCGCAAGGTCGGGTCTGTGTTCGCCGAGTTGAACGGCGATGTCGATGCCGCGCTGCGGCACGCGCGGGTGTCGCCGGAGTTGCTCGACCGGTATCCGCACCAGCTATCCGGTGGGCAGCAGCAGCGCGTTGTGCTGGCGCAAGTGCTGGTCGGTGGGCCCTCGGTGATCGTGGCGGATGAGCCGACGACCGGGCAGGACGCGATCACGCGCGCGGAGATCGTCACGGAGTTGGCTGAGGTCGCGCGGCAGGGGGTGGCGATTGTGCTGCTGACTCACGATCTCGACATGGTGCGTGCGTTGGCCGATGACGTGGTGGTGTTGCTGGACGGGCGGGTTGTCGAGTCTGGACCCGCTGATCAGGTGCTTTCTCTGCCTGCGCATGACTACACGGCCGCGTTGGTCGCCGCGCAGCCGGTGGTTTCGGTGCCCGCTCCGCCTGTGTCGCGGGCGCCGCTGTTGACCGCGTCGCTTACGGCTCGGCACAAGAAGAAGACCGTGCTGCATGAGGTCTCGCTGGTTGTGGGGGCTGGCGACCGGGTGGCTGTGGTGGGGCGGTCGGGTAGTGGGAAGACGACGCTGGCGCGTTGCCTGACTGGGCTGCACTCCACTTGGGACGGTTCTATCCGGTTGGACGGGGTGGAGTTGCGTCGGCGGGGGCGGGCTGAGCTGGCTCGGGTGCAGTATGTGTTCCAGGACGCGCGGGCTTCGTTCGATGAGCATCGGAGTGTGGTCGATCAGATCGCGCGGACGGCTGTGCGGTTGCGAGGCGCTTCGGATGCGCGGGCGCAAGCGCTTGCGGAGCTGGCGAGCGTCGGGATCAGCTCGGACATGGCCAGTCGGCGGCCGGATGCGTTGTCTGGTGGGGAGCTTCAGCGGGCGGCCCTGTGTCGGGCGCTGTTGGCGCGGCCGGATGTGCTGGTGTGTGACGAGATCACGTCCGGCCTGGACACGCTGACTCAGGCGGGGCTGCTCGACCTGCTCGCCGACCTGCCGTGCGCTCTTGTGCTGATCAGCCATGACCTGGGGGTTGTGGCTCGTCTCGCCGAGCACATTGTCGTCCTGGATGAGGGGCGGGTGGTGGAGCGGGGGACTTTGGCTGATGTGTTGGCGCGGCCGCGGCATCCGGTGACTGTCGGGCTGCTTGGCCGTTCGATCAAGGAGGTTCTGTGAGCTACGAACTGCGGCAGGCTACGGAGGCGGATCTGGACGGGGCTCGCGGCGTCATGCTGGACACGTTCTACCGCGAGTTCTCCTACGGGTATCAGCCGCAGTGGCACGCGGACGCGATCGACCCTCGGGCG
Organism: Actinokineospora sp. HUAS TT18; assembly: GCF_051364635.1. Taxonomy (GTDB): domain Bacteria; phylum Actinomycetota; class Actinomycetes; order Mycobacteriales; family Pseudonocardiaceae; genus Actinokineospora. Next base: position 6,761,335 of record NZ_CP195645.1, on the reverse strand, counting down.
GCGTATCTGGCCCCGCCGCGGCACGCGCTGTTCGTGGCGGTTCTGGGGGACGAGGTCGTGGCCACCACGGGCGTCCGCGCCCAGGCACCCAAGAGCCCGCCGCACCCGGAGTGGATCGCCCGGCGGTACCCGCCGGAGACGACGGCGCAGTTGTTCCGGGTGTACGTGCGGCCAGAGCACCGCCGCTTCGGCCTGGCCAGATCGCTGGTCCACCTGGCCACAGAGTTCGTGGCGGCGACGCCCGGGTACGAGCGGCTGTACTTGCACACCGACGCTCGTGTACCTGGGGTGGACAAGTTCTGGGGCTCCCTGGCCGTGGAGATCCTCGACGCCCGCGACGGCGACCCGGACCACTTCCAGACGATCCACTACGAGATCCCGCTCAGCTGACCGCCGAGCAGCGAGCCACTAGTTCCAGAGGATCCAGCTCTGCTGTGGGGCGTCGTTGCAGCCCCACATGTATACGGTGCCCATGTTCCAGTTGGTGTTCGGGTTCACGTCGAGACAGCGCCATGAGTGGCGGTTCTCGATGCGGCGTCCATACGGCGTGCCGTAGTTCCACCACCACTTCTGCCACATCGCCCCGTTGCACTTCCACAGGTAGACCTGGCCGCCGTCCCAGTTGGTGTTCGGATTGGCGTCCAGGCACATGGTCTGATCGCCTTCCGGGCTGATCGAGCCGTCGGAGTAAAGGATCCAGCGCTGCTGGTAGCCGCCGTTGAACTCGTACTGGTACGCCCGCCCGCCGTTGGTGCTGATCGTGGCCGGGTCGGCATCGAGTTGGCGGTTCGGGGAAAGGCCGCTGGTGAAGTAAAGCCCGGTCACCGGCGCGGCGGACGCGGTCACGGGGGTGGTGGCGGTGAACGCGGCGCCGACAGCGGTCAGGATCACTGCCGCTCTGCGGATTGTGCGCACGGGCGACTCCCGGGTTCTTGGCGTGGGTGCGTCGACCATGCTCGCAACCCGGCGGGGAACGCGGGTACCAGCTATCGGGTGATCATGACGGGACCCGGAGAACTGGGAACGCCAGTTCTCCGGGTCGGCGACATCGTCAGCTCGCGGGCAGTGCCGCGATGCGGGCGGTGATGCGCTCGATCTCGGCGGCGGCGGTGTCGCGGCGGGTCTGGATCTTGGCGACCACGTCCGCCGGGGCCTTGTCCGTGAACTTGGGGTTGCCGAGCTTGGCCTCGCACTGGGCGAGTTCCTTCTCCGCCACCGCAAGGTCCTTCGCCAGGCGCTTGCGTTCCGCGGCGACGTCGATGGTGCCGGAGAGGTCGAGTTCCACCGTCACCGTGCCGTCCGCCAGTGGGACCTCCACCGAGGCGCTCGGCACGAAGTCCTGGCCCGCCGCGTCAAGGCGGGCCAGTGCGGTCACGGCGTCGAGGTGGGCCGACAGGCCAGCGGCGTCCACACCGGACAGACGGGCCGCGACCTTCTGGCCGGGCTTCAACCCCTGGTCCGCCCGGAACCGTCGGATCTCGGTGACCAGCTTCTGCAGGCCCTCGATCCGCCGGGAGGCACCCGGGTCCGCCACCGCGCCCGACGGCGCGGGCCAGTCGGTCACCACGACGGATTCCTTGCCCGTCAGCGACTTCCACAGGACCTCGGTGATGAACGGGACCACCGGGTGCAGCAGCCGCAGGACCACGTCCAGCACATGGCCCAGGACCGCACGGGTCGCGTCTGCCCGTTCGCCGCCCGCTGCGATTTGGACCTTGGCCAGCTCCAGGTACCAGTCGCAGTACAGGTCCCAGGTGAAGTGGTAGAGGGCGTCGCACAGCTTGGCGAACTGGAAGGCGTCGAAGAGGCAGTCCACTTCGGACACCAGGGCGTCGGCCTCGTCGAGGATCCAGCGGTCGGCGTCGGTCAGGGAGTCGCGGTCGGGAACTGGGACCGCTGTGGTGGCGCCGTTCATCAGGGCGAAGCGGCTGGCGTTCCACAGCTTCGTGCAGAAGTTGCGGGAGCCGCCCGCCCACTCCTCGGCCAGGGACATGTCGTTGCCGGGGTTGGCGCCGCGCGCCAGGGTGAAGCGGGTGGCGTCGGCGCCGAAGCGGTCGAGCCAGTCGAGGGGGTCGATGACGTTGCCGCGCGACTTGGACATCTTCTTGCCCTGGGCGTCGCGGATGAGGCCGTGCAGGTAGACGTGGTCGAACGGCTGGACGCCGTCCATCGCGTACAGGCCGAACATCATCATCCGGGCGACCCAGAAGAAGAGGATGTCGTAGCCGGTCGACAGGACGCTGGTCGGATAGAACTTGGCCAGGTCCGAGGTCTGGGTCGGCCAGCCGAGCGTCGAGATCGGCCACAGGCCAGACGAGAACCACGTGTCGAGCACGTCCGGGTCCTGCGTCCACTCGTCGCCGGTCGGGGGTTCCTCGTCGGGGCCGACGCAGACGACCTTGTCGTTGGGGCCGTACCAGACCGGGATGCGGTGGCCCCACCACAGCTGGCGCGAGATCGTCCAGTCGTGCATGTTGTCGACCCAGTCGAAGTAGCGCTTGGCCAGCTCCGGCGGGTGGACCTTGGTCCGGCCGTCGCGCACGGCGTCGCCCGCGGCCTGGGCCAGGGGCTGGACGTTGACCCACCACTGCATCGACAGGCGCGGCTCGACCACCGTGTCGCAGCGCGAGCAGTGGCCGACCGAGTGCAGGTACGGCCGCTTCTCCGCGACGATCCGGCCCTCGGCGCGCAGCGCGGCGACCACGGCGGGACGCGCCTCGAAGCGGTCGAGGCCGAGGAACGGGCCGTGGGCGGTGATGACCGCGGACTCGTCCATGATCGTGATGGACGGCAGGCTGTGCCGCTGGCCGATCTCGAAGTCGTTCGGGTCGTGGGCCGGGGTCACCTTCACCGCGCCCGTGCCGAACTCCGGGTCGACGTGCTCGTCGCCGACGATCGGGATCTCGCGGCCCGTCAGCGGGAGCACGACGTAGGTGCCGATCAGGTGCTTGTAGCGCTCATCGTCCGGGTGGACCGCGACCGCGGTGTCGCCGAGCATCGTCTCGGCGCGCGTGGTGGCCACGACGATGGCGTTCGCGCCGTCGCCGTACCGGATGGACACGAGCTCGCCCTCGTCCTCCGAGTGGTCGACCTCGATGTCGGACAGCGCGGTGCGGCAACGCGGGCACCAGTTGATGATCCGCTCGGCCCGGTAGATCAGGCCGTCCTCGAACAGCCGCTTGAAGATCGTCTGGACCGCCCGCGACAGTCCTTCGTCCATCGTGAACCGCTCGCGCGACCAGTCGATGCCGTCGCCGAGCCTGCGCATCTGGCCGAGGATCTTGCCGCCGTACTCGGCCTTCCAGTCCCACACCCGCTCGATGAACTTCTCGCGGCCGAGGTCGTGGCGCGACAGTCCCTCGTTGGCGAGCTTGCGCTCCACCACGTTCTGCGTCGCGATGCCCGCGTGGTCCATGCCCGGCAGCCACAGCACCTCGAAGCCCTGCATCCGCTTGCGGCGGGTGAGGGCGTCCATGACTGTGTGGTTGAGCGCGTGGCCCATGTGGAGGCTGCCGGTGACGTTCGGCGGCGGGAGCACGATCGTGAACGGCGGCTTGTCGCTGGAGGCGTCCGCGGTGAAGTAGCCGGCGTCTACCCAGCCCTGGTACAGCTCCGCCTCTACCGCGGCAGGCTCCCATGCCTGCGGGAGGTCGATGGACGGCGATGCTGAGGTCTGAGTCACGACTGAGGAGTCTACCGAGCGGTCGGAAACCGAATTCCTCCGCACAAGCCGGACGCGGCGAGGTGAACACCACGGCACCGGCCCGTCATCCGGCCTGAACGTTCGGGTCACCACCCGGCCGGGGGACATCTTTATCGTTCTTGGACATGCGCAAGGTCCCGATCGGTGCGGTGGTCCTCGTGGTGGCCATGATCGGCTTGTTCGTGGTGACCAACTGGGGCGCCTGGTTCGGTGAGTCCACACCCGCCGCCGACGTCGTCTCCATCGACGCCGACGAGCCCTTCGCCGCGACCCCCGCCAAGGACTGGGCCGACGGCGAGGCCGGGGTCGTCATCCCGCCCGTCGAGGCGATCGGGGCGCACCCGGCCGCCGAGGTCACCGACGCCTATCAGCGGGCGCGCGCGGTCGTGCTGGCCGCGATGCTCGACCCGGCGGTGATCCTCGGGGTGGACACCGAGCCTTACGTCCAGCTGTTCGCTGAGGGTGACCGCGCGGACCTGCGCGCCGCGATCGCCGACCCCGCGCGGGTCGACCGCTTCCTCGTCCGGTTCGCGCCGGGCACCACGCTGATGCCCCAGGCACCGAAGGTGCGCGGCCGGATGTGGGCGGAGTCGGCCGGCGCGGGCAAGCTGCTCGTGCGCACCCGGTTCGTCGTCGCCTACCCCCTGCTGACCGACGACGGCGCGCGGGTCGAGGTCGCCAGGATCGACACCGACCTGACCGTCGTCGGGCCGGGCAGGCCCGCCGCCGACCGCGGCGTCTGGCTCAGCCGGACCGAGGGCTCACGGTCCTCCACGGAGTGTGACCGCGGCCACTCCCCCGCCGCGTTGAGGGAGCCGGGGAGCGGGGGCCTTCCGGACGCGCTGTTCGACCCCGATCGGCCTATCGAATCGCTGTTTTCCTGCGGCGGCTGACCGCTGATCGGGTTTCGCCCACCGTTCACCGCAGCGTCCGCGACCCCGCTCACGTGGTTGTTAACACGGTCCTGGCACATATCGATGAGCTGAACACCAGGCAGTCATCACCTCGAGCCAGGGCCGGCGACGGTCAGGGAGCGCCCATGGGGGGCCGGTGGATCAACGTGAGTTCGGCGATCAAGCGGCGTTGCGGGACGCCGAGTGGCGCAACCGTGTGCGTGCCGCGGCACGCGCCGACGTGCGGGCCATGATGCGCTCCGCGCGGCGGCGCCGCGTCGAGCGGTGGCTGGTCACGTCCATGGTCCTGATCGCCGTCATCGCCGTGTTGATGCTCATGGTCCGGGTCGGCCTGTTCGACAAGGTCCTGGCCGACTCCGGCGCGCCCGCCGACGGTGAGCCGACGGTGTCGGCCGGTTACGCCTTCGACCCGGCCAAGCCGTTCGCGCAGACCCCCGCCGAGGGCTGGGCCGACGGCGCCGCGGGCATCACCGTGCCCCCGGCCATGCAGGTCGGCGAGTTCACCGCCGAGCAGGTCGCCGACATCACCGCCAAGGTCCGCGACGCGCTCATCGCCAGCAGGCTCGACCGCACGCTGCTCGTCGGCCACGACCCGAGCCGCTACCTGGGGATGCTGGCGCCCGACATCCGCAAGGAGCTGCAGCCGCTGTTCGGCACCGGCGGCGAGCCCCGCGCCCAGGCCCTGGTCAGCCTGATCGCCGACGGCAACCCGCTGCTCCCGGTCGAGCCCAAGGTCACCGGCAAGATGACCGCCTCGGCGGGCGGCCCCGGCGAGCTGGTCGTGAAGACCAACTACGTCTTCGCCTACGCCTTCGAGGCGCCCAACGCGAACGACCCGATGGACGCCGTGGTCGTGGTCCGGGCCGAGGTCGACTACGTGTGGCGCTCCGGCGGCTGGCGCTGGACCGAGTCCAGCCAGGGCCTCTGGTACGCGGGCGTCGGCGGCTACGGCTACGCCATCTCGTGCGAGGCGTACAAGCGCGGCTTCCTGGCCCCGGCCTTCCGCGACAAGACCATCGTGCACAAGACCCCGGGCCGCGACCGCGACAGCTACTTCGACCCGTCGTCCGACCTGCCCGCGGAGAGCGGCTGCCCGGCCTGACCAGGCAGAACAACCGACTGGACGTGGTCGAAGCCGAGCGCGGCCCTGAGGTTCCCGGCAAGGAAGTCCGCCTCCGGCACCGCGACGGTGACCCCGGCGGTCGGCTCGAAGACCAGCAGCGTGCCGCGCTCGTGCCCCAGCGCCAGCACGTAGTGCCGGGGCACGATGCCGCCGACCAGGATCGGCACCGGCACACCCCGGTCGACCGCGGCCACGACGTCGCGCAGCGTCGAGGAGATCGCGCGCTTGTCGGTGTCGTCGACCAGACGCCACTCGTAGGGGACGCCGATGTGCCTGGTCAGGTAGGCCGCGACGCCCTTGGGTGAGGTGCCCGCGGCCTGCGGGTAGATCACGTTGGTCTCGTCGTGGACGGCGCCGCGCTCGGCGGTGAAGGCGCTCTGGAAGTCGCCGGAGGTCAGCGACAGGGCGTAGAGCGGGTCGTGTTCGGCGCGGGCGACGATCAGCGTCGTCGTGCCGCACGTGGTGGCCTCGTACTGGCGGACCGCGACGCCCATGCGGACCTGGGCGGACTCCCCGCCGCGGTCGACCAGCGACAGGTGCGTGTTGAGCCACTGCTCGTCCTGCCCGCGGATCGCGCGGGCGAACCCGCCCAGCTCCGTCGGCCCGTGACCGGCCGCGGCGGCCCGCAGCAGCCACGCGCGCTCGGCGTCGGACCCGACGGCGGCGAGCAGCACGTCCAGCACCGCCCGGTCCAGCCCGGACAGCGCACCCAGCCGCGCCAGCTGTGTCAGGCCGAGGCCGTCCTCGTAGTGGGCGGCCAGCGCGCCGACCTTCTTCCCGGCGATGACCACCGCGTCCTCCGGCGTGAGCCCGGCGGCGACCCCGGCCGCGGCGCGGGCGGCCCCGCGCAGGTCGGTGAACCGGCTTGACGCGCGGTCGGTGGCGGCGAGGCTGTCGGTGTAGACCGCGACGCAGCCGGTGATCAGGTCGCCGACGACGCCGACCAGGCGGGCGATCCCGACCGGGTCCGGCAGCGGCACGGAGCCGATGTGGGTGGCGTCGTAGGCGGCGGCTTCCAGCGCCGCGTGCAGCTCGGCGTGCCTGCGCTGGTGATCGCGGACGGCGGCGGCCCACTCGGCGAGCGTGTCGGCGGTCGCGGTGAACGCCTCCGGGATCCACTCGACGCGGCTCGCGGTGGCCCGGACGACCGCGGAGCCGTCGAGCGCGGCGATCTCGCGGGCGATCGGGGTGAACGACGCGGCCGCGACCCGGTGGGCGGCGGCGAGCGCGTCGAGGGCGTCGGCGTTCCCCGGCGGCGGGGTCTTGATCTCGCGGACGACGTCGCCGATCACGGTGATCAACCGCGCCGGGTTGACCAGCCCGGCGAGGTCGCCGAGCTTGCGGACCACCGAGGTGAGCTGCACCGGTTCGCTCATCGACGCTCCAGCACCGTGACACAGACCCCGATCTCGGCGGCGAGGGCTTCGCGGAGTTCGGCGTAGGCGGCGCCCGCGGCCTGGTCGACGTCGTCGGTCGCGGTCTCCCACGCGGTGCGCGCCTCGGCCAGCGCGGCGGCGATGTCCATGTCGCCTCCTTCACAGTTCGTCGCACCCGGCACCGTATGGCATCCGTACCCCTGAGGGCAGAGGATGGACGCATGCGCAAGCCGCCCGACAACGATGTCGCCGAGTCCGATCTGACCGTGACCACCCCGAAGGAGTGGGCGGCCGGGATACCGGGCGTCGCGGTGGCGCTCAAGCGCGGCGTCGAGCAGATGGGCGTGGGGCGCACGGTCAAGACGTTGCGGCTGCTCAACCAGCGCGAGGGCTTCGACTGCCCGGGCTGCGCGTGGCCGGAGCCGCAGGGGCACCGGCACATCGCCGAGTTCTGCGAGAACGGCGCCAAGGCCGTCGCCGAGGAGGCGACGAAGCGGCGGGTCGGGCCGGAGTTCTTCGCCGAGCACCCGGTCGCCGAGCTGGCCGAGCGCACCGACTACTGGCTGGGCGCGCAGGGCAGGCTGACCCACCCGATGGTCCTGCGTGACGGCGCGACCCACTACGAGCCGATCACCTGGGACGGCGCGTTCGCGCTGATCGCCGACCAGCTGCGTGCACTGTCCACACCGGACGAAGCGGTGTTCTACACCTCGGGCCGCACCAGCAACGAGGCCGCGTTCCTCTACCAGCTGTTCGCCCGGTCGTTCGGCACCAACAACCTGCCGGACTGCTCGAACATGTGCCACGAGTCATCCGGGGCGGCGCTCAACCAGACGATCGGCGTCGGCAAGGGATCGGTGTCGCTGGCCGACTTCGAGCGGGCCGCGCTGATCCTGGTCGTCGGGCAGAACCCGGGCACCAACCACCCGCGGATGCTCTCGGCGCTGGAGTCGGCCAAGCGCGCGGGCGCCAAGATCGTCGCGGTCAACCCGCTGCCCGAGGCCGGGCTCATGCGGTTCAAGAACCCGCAGAAGCCCAGCGGCGTGCTCGGCAAGGGCACCGAACTGGCCGACGAGTTCCTGCAGATCCGCCTCGGCGGCGACCAGGCACTGTTCCAGGCCATCGGGCACCTGCTGCTGGCGTGGGACGCGCTGGACCACGAGTTCATCGAGGCGAGCACGCATGGCTTCGCCGAGTACGCCGCCTCGGTGCGCGACCTCGACTGGGCCGACGTGCTCCACGCGACCGGCCTGCCGCGCGAGCAGATCGAGAAGGTCGCGCGGATGGTCGCCGACTCCCCCGCCACCATCACGTGCTGGGCGATGGGGCTGACTCAGCACAAGCACTCGGTGCCCTCGATCCGCGAGATCACCAACGTGTCCCTGCTGCGCGGGATGGTCGGCAAGCCCGGCGCGGGCCTGTGCCCGGTGCGCGGGCACTCGAACGTGCAGGGCGACCGGACCATGGGCATCTGGGAGAAGATGCCGGAGCGGTTCATGGCCGCGCTGGAGACCGAGTTCGGCATCACCGTCCCGCGCGAGCACGGCCACGACACCGTCGCCGCGATCCGCGCGATGCGTGACGGCAAGGCGCGGGTGTTCATGGCCGTGGGCGGCAACTTCGCCGCCGCGACGCCGGACACGGCCGTCACAGAGGCCGCGCTGCGGTCGTGCGAGCTGACAGTGCAGGTGTCGACGAAGCTGAACCGGTCGCACGTGGCGCACGGTCGGGTGGCGCTGATCCTGCCCGCGCGGGGCCGGACCGAGCGGGACACGCAGGCCGGGGGCGACCAGTTCGTCACGGTCGAGGACTCGATGTCGGTCGTGCACCGGTCGCGGGGGCGGCTGGAGCCGGCCAGCCCGGAACTTCGGTCCGAAGTGGACATCATCTGCGGGCTGGCCCAGGCGGTGTTCGGGACGCACCCGGTGCCGTGGGGCGAGTTCGCCGCCGACTACAACCTGGTGCGCGACCGGATCTCGCGCGTGGTGCCGGGGTGCGAGTCGTACAACGCGAAGGTGCGGGAGCCGGACGGTTTCGTGCTGCCCCACCCGCCGCGCGACTCGCGGGAGTTCCCGGGGACGGCCACCGGGAAGGCGAACTTCACGGCGAACCCGCTGACGGTGATCCGGGTGCCGGAGGGTCGGCTGCTGCTGCAGACCCTGCGCAGCCACGACCAGTACAACACCACGATCTACGGCCTGGACGACCGGTATCGCGGCATCAAGGACGCGCGGCGGGTGGTGCTGGTGAACCCGGACGACCTGGCGGCGCTGGGCCTCGCGGACGGCGCGATGGTGGACCTGGTGAGCGAGTGGTCGGATGGGGAGCGCCGGGCCCCGTCGTTCCGGGTGGTGGCGTACTCGACGGCCCGGGGCTGCGCGGCGGCGTACTTCCCGGAGGCGAACGCGCTGGTGCCGCTGGACTCGACAGCGGAGACCTCGGGGACGCCGACGTCGAAGTCCATCGTCGTCCGGCTGGAGCCGATCGTCGGGTGATTTGTCCCAGCATGCGGATGTGACGGCTCGCTCACCGATTTCGGGCATCCCGGGCGGCCGCGCGTTGTTGACTTGGGTGAGAAGCGCTGCGAAAGGACGCCCCCGATGTCGGCACCCGCCACCCTGACCATGTACTCGACCACCTGGTGCGGCTACTGCCGCCGGTTGAAGACCCTGCTCAACGCCGATGGCATCGAGTTCGTCGAGGTCGACATCGAGGAGACCCCCCACGCGGCCGACTTCGTGATGCAGGTCAACGGCGGCAACCAGACCGTCCCGACCCTGCACTTCCCGGACGGCACCGCGCTGACCAACCCGAGCTTGGCTGAGGTCAAGGCCCAACTCGCCGCCTGACCCCCTGCCACGAGTGGTGAACGATCAGTCGTTCACCACTCGTGGCATGTGCAGCACGGCCATAGCGGCGTTGTGGCCGCCGATGCCGCTAACCCCGCCACCCCTCCGAGCGCCGCTGCCGCAGATCAGCAGGTTGGGTACGTCGGTCTCGACGCCCCAGCCGCCGTCTTCAGCGAAGGGCCATGACAGGTCGCCGTGGAAGATGTTGCCGCCGGGCATGTTCAGCTCCGCCTCCAGGTCCAGCGGGGTGCGGGCCTCCACGCACGGGCGCCCATCGGCGTCCCGCGCGACGCAGTCGGCGATCGGGTCGGCCAGGTGGCGGTCGAGGCCCGCGAGGTAGCGGCCGACCAGGTCCTCCTCGGTCGGGAACAGCGATGTCGGCAGGTGCAGCCCGAACAGGGTCAGCGTCTGCGCGCCCCGCCCGGCCAGTGCCGGGTCCACAATGGACGGGTCGGTCAGCGTGTGGCAGTACATCTCGCCGGGCAGGAATTCGGGCAGCTTGCCGGAAACCGTTGCCTGGTAGGCGTCCTCCAGCTCCGTATACGACTCGTCGAGGTGGAAGGTGCCCGCGAACGCCTGGCGTGGGTCGACGCCGGACTTGAGTCGCGGCAGTCGGTCCAGCAGCAGGTTGATCTTCAGCTGGGCACCCACCGGCGACGCGGATTCCCGGCCCCGCAACCGGTCGAGCACCGCAGGGGCGACACCGGACAGCACGTAGTCGGCGCCGATCACCCGGTCCCCCACCGTGACCTCGGCCGTGCGGCCGTCGGCGTCGATCCTGGTCACCTCCGCGTCGGTGACGACCTCGGCGCCCGCCGCCAGCGCGGCGCGCAGGAGTTCGGCGGTGACCGCGCCCATGCCGCCGACCGGGACGCGCCACTCGCCGGTCGCGTTGCCGATCAGGTGGTACAGGAAGCACTTGTTGGCCAGCAGCGTCTCGCTCAGCAGCGACGTGTGGGTGCCGATCAGGCCGTCGGTGGCGACGACGCCGCGCACGAGGTCGTCGGCGAAGGTCTCCTCGATCGAGACGCCGAGCGGCTGGTCGAACACCTGCCGCCAGATCCGCTCCCCCGCCGCGCCCACGACGAGCGACCGCGCGGCCTCGCGGGTCGGCAGCGGGTCGAGCAGGGTCGGTGCCAGCGCCTCGGCCATGAGTGCGAGGTCGCCGTAGAACCGTTGCCAGGCGGTGTATTCCGCGTCCGAGCCGGTCAGCGCGCGGAACGACTCGGCCGTCGCCTGGCCGGGGGCGCGCTCGACGAGCAGGCCGGTCGCGGCGCCGTCGCGGAAGGCGGGTGTGTAGGACGACACCGAGCGGGAGCGCAGGTCGAGCCGCAGGCCCAGGTCGGCCACGATGCGGTCCGGCAGCAGGCTGACCAGGTACGAGTACCGGGACAGCCGCACGCCGGGGAACGGGCTCGCGCTCACCGCGGCGCCGCCGGTGTGCCCGAGGCGCTCCAGGACCACCACCGAGCGACCCGCCTTCGCCAGATAGGCGGCGGCGACCAGGGCGTTGTGCCCGCCGCCGACGATCACCACGTCGTACCGGTCAGTCATCACGCCACGACCCTACGGTATGACCTGATTGGTATGTACCAATTAAGGCAGCGGCGGTCTTAGCTCGGGGTGTCCCCCTCACCCTGCCTAGGAGACGCGGATGAACCGCAAGATCACCGCCGCCGCACTGGCGGCATTGAGCGTGGCGGGCCTGGCCACCGCGCTCGCCGTCACCCCCTCCGCCGCCGCGAAACCGGTGTCGGACCTGGAGGCCGCCATGGCCCGCGACCTGCACATCACCCCCGAACAGGCCCAGCAGCGCCTGGCCAAGGAACGCGCCGCGACCAGCACCGAGTCCGCCCTGCGCGGCGAACTCGGCCCGGCGTTCGCAGGCGCGTGGCTCGACTCGAACAGCATCCTGACCGTCGCGGTCACCGACTCGGCCAAGGCCGACAAGGTCCGCGCCCGGGGTGCCGTGGCTGTCCCGGCCGCCCGCAGCGAAGCCCAGCTCGACGGGCTGAAGAACAAGCTCGACGGCAATGCCAAGGCCGCGCCGAAGTCCGTTCCCGGCTGGTACGTCGACCTGCCGAGCAACACCGTCGTCGTGCTGTCGCACGCCGGTGGCGAGGCCGCCGCCCAGGCGTGGGCCAAGTCAAGCGGCGTCGACGGGGTCCGGGTGACGGCGTCGACCGAGTCGCCCAAGCCGCTGATCGACATCATCGGCGGCAACGCCTACACCTTCGGCAGCGGCCGTTGCTCGATCGGCTTCCCGGTCGAGGGCGGCTTCGTCACCGCGGGCCACTGCGGCCGCGCGGGCACCGCGACGTCGAACCCGTCGGGCTCCGTCGTCGCGTCCAGCTTCCCGGGCAACGACTACGCCTGGGTCCGCGCGGCGGCGGGCAACACCCCGCGCGCGCTGGTCAACCGCTACCCCGGCACCGTGCCGGTCGCGGGTTCCCAGGAGGCGCCGGTCGGCGCGTCGGTCTGCCGCTCGGGCTCCACGACCGGATGGCACTGCGGCACCATCCAGCAGAAGAACGCCTCGGTCACCTACCCCGAGGGCACCATCACCGGCCTGACCAGGACCAACGTCTGCGCCGAACCGGGCGACTCCGGCGGCTCCTGGCTCAGCGGCGACCAGGCCCAGGGCGTGACCTCGGGCGGCTCGGGCAACTGCACGTCGGGCGGCACGATCTACTTCCAGCCGGTCAACGAGATCCTGCAGGTCTACGGGCTGCGGCTCGTGGTCACCGGCACCCCGCCCACCAGCACCACCACCCCGCCGACCAGCACGACGAGCCAGCCCCCGGGCGGCACGTGGGCGCCGTACGTCACCTACGCGACGGGCGCCCAGGTCACCTACGGCGGCGTCCGGTACGCGGCCTGGCAGGGACACACGTCCCAGCCCGGCTGGGAACCGCCGAACGTCCCTGCGTTGTGGCGACGCCTGTGATGTAACCGCGGTTCCACCCACCCCCGGCGATCGCAGGCGCCGGGGGTGGTCTGCATAGGCTGGACACATGGGACGAGTGACGGTGCGCAGACCGGTCGTGCGGCTGACCGCGGACGGACGGCGTTCCCGGCCCGACGCGCTGGCCGCCGAGGAGCCGTTGGAGGTTCGGGTCGGTGGCAAAGCGCTGGCGGTCACCATGCGGACGCCCGGCCACGACGTCGAGTTGGCCCATGGCTTCCTGCTGACCGAGGGTGTGATCGGCGACCGGGCCGACGTCTCCATCGCCCGGTACTGCGACGGCGCCGACGATGAGGGGCGCAACACCTACAACGTGCTCGACGTGGCCCTCGCCGACGGAGTGCCCGCGCCGGACCCGGGGGTCGAGCGGAACTTCTACACGACGTCCTCCTGCGGCGTCTGCGGAAAGGCCGCGCTGGACGCGGTGAAGCTGCGCACCCGCCACTCCCCCGCCGCCGACCCGGTGACCGTGCCCGCCGAGGTCCTGCGGGCGCTGCCGGATCGGCTGCGGGAGCAGCAGAAGGTGTTCGCCACGACCGGTGGCCTGCACGCGGCCGGGCTGTTCACCGCCGACGGCGAGCCGCTGGTGGTCCGGGAGGATGTCGGCAGGCACAACGCGGTCGACAAGGTCGTAGGCTGGGCGGTTCTCGCGGGGCGGGTGCCGTTGGCGGGGACCGTGCTGCTCGTGTCCGGGCGGGCGTCGTTCGAGTTGGTGCAGAAGGCGGCGATGGCCGGGATTCCGGTGCTGGCCGCGGTCTCCGCGCCGTCGTCGCTGGCGGTGGATCTGGCCGAGGAGCAGGGGATGACACTGGTGGGGTTCCTGCGCGGGGACAGCATGAACGTGTACGCGGGCATCGGGCGGATCGGGTGAAGCCGCTCGACGGGATCGTGGTGGTCAGCCTGGAGCAAGCAGTCGCGGTGCCCTACGCGACCCGGCTGCTGGCCGACCTCGGCGCGCGGGTCATCAAGATCGAGCGGCCGGTGACCGGCGACTTCGCCCGCGACTACGACACCTCGTGCGGGACGGTGTCGAGCTACTTCGCGTGGACCAACGTCGGCAAGGAGTCGGTCGTCGTCGACCTCAAGCAGGCCGACGGCATCGCGGTGGTCCGGGACCTGATCGCGCGGGCCGACGTGGTCATGTGCAACCTGTCCCCCGCCGCGGCCCGGCGGCTCGGGCTCGACGCGGACTCGGTGCGCGCGGCACATCCCCAGTTGGTCGCCGCTGAGCTGTCGTCCTACGGCGAGGGCGGCCCCTACAGCGACCGCAAGGCGTTCGACGCGCTGATCCAGTCGGAGACCGGGCTGGTGGCGACCACGGGGTCGGGGCCGTGGAAGGCGCGGGCGGGGATCTCGGTGGCCGACATCGCCGCCGGGGTGCAGCTGCACGCGGCGGTGCTGGCCGCGCTGGTCAGGAGGGGTCGCACGGGCGAGGGCGCGACGCTGCGGCTCACGCTGATGGAGGCGCTGGCCGAGTGGATGCACCAGCCCGCCCTCTACGCCCACGGCACGGGCGGCAACCCGGGCCGCCACGGCGCCCACCACCCCACGATCGCGCCGTACGGGCCGTTCCTCTGCGGCGACGAAGAGACCGTCCACCTGGCGGTCCAGAACGACGGCCAGTGGCGGCGGCTGTGCGACCTAGCCGAACTCACCCGGCTCGCCGATGACCCGCGCTTCGCCACGGTCGCGGCGCGCGTGGCCAACCGCGACGAGCTGCACGCCGAGCTCCAGCCGTTCTTCAGCGCCACGACGGCCGACGAGCTCCTGGCCGGTCTCGACCGCGCGGACGTCCCAGCGGCGCGGACGCGGGAGGTCGGCGAGCTGATGACGCACCCGCAGCTGGTGGCCCGGGAGCGCTGGGCGGAGGTGCCGGTGCCCGGCGGCGCGGTCCCGATGCTGCGGCCGCCGGTCGACGCGGACACGTGGGACTGGACGGCGGCGGAGGTGCCCGAGTTGGGCGCGCACACCGAGAAGGTGCTCGCGTGGCTGGACTACGGGACCGACCGGATCGCCGAGCTAAGGGGTCGCGGCGCCGTCGGCTGAGCGGTTTGAGTCACTTTCGACTGAATCGAGAAACACTAGGCCGGCATCCACCGATGGTGTGGTGGACGGCCGCCGACAGGCCGATTCAAGCGCGCCTTGGTACGTCTTGTGGGGAGACGGGGAGGGGGAACCATGGCCACACCGCTGAGCAGGCGATCCGTGCTGATCGCGGGCGCCGCGGGCCTCGCCACCACCGGCATGCTCACCGGCTCGTTCCCCTGGCTGAACGCGATCACCAGCGCCGCCGCGCCCGACCCGGTGACCAGGGTGCAGCGCGTGTTTTCGGCGGCCCGCGGCCAGGACGTCGACCTCGTCACGATCCTCCCGGCCGAGCTGCCCACCAAGAACCTCCCGATGTGCGTGCTGCTGCACGGCCTGCACGGCGCGGCCCGCAACGCGGCGCCGTCCGGCCTGGCGCGGGCGCTGGCGGTGGGCGTGGCGAACGGCACGCTGCCCCCGTTCGGCTTCGTCGCGGTCGACGGCGGCAACAACTACTGGCACGAGAACCACGTCGGCGACAACGTCATGGCGATGCTGCTGGAGGAGATCCCCCACTGGCTGCGCGAGCGCGGCCTCGGCCAGCCGTTCGCCGCCGCGGGTGTCTCCATGGGTGGTTTCGGCGCCCTGCTCTACGCCCGCCGCCGCAACGAACTGGGCCGCCCGCTGTCGGCCGTCGCCGCCATCTCCCCCGGCCTGCTGATGTCGTGGCGCGAGATGAGCACCCGCCGCGCGTTCAAGAACACCCAGGAATGGGCGTCGCTGGACCCACTGCGGAACGTGGACAAGCTGGGTTCGGTGCCGGTGGGCATCTGGTGCGGGACCGAGGACCACTTCATCGAGGGCACCCGCAAGTTCATCCGCCTGGCATCACCGGAGATCGGCTTCACCGGCCCCGGCACCCACGGCGACTCGTTCTACCGGTCCGTGGTCCCCGACGTGCTCGGCTTCCTCGGCCGCCACGTCGCCTGACTCACTCGACCGGGACCGCCGTCAGCCGGGTGTGCCGGTTCTTGATCCACTCCAGCACGCACGGCCACGGCCCGTAGCCCGTCCGGGTGTCCAGGCTCCCACCCGCCGGTATGACGTCGAGGTCGATCTTCAGCGCCGCCGCCATCGCCACGGCCTCGTCGACCGGCAGGTACGCGTCGTCCTCGCCTGTGGCCAGCTGGGTCCAGCCCGCGGCACGGCGGATGCCCGCCGCGTCCAGCGGCGCCGGGACGAAGCCGTGGACGTCGGGAATGTGCCACCCAGCCCCGGGCGGGGCCACGAGCAGCACGTTGTCGACCCGCAGCGAGTGGTCGTCGGCCGGGAAGCGGGCCGCGTGGTGCAGCCACAGGGCCGCGCCGAGGCCCTGTGCCACGACGACGCGCTTGGCCGTCGACGGCGCCACCTCGAGGTGGTGGGTCAGCTCGGACAACCACACGTCCAGCGACGGGCGGTCGGGGTCGCTGAACACGGGAACCTCGACCGTGGCTCCGGCATCGGCCAGCTCGTGGGCCAGCCAGCCCTGCCAGTGGTCGCGTCCTGCCCCGGTCAGACCGTGCAAGAGCAGGACGTACGGCCACTCCATGGCGGTTACGCCGACTTCTCGCGCCGCTCGCGTCGGGAAGGTTGGCGGGAGACGATCGTCGGGTTCACGTTCTCCCGGACCGTCTGCTCGGTGATGACCACCTTGGCGACGTCCGTGCGGCTCGGGATGTCGTACATCACCGACTGCAGGACCTCTTCCATGATGGCGCGCAGGCCACGGGCGCCGGTGCCGCGCAGGATCGCCTGGTCGGCGACCGCTTCGAGGGCCGTCGCGGTGAACTCCAGCTCGACGCCGTCCATCTCGAACAGCTTCTGGTACTGCTTCACCAGGGCGTTGCGCGGCGCGGTCAGGATCTGGACCAGGGATTCCTTGTCCAGGTTCGTGACGCTGGCCAGGACCGGCAGGCGGCCGATGAACTCGGGGATCAAGCCGAACTTGATCAGGTCCTCCGGCATGGTGTCGGAGAAGAAGTCGGCGTTGTCGATGTCGGCCTTCGAGCGGATCTCCGCGCCGAAGCCGAGGCCGCGCTTGCCGACGCGGTCCTGGATGATCTTCTCCAGACCGGCGAACGCGCCCGCCACGATGAACAGCACGTTCGTCGTGTCGATCTGGATGAACTCCTGGTGGGGGTGCTTGCGGCCGCCCTGCGGGGGCACGCTGGCGGTGGTGCCCTCCAGGATCTTGAGCAGCGCCTGCTGCACGCCCTCGCCGGAGACGTCGCGGGTGATCGACGGGTTCTCGCTCTTGCGGGCGATCTTGTCGACCTCGTCGATGTAGATGATGCCGGTCTCGGCGCGCTTGACGTCGTAGTCGGCGGCCTGGATCAGCTTGAGGAGGATGTTCTCGACGTCCTCGCCCACGTAGCCCGCCTCGGTCAGCGCCGTGGCGTCGGCGATGGCGAAAGGCACGTTGAGCAGCTTGGCCAGGGTCTGGGCCAGGTACGTCTTGCCGCAGCCGGTGGGGCCGAGCATCAGGATGTTCGACTTGGCCAGCTCGACGGTCTCCTCGCGGTCCCGACCCTCACGCCCGCCTTCCGGCCGGGCACGGTCGCCCGCCTGGATGCGCTTGTAGTGGTTGTAGACCGCGACGGCGAGCGAGCGCTTCGCATCGTCCTGACCGATGACGTACTGGTCGAGGAACTCGTGGATCTCGAGGGGCTTGGGCAGCTCATCGAGTTTGACGTCGCCCGCCTCGGCGAGCTCCTCCTCGATGATCTCGTTGCACAAGTCGATGCACTCGTCACAGATGTACACGCCGGGGCCGGCGATGAGCTTTTTCACCTGCTTCTGACTCTTTCCGCAGAAAGAGCACTTGAGCAGGTCTCCGCCGTCACCGATTCGTGCCATGACGTCTGACCTCTGTCCCCTCCGGCGCCCTCCGGGAAGCGCGCCTGGCTGTGTTGCCTTCGACGGTACCTGCCAACACCCGTTGTGCGGGAGAACCCCGCACCCGGCGCGGCCGATTCAACCGAAAGCCCTAGTTCACTACGGTAAGCCCAGAAGGGCCCGCGTGTCGGTCACTTTCGTGCTGAATTCGTCCGCGCCGGGCTGAAAGCTCTAGCCCTTGGCCGACAGCTTGCGGTAGGGCAGCACCTCGTCGATGATGCCGTATTCCTTGGCCTCGGCGGCGGTGAGGATCTTGTCGCGCTCGATGTCCGAGCGGACCGTCTCCTCCTCCCGACCAGTGTGCCTGGCCAGCGTGGTCTCCAGCAGGCGACGCACGCGCTGGATCTCGTTGGCCTGAATCTCCAGGTCGGAGACCTGACCGTAGACGCCCTCGGTGGACGGCTGGTGGATCATCACTCGGGCGTTGGGCAGCGCGAACCGCTTGCCCGGGGTGCCCGCGGAGAGGATCACCGCGGCGGCCGATGCGGCCTGGCCGAGGCAGAACGTCGCGATGTCGGGGCGGACGTACTGCATCGTGTCGTAGATGGCCATCAGCGAGGTGAACGAGCCACCCGGCGAGTTGATGTACATCGTGATGTCGCGGTCGGGGTCGACCGACTCCAGGTAGATCAGCTGCGCCATCACGTCGTTGGCCGACGCGTCGTCGATCTGCACGCCGAGGAAGATGACGCGCTCCTCGAACAGCTTGTTGTACGGGTTGGACTCCTTGACCCCGTAGCTCGTGCGCTCGACGAACGAGGGCAGCACGTAGCGGGACTGGGGAAGCTGCATTCCACTCATGGCGGTACTCCTCTCGTCGTCAGTTGTTGGTCTGGGTGGCGCGGGACACCACGTGGTCGACGAAGCCGTACTCCTTGGCTTCCTCGGCGGTGAACCAGCGGTCGCGGTCGGCGTCGGCGGTGATCTTCTCCACCGTCTGGCCGGTCTGCTCGGCGGTGATGAGCGCCATCTCGTGCTTCCACTTCGCGTACACCTGCGCGCGGATGGCGATGTCGGAGGCGGTACCGCCGACACCGGCCGACGGCTGGTGCATCATGATCCGCGCGTGCGGCAGGGCGTAGCGCTTGCCCGGGGTGCCAGAGGCCAGCAGGAACTGCCCCATGGAAGCCGCCAGGCCCATGCCCCAGGTCGCCACGTCGGGCTCGATGAGCTGCATGGTGTCGTAGATGGCCATGCCCGCGGTGACCGAGCCGCCCGGGGAGTTGATGTAGAAGGTGATGTCCTTCTCCGGGTCCTCGGCGGCCAGCAGCAGCAGCTGCGCGGTGATCCGGTTGGCGATGTCGTCGTCGACCTCGGAACCGAGGAAGACGATGCGCTCACGGAGCAGCCGCTCGTACACCGAGTCGTTCAGGTTGAGCCCCGCGGTGGCGGACCGCATGTGGGGCGAGAGGTGCTGCGTCACGTCTGCCTGCCTTCTCCAGTCTGACTAGATCAGTCCAACGAACCAGTGATCTCGTAACCGACCCTAACGAAATCGGGCGGCGCCGACTTCCCGACACCGCCCTATTTCGCTCAGAGCGTCAATTGCGATCCTCGCGGCCCTGAGACCGCGCTAACAGTCGTCACTCAGCAGACACGGTCTCGGCGACCGGCGCCTCTTCCACCTTGCCGAACAGCTCCTCCAGGTCGACCTTGTTGCCGGAGGCGTCGGTCACGGTGGCCTGGCGCACGACCGAGGCCAGCGCCTTGCCGCGGCGCACGTCGGCGAAGATCGCGCCGAGCTGGCCGGACTGCTGGGCGCGCTGGACGTACTCGTCCGGGCTCACGCCGAAGCGCTGCGCCTGGTAGATGATCCGCTCGGTCAGCTCGCCGTCGTTGACCTGGACCTGCTCGTTCTCGGCGATCGAGTCGAGGATGAGCTGGGTCTTGACCGCCTTCTCGGCGTCGGCGCGCACCTCGGCGTCGAAGTCCTCGCGCGTCTGGTCCTGGGTGGCCAGGAACTCGTTGAGCTTGTCCTGGTCGTGGTCGAACGAGTGGACCGCGTCGTGCTGGCGCGACTCGACCTCGGCCTCGACGACCTTCTCCGGCAGCGGGACCTCGACGGTCTCCAGCAACGCCTCGAGGACCTTGTCACGGGCCTGGACACCCTGCTGCATCTTCTTGACCCGGGTGAGCCGCTCCCGCAGGTCGGCGCGCAGCTCTTCGATCGTGTCGAACTCGCTGGCGAGCTGGGCGAAGTCGTCGTCGGCCGCGGGCAGCTCGCGCACCTTGACGGTCTGCACGGTGACGGCGACGTCGGCTTCCTTGCCCGCGTAGTCGCCCGCGACCAGCGTGGTCGGGAAGTTCTTGGTCTCGCCCGCGGAGGCGCCGATCAGGGCCTCGTCGATGCCCTCGATGAGCTCGCCGGAGCCGACCTCGTAGGACAGGCCGCTGGTCTTGGCCTCCTCGACGTCCTGGCCGTCGACGGTGGCCGACAGGTCGATGGAGACGAAGTCGCCGTTCTCGACCGGGCGGTCGGCGCCGGTCAGCGTGCCGAAGCGGGCGCGCAGCTCGTCGAGCTGCTCGTCGACCTCGGAGTCGGCCAGCTCGAGGTCGTCGACGCTGACGGCGAACTCGCCGTAGGCCGGGATGGTGATCTCGGGGCGGACGTCGACCTCGGCGGTGAAGGCGAGGTGGTCGCCGTCCTCGAGCTTGGTGACCTCGATGTCGGGCTGGCCGAGCGCCTTGATCTCACCGGCGGTGAGGGCTTCCATGTACTTGGCCGGGATGGCCTCGTTGATGACCTCGTCGAGGATCGGCGCGCGACCGACGCGCGACTCGATGACCCGGGCGGGGGCCTTGCCGGGGCGGAACCCCGGGATGCGGACCTGGCTGGCGAGCTTGCGGTATGCGCGGTCGAAGTTCGGCTTGAGCTCGTCGAACGGCACCTCGACGTTGATCCGTACCCGCGTCGGGCTCAGGTGCTCGACGGTGCTCTTCAACGTGATCTCCTAGGACGACTGACAGACGGCATGTGCTGGATGAGCCCCGAGCACGGAAAGTGGACGGGGTCAGTCCACGAGTCTAGGCGAGCTTGCCCAGGTCGGAACCGGGCGGGGTGCGCAGCGCGGGTAGCACGCGGGTACCGAGCAGGTCCACGGTGCGCAGCGTGCGACCGGCGTCACCGGTCACGTCCGCCATGGCGATGATCCGACGGACGCCGGTGCGGTGCGCGTGTGTGCGCAGGGCGCGGACGCAGTAGTCGAGGTCGCCCACGGGATGCAGGTCACACAGCAGGCGGGCGTAGGCGTGCGGATCGCGGCTCGGGCGGGGTCGGCCGTCGACGGTGCGGTGGGCGGCGAGGCCGTCACGCAGCCAGCCGGGGAGGGCGGCCATGACTTCCGCCACTGCCTGGTCGCGGCTGTCGGCTATGTGCGCGACGACGGCGGAGACGTGCTCGGCGTCGGGCGGACCGCCTTTTTCGCCGTAACGGGTGATGAGCGCGCGCTTGTCGTCGTCTCCGATGTGCATTCCGAGCAGCATCGGCAGGCCGCGGCTCGCGGCGAGGTCGACTGTGGCCGTCGAGGTGCACGCCACGACGACCGGCGGCGGGGTGGTCGCCGGGACGATCGGGACCTCGCGGAACGGGAACCATGCGTCGCCGCGCGCGGTGGGGCCGCGCAGGGTGTCGGTGAGCAGGTCGATGCCGTCGGCGAAGCCGCGTTCGTAGCGGTCGACGTCGCCGAAGACCTCCAGGTCGACCCACGGCCCGCCGCGCCCGACCCCGAGGGTGAGGCGGCCCGCGAGGCCGTTGAGCAGCAGCGCCCGCTCCCCCAGCGCGACCGGGTGCGCGGTGCTCAGCACGCTCACGGCGGTGCCGACACCGACGCGCCTGGTCGCGCCGAGGGCGTAGGCGGCGAAGGTCAGTGCGTCCGGGCAGACGCCGTAGGGCATGAAGTGGTGCTCGGCGAACCAGACGTCGTCGAGCCCCGCCTGTTCGGCGGCCCCGACGGCGAGCCTGGCCCGGTCGAGCGCGTCCTGGTCGGTCTGCCCGGGGAATCTGCCCGCGAGGAGGAAGACCCCGAGCCGGATCAGCAGTCCCGCAGTTCGGGCGACTGGTTGAGGAGTTGGCCGCGCGGGGAGATGAAGGCGCGGTAGCGGTCGCTGTCGACGGCGGCGGGGGCGAACGCGCCGACGCGGTGGCAGTTCTGGAAGGCGAGCTTGACGCCGAAGTGCCGTTCGAGCCCGCCGCGGATGGCGTCGGAGGCCAGGGCGCGCAGGAGCTGGCCGCGTTCGGCCTCGCTGGGCGGGGGGACCTCGTGGTCGGCGAACCCGCTCGCGTCGACGGAGGTCGCCACGCCGGAGATCACTTCCCAGGCGTAGGGCAGTGAGGTGCGCACGCAGTCGATGAACTCGGCGTCCGATACGGGTCCGCGCTCGGCGGCGGCCAGCAGGTCGGGGGAAACATCGAGAGACATGAAACCTCCAGGAGAAGTCCGTTCCCCCTGCCTACCGGGCGGGTTGAACGCCGGACAAGGGCAACTGATCGACTCCACCGCATTGGCCCAACCGCTCAGAGGTCGTCACTCCGCAGCGACCGCAGCAGCACCCGTATCACGTCGTCGAGCTGCCGCTGCTGGGTTTCGGGCAGGCCGGAGAGCAGCGCGGCCTCGTTCGCGGCGTGGTCGCCCATCGCCGCGTCGACGGTGGTCACGCCCTGTTCGGTGAGGCTGACGAGGAAGCTGCGCCGGTCGTCCGGGTCGAGCCTGCGCTCGACCAGGCCCGCGCGCTCCAGCCGGTCGAGGCGGTTGGTCATCCCGGCCCGCGACAGCATCAGCTGCCGCGACAGCACCGACGGCGTCACCGTGTAGGGCGGTCCGGTCCTGCGGATCGTGGCGAGGACGTCGAACTCGCCGTGCCGCAGCCCGTGCCGGGCGAACACCTCGTCGAACGACCGGTGCAGGATCGCCGCGAGGCGCGTCACCCGGCCGAGGACCGCCACCGGCCACAGGTCGAGGTCGGGTCGCTCGCGCCGCCACTGGTCGATCACGTCGTCAACCTCGTCCCGCTCGGTCATCCCCCCATACTATTTGACCCGAGATAGTTAGGCGTCGTACTATTCACACATCGAACCAACCGGCGCAGGCGAGCGAGCCGCGTCGATCGAACTGAGGGGCACTTCCGATGCGCAAGATCATTTCCAGCCTGTTCGTCTCGCTCGACGGCGTCGCCGAGGCGCCCGACACGTGGCACTTCCCGTACTTCAACGACGAGATGGGCAACGCCATCGGCGCGGCCATGGCGAACGCCGACTGCATGCTGCTGGGCCGCAAGCAGTACGAGGAGTTCGCGGGCTACTGGCCGAACAGCGACGACGAGTTCGCGGGCTTCATGAACGACCAGAAGAAGTACGTGGTCACCAACACCCTCACCGAGGCCACGTGGAACAACACCGAGATCATCACCGGGGATGTCCTGGCCGAACTGAAGGCCCTCAAGGACGCCGAGGGGAAGGACATCTCGATCACCGGCAGCCTCACCCTGGTGCGCTCGCTGCTGACCGCGGGCCTGCTGGACCAACTCCAGCTGTTCGTCCACCCCGTCGTCCTCGGCGCGGGCGCCCGCTGGTTCGACTCGCTCGACAGCAAGGTCGAGCTGACCCTGACCACGTCGGAGACCTTCACCACCGGCGTGATCAACCAGGTCTACACCACGGCCAAGTAACCGGTTCCACTTGACGGCCGTGGCAAACTTTGTATCAGGAGTCTGATACAAAGTTGGGGGCGGCATGGACTGGCTCGTGACGGCACTGGCCTACGCGGCGGCGGGGCTGGCGATACTGCTCGTGCTGTGGCCGACAGTGTCGAGTGGACAGCGGTTCCTCCGCAGATGGGGCGTGCCGGAGCCGGACGAGCAGCAGGCCGCGTACGCGGTGGCCTACCTGCGGGACCGGCGGCTGCTCTATCCGCCGCTGTTCCTGCTCGCGCCGGTCCTGCTCGCGCCCGCCTCCGGTGAGTCGAATCCGCTCACCTTCCTGGCCCCGCTGGTCGCGGGGCTACTGGTGGCCGAGGCGGTCGCGGCCCTGCGCCCAGCGCGCGGGCCGCGAACCGCCACGCTGGTCCGTCGCCACTGGCGGGACCTGGTGCCGAGGTGGGCGGTGGCCACCCTGCTGGCGCTCGCCGCCGTGGCCGTGGGCTTAGCCGTGGCCGGTCTGACCGCCCAGCCGTGGGCGGACAAGGTCTCGGCACTGATCCCGTCCGACGGCATGTGGCGGTCGGCGGACAGCACGTGGAGCTTCTCCGGCAACTCCCTGGCCGACCTCGCCAGACCGACGCCCTGGTTCACGCTGGTAGGTGTGGCGGTCGGGCTGGCGGCGGTGTTCGGGTTGGTGCGGCTCGCCGTCCGGCGCGGGGCCATCGGCGACGCCCGGGTCGACGCGGCGCTGCGGACGCGCACGGCTCGGGTCGCGGTCGGTGTCGGCATCGCCTGGATGGCGGCGATGGTCATGGTCGCCAACAACCGGATCACCTTCCTGCGCCACTTCCTGGTGCCGCCCGGATTCCCGCGACCACCCGAGTGGCTCGCGCACACGGCCGCGACCGACTTCACCGGCGTCGTGGTGCTGTTCGTCGCCGCCGCGGGCTGGATCTGGGCGGCCAACCCGCCCCGCCGCCTGCCCTACGTCCAGGCCGCGGCGTGAGCCCTCGCGTTCTCGTCGACCCGGACAGCGGGGTGGCGCCGTGGCGGCAGGTCCGCGATCAGCTGGTCCAACTGATCCGCGACGGCGAACTGCCCATCGGCAGCCGATTACCGAGCATCCGCCAACTCGCGCGGGATCTCGGCCTGTCGGCGGGCACGGTCGCCCGCGTGTACCGCGAACTGGAGACCGCGGGCGCCCTGCATACCGCACGGCGCAACGGAACCGTCGTCGCCGCGGTCCCCCGCGCCGACACCGATCCAGGACCGACGCTCGCGCGAGCCGCGGCCGAGTTCGTCGCGCGGGCCAAGGCGATCGGCTGCACCGAAGCGGAGGGTCTAGCGGCGGTGCGACACGCCTTCGGAGACAGCGAAGGCCCCGTCACCAGCGGCGACGGGGCCTTGTCGGGATGACAGGATTTGAACCTGCGACCCTCCGCTCCCAAAGCGGATGCGCTACCAAGCTGCGCCACATCCCGGGGTCGTGCGCGATCAGCGTAGCGTGACCCGCTAGGCTGTTTTCGTGCCCGGGGGTCAACGCCCGGCGCACACGCGGGCGTAGCTCAATGGTAGAGCCCTAGTCTTCCAAACTAGCTACGCGGGTTCGATTCCCGTCGCCCGCTCGTTTTCCGGCGGCGGCAAGATCCATTGGATCTTGTCGCCGCTTCCTTATCCAGCGGTAGTTTTCTCACCAACTGTCCGGTTCCCGAGAGAATCGCGAACCTGCGTGGTGTGCGACACAGCCACTCGGGTGTTTTCGTCCACTCTTGGGTGTGATCGCCCGGTTGGTCATGGTGTGCGGGATTCCGACTCGCTAAGCAGTACCCATGTCGCAATCCGACTATCTCCTCGATCACCCAATTCACCCCTACTACCGCACCGCGGTCGCGACGAGCACGGTCGTCGTCGACGACGCGGGGTTGCTGCTGATGGTTCGGCAGCCGGAGTCGGACACCTATCTGCTGCCCGCCGGGCCACCGTGTTCCGGCGAGACCGTCTCCGTCGCGGCGGGCCGGGTGGCCGCGGAGGCCACTGGGGTCGCCGTCGAGATCACCGGGCTCGTCGGGATCTTCACCGAGCCCGGCGACGCGTTCGCGGTGTGCTTCCGCGGCAGGCCGGTGGGCGGCAAGCTCGCGGGCTGCCCTGGCGTGGAGGCCCTGTGGGTCGAGCCGGAGCGGCTCGACGAGCTGAACGTGCCGACCGACGTACGCGAACGGATCGAACACGGGCTGGAGTGCCGGGAGCCGGTCTTCGCCTGAAATCCGGTGGCGGGACGCGCCGGTGGGGCGTAGACACCGACAGGTGGCCACCGACGACTACACGATCCGCCAGCTCACCGCCGACGACCTCGAGGCGTTCTCGGTCGTGCTGCACATGGCGTTCCTCTCCGACAGTCCGTTGGAGAACGTCATGCAAGCCGAGAAGACCGTCTTCGAGCCGGAACGCAGCCACGCCGTGGTCGCCGACGGGCAGTTCGCCGGGGTGGGGCAGATCCTCACCCGAACGGTGACCGTGCCCGGTGGGGCCGCGGTCCCCGTCGCCGCGGTGACGTCGGTCGGGGTGCGGCCCGATCACCGTCGCCGTGGCGTGCTGACCCGGATCATGCGCACCCAGCTGCACGGGCTGCACGAGTCCGGCGGCGAGCCGATCGCGGCGCTGTGGGCCAGCGAGGCCGCGATCTACGGCCGGTTCGGCTACGGCCTGGCCACCGACTACGTTCACCACGAGATCACCGCCAAGACCCCGTTCCGGCCGGGCATCGACCTGGGCGCCGAGCGGGTCCGTGAGGTCTCCCGCGAGGAGGCGTGGCCGCTGCTGCGGCCGATCTACGACCGCTACGCCGCGGCGACGGCCGGCGCGCTGGGCCGGACCGACCCGCACTGGAACTACCACTACCTCGACACCGAGCGCAGGCGCGCGGGGGCGTCCGCGCTGCGGTTCGCGGTGCACCCGGACGGCTATGTCGCGTTCCGGGTCAAGGGCGACTGGACCGACCGGGCGCCGAACGGGCGGCTGACCGTGCGGGAGTTCGTCGCGACCACGCCCCGTGCCTACGCGGCGCTGCTGCGGTACGTGCTCGACGTCGACCTCGTCGGCGTCGTCGAGTGGGACGGCGGCCCCGACGAGACGCTGACGCTCATGCTGCAGACCCCGAGGGCGGCCCTGCGCAAGCGGTACGACGGCATGTTCGTCCGCCTGGTCGACCTCGACCGCGCGCTCATGGCCCGCCACTACGCCGCCGACGTGGACGTCGTCATCGACGTCGCCGACGAGTTCTGCCCGTGGAACGCGGGGCGGTGGCGGTTCGCCGCCAAGGAGGGCAAGGCCACCGTCGAGCGCACCACGGCCGACGCCGACCTGTCGACGAGCACCACCGAGCTGGCTGCGGCTTTCCTCGGCGGGCCGAGGCTGGCCTCGCTCGCCGCGGCCGGGCGGGTCCGCGAGCACACGCCCGGCGCGGTGTCGCGGCTGTCGGCGGCGTTCGTCGGCCAGCGCGAACCGGTCTGCGTCGAGGTCTTCTGACCGGCGTCGCGGGAACCACGGCGGTACCGTCCGGCGTTGACCCCATATGAGGCGTTCAGTGGGAGGATCGCTATGAGCGGTACGACAGTCTTCGTCATCGTTTTGATCCTGGCCCTGGGCGCGTTCGCGGTGTTCACCGCGCGCCGGGGCGCCGCGTCGCGCCAGCGGGCCCTCGACGACGCCAAGGCCGACGCGCGCCGGTGGGTCGAGCGGCTCGGGGGGCAGGTGATGAACCTGACCGGCACCGACACCGCCTCCCAGCAGGCCATCGCCGACGCGTCCGAGCGCTTCACCGCGGCCGGGTCGCAGATGGAGCAGGCCGCGACCGTCGAGCAGTGCAGGCTGGTGACGAAGACGGCGCTGGAGGGCCTGTACTACGTCCGGGCGGCGCGCACGGCCATGGGCATCGACCCGGGCCCGGAGCTGCCGGTCGACCCGGACCAGCAGCGCGCGGGCCAGGTCTCCGAGGACCGCAGGGTCAACGTCGAGGGGCACGACTACGAGGCATCCCCCGTGCCTGGGCAGCGCACGCCGCACTACTACCCGGGTGGCCGCGTCGCGGGCAGGCCGGTGCCGCAGGGCTGGTACAGCGAGCCGTGGTGGAAGCCCGCGCTGGTCGCGGGCGCGTGGGGCGTCGGATCAGTGCTGCTGTTCAGCATGATGTTCTCCGGCATGGCCGGTATCGCCAGCGCCGCGGCCTGGGAGTCCGGCTACGACGCCGGGCAGGAGGACGCCATGGGCGGCATGGACGGCGGCGACCAGGGCGACGCCGGTGGCGACGCGAGCGGAGACATGGGCGGCGACTACGGCGGCGACATGGGCGGCGGCGACTGGGGCGGCGGCGACATCGGCGGCGGGTTCGACTTCTAGGCGGGCTGGCAGGTAGGGCACCAGAAGAGGTTGCGGGCCGCGAGGACCTGGCCCGCGACCTCGGTGCCGCACACCAGGCACGGCATCCCGGCGCGGCGGTAGACGTAGACCTCGCCGCCGTGCCGGTCGACGCGGGGCGCGCGGGCCATCGCCTTCGGGAGGTGTTCGTCGCGCACGGTGTCGATCCGGCCGCGGCGCACGCCGACGCGCATCAGGTCGACCAGGTCCGTCCACATGTCCGTCCACAGTGTCCGGTCCAGCAGCTTGCCCGGGGTGAGCGGGTGGACGCCGTGGCGGAAAAGGAGTTCCGCGCGGTAGACGTTGCCGACCCCGGCGATCACCGCCTGGTCCATCAGGGACACCGCGAGCGGCGTCCTGGACTTGGACACGCGGTCCCACGCCCGGTCCGGGTCGGCGTCGCGGCGCAGCGGGTCGGGGCCGAGCCGGTCGCGCAGGGCCTTGACCTCGACGCGGGTCAGCACCTCGCACGCGGTCGGGCCGCGCAGGTCGGCGTAGTGGGTCTGGCCGACCAGGCGCATGCGGACCTGGCCCACCGGGGCGGGCGCGGGCAGCGGCGACTCGTCGAAGGTGCCGTAGAGGCCCAAGTGGACGTGCACGATCGTTTCCGGACCGTAGACGTGGAACAGGTGCTTGCCGTGCGCCTCGGCACGGCGAAGCACCTGTCCGTCCACAAGGGAGGCCCCGGCGGCGAAGCGGCCCTGCGGGCTGGACACCTCGACGGGCGCGCCGCCGAACCGCTTCTGGTGCGACCGGGCGAGCCGGTGCAGCGTGTGGCCCTCAGGCATCTACGGCAGGACGGGCGGCTCGCCGGTCCGCTCGTAGTCGTCGAGCAGGCCGATGCGGCGGGCGTGGCGCTCGTCGGTGGAGAACGGGGTGGCGAGGAAGGCATCGACGATCGCGGTCGCCTCCTCGGTGGTGTGCTGCCGCGCGCCGAGGCCGATGACCTGGGCGTTGTTGTGCTCGCGGCACAGCTTGGCGATCTCGACGCTCCAGGCCAGCGCGGCCCGGCAGCCCTTGACCTTGTTGGCCGCGATCTGCTCGCCGTTGCCGGACCCGCCGAGGACGATGCCCAGGCTGCCCTCGTCGGCCACCACGCGGCGCGCGGTCTCGATGCAGAACGGCGGGTAGTCGTCCAGAGCGTCGTACTCGTGCGGGCCGACGTCGGTGACGTCGTGGCCCGCGGCGGTGAGGTGGTCGATGAGGTGGGCCTTCAGCTCGAAGCCCGCATGGTCTGATCCCAGGTAGACACGCACGGGCGGAAGTGTGCCATCCGGATATTCGGTTGGCAGCCGATGGGAGGGTGAACGGGTGATGGATCCCTCATTCGAGCAGTCCGGTTTCGACGTCCGCGTGGAATGGGGCCTCGACGGCGTGGCCGCGCTGGCGGGCTCGTGCAAGGCGCTGGTGATCGTGGACGTGCTGTCGTTCACCACGTCGGTCGACATCGCGGTGTCACGTGGCGGCCGGGTGCTGCCCATGCGCTACCGCGACGCGGGCGCCGTGGCCGACGCGCGTGCGGCGGGCGCGGTGCTGCCGGAGGACGGCGGCCCGTGGACGCTGCGGCCGTCGTCGCTGGTCGACCTGCCCGCGGGCACCTTCCTGGGGCTGCCCTCCCCCAACGGCGCCACGCTGAGCGCCGCGGCCGCCGAGACCGGCGTGCCGGTGTTCGCGGGCTGCCTGCGCAACGCGCCCGCCGTGGCGGCCGCGGTGCGCGGCCTCGGCCCGGTGGGCGTGGTCGCGGCGAGCGAGCGCTGGGGCCACGTGGGGGCGCTGCGTCCGTGCGTCGAGGACCAGTTGGGCGCGGGCGCCATCGCCCACGCCATCGGCGGCGCGCTGTCACCGGAGGCCCGGCTGGCCGAGGCGGCCTTCCTCGCCTTCGCCGACGACCTCCGGGGCTTCCTGTGGGAGTCCTCGTCCGGCCGCGAACTGCGGGCGGCGGGCCACCCCGGTGACGTCGAGTTGGCGGCCGACCACGGGGCGAGTTCGACGGTGCCCACGCTGGTCAGCGGGGTGTACGAATAGGTCGTGCGCACCAGACCCGGCTTGGCCGTGGCGCTGCTGACGGTGGCGTTCGGGGTCACCACGGCGATGCCCGCCC
Source organism: Actinokineospora sp. HUAS TT18 (assembly GCF_051364635.1). GTDB lineage: Bacteria > Actinomycetota > Actinomycetes > Mycobacteriales > Pseudonocardiaceae > Actinokineospora. The sequence continues at coordinate 6,731,295 of NZ_CP195645.1, read as the reverse complement.
AGCCACCCACCGCGGTCGCCGACGCCCCGCGCGTCGCCGCGGTCCAGCCCCCGCCGACGGGGACGCCGACGCGCGGGGTCGACCTGCCCTCGGCGGTGGCGGCGGGTATCGGGGAGGTGACGGCGCGGACGACGCTGGGGCTGGCCGTGTTGGACCTGACGACCGGCCTGATGGCCAGCGACGGCGGCGACCGGCCGTTCTACTCCGCGTCGATGAGCAAGCTGATCATCGCTGTCGACGTGCTGTCACGCGAGGCGTCGGCCAGGGACCGCGACCGGGTGTGGCGGGCGCTGTCGACCAGCGACGACGGGGCGATGAACGACCTGTGGAGCCTGCACGGCGGCGGTCGGGCGGTCGAGCGGGTGGCCAAGGCGGCGGGGCTGACCGGCACATCGCCGCCGGACGACCCGGCCGAGTGGGGTGAGACCACGGTGACCGCCGACGACTTCGTGCGGCTGCTCGCCCACATCCAGGCATCCCCCGCCCGCGATTTCATCACCGCCGCGCTGGCCGCGGCCCCGGACACCGCGGCTGACGGGTTCAACCAGCGCTTCGGGCTCAACGGTCCCTTCGACGCCTACGGCAAGCAGGGCTGGATGACCTACATGCCCAGTTCGCTCTACCTGCACAGCGCGGGCGTCCTGCGCGGCCGGTACGCGGTCGCCCTGCTGTCGATCCAGCGCGGCGCGTCCACGATGGGTGCCAGGGAGCAGCTGAACGCCGTCACCTCGGCGCTCGACGCGGCGCTGATTCGGGCCGGATGACCCGTCGAATTCGTCGCGGGACCGGCTCATGATGGGTGCGGACGACGAGGAGGCGGTCATGAAGGTTCTCCGGCGTGCTCTGCCGTTGGCGGCTGCGATCATGCTGACGGCGGTGGTTCCCGCTGTCGCGGCCCCGGCGGTGATCGTCCTGCCGGGCGCGACCTCGGCGGAGGGCATCGCCACCGGACGCGGTGCCACGTTCTACGCGGGCGACCTGTTCGCGGGCGACATCTACCGCGGGAACCTCCAACGCGGCACGGCCGAGCTCTTCATCGACGCGCCCGCGGGCCGGATGGCGATCGGCCTCAAGTACGACGACCGCACCGACCTGCTGTTCGTCGCGGGTGGCTTCACCGGCCAGGCCCACATCTACGACGCCACCACCGGCGCGGACGTGGCCACCTACCAGCTCGGCGGCATGATCAACGACGTCGTGGTCGTGCGCGGCGGCGCGTGGTTCACCGACTCGTTCCAGCCCAACCTGTACTTCGTCCCGGTGAGCGCGACCGGCGTCCCCGGCCCCGCCCAGACCCTCACCGTGACCGGCCCGGCGGGCCAGCTCACCGGCGACTTCAACCTCAACGGCATCGAGGCCACCGCCAACGGCAAGACGCTGCTGGTCGCGCACTCGGCCAACCAGGCCATCTACACGGTGGACCCGACGACCGGCGCGAGCGCGGTCGTGGCCGGGGTGAACACGCCGAACGCGGACGGCATCGTGTTGAGTGGCCGCGACCTGTGGGTCGTGCAGAACTTCGACAACTTGGTCACCCGCTGGCGCCTGAGCGCGGACCTGAGCAGCGGCACCCTCACGAAGACGATCACCGACCCGAACTTCCAGATCCCGACGACCGGCGCGCTCCACGGCAACGACCTCGCCGTGGTGAACGCGAAGTTCGACACCGGTATCCCGCCAACCGCCACGCAGTTCGAGGTGGTCATCGTCGATCGCTGACAAGATCGAGCCATGAGGTGGATCGAACTGGCCGACGGCGTCTACGCGCGCCGCTACGCCGAGCTGGACCAGACTCTCGGCCTGGTCATCGGCACCGAGCGCTGCCTGGTGATCGACACCGGGACCGACGAGGTCCACGGCGCCGAGTGGGCGGCGGCGGTCCGCGACCTGACCCCGCTGCCGTGGGACGTCGTGATCACCCACTCGCACTGGGACCATTGCCTCGGCACCCAGGCGTTCCTGCCCGCTCCGGTCTGGGCGCACGCCCGCTGCGCGGAAGTGATCGCGGCGGACACCGACGCGCAAGTCCAGTCATGGACGGCCAAGTACCGCGCGGCCGACAAACCCGAACTGGCTGACCGCCTCGAACTCGCCCGCGTCGTGATCCCCGACCACCACACCGGCGACCGCACAACGCTCGATCTGGGCGGCCGGACCGTGGACCTGATCCACCCGGGCCCCGGCCACACCGACAACGACGTGATCGTCCACGTTCCCGACGCCGGCGTCGTCTTCGCGGGCGACACCGTCGAGCAGGGCGCGCCGCCCTCGGTCGGCCCGGACAGCCACCGCGGGCTTTGGCCCGCCCTGCTCGACAGAATCCTCGCGCTCGACCCGACGATCATCGTCCCCGGCCACGGTGAGCCGGTTGACGTGGACTTCGTGCGAGCTCAGCGCGATTGGCTAGCGCTGGATTGACTTGACCTCGGTGAACTCGTCGATGCCGAACCGGCCGAGTTCCCGGCCGTTGCCCGACTGCTTGTAACCGCCGAACGGCGCGACAGCGTTGAACGCGCCGCCGTTCACGTCGACCTGCCCGGTCCGCAGCCGCTTCGCGACGGCCAGCGCGCGGTCCTGGTCGCCGGAGAACACCGCGCCCGCCAAGCCGTAGATCGTGGCGTTGGCGATCGACACGGCCTCGTCCTCGTCGGCGTACGGCAGGATCGACAGCACCGGGCCGAAGATCTCCTCCTGCGCGATCCGCATGTCCGCCCGCACGTTCGCGAACACCGTCGGCGGCACGAACGCGCCGCGCTCGGGCAGATCGGAAGCGCGGTACGCCAGCGAAGCGCCCTCGGCCTCGCCGACCCCGATGTACTCCAGCACCCGGTCACGCTGGGCCAGCGAAGACATGGGCCCGATCCGCGTCGACTCGTCGGTCGGGTCACCGACGCCGTACTTCGCCGCCGCGGCGACGGCGAGTTCCACGGCCTGGTCGTGCAGCGCGGCCGGGACCAGCATGCGCGTCCACGCGGTGCACGTCTGGCCGCCGTTGATGTAGGTGTTGGCGACACCGATCTTGACCGCCTTGGCCAGGTCCGCGTCGTCCAGGATCACGTTGGCGGACTTGCCGCCCAGCTCCAGCGCGACCTTCTTCACCGTCTCGGCCGCCGCGATCGACACCAGCTTGCCCGCCGCCGTCGACCCCGTGAACGACACCATGTCGACCCCCGGGTGCGCGGAGATCGCCGCGCCCACAACAGGACCGGTGCCGTGCACCAGGTTGACCACGCCGTCCGGGATGCCCGCCTCGGCGAGGATCTCCAAGAACAGGTTCGCGTTGAGCGGGGCGACCTCGCTCGGCTTCAGCACCACCGTGTTGCCCGCCGCCAGCGCGGGCGCGACCTTGGCCACGATCTGGTGCAGCGGGTAGTTCCACGGCGTGATCGCGCCGACGACGCCGACCGGCTCGCGCAGGACCAGCGAGTTCCCGACCTCTTCGGCGAAGGCGTAGCCGCCGTCGATCAGGTCGGCGATGGCCCTCGACGTCGCCGCGGGCAGCGACGCCTGGACCTTGGTGGCGAAGGTGATGGGCGAGCCCATCTCGGCGGTGATCGTGGCGGCCAGTTCGTCGCGGCGGGCGGCGATGCCCTCGGACACGCGCCGGACCGCGGCGGCCCGCTCGGCGGGGCTGGTGGCCGACCACGCGGCCAGCGCGGCGGTCGCGGCGCCGACAGCGGCGTCGACGTCGGCGGCCGTGCCCGCCGGGACGGAGGCGATGACTTCTTCCGTGGCCGGGTTGACCACGTCGATCCGCTGGCCCGCGCCGTCGATCAGCTCGCCGCCGATGACGTGGCCGGTGCGGGTGGTGACGGGTGCGGCCATGGCTCCTCCAGAACGCGGGTATGACACTCAGGGCACCGCCCAGCGTGTCATACCCGCGGGTAGCTCCGTCATTCGAAGTTCAGGTCGCCGGTGCGGGTGCGCTTGAGCTCGAAGAAGTCCGGGTAGCCCGCCAGCAGCCGGGCGCCGTCGAACACCTTCACCGCGTCCTCGCCGCGCGGGATGGACGTCAGCACCGGGCCGAAGAACGCGACGCCGTCGATGTGGATGGTGGGCGTGCCCACGTCCGAGCCGACCGGGTCCATGCCCTTGTGGTGGCTGACTTTCAGCGCCTCGTCGTACTCGGTGCTGGTGGCGGCCTCGGCGAGCTCGGCGGGCAGACCGACCTCGGCCAGCGCCTCCTTGATCACCACGTCGTAGTCGGAGTTGCCCTCGTTGTGGATCCGGGTGCCCAACGCGGTGTAGAGGTCGCGCAGCACGTCGTCCCCGTGGGCCTGCGCGGCGGCGATCGCCACCCGCACCGGACCCCAGGTCTTCTCCATCAGTTCGCGATACTTCTCTGGCAGGTCCCGCCCTTCGTTCAGGACGGACAGGCTCATCACACGGAAGTTGAGGTCCAGCTCACGGTGCTTCTCGACTTCGAGAATCCACCGCGAGGTGATCCAGGCGAACGGGCAGGCCGGGTCGAAGTAGAAGTCGACCTTGGTCGCGGTCATGGATTGGTTCTCCAGCTCGGTCGTCGCGGGGTGTCGTCACCTGTTCGGCGGAGGCCGATGCCCCCGACCACCCCAACTCCGTCCCGTCCCGAAACCTTCCCGTGGACTCAACGACACCTCCGGGGCCCGTCACGTGATTGGATGCGATTGTCAGTTCCGAAGCCGGGCTGCAAGAGAGACGTCCAGAAGTTCCCACCAACGAGCCCACCGAGGTGTTCCGTGGCCGCGCCCAACCTGACCCGAGACCAAGCCCAACAGCGCGCGGCGCTGCTGGAGGTGGAGTCGTACGCCATCGAGCTCGACCTCACCGATGGCATCGGCCAGCCAGGCGAGTCGACCTTCTCCTCCCGCACCACGGTCCGGTTCACCACCCAGGAGAGCGGCGCTCTCACGTTCATCGACCTGGTGGGCCGGATCGAGTCCGCCGAGCTGAACGGCGTCGCCCTGGATGTGTCCGGGTTCACCGAGGACGAGGGCCTCACGCTCCCTGACCTCGCCGCCACCAACGAGCTGACCGTCGTCGCCACCTGTGACTACACCAACACCGGCGAAGGTCTGCACCGCTTCGTCGACCCGGTCGACAAGGGCGTGTACCTCTACACCCAGTTCGAGACCGCCGACGCCAAGAAGATGTTCGCCTGCTTCGACCAGCCCGACCTCAAGGCCGTCTACCAGCTCACGGTGACCGCGCCGAAGGGCTGGAAGGTCATCTCCAACGCCGCGACCGACACCGTCGAGGAGATCGAGGGCGGCGCCAACGGCGCCACCCGGCACGTCTTCGCCACCACCGAGCGCATGTCGACCTACCTGGTCGCGCTCGTCGCCGGTCCGTACGCGGAGTGGCGCGACGAGTACAGCGACGACAGCTCGACGATCCCGCTGGGCATCTACTGCCGTGCCTCGCTGGCCGAGCACATGGACGCCGACCGGCTGTTCACCGAGACCAAGCAGGGTTTCGACTTCTTCCACCGCCACTTCGGCGTGCCGTACCCGTTCGGCAAGTACGACCAGGCTTTCGTGCCGGAGTTCAACGCGGGCGCGATGGAGAACGCGGGCTGTGTGACCTTCCTGGAGGACTACGTCTTCCGCAGCAGGGTCACCCGCTACTCCTACGAGCGCCGCTGCGAGACGGTGCTGCACGAGATGGCGCACATGTGGTTCGGCGACCTCGTCACCATGCGCTGGTGGGACGACCTGTGGCTCAACGAGTCCTTCGCCACCTGGGCGTCGGTGCTCGCGCAGGCCGAGGCCACCGAGTACAAGCACGCGTGGACCAGCTTCGCCAACATCGAGAAGTCGTGGGCCTACCGGCAGGACCAGCTCCCGTCGACCCACCCGGTCGCCGCCGACATCCCGGACGTGCAGGCCGTCGAGGTCAACTTCGACGGCATCACCTACGCCAAGGGCGCCAGCGTCCTCAAGCAGCTGGTGGCCTACGTCGGCCTGGACAACTTCCTGTCCGGGCTGCGGGTGTACTTCGGCAAGCACGCGTGGGGCAACGCCACCCTGGCCGACCTGCTCGGCGCGCTGGAGGAGGCGTCGGGCCGCGACCTGTCGTGGTGGAGCGCGCAGTGGCTGGAGACCACGGGCCTGAACTCGCTGCGGCCGCGCTTCGAGGTCGACGCGGACGGCAAGTTCACCGAGTTCGCGGTGCTGCAGGGCGGCGCGAAGCCCGGCAAGGGCGAACTGCGCACGCACCGCGTCGCGATCGGCGTCTATGACGACCAGGACGGCAAGCTCGTGCGCACCCACCGCGTCGAGGTCGACGTCGAGGGCGAGAAGACGGTCGTCGACGAGTTGGTCGGGGTGCCGCGCGGCAAGCTCGTGCTCGTCAACGACGACGACCTGACCTACTGCACGATGCGCCTCGACGCGGGGTCGCTGACCACGCTGATCGACCGCATCGGCGACATCACCGAGCCGCTGCCGCGCACCCTGTGCTGGTCGGCGGCCTGGGAGATGACCCGCGAGGCCGAGTTGAAGGCCCGCGACTTCGTCACCCTGGTCTGCCACGGCCTCGCCGCCGAGAGCGAGGTCGGCGTCGTGCAGCGGCTGCTGCTGCAGGCCCAGACCGCGATCGGCTCGTACGCCGACACGGCGTGGGTGCCGCAGGGCTGGCAGGAGTTCACCGACCGCATCCTCGCGCTGGCCACGTCGGCCGAGCCGGGTTCGGACCACCAGCTGGCGTTCGTCAACTCGCTGGCCGGTTCGGTGCTGTCGGAGGACAAGCTGGCCACCCTGCGCGGCTGGTTCGACGGCTCGGCCCCGCTGGAGGGCCTCGTGGTCGACACCGACCTGCGCTGGCGCCTCCTGCACGCCCTCGTCGCCCACGGCGTCCTCGGCGACGCGGAGATCGACGCGGAACTCCAGTCCGACTCGACCGCCACCGGCAGGCGCCAGGCCGAACGCGCCCACGCCCTGCGCCCCACCGACGAGGCCAAGTCCGAGGCCTGGCGCCGCGCGGTCCACGACGACGAACTCCCGAACGCGATCAACGAGGCCATCATCAGCGGCTTCTCCCACCCGACCCAGCGCGACCTGCTGGCCGCGTACGCCGACCGGTATTTCGCGGACGTGGCGGACGTGTGGGCTCGCCGGTCGAGTGAGCGGGCGCAGTCGGTGGCGCTGGGGCTGTACCCGGCTTGGGCGGTCGCGCAGTCGACCGTGGAGGCTTCGGACAAGTGGCTGGAGGGTGAGCACCCGCCCGCCCTGCGTCGACTGGTTTCGGAGGGCCGCGCGGGCATCGTGCGCGCCCTGGCGGCCCGCGAGTTCGACGGCAGCTGAGCTGATTCACCACCGGGGAGCCACTGCGGCGGCTCCCCGGTCTTGTTCTGGGGGAACAGATGCGCAAGACCACGATCGTCGGCTTGGCCCTGCTGCTGTCTGGCTGCACGGCCACAGCCCCGGACACGTCCGGGAGCGGCCAGAAGGTGGACCGGCCGGTTACTGTCCAAGCACTTGGCGACCTCGCGACCTTCGACGCGTGCGACCTTGTCACCGCCGCCGACCTGAGCGAGTTCGGCGTCCCGAGCGAGGTTCCGGCGAGCAGGCTGGACTCCTGCGCCTACCAACTCGGTGGCGGCAAGGTCGAGTTCGGGGATCTGCTCATGTTCTCGGAAGCCGAGTTCGCCCGGTTCAAGCCGACCGAGATGCCCGGAAAGGCGACCGCGGGCCTCTACCGCTCAGAAAGCACCGAGTGCGGTGTCTACCTCCGTCTGGACAGCGGCGAGACGTTCCAGGTCCTCGCCTCGGACCGTGAGGCCCCGTGCGACGTCGCCAACGCCACGGCCCGCGCAATCGCGGCGAGGATCGCCAAAGGCGACCCGGTCGCTCGGGCGGCCCAACCCGCGCGGTCATTGCGCGAAATCGACGCATGCTCGGTGCTCACCGCCGACGTGTTGGCCGCGGTGCCTGGGCAGGGTGGAACCCCGACGCTGTCCCCGGGAGGACACATGTGCACGGTGTCCGTCGAACTCGCTGTGCTGTTCCGCAGCGGCGAACTGGCGCCGTCCCCTCAAGTCAAGGCGGACAAGGTGGTCATCGACGGAACCGAGTGGATCGTGACCGACGACATCAAGGACTTCTGGGGGTGTTCTGCCACTACCGGGTACACGCGACTCACCCCGGCGAGTTCTGACACCTGGGAGTTGGTCGAGGTGGTGGTCAGCCTTCCCGACCGCGAGCAGTCCTGCGCCGCGGCCAAGGCCGTCGCCGGTCTCGTGTGGGCGAAACTGCCCCGGGCATGACGAAGGCCCGGACCCCCACCGGGGTCCGGGCCTTCAAAGTCAACCTCTAGCGCTTGGTGTGGGCGAAGCCCGCCTGGTCGCTCAGCATGCGCAGGGCGCTCACCAGGCCGCCGATCAGGTCGCCCTCCTTGAAGGACGCCACCATGCTCATGACCGCCAGGTTGCAGCCGCGGTCGGCCACGCGGCGGGAGGCTTCCTCGCCGGTGACGATCTCGACGCGGCGTTCGCCCGGGGAGACCGCGATCAGGACGGACTCGCTGGAGCCGTGGCCGATCGAGGTGTGCAGTTCCTCGGCACGCGCGCGCGGGTCGGCGCCCAACTCGCCCAGGTAGACGCTGAAGCCCAGGCCCGTGGCGCGGGCCGACAGGGTCAGGGCCTCGTCGAGGCGGGTCAACTGGACCGGGGTGAAGGGCAGGCCGGGGCCTTCCTCTTCCTTGGCCCTGGCGACCGAGATCCGGCCGCTGTTGGTCACCACGGCGCCGTAGCCGTGTTCGACGTCCTCCGCGAGTTCGCCCACCTCGTGGTGGACGGTGCTACCAGCTCCCACGGGCACCTCCCTTGGCCGTGCGCCGAGGCGCGGTGTCGGCGGCGGGGGCGGTGACCACTGCGTGGCCCGCGTCCAGACCCGCCGGGTTTGCCGTCCACCAGACCGCCGGGTGCTCCCAGTCCTGACCGGGGCGGTACCGCGGCGTCTTGGCGAATCTTTCGCGCAGCGTCAACAGGGCGATCACGGCGTAGAGAGCCGCGGGGATCACCGCGAAGACGAGAATGGTCTCGACGAGCGTCACAAGCGATACGGTAACCGACGGCGGCGCACCGGGTCCCATCAGGATGGACGCGGGTTCAAGATCGCTGCGCGTGAGCGGTTGGTGCTCTCCTGGTAACGCCTTTCACCCGAGTGACGTCCGGGCGCGTAGCTCGTTGAGCCTATCGGTAAGGGGCGAATGGCCCCAACTGGGGAAATGTGACCGCATACAGCGGGTTGACGTCTTGTCGGTTACGCAGCAGGGTCATAGCTTTCACCTGTACGGCTCTTGCGCAGTCGATCGACCATCGTTCTGTAGTGCGACCGCCCCCAGGAGGACACTCCATGTACACGACTTCTTCCGACGTCACCGCCGTTGTTGTCACCCTAATGGATGAGTCTGTACTGGTGCTGAGCCAGGGAACGCGCGTCACCAGGGGAACTCGGGTCACCGCGGGCACTCGAGTGACCAGGGGTACCCGCGTCACTCGGGGTACCCGCGTCACCGCCGTCGAGCCCGGCACCCGCGTGACCTGCGGCACAAGGGTCACTAGGGGTACCCGGGTCACCCGCGGCACCCGCGTCACGGCGGTCGAGCCCGGTACCCGCGTGACCGCCGAGGACCGCGGCACGCGCGTCACCCGGGGCACCCGCGTGACGCTGCAGGAGCGTGGCACCCGCGTCACGCGTGGCACCAGGGTCACCGCGGGCACGCGCGTCACCCGGGGCACGCGGGTCACGATGGGCACCCGCGTCACCAGCTAGGCGGCGGGCTCTCCGAGGTAGGGCAGCCAGAGCGGATCCGCGTCGGTCACCCCGGCAAGGAGCCGCCAGTGCGGGCCACGCGGCGCGTTGGGCACCACCCGTAAGCGCCAGTTCAGCTCGGAGAGCAGCTTGTCGGCCTTGCGGTGGTTGCACTTCGCACAGCACGCGACGCAGTTCTGCCACGTGTGCTGGCCGCCGCGGCTGCGCGGGATGACGTGGTCGATCGTCTCGGCCCGGCCCCCGCAGTACGCGCAGCGGTAGCGGTCGCGGTGCATCAGTCCGGCACGGGTGAGCGGCACGCGGCCGCGGTAGGGCACGCGGACGTAGTTGCTCAGCCGGATCACCGACGGCACCAGCACGCTCGACGTCGCCGAGTGCACCACCAGGCCCGCGGGATCACCGTGGACGACCTCGGCCTTCCCACACACCACGAGCACGACGGCGCGGCGCAGCGGCAGCGCGGTCAGCGGCTCGAACGTGGTGTTGAGCAGCAGGACCCGACGCCGACCCCAGGACGGAAGCGGCCCCGGCAGGGGCGTGGGCGCGCGAGCAGGGCTCAGAGCGGCGCCCGGATTCGAGCACAACGTCGTCCTCGGCGCGTGCCCGAAGGACGCGCCGAGAGAGGTCGGTTGTCGGTCTGGCACTCGACCACCTCCACGGTGCTGACGTAAGTCGACCACAGATCGACCCCGAAACGCACGTGTGTTATGTGACGTGTCCCTCATCGCCGCGCGAAATGATGGTGAACACCCCCTTCGACGCCGCGCGCGGACGTGGCTATCGTCGGCGCCGATGAACCAGATCCCCTTCGCACTCGAACCCCCCAAATGCGCCGACGCGTGGTGCACGCAGGTACTGAAGATCACCGGCAACGAGTGGTTGGCCGCCTCGGCCAACTGGCTGGTCGCCAAGCCGGTCAAGATCGTCATGATCCTGCTGATCGCGGTCCTGATCCGGATGCTGGCGCACCGCGTGATCGATCGGCTGACCTCGGGCAAGGGCAAGATGCCCGCCCTGCTGCGCCCGCTGCGTGAGCGGGCCCCGCAGGCGCTGGGCGCGCTGCTGTCCGACCGGCGGACCCAGCGGGCCAAGACGATCGGCTCGGTGCTCAAGTCCGTCGTCAGCTTCATCGTCTACGGCTTGGCCTTCGTCCTCGCGCTGGGCGAGTTGGGCGTGAACATCGCCCCGATCATCGCCTCGGCGGGCATCGTCGGGGTCGCGCTCGGCTTCGGCGCGCAGAACCTGGTCAAGGACTTCCTGTCCGGCATGTTCATGATGCTGGAGGACCAGTACGGCGTCGGCGACGTCGTCGACCTCGGTGAGGCCAAGGGCACCATCGAGGCCGTCGGCCTGCGGATCACCACGCTGCGCGACATCAACGGCACCGTCTGGTACGTCCGCAACGGCGAGATCCTGCGGGTCGGCAACTCCAGCCAGGGCTTCGCCGTGGCCACCCTCGACCTGGCCGTCGGCTACGGCGCCGACGTCGACCAGGTCACCGAGATCCTCACCAGGGTCGCGGGCGAGGTCGTGGCCGAGGAGCAGTTCAAGGACTCGGTGATCGAGCCGCCCGAGGTGCTCGGTGTGGAGAAGGTCACCCCGGAGAGCATCACGATCCGGATGACGGTGAAGGTCCGCCCCGGCAAGCAGTACGCCGTCCAGCGGGCACTGCGGGCCAGGACGATGGCCGCGGTCGAGGAGGCGGGCGTGCCCGCGCCGCTGAACCGACTGTTGCCCCCTCCCGTCGCCTGAGGAGGCGTGCGGGAGGATGGGTGACGTGGGCACCCCCGAGAACTTCTACGACGCGGTCGGCGGCGAGGAAACCTTCCGCGCGATCGTGCACCGGTTCTACGTCGAGGTCGCCAAGGACGAGGTCCTGCTCCCGCTCTACCCGGAGAAGGACCTCGGCCCGGCGGAGGAGCGGCTGCGGCTGTTCCTGATGCAGTACTGGGGCGGCCCGCACACGTACTCCGAGCAGCGCGGGCACCCTCGGCTGCGGATGCGCCACCAGCCCTTCACGATCGGGCCGCTGGAGCGGGACGCTTGGCTCAAGTGCATGCGGATCGCGGTGGATGAGGCAGGGTTGGCCCCACAGCACCGCGAGCAGCTCTGGCAGTACTTGGAGATGGCGGCCAACAGCATGCTCAACAGCTGGGTCTGATCTTGTGAGGAATTGATCATTTCTCGGATTTGGGGGAGTCCGACACCGGCGAATGGCAGGATTGACGATCGTGCGACGAACCGGGGACGACATGGGCGAGGACGCGCTGCCGTGGTGGCAGGACGCGGTGTTCTACCAGATCTATGTGCGCTCGTTCGCCGACAGCGACGGCGACGGGGTCGGCGATCTGGAGGGCATCCGCTCACGCCTGGGCTATCTGGAGCTGCTGGGCGTCGACGCCCTGTGGCTCACGCCGTTCTTCCGCTCCCCCATGGCCGACCACGGCTACGACGTGGCCGACCCGCGTGACGTCGACCCGCTCTTCGGCGACCTCGCCGCGTTCGACGCGCTCGTCGCCGACGCGCACGGCCACGGCCTCAAGGTCACCATCGACCTGGTGCCCAACCACACCAGCGACCAGCACCTCTGGTTCCAGCAGGCGCTGCGGTCGGCGCCCGGCAGCCGCGAGCGCGCCAGGTACTACTTCCGCGACGGCAAGGGCCCGGACGGCTCGGTGCCGCCGAACAACTGGACGAGCGTCTTCGGCGGGCCCGCGTGGACGCGGGTGCCCGACGGCCAGTGGTACCTGCACCTGTTCGCCCCGCAGCAGCCCGACCTGAACTGGGACGACTCCGAGGTCCGGGCCGACCTCGTGCAGACCCTGCGCTTCTGGCTCGACCGCGGCGTCGACGGCTTCCGCATCGACGTCGCCCACGGCATGGCCAAGCCCGCCGACCTGCCGGACATGGACCCCGGCGCGATGGCGATCATGGCGGGCACGCAGTCCCACGAGGTCGTCGACCCGCGCTTCGACAACGACGGCGTGCACGACATCCACCGGCTGATCCGCAAGGTCCTCGACGGCTACCCCGGCACCATGGCGGTCGGCGAGATCTGGGTGGACCGCGACGACCGGTTCTCGTACTACGTCCGGCCGGACGAGCTGCACCTGGGCTTCAACTTCAAGCTGGTCGAGGCCGACTTCGACGCCGACTCCGTCCGCCGGGCCATCGACCGCTCGCTGACCGCGGTGAAGGCCACCGGCGCGGCCCCGACGTGGACGCTGTCGAATCACGACGTCGTCCGCCACGTGACCCGCTACGGCGGCGGCGACATCGGCACCCGGCGCGCCCGGGCGATGGCCCTGGTGGAGCTGGCGCTGCCGGGCGTCACCTACATCTACAACGGCGAGGAACTCGGCCTGCCCAACGTCGACCTGCCGGACTGGGCGCTGCAGGACCCCGTGTGGGAACGCTCCGGCCACACCGAACGCGGCCGCGACGGCTGCCGGGTGCCGCTGCCGTGGGAGGGCGAGATCCCGTCCTTCGGCTTCTCCCGCGCGGGCGCGGCGTGGCTGCCGATGCCGCCGCACTGGGCCTCCCTGACGGTCGAGGCGCAGCTGGAGGACCCGGACTCGATGCTGTCGCTGTACCGGCACGCCCTGGAGATCCGCAAGACCTCCGCGGCCTTCGGCGGCGACGACCTGGAGTGGTACGGGGCGCCTCCCGGCTGCTTTGCCTTCCGCCGCAAGGGCGGCGGGCTGATCTGCGCGCTGAACACCTCGGCCGCGCCGGTCCCGCTGCCGCCCGGCGAGATCCTGCTGGCGAGCGGGCCGATGGAGGGCAACCAACTGCCGCCGGAGACGTCAGTCTGGCTGGTCTGAGCCGGAATACCCGCGCGCGCCGCCGCGGTTGAGGTGGACGTGATCAGAGACCTCTACACCGACGCGGCCGCGGTGGCGGCCGACCTGCTCGCCGCGCCGGAGCTCGCCGAGCGCTGGACCGAGCCGTCCGCACTGGCGGAGTTCACCGTCCATGGCCTGGCGGGCCACCTCGCGACGCAGATCTTCGTCGTTCCGACGCTGCTGGCCGAGCCCGTGCCCGCGGAGCCGGTGATCGGCCTGCACGACTACTTCGGCCGCGCCGCCTGGATCGGCTCGGACATCAACGACGAGTTGAGCACCCTGATCCGCGCCAGTGGCGCAGACGCGGCAGACGCCGGGCCCGCCGCTCTGGCCACCGCTTCCAAGGCGGGCGTGGCCACTCTGCGCGACACCCTGACGGCGGTCGACAACCGCGCGGTCCGCCGAGCCAACTGGGGCCCGTGGTCGCTGACCCTCGACGACTTCCTCGCCAGCCGCCTGCTGGAGATCGTGATCCACTCCGACGACCTGGCCCACAGCGTCGGCTTGCCCACTCCCGGTTTCGCCCCGGACGCGGTGGAGACCGTCGTCGACATTCTGTCCAGAGTGGCCATTCGCAGGCACGGTGCGGTCAATGTCCTGCGGGCACTGAGCCGCGCCGAGCGGGCGCCCGCATCGATCTCAGCGCTGTAGCGGCGCGGCGAGCCACCCGGTCCAGGCGTCCCTGATCTCGCCGCGCTGTTCCAGCAGGTTCGGCACCTCGGGCCCGATCACGAACCCGGCCCGCTCCGCGACGCGGCGGGAACCCCAGTTGCCGACGTGGGCGCGCCAGTAGACGGCGCTGAGGCCCAGTTCGCCGAATCCCCAGTCGAGGAGCAGGCGAACGGCTCGGCTCGCCACGCCGTGGCCGCGCGCCCACGGGCCGAGCCCGTAGGCGATCTCGGCGACCTTCCCCGGGCCGGGCCGCAGGCCGACTGACCCGGCGAACCGGCCTTGGTGGATCACCGCGAAGTTCAAGTCGTCGTGGTCGGCCCAGCCCTGCGGGACCATCCGGGTGACCCACTCGACCGCGTCATCCGGGCCGTAGGGCACGGGCACGGTGGTCCAGCGGATGCTCTCCGGGTCGTTGCACTGCTCGACAATCCCGTCGACATCGGCCGGCCCGAGGGCGCGCAGGGTGACGACTCCGTCGGTCAGCTCAGGGATGTCCATGCGGTCACTGTCCAGTCGGGACCGCGATCAGGCAACTGGATTGTCCGGGGCGACGATGCCGTGGTCGAAGGCGTAGACGATCGCCGCCGAACGGTCGCGCAGGCCGAGCTTGGCGAAGATCCGGCCGATATGGCTCTTCACGGTGACCTCGGAGATGAACAGCGCCGCGGCGATCTCGGCGTTGGTCAGGCCGCGGCCGATCGCCTGCAGGACATCGTGTTCGCGCGAGGTCAGCGCCTCGACGCGGGAGGTGTTGGGGGCGACCGCGTTGCGGTACGTCGTGAGCACGCGGGCCGTCACCGTGGGGTCGAGCCAGCTCTCCCCCATCGCGACCGTCCTGACCGCGCGGATCAGGTCCTCGGCCGGGGAGTCCTTGAGGATGAACCCGGCCGCGCCCGCGCGCAGGGCGCCGGAGAGAAGGTCGTCGTCGTCGAAGGTGGTCAGGGCCAGGACCGGTGGGTGGTCGCTGGTCGCGCGCAGGCGGCGGGTGGCCTCGATGCCGTCGACGTGTTTCATCCGCAGATCCATGACGATCACGTCGACGTCATGCTCGGCGAGGGCTTCGGGCACCCCGGCGCCGTCCGCGCACTCGGCGACGATCAGGAAGCCCGCGCGGCGGCGCAGGATGCGGCGCAGGCCGGAGCGGACGAGGTCCTGGTCGTCGACCAGCAGGACGCGGACATCGTCGGTCATGGGAGGAACTGCCGCAGCGGGCAGGCCGGGGCGGGCTCGGGAACGGACACCTCGACGATCCAACACCCGTCGAGCGGACCGGTGCGCAGCGCCGCGCCGAGTTGGTCGGCGCGGGCGCGCATCCCGCTGAGGCCCGCGCCGCGCCCGACTGGCTTCGGGGTGGCGGGCAGCGTGTTGCGCACGGTCAACGTGGTGGCCTTGCCGTTGGCGGAAAGGGAGACCGACGCCGACGCGGACGGCGCGTGTTTGGCGATGTTGGCGAGGGACTCCTGCGCGATCCGGTAGAGCCCGGCGCCGCGTGTGGTGTCCATTGTGGAGATATCACCGGACTGGTGGTAGCGGACGTCGACGCCCGCGGCGCGGGTGCTGTCGACAAGGTCGGCGATCCGGTCGGCGCCGGGGAGCGGCGCGGTGCCGAACCGGTCGGCGCCGAGCAGGCCGACGGACTGGCGGATGTCGCGCATGGCGGCCCTGCCGACCTGTTCGGCCTCGGTCAGCGCCGCCACGGCCTCCTCGACGTCACAGTCGTGCTGGAGCGCGTGGCGGGCGCCGGTGACGTGCAGCAGGGTGATGCTCAGCGAGTGCCCGACGACGTCGTGCACCTCGCGGGCGATGCGCTGACGCTCGGCGGCGACGGCTTGGTCCTGCTCGGCGGCGTGGTTGAGCCGCTCGGCGTCGAGCGCGCGCATCTGCCAGCGCAGGCTCACCCCGACGTAGAGGCCGAGCGCGACGATGACGATGTAGAGCGGCACCGCCTCCAGCCCTCCCCAGATGCCGGCGACCACCAGCACCGCCACCCCGGGCACGGCCGCCGCGATCGCGATGGTCAGTCGGAACATGGCGGCGACCTCGGCGGCCAGCACCGGCAGCAGCAGCGGCGCGAAGTCGGCCTCGGCGGGTCTGAGCAGCAGGATCGCCATGGCCGTCGCCGCGATCAGCGACTCCACGATCGGCGGGACGAGCCTGCCCGCCACCGACCACGCGAGCAGCGGGCTGATGGCGAGCACACCCGCGGCGGCCATCGGCGTCGGCGGGAACAGCGCGTCCCGCTGGATCAGGGCGCCGACGGTGATGAGGGCGACCGACACCGTCGAGCAGAGCGGGATCCACCACGGATACGGCACGCCCGCCCGTGCGCAGCCCTCCTCGATCCGGGCTTTGGTCCGCTCCAGCAGCACCAGCATGAAGCCAGGATAGGTAGGTATCGGAAAGGTGCCATCCGTCGGCGGACGGGGTGCGTCTCCGCCCACGGGCGGAGGCGGCGGGAGGTCCCGCGGACCGACGCGGAGGGGCTGGTCGAGTGCCTAGTTTTGGTGGCGGGAGGTGCGCCATGACCTGGAGCGAGACCAACAGCTACTACGCGGCACTTCGATCAGTGGCCGCGGACCTGGAACACAGCCGCGGCGTCGTGCCGTGGCGCCCGGAGTACACCCCGATCTTCGGCGACCGCGACGGCCTGCTGGTGGCCCTGCGGCGGCGGTGGGTGGTGATGGTGCAAGCCCAGGTCGAGTGGCCGCTGGACCGCGCTGGGCGGGCGACCGAGGAACTCCGAGCGTTCGCCGCCCGACACCCCGGCCTCCTGGCCGCCATCGGCGACGACCCGACAGGCGCCGTCCACCTGACGTCGCACAGCCCGCTGCCCGCGGCCGCGGGCTGACTTCCGAAGGAGCGACGCGTGAACCACGCCCGATCGGCCCTCGTCTGGGGCATTCGCTACGGGATCCCCGGCGCCGCCATCCACTTCGCCGCGCGGCGCGGCGATCCCGTGGCGCGGGTCATCGCCGACCCGACGGTGTTGGCCGACCCGTTCGACGCCTACGACAGGCTCCGCTCCCGGGGTCCCGTCGTGGCGAACCGGATGGTCAACGCCACCGCCAGCCACTCCGTCGCCAACGCCGTGCTGCGCGACGAGCGTTTCCTCGGCGGCCCGACCCCCGCCCCCACCACGTGGCTCTCCCGTATCGCCGCGGCGGCGGTCGACCCGGCCGCCATCGGCCCCGGCGAGCCGCCGTCCCTGCTCGCGATCCACCCGCCGGACCACACCCGCCTGCGCGGCCTGGTCTCCAAGGCGTTCACCCCGCGCGCCGTCGCCGCCTACGCCGACCGCATCCGCGAGATCGCCGACACCCTGCTCGACGACATCGCCAACGGCCCCACCACGTTCGACCTGATCGACACCTACGCGTCGCGGCTGCCCGTCACCGTGATCGCCGACATCATCGGCGTCCCCGTGGAGAACCACGCCCAGTTCCTCGACTGGGGCGACAAGGCCGCCACGTCGCTCGATCCCGGGATGACCTGGCGCGAATACCGCGTCGCCGATCGTGCCATCCGCGAGAGCGGAGCCTGGCTGACCGCCCACATCGCCGACCTGCGACGGTCGCCCGGCACGGATGTACTCAGCAAGCTCGTCCAACTCGACCAGCTCACCGAACTCGAACTCCGCTCCACCGCGCAGCTTCTCCTGGGCGCGGGCTTCGAGACGACGGTGAAACTGATCGGCAACGCCGTGGCCCTGCTGCTTCGCCACCCGGACCAGTTGGCCGCGCTGCGGGCGGATCCTTCCGGCTGGGACAACGCGATCGAGGAAGTCCTCCGGTTCGACACCCCGGTACAGATGACCTTGCGCACGGCGAACACGGAGACGGAGCACGTCCCCGCAGGCCAGTCGTTGATCGTGCTGATCGGCGGCGCGAACCGCGACTCGGCGGTGTTCGACGAGCCGCACCGCTTCGACATCACCCGAACGAACGCGCGCGACCACTTGGCCTTCTCGGCGGGCATCCACTACTGCCTCGGCGCGCAACTCGCCCGGCTGGAATCGGTGATCGCCCTGCGCGCTTTGTTCGACAGGTTCCCGAACCTGGCGTTGGACGGCACCCCGGCGCGCGGCGGAACCCGCGTCCTGCGCGGGTACAAGCACTTGCCGCTACGAACGGGTGTCGGGGTGACGCAGGATCAGCTGGCCGGATAGGGCGGGGAAGGCGAGGACACCCCCGGCGGGATTCTTGGAGTCACGGACGGCGATCACGCCGGGGAACCGCGCGACCTCGACGCACTCACCGCCCCCGCTGAAGGTGGACTTCCTCCATCGGGCGTGACCAAGCTCCATCTTGTTTCACTCCTTGCCAAACGTTGAAACGAAGCGCCGGAGAAACTTCACCGATTCGGCTGAACCGAGGGCGGCGGCCATCAGCTTATCCGTGGTTTCGCGGTATGGCCGGATCTCATGCGCGGCATCCCGGAACATTGATGACTGGGTCAGTTCGAGGTAGACGATGGGCGGGTTCTTCGCGAACTCCATCCACACGTAGCTCCCGTCGAGGCCGGCATGCGTTCCGTGCTCGAACGGGATGACCCGGATCTCCACATGGGGAAGGTCCGCCATGTCTGCGAGATGCTGACACTGGGCGGCCATCAGTGCCCGGCTGCCGGTTGGCCTGCGCAGTACGGCTTCATCGATGATCGCGAGGTATCGCGGCGGATTCCGCCCCAGAAGCACCTTCTGCCGCTCCAGTCGAGCGGCCACCATCTCCGCGCGCTTCTGCTCCGGGAATCCGAGCACGGCCAAGGTGGCACGGAAATAGTCCGCTGTCTGCAGCAGGCCAGGTACGCGCAGCATCGCCGCGTGCACGATGCGAGTGGCCTCGGCCTCGAAGCAGGTCAGAGCGCGCAGATGGAGGGGCACACCCTCGCCGTCGGTTTCATGCCAGCCCGAGAGGTTGACCTGCGTTGCCAGGACAAGGATTCTCGCGCGATCTGGGCCGATGACCTCGTAGGCCGTGAGCAGGGCGGATGCCATTACCGCTGTGATCGGTCGCAGCCCAGCCTCCATGCGGCTGAGGCTCGCGATGGAGATCCCCACCTTCTTCTCGACCTGGCGCAGAGTGAGCCCCGCACCCTTGCGAAGGCTCTTCAGTTCCGCCGCCAGTCCACGATTGCGCGCATTCCCGAACTTCGTCATGCCGTGATTGGACCAGCACCCACCGTCACCAGCGACCGCCCTTGTTGCCAGGGTGGGAACAGCATCGGGTGCCGACCCCAGCACCCACCGCTAGGCTGAATCGACCAGTCGATCAAGCTGAACGGACCATCCATGACCGCGCGTGTCTTCGCGATCGCTGCCCTCCTGATCGTGACGGCCTGTGGTTCCGGTGATCCCGCCCCGACAACCAGCGCCCCACCCCCTGAAGGCAAATTCGTCCCCGCCTACCAGCAAGCAGGCGAAGCCACCAAGGCCGAAGAGCAGCTCCTCCGCGACCGCAAAGTCCTCGAAGACTTCGCCGACTCCATGAACACCTACGTCCGCATCCCCCGCGACGTCCAGGTCATCGCCAAGGACTGCGGTGAGGCCAACGCCTTCTACGAGCCCGACGAACACACCGTCACCCTCTGCTACGAGCTCCAAGCCGCCGAGCGAAAGCTTTTCGCCGAGGATCAAGACGTCGACCAGCAGGTCTACAACAGCGCCGTCGGCACCCTCTACCACGAAGCGGGCCACGCCCTGATCTGGGAACTCGGCCTGAAGATCACCGGCCGCGAAGAAGACGTCGCCGACCAGCTCGCCGCCTACGTGCTCACCAGTGACGACGAGTTCAAGGACATCCTGCTCACCGTCGCCGACTCCTACTCCCTGAGCGCCGCGCAGGTGCAGGGGCTGGAGGATCTCCCCTTCTACGACACGCACTCGCTCGACCAGCAGCGGGCCGCCAACTTCCTCTGCTACCTCTACGGTGCCGACGCCGAACGGTTTCAGTTCCTTGTGGACGATGGCGAGCTGCCCAAGGAGCGCGCCGACACCTGCCCCGACGAGTACAAACAGCTAGCCGACGGCTGGGAAGCGCTGTTGGCGCCGCATACCCGCTAGACCAGCAGCGGCAGCAAAGCGTGGCGTCGCCGGACGACCGCGCCGTAGCGGGCGTCGAGGCGCATCCAGGCGTCCGTCGCCGTGACGCGGATGTTGTCGTCGTCGCCGTCGGTCAGGAAACCCATGCCGGACAAGGCGAACAGGCACCGCAGGGGCACCTTGATCTCCAGGCCGTCGCCCGTCACCGTCAGCACCGACTGGTCGAGCAGCGATGCGGGCGGCGTGCCCTGCGGGCCGACGTTCTCCCGCGCGACCGCCAAACCCTTGTCCGTCAACTCCGAAACCGCGCGCGCGGGGATCGAGTCGACGATCTGCCAGTGCTGCGTGGGCGGCAGCGCCGATCGCCACTGCATGTCGCGGGACGGGCCGGGGTCGAAACTGTCGCTACGCACTACTGCCAGGCCCGCGAGCAGTTCGTTGCCGAAGACCGTGATGTCGTTGGGTTCCACGGAACCGCGCGCGGTCCGGGTCGCAAGCACGTCGAACGGTGTGGCGACCCAGGCGTCGACAAGCCCGCCCGCGCGTCCGCGCAGCCGGACTACAGCCTGCGGGTCCAACCGCACCGCGCGGGCGACGAACGCGCCAAGGTCGTCGCGGTCGGAAGGGTCGGCGAAAGACAGTTCAGGCACGGAGAACACCGCCGTTCCCACCGTTGTGCCACGCCGCGAGGAAGTCGCGTTCCGAGTCGGTGATGCGACGCGGCTTGCCGTTGGCCAGGTCGTACGGCGCCAGCGTCGTCGTCGCGGTGACGGCGACCGGGTCGGACTCCTTGGGGCCGTTGTGCACCAGGTAGTCCAGGATGAAGTACGCGCCGCGGATCTCGCGGACCGACACCGCGATGCGGACCTTCCCGCCGGTGGCGAACAGCGGCAGGTGGTACTCCACGGCGAGCTTGGCGATCACCACGCCCTGGGCGAGGTCGATGACGCCGCGCAGCTTGGCCTCGTTGAACAGCAGGTCGACCCGGGCCTCTTCGAGCAGGGTCACCGTGTTCGCGTGGTTCACGTGCCCGAACGCGTCCATGTCCGACCAGCGCGGCCGCACCTCGGAAACGAAAACACCCACAGACTCACCCTCCGCCCAGCGTCGTCCCCAAACCCTACCCGCACCTCCCAGCCCCGAGACGGGGCTGGGAGGGCGGGCACCGGCTAACGAACCATGCTGCGGATCTGCCGAGCCGCGACCGACAGCGTGGCCAGGTCGAACACACCCGCGCCCCGGATCTCCGCCAGCGACGAGCGCGCACGGTTGAGCCGGGAGGCGTTGTGGCTCTCCCACGCGGCGATCTTGTCGTCGGCGGAGTCGCCGGGGTCGCTCTGCCGCAGGACGTCCAGCGTGATCGCGCGCAGCGACCCGTAGAAGTCGTCCCGCAGCGCGAGCCTGGCCAGCGCGTGCCAGCGGTTGCCGCGCTCCAGCGCGCTGACCGCCGTCAGCATCTGATCGATGTTGAGGTGGTCGGACAGCGCGAAGTACAGCTCGGCGGCCTCGGTGGCGCTGCGCTCGTCGTAGCCCTCGTCGCGCTCGGCCAGCTCCGCCACCTCGATGATGTCGAGCAGGCAGTACCAGTCGAGCATCGCCGAGACGCGGTTGGCCAGGTCGGCGGGGGCACCGCTGGCGATCATCGCCGCGGCGTCGGCCTCGGCCTCCTCGCGCGCGCTGCCACGCAGCATCCCGCTGACCGTCGGCGCCAGAGATCGCACGGCGTCGCGGAAGCGGATGATCTCCGCGCCCACGGCCAGCGGCTGCGGGCGGTTGGTGAGCAGCCACCGCGACGCCCGGTCGAGCAGGCGGCGGGTGGCGAGCACCATCTGGTCGGCGACGTCGGTCGGGATGACGTTGTCCAGCGCGTCGATCTCGGCCCACACCGACGGCAGGTCGTAGACCCTGGTGGCCACCGCGAAGGCCCGCACGGCGTCGGTCGCCGTCGCGCTGATCTCCTCGGCCAGGCGGAAGGCATACGAGATGCCCGCGCCGTCGACGACCTCGTTGACCAGCAGCGTCGTGGTGATCTGCCGGTGCAGCGGGTGCTCGGCGATGGCCTTGCCGAAGCGCTCCCGCAGCGGCGTCGGGAAGTACTCCGGGAGCCTGCGCGCGAAGACGTCCTGGTCGGGCAGCTCGCTGGCGAGCACCTTCTCCTTCAGCGAGAGCTTCACGTGCGCGAGCAGCGTGGCCAGCTCCGGCGACGACAGCGCGTCGCCCGCCTTGTCCATCGCCGCGAACTGGGCGCGCGTGGGGAGCGCCTCCAGCTTGCGGTCCAGGACCTTGCCCTGCTCCAGCGCCTCGACCAGCCGGGCGTGCACCGACAGCATCGGCGCGGCGTGCGCCCGGCTGACGCCGAGCACCGCGTTCTGCCGGTAGTTGTCGGCCAGGACCAGTTCGCCGACCTCGTCGGTCATCTCGGCGAGCAGGGCGTTGCGGCTCTCGGCGTCGAGGTCGCCGCGGCGGCACAGCTCGTCGAGCAGGATCTTGATGTTGACCTCGTGGTCGGAGCAGTCGACACCGGCGGAGTTGTCCAGCGCGTCGGTGTTGACCTTGCCGCCGGTGCCCTCCGGGCCGCCGACGCGGGCGAACTCGATGCGGCCCCGCTGGGTCAGGCCCAGGTTGCCGCCCTCGCCGATGACCTTGACCCGCAGCGCGGCGCCGTCGACGCGGACCGCGTCGTTGGCCTTGTCGCCGACGTCGGCGTGGGTCTCGGCGGTGGCCTTGACGTAGGTGCCGATGCCGCCGTTCCACAGCAGGTCGACCCGCGCGAGCAGGATCGCGTTCATCAGCTCCTGCGGGGAGAGCTTGTCGACGCCCTCGGGCAGGCTGAGCGCGGCGGCGGCCTGCGGGCTGATCGGGATGGCCTTGAGGGTGCGCGGCCACACGCCGCCGCCCTCGCTGATCAGCTCGCGGTTGTAGTCGTCCCACGACGAGCGCGGCAGGTCGAACAGGCGCTTGCGCTCGGCGAAGCTCGGCGCGGCCACCGGGTCGGGGTCGATGAAGATGTGCCGGTGGTCGAACGCGGCGACCAGGCGAATGTGCTCCGACAGCAGCATGCCGTTGCCGAACACGTCGCCGGACATGTCACCCACACCGACGACGGTGAAGTCCTCCGACTGGGTGTCGACGCCGAGCTCGCGGAAGTGCCGCTTCACGCTCTCCCACGCGCCGCGGGCGGTGATGCCCATGGCCTTGTGGTCGTAGCCGACCGAGCCACCGGAGGCGAACGCGTCGCCCAGCCAGAAGCCGTAGCTCTTGGCCACGTCGTTGGCGATGTCGGAGAACGTCGCGGTGCCCTTGTCGGCGGCGACGACCAGGTAGGTGTCGTCGGCGTCGTAGCGGACGACGTCCCTGGCCGGGATGACCTCGCCGGACTGCAGGTTGTCGGTCAGGTCGAGCAGGCCGCTGATGAACATGCGGTAGCAGGCGATGCCCTCGGCCATGAAGTTCTCGCGGTCGACGCCCGGGTCTCCGGTCGGGGCCGCGGGCCGCTTGACGAAGAACCCGCCCTTCGCGCCCACCGGCACGATCACCGCGTTCTTCACCGCCTGCGCCTTGACCAGGCCCAACACCTCGGTGCGGAAGTCCTCCCGGCGGTCCGACCAGCGCAGACCACCGCGCGCCACCGAACCGAACCGCAGATGGACGCCCTCCACCCGCGGCGAGCACACGAAGATCTCGAACCGCGGCCGCGGCTCCGGCAGATCCGGCACCGCGCGCGGCTCCAGCTTCACCGCCAGGTACGAACGCGGCTCGCCCTGCTCGTCGCGCACGTAGTAGTTCGTGCGCAGCGTGGCCCGGATGAGGGTGAGCAGGCTGCGCAGGATGCGGTCCTCGTCGAGGCTGGTGACGCCGTCGATCATGGTGGTGATCTCGGCGATCCTGGCCTCGGCCTGGGCCTTGCGCTCGGCCTCCGGCGACGCCGGGTTGAAGCACGCCTCGAACAGCTCGACCAGCGCGAGCGCGATGGCGGTGTGCGCGAGGACGGCGTCCTCGATGTACTCCTGGCTGTACGGGGTGCCCGCCTGGCGCAGGTAACGCGAGTAGGCGCGCAGGATGGACGCCTGCCGCCAGGTCAGGCCGCGCAGGACCATGGCGTTGAAGTTGTCCGACTCGGCGTCGCCCTTCCAGATGGCCCGGAACGCCTCCTGGAAGCCGATCTTGACCGAGTCGGCCTTCTCCGGCGACAGGTGGGTGAAGATCGCCGGGTCGACGCGCAGGCCGAAGTCGTAGATCCACCAGGTGGTGCCGTCGTCGCGGCGCAGCTCGTACGGGCGCTCGTCGACGACCTCGACGCCCATCTGCTGCAGGACGGGCAGCACCTTGGACAGCGTCACGCCCTCGCCCGCGAGGTAGAGCTTGAAGCGGCGCTCCCCCGGCTCGGCGTCCTCCGGCAGGTAGAACGACATGTCCAGGTCGTCCTCGCCGCTGAGGCCCTGGAGTTTGCGCAGGTCGGCGAGGGCGTCGGCGGCGGAGAAGTCCTCCTTGTACGCCTCGGGGAACACGCTGGCGAAGCGCTGGCCCTGCTCGGTGGGCGACTCGCCGGTGTCCTCGCGGCCCTCGCCGATGACGGCCTCGACCATGCGGTCGTCCCACGACCGGACGGCCTCGGTGAGGCGTTCCTGGATGCGGTTGACGTCGGGCTCGACGTCGCTGCCCGGATCGGTGTGGACGATGAAGTACACCTGCGCCAGCGGGGTCTCCCCGACCCGCGTGCTGAACTCCAGGTTCGTCCCGGCGAGCTCGTCGAGCAGCACTTCCTGCATCGCGATGCGGGTCGTGGTGGTGTAGCGGTCGCGCGGGAGGAAGACCAGGCAGGAGAAGAACCGGCCGAACGGGTCCTGCCGCAGGAACAGCCGCAGGCGGCGGCGGTCGGCGAGCGCGATGACGCCGGTCGCGGTCGTGTAAAGCGAGTCGGACGTGGTGGAGAACAGCTCGGCGCGCGGCCAGTTCTGGATGACCTCCAGCATGCGCTGGCCCGAGTAGGACTCCATCGGGAAGCCCGCGCGGTGGATGACCTCGCGCACCCGGCGCTCCACCACGGGGATGTCGAGGACGTCCTCGTGCAGGGCGCTCGTCGTGAACACACCCAGGAAACGGTGCTCGCCGGTGGCGTTGCCCTCGGCGTCGAAGGTCTTCACGCCGACGTAGTACGGGTACGTCGAGCGGTGGACCGTCGACGGGGCGCTCGCCTCGGTGAGGACCAGCAGGTCGGACGACAGCGCGTGAGTCGAGGAGTCCGGGCCCGCGGTGAGGCTGCGAGAGGCCAAGCTGTCCTGGCGAAGGACGCCGAGGCCGGTGGCGAGGACGGCGCGCAGGGCGGGCTCGTCGCCGCGGACCAGCTCGTAGTGGCGGTAGCCGAGGAAGGTGAAGTGGCCCTTGGCCAGCCAGCGCAGCAGCGCGGCACCGTCGGCGACCTGCTCGCCCTCCAGCGCGGGCGGGTTCGCCTCCAGTTGGTCGGCGAGGGCTTTGGCGGTGCTGACCATGCGGTCGGTGTCCTCGACGACCTCGCGGACGTCGGTGAGCACGCTCAGCAGGCTGTTCTCGATCTCCCGTGCCCGCTCGCCGTCGTTGA
Source organism: Actinokineospora sp. HUAS TT18 (assembly GCF_051364635.1). Taxonomy (GTDB): domain Bacteria; phylum Actinomycetota; class Actinomycetes; order Mycobacteriales; family Pseudonocardiaceae; genus Actinokineospora. Next base: position 6,705,408 of record NZ_CP195645.1, on the reverse strand, counting down.
CGAGGTCGACCTCGATATACATCCACGACTCGGCGAACGCGCCCGCGGGCGGGTCGTCCGGGTCGGCGGTCGGAAGGACTTCTCGCAGGTTGCCGGTGACATCCCGTTGAACCACCACGATCGGGTGGACCACGCGCTGCACCTGGACGCCGCTGCGCACAAGCTCGGCGGACACGCTCTCCACGAGGTAGGGCATGTCATCGGTGACCAGTTGGACGACCGAACCGGGCGTGCTCCACCCGTCCTGGCTGTCGCTGGGGTTCACCATGCGGACCGCCGGACGGCCCTTGACCCGACGCTCGGCCAGCTGGGCGTGCGAGCGCACGGCACCGACCAGGTCGACGGGGTCGTCGTCGAGGACTTCCTCCGGCGGGATGTAGCGGTAGTAGAGGCGGATCAGGTCCGCGATATCGGGCGCCTGCTCGGCGGCCGACTCGATGAGCTCGTCTCGGGTTTGCTCGGGACTGGGGCTGACCGGGCGTCCGTCGTCGGAACCGTCGACGCTGACGGCTCTAGCGGTGCGAATTCCAGTCGAGGTCATTTTCAGGCGACTCCACGCTAGGCGGCACGCCGGTGTGCCACATGCAGCTCACACACTAGTGCCGTGGCGTGACGCTCTGGGGCGCACCGGGTCAGGTCGTTTCCCTGTAACGGAATGTTGACGTGGTGTGCGTCCGGTTGGGACTCGGACCGTGCGGACTTCGGCTCGTCTCATCCCGAATCGATGTCGGCGGGCGCCCACTCGGACGAGCGGTGCCTGCCCAGCGGCGGCTCGGCCTCCGGCGCCCGGCGCCTGCCCCCGGTCTCCGGCTCGGGCTCCGGATCGACAGCGCGCGCGTCGGCGGCCCAGGTGCCGGCGGTTTCGAGGTCGCGCTGGGGCTGGGTCTCCTGGAAGGCGACCATGGCCTCGGCGAGCAGATCAGCCAGGCCGGAGGAAGAGGTCCGCTCGCGGCGGGACCCGAGCCTGCGGACGGAGGGCGAGTCGTCGGCGGTCCGGCGGGCCCACGCGGCTGCGGCGGCTGAGCGGGCGGTGGTGGATGTTTCGGCGGGTCTTTCCGCGGGGTCGTTTTCCCCGGCGGCGCCGTCCAGCCGTGACTCGATCACTCCGCGATCCGCAACGGCCGGACCGGCGGCAACGGCGGCCGCACCAGCGGAGGCGGTATCCGGTTGATCGTCTGCGGCGGCCTCGGCGGCGGGGGAAGCGGGCGGCTCTGGCTCGTCTGCGGCGGGGGAAGGGGGCGGCTCTGCGGTGGGGTTGGCGGTGGTGGGGCCAGGTTCGACCGCGGTTTCCGCGGGCTCGACGGCGGCGGTGTCGGCCGCAGTGCCCATGGACCTGACGGCGACATCGCCGCCAGCAGGTCGGGCGGCATCGCCAACGGGCTCGACGGCGGCGTCGCGGCCGGCATCGGCGCGCGCCTCGTCACCCGGCTTCTCGGTAATCGCGGCGGTTTCACCGACCGCCCCGTCCGCACCGGGAAACGTGGCGATTCCCGACGCGTCCCGGTCGAAGCTGAGCCCACGGTCGAGCGGCTCGACCGCCAACTGAATGAGTTCCTCGATCGTCGTCTCCCCCGACGACGGCGGCACCGCCAGCAACGCACTCAACCGCGCCAACATCTCAGCCGCGGAAGGCGGCGGTTCGATGTCAGGGTCGGGTTCGGCCGGCGGAACGCCGTCGGGGTTCGGACCGGGCAGCGGCTCCGGCCCAGGCGGGGTGGGATAGTCCGGTCGGCGCGGGGGCTCGGGAATCTCGTCGGGCTCCGGCTCGACGGGAATCGACTGCTCCTCGGAAACACTCCCGTCGGCCGTCTCACCAACGTTGGGCTCACTCACGATCGACCGCTGCGCGACCCGCGAAGTCTCCCCAGCGGAATCGCCCGGGCTCAGCACACCCGCGCGATGCGAACCCGCCGAGTCAGCCGAGCTTGAGTGGTGCGAGGGCTCGCCCGACGCCGGATCACCCTGCGCCGAGAAATCCACGCGATCCGACTTCGGGGTCTCACCCCGCTCCCGATCCCCCCGCACCGAGCCAACACCGCGCGAAGCCTTATCCAAATCCCGATCACCCTGCGAATCCGCACCGCGCGACTCTCGGGCGATCACCTCGGAATCCCGATCACCCCGCACCGAATCCACACCGCGCGAACCCCGCGAGATCCCGTCGGAGTCCCGATCACCCACCGCCGAATCCGCGCCACGCGAACCCCGCGAAGTCACGTCGAGATCCGGGGCCGACGGGGAGCCGTGGGGTGGCGGCGCAGTGTCGCCGGTCTCCGGGTTGGGCGCGACGTCCTCCGCGCGAGGTGAAGGCTCGTCGGAGCCCAAGTTGGCCGGCAGCCGCGAATCGCCGTCTGGGCTGGTGTCTACCGGAGTTGGCTGGTCTTGCTCGGGGTCGGTCAGTTCGGGGAGCGTCGGCTCGAAGGAACCCGGCAGCATCGGCGGGGCGGGCAGCAGGTCGAACGGGAAGTCGTCCTCCGGCGCGCGGCGGCGGCCGCCTTGGCGGGGTTCGATGCCAAAGCGGCTGAGGAGGGACTGGGCGTCCGAGGTGGGTTCGATCTCCTCGGCGCGGCGATCCCTCCGTGGCAGCGGGGAGTCGTCGTCAGGAAGGGGCGAGTCGCCGGCGGGAGCTGCGTCGACCGAAGCCGCGCCTGAATGGGACGAGTCGGTAGTAGCGGGCGTCGAGTGGACCGGAGCGGCAGCAGAGTCGGGCACGTCCTCGCTGGCGAGGGTTGAGCGAACCGGCGCCGCAGATTGAGGCGAGTCGCCGGCGAAGGCTGGGTGGATCGGAGCCGCGCCGGAGAGGGTCGAATCGGCGGCAAAAGCCCCATGCACCGAGGGCGCGCCGGCCTGCGGCGAGTCGGCGCCTTGGGCCGGGGGTGCGCCGGCGTGGGGCGAATCGGTGGGGGCCGCATGCACCGAGGGCGCGCCGGCCTGCGGCGAGTCGGCGCCTTGGGCCGGGGGTGCGTCGGGGTGGGGGGCGTCGGTGGGGGCGGCGGGTGGGGAGAGGGCGGCGCGGGCGGCGGCCAGGAGGGGGTCGACGCCGTCGCGGGGGGAGTCGCCTGCGGCGGGGTGGGTGGCGGCGCCGGTGCGGATTGCCAGGTCGCGGCCCTGGTCGTCGACTAGCCAAGCCGACTCGGTTGCGCGGTCGCGGATGGTGGCGGCCAGTTGGAGGGCTGCGGCGTGGTCGGTGTTGGGGAGCAGGACGGCGAACTCGCCGAGGTCGGTTCGGAGGAGCTCGGCCGCGGGGGGTGCCAGGTCGCGCACGTGGGAGGCGAGGGCGTTCAGGGCGACGTCGCCGCCGACGGGGACCGGGGGTTCCTCCGGTTCGATGGCCGGGACCGTGCCGAGGGGGGCCACGTGGACGAGTACCAGCGAGAACACCGCCCCGGACTGCTTGAACGGCTTGGCCCGCCTGCCCGTGGACTCGCGGGTGGCAGGGGTTTCGGCCGGGAAGTGGGCGAACAAGGCGTTCAGCTCGGCGCTCGTCACACCCAGTGAAGCGACGGCGGGGACCGCGTCGATGGCGGCCTCGGGCACGAGCCCGAAGTCCGCCTCGGCTTCGGAGGAATCGGGTGCCTGGTGGGAGGCGGGCTCCTGCGCGGAAGCGACGGCGGGGACGTACGAGTCATCAGTGACGGGAACGGGATCCGAGTGCCGACCGGGGGCGTCAGTCTGGGCTAGGTCGGAGTCAACCGGCGCCGGCTGAGCGAGTCCCGCATCGATGCCAGGACCGGTTGAGGCAGCGGTGCCGGCCTCGGCCGGGCCCGCGGCGGGTGACTGGGTGTCGGTGGATCGGGTGGGGCGGCGGACTTCCACGCGGCCGGGCTGGGCGGCGGTCTCGCTGATCGGGGTGAGCGGGCCGCGGGTGGGGCGGCGCGAGGTCTGGTCCGGCAGCGGGATCGACGTCGGGGCGGCGTGGGTGCGGGGGGCTCCGGTGCGGGCGACGGCGCGGAGTTGGGCGACGGCGCGGTCGGGGCGAGACTCCAGGCCGAATTCGGTGCTCAGGCGGTGGCGGGCCAGGTCAACCGCGCGCAGGTGGCGGTATTCGGCCGCGCGGGCTGAGCGGAGGGCGTGGAGTGCGTCGGCTGGGCGGTGGGCTTCCTCGTCGGCGTGGGCGAGGAAGGTCCAGGCGTCGGCCAGGAGGGAGTCGAGGGTGTGGCGTTCGGCGCTCTCGACGACCTCGGCGATCATGCCGCGGCCGATGTCGGTGCGGCCCGCGGGGATGTGCACGCGGGTGGCGAGGGCGAGGCGGAGCCTGCCCATGGCGGGGGCCGACGCGGCGCGGGTGGGGACGGCGAGGGCGAGGTCGGCGGCGTCGAGCGCGTCGTCCAGGTGGCCGTCGTCGAGGAGAGCGCAGACGAGTTCGAGGGTGAGGCGGGCGCGGGCCCTGCCGCCCTCACTCGCCGGGTCGTGCAGGCGTTGGATCATGGCCAGGCCCGCGCGGGCGATGTCGGCGGCGGCCTCGGTGTCGCCGTGGCGGCGGTGGTAGGAGGCGGCGCGCACGTTGAGCAGGGCGGTCTCGACGCGGCGGGCGTCCTGGGTCAGGCGCTCGTCGGCGGCGAGCAGGCGCTCGGCCTCGGCGAGGGCGTCCTCCAGGTCGTCGCGGCCGCCGACGTGGGCGGCGCACGTGACGAACTGGCCGAGCGCGATCGCGCGAACGGCGGGCTTGGCCGTCTTCGTCTGCAGGACCGGGCGCAGCACCTCACACCCGGTCAGCGGCTCCCCCAGCGCACGCGCGCACGCGGCGAGGGCGACCCGCAGCCGGGCCGACCGGTCGACCTGGCCGCCCGCCGTGGTGGCGTGCAGGGCGGCCAGGCCGGGTTCGACGGCTTCGGCGTGTCGGCCGAGGGTGACCAGCGCGGCGGCCAGCAGGGCCTGTGCCCTGGTCCTGGTCGCCTGGTCGGCGGCACCGAGCGCGCGCTCGGCGAACTGCGCGGACAGTTCGGGAGCGCTCCACCGCAGGCGGGCGGCGACGTCGACGAGTGCGTCGCACTCGGACGTGCCGCCTGCCGCGGGTAACTCGTTCCAGGCCGCCACTAGCCGGTCTCCCGTCTAATCCCGGGTCAGCTTGCGATAGGTGACCCGGTGTGGACGGGCGGCGTCCGCGCCCAGTCGGTCGATCTTGTTCTTCTCGTAGCCCTCGAAGTTGCCCTCGAACCAGAACCACTTGGCCGGGTTCTCCTCGGTGCCCTCCCACGCCAGGATGTGGGTGCAGGTCCGGTCGAGGAACCACCGGTCGTGGGAGATGACCACGGCGCAGCCAGGGAACTGCTCCAGCGCGTTCTCCAGCGACCCCAGGGTCTCGACGTCGAGGTCGTTCGTCGGTTCGTCGAGCAGGATCAGGTTTCCACCCTGCTTCAGCGTGAGCGCGAGGTTGAGCCGGTTGCGCTCACCGCCCGACAGCACGCCCGCGGGCTTCTGCTGGTCGGGACCCTTGAACCCGAACGCGCTGACATAGGCCCGCGACGGCATCTCGACCAGGCCGACCTTGATGTAGTCGAGCCCGCCGGACACCGTCTCGAAGACGGTCTTCTTCGGGTCGATGTTGGCGCGGTTCTGGTCGACGTAGGACAGCAGCACCGTCTCGCCGACCTTGACCTCGCCCGCGTCCGGCTTCTCCAGGCCGACGATGGTCTTGAACAGCGTCGTCTTGCCGACGCCGTTGGGACCGATGACGCCGATGATGCCGTTGCGCGGCAGGTCGAACGACAGCCCGTCGATGAGGACCCGCCCGTCGAACCCCTTCTCCAGGTTCTTGACGTCGACCACGACGCTGCCCAGGCGCGGACCCGGCGGGATCTGGATCTCCTCGAAGTCGAGCTTCCTCGTCTTCTCGGCCTCCGCCGCCATCTCCTCGTAGCGCTCGAGGCGCGACCGGGACTTGGTCTGCCGCGCCTTGGCGTTGGACCGCACCCAGGCAAGCTCCTCCTTGAGGCGCTTCTGCAGCTTCTGGTCCTTCTTGCCCTGCACGGCGAGCCGCTCGGCCTTCTTCTCCAGGTAGGTGGAGTAGTTGCCTTCGTACGGGTAGGTGCGGCCGCGGTCGATCTCCAGGATCCACTCGGCGAGGTTGTCCAGGAAGTACCGGTCGTGGGTCACGGCGAGGACGGCACCGGGGTACTGCGCCAGGTGCTGTTCGAGCCAGAGGACACTCTCGGCGTCGAGGTGGTTGGTGGGCTCGTCGAGCAGCAGCAGGTCGGGCTTGGACAGCAGCAGCTTGCACAGCGCCACCCGGCGGCGCTCACCTCCGGACAGCACCGTGACGTCGGCGTCCGGCGGCGGGCACCGCAGCGCGTCCATCGCCTGCTCCAACTGGGAGTCCAGGTCCCACGCGTCGGCGTGGTCGAGCTCCTCCTGAAGTTTGCCCATTTCCTCCATGAGCTCGTCGGAGTACTCGGTGGCCATCAGTTCGGCGATCTCGTTGAACCGGTCGAGCTTGGCCTTGATGTCACCGACGGCCTCCTGGACATTGCCCAGGACGGTCTTCTCCTCGTTCAGCGGCGGCTCCTGCTGGAGGATCCCGACCGAGTAGCCCGGCGAGAGGAACGCCTCGCCGTTGTTGGGCTGGTCGAGACCCGCCATGATCTTGAGCACGCTGGACTTGCCCGCGCCGTTGGGACCGACGACGCCGATCTTCGCGCCGGGCAGGAAGTTGAGGGTGACGTCATCAAGGATGACCTTGTCCCCGTGCGCCTTGCGCACCTTCTTCATGGTGTAGATGAACTCGGCCATGCTCGCGATCGTAGAGCGGTCCGCCACGGCGTCTGATCGCGGTCGGCCGGTTGACCGGCTGAGGGTCGGTTGGAACCGCCGTTCGGGGGACCTCGCGCGACCGCTCCCCCGGCCCAACCAGGGCTGATGCCGCAGCGAACAGGCGGCGAACGCAAGGAGTCAGCACCCGGGTTTGTGCGACAGGCGTGGCGGGCACCCACTGGGTGGATCGCGAAAGGAGCAAGGACATGCCGAATCCGAGCATCAAGAACGAACGCCTGTACCGCGACCTTCGCGAGGACGGCGAGTCCAAGGAGAAGGCGGCACGCATCTCCAACGCGGTGGCGGCCGAAGGCCATTCGAAGGTCTCGCGCCGGGGCGGGAAGTCGGGCTCCTACGACGACTGGACGGTCGACAAGCTGCGCAAACGCGCGGCGGAGATCGGGATCGAAGGCCGGTCGTCGATGAACAAGCAGGAACTGGTGAAGGCGCTGCGGAACCACTGACCGGCTCACGCGGCCACCTGCTCCGCGACGGCGGGCTCCTCAGCCGCCACGGCAGCCGGGACGAGTGCGAGCTGCGGCTCCGCAGCTTTCGGCTCGCGGTTGACCGAGACCGCGCATCGGGCCAGGTCGGGGCCGATCGATCGGGCATCGAGCTCGACGCTGAGGCGCTGGTGCTGACCCGACACGTACTCGCGGTGGTACATCCGCCCGAAGACGATCACCCGGTCGCCGCGGCGCAGCGACGTCGCGACGTTCTCGCCCATGTCGCGCCAGCAGTGGACCGAGACGAACATGCGCTCGCCGTCGATCCACTCGCGGGTCTCGGGGTTGTAGCGGCGTTCGTGGACGTCCAACCGGAAGCTCATCACCGGGACGTTGTCGCCGGTCCGCCGCTTGGTGATCTCACCCGCCACCCAGCCGACCATGGTCACCCAGGTCTCGTACACAGTTCCGTCCTCTCGTCACGGGTCGTTGTGACTCAACGTTCCCGCGCCGGGAGGACGGCGACCAGTGGCGTGCGCGAACTGTGGACAGCTCAGCGCGATGTGGACAACTCAGGGCTCCTTGGCCATCTGCTTGAGCATCGCGTTGTAGGCGTCGAGGTCGTCGCTGTCGCCGGAGTCGAGCCGCCGGTCGGTGCGGCGGGCCTCGCGGTCGTCGGCGCGCGCCCACTGCACGAGCAGCGCGATCAGCACGACCAGCAGGGGAATCTCGCCGGACGCCCACGCGATGCCGCCGCCGAGCCGCTGATCGGCGAGCAGATCGGCGTTCCACGGCAGCGCGAGGCCGCGGTAGAACTGCTCCCCCACGACCGTCTGCATGCTCATCAGGATCACGCCGAAGAAGGCGTGGAACGGCATCGACGCGAAGACCAGGCCGAGACGGGCCAGGTGGGGCAGCTTGCGCGGTGCCGGGTCGATGGAGATCACCGACCAGTAGAAGAGGTAGCCGACCAGTAGGAAGTGGGCGTTCATCAGCAGGTGCGCCCAGTGCTCGGGCAGCGCCGAATCGAACAAACCGGACAGATAGAGCCCGTAGAACGACCCGACGAACAACACCAGCACCACGACCGGGTTGGTCAGCGCCCGAGTGATCGGGGAGTGGATGAACGTCAGAATCCACTCGCGCGGCCCGGGCGGCGCGTCCTTGCCCGCGGGCTTGATCGCGCGCAGGGCCAGCGTCATCGGCGCGCCCAGGACCAGCAGGATCGGGGCGAGCATGCTCAGCATCATGTGGGTCTGCATGTGGACGCTGAACATCGCCGGGGCGTAGCGGCCGAAGCCGGACGAGGTGGCGAACAGGATCACGAAGCAGCCCAGCAGCCACGCGACCGTGCGGCCGACGGGCCACTTGACGCCCTCGCGACGCAGGCGGAACACGCCGCGCAGATAGAACGCGGCGAGCACGAGGGCGAGAGTGCCGAAGATCAAGTCGAACCGGACGTCGAACAGCAGGCGCAGCGTCGTCGGCGCGTAGTCGAGCGGGTAGCCGAGTTGCAGCTCGACCCGGCCGGGCTCGACGTAGGCGGTGCGCGGCGGCGGTGTGCGGGCCAGGCCCGCGGCGATGCCGAAGGTGATCAGCATGAGCAGCACCTCGGCGGCGGCCAGCCGCAGCAGCGTCGCGCCGGAGCCTTGTTCGACGATGCCCTTCACGCCGCGTTCGCGCTGCAGGTAGCCGAAGCCGCCGAGCACGAGCAGCGCGGCGACCTTGGCCAGCACCAGCAGCCCGTACGAGGTGGTGAACAGGTCGCTGAGCGGCAGCCGAACAAGCGCGTTGACTACGCCCGACCCAGCCATCACGACCCAGCAGACCAGCGCGATCCGGGAGAACCGGGACGCGGCGAGGCCGAGGTGTTCGCCCTGGCGGCGGCCGTGCGCGAGCAGCGCGATCAGGCCGCCCACCCATAGCGCCGCGGCGACCAGGTGCAGCAGCAGGCTGTTGGTGGCCAGATCGTGCTGGCCGCCGCTGGACGAGTGGCCGGTCACCGCGACCGGCATCAGGCCGAACACGGCGACGCCGAACAGCCCGGCCGTCCAGCCCCAGGTGAGCACGATGCGGGTGCCGACCAGCACGAGCAGCGCGATGGCGGCGGTGAACAGCCACGACTTCGCCTGCGACAGCGTGCCGACCAGGTTGACCAGGATGTCGGCGGGCAGGATGTCGGCCAGCGGCCTGCCGACCGCGTCGGCCGCGGTGAACGGCGCCGACAGCAGAGCGCCGACGAACCAGGCCGCCGCGCCCCACGCCGCGGTCCGCAGCGCCGCGTAGCCGCCGACGTCGAGGACGCCGTCCGCGCGAGGCGGCACCAGGAACACGGCGAACAGCAGCGATCCCACCGTGATCACCGAGCCGACCTCGGCGAGCACGCGCACGACGGTCAGCCCGTGTTCGGTGAACGCGTCGGGCGTCGGCAGGCCGAGGATGACGTACCTGCTGCCCCCGGACAGCATCACCAGTACCGCGGCGATCAGCGCGGCGAGCAGGGTGCCGACCACGAGCAGCGGCGCGAGTCCCGCCCCGCGCCTCGGTGCGGCCTTGTTTTCCGGCGGGCTGTCCACGTGGGCAAGCCTAGTCGGACCTATTTCGGCGCAGGAGAGACTAGGAATTCCCGGTTAACGGCCTTCTCTCTCGACGCGAGGGATAGGGGTGCGATCAGCGCGGCGACTATCCCGGCGAAGGAGAGCGCGACGGCGAGGTCGCTCAGGTGCGCGATGCCGCCCACCAGCGGCGGACCGGCGAGGAAGCCGGTGTAGGCGATCGCGGTGACGAACCCGATCTCGCGTTCGCCGCCGGTTCCGTCAGCCCTGCGGCCCGCGGCGCCCGCGAGGGCCAGCGCGATCGGGAACGCGTAGGCCAAGCCGATCCCGGCTAGGCCGAACCCGGCGAACGTGGCGAAGGCGGAGGGGACCTGCGAGGCGAGCAGCAGTCCGGCGCCCGCGACCACCGCTCCGACGACGAGCAGCCGGTACGGGCCGAAGCGGCGCTCGGCGCGTTCACCGAGCAGGCGTGTCACGGCCATGGCGATGGAGAAGGTGCCGTAGACGAACGCCGCGGACGACTCGCCGAGGCCGCGGTAGTCGGCGGCGAAGAGGGCCGACCAGTCCGCACTGGCGCCTTCCGCGACGGCCGAGCAGAGCGCGACGGCGGCGAGCAGCCAGAGCACCGGACGGCGCGTCGGCGCAGGTCCAGGGGTTGTCTCCGGTTGCGTAGTTGACTCGTTGGGCACGTCGCGCACTACCGCAACGATCACTAGCGCGACGACGACCGCGACAACGGTGAGGTGCGGCAGCGGCGCCCAGTCGACGGCGGCGGCGAGCGCGGCCCCCGCGGCGCCGAGTAGCCCGCCGAAGCTGAAGCCCGCATGGAAGATCGGCATGAGCGGCCGGTCGACGCGGCGGATGACCGTCACCGCGGCGATGTTCATCGCGACGTCGAGCATGCCCACGCTGGCGCCGAGGGCAACCAGGACCAGGCCGAAGACCAGAGGGTTCGGGGCGAGGCCGAGGAACGGGACCACCAGGGCCGCGGCCAGCCCGGACCCGCCGACGAGCACGCGGGCGCCGTAGCGGGTCGACAGGCTGCCGGTGAGCGAGGCCACGGCGATCATGCCGACGCTGGCGCCCAGCAGCGCGAGGCCGAGGGTGCCCTCGGCGGCGCCGACCTGGTCGGCGAGGGCGGGAACGCGCGACGCCCACGAGCCGAAGACCAGGCCATTCAGGACGAACACGACAAGCACGGACCGCACGGCATCCCCTTCGAGGCTAGGCGCCACCCAGGGTAACTGAAGCGCTTCAGAGATCGCTATGCTCAAGGGCCGAAAGTGGCGCGGACTACGCTGTAGGAGTGAGTCCGCAGCCGGTCAGGCGACCGACCCTGGACACCGTCGCGCACGCGGTCGGCGTGTCCCGGGCGACGGTGTCGAACGCCTACAACCGGCCAGACCAGCTCTCCGCCGCCCTCCGCGAACGGATCATCAGCGCGGCGTCGGAGCTGGGCTACGCCGGACCCGATCCGGTCGCCCGCTCCCTGGCCACCCGCCAGAGCGGCGCTGTGGCGGTCATGCTCGGCGGCGGCCTTTCGGCGGCGTTCACCGACCCGGCGCTGTCGATCGTGCTGGACAGCCTCACGTCCACGTTGGACCGCGAGCGCGCGCTCCTGCTGCTGCCTGGCACCGGCGCGGGGCCCGCACCCGACAGCGTCACGCGGGCGCAGGCCGACATCGCCATCGCGTACTCCCTTCCAGACGAGTCCCCCGCGCTGGCCCAGGTGTCGGCGCGGGCACTGCCGCTGGTCGTGATCGACCAGCCCGCCCTCCCCGACACGGCCAGAGTGGACGTCGCCGACGAGGCGGGAACGGCCCTGGCCGCCCGCCACCTGCGCGCGCTCGGCCACCGCCGGGTCGGGGTGCTGAGCTTCGCCCTCGACACCGATGGCCACCGCGGACCTGTGTCACCTGAGCGGCTACGCGGCGCGCGGTTCCGGGTGACGCGCGACCGGCTGCGCGGGTGCGTCCGCGAGTTCGGCGACATGCCGACGTGGGAGGCCCCCTGCAGCGCGCGCGATCATGGCCGTGAGGGAGCGCGCTGGCTGCTGACCCGCTCGCCCCGACCGACCGCGCTGCTGTGCCTTTCGGACGAACTGGCGATCGGCGCTGTCCGCGCAGCGAACGATCTGGGCCTGCGAGTGCCCGCGGACATCTCGATCGTCGGCTTCGACGACACCCCGGCCGCACATTGGGCCGACCCGCCGCTGACCACGGTCCGACAAGACCTCGCTGAGAAGGGCCGCACAGCCGCTGAGCTGGCCTTGAGCCTGCTCAGCGGCTCGAGACCCGGACCTCCCCGAACCCTGCCCGTCACGTTGGTGGAGCGGTCCTCGACAGCACCTGTGTGACCCGGTCGCGTCTTCTTCGTCACTCGACTGGTGAGAACGGGAAACAGTCGAGGCGTTCGGAACGATCAGATCAATCGGGACGGTTAACCTGCTCCGGCAGGCGCCGCCCCACGCCCCTGTAGCTCAGCGGATAGAGCAGGAGCCTTCTAAGCTCTTGGCCGCAGGTTCGAGTCCTGCCGGGGGCACCAAGCGAGCGCACGCAACACCAGCACATCAACCTCAGCAGGAGCCTTCACAGCGACACAGGGCCACAGGTTCGAGCCCTGCCGAAGGCACCAAGCAAGCGCACGCAACACCAGCACATCAACCTCAGCAGGAGCCTTCACAGCGACACAGGGCCACAGGTTCGAGCCCTGCCGAAGGCACCAAGCGAGCGCTTCCCCTCGTTGAGCGCCCGTTCGTTTCCCCAGGCGGCGATTTTGGTGGATGTTGGTTGTTCGGGGTGTGGCGCGGCGCTCCTCGCCGAGGAACACTGGCCCGGCCGTTGCCCGCCGAGCAGACGGCGGAGGGGCGGTTCGTCGGTGGGGACTGGGCCGACGATGGAGCTGTCGGCCGGTGGGCCGAGGCCACGAGCAGCGACTGTCGTACCCGTTGCGTAGCTTCCGGGACATGGTGACCGTGGAGGAGATTCGTGGGGTGACGTTGTCGCTGCCGCGGTCCTATGAGGCGGTTGTGCGGGACCGGATCAAGTTCCGGGTCGGGCGGATCGTCTATGTCGCGTTGTCCCGGGATGAGACGACGATGGGGTTCGGGTTTCCCAAGGACGAGCGGGCGGCGATGATCGCGGCGGAGCCGGACAAGTTCTTCGCGCCCTCGAAGGCCGATGAGCGGTACCACTGGTTACAGGTGCGGCTCGACGCGATCGATGTCGATGAGATGCGGGAGCTGGTCATCGACGCGTGGCGGATGTGTGTGCCCAAGAAGGTCTCCGCGGAGTATGACCAGCGGGCTCCGCGCCGGGAGGGCGCGGAGCCTGATCGGAACCGTTAGGCGCCGAACCACCTGGGGAGGGTGTCCAGCAGGTCCTGCTGGTCTTCGCCGACCCACGCGACATGGCCGTCCGGGCGCAGCAGCACCGCGGGGGTGTCGAGTTCCTCGCTGACATCCACGACGTGGTCGACGCGGTCCGACCAGTTCGCCACCGACAGGGTGCCGGTCTGGTCGAGCAGCAGGCCGCGGCCAGCGTGCATGAGGGAGTACAGGCGGCCCTGTTTCAGGCCGATGTCCCGCATCCGCCTGCCGAGCAGTTCGTGGCCGTCGCCGAAGTCGTAGCGGAGGCCGATGGCGGCGATCTTCTCGGTCAGGTGGCGGTTGACGTCCTCGAAGTCCATCAGCTCCGACACCAGCCTGCGCACCGCCTGGGGGCCCGGGTCGGTGGACATCAGGTGCATCATCGCGCGGGTGGTGTCCAGGACGTCGGCGGCAACCGGGTGCCGTTCGGCGTGGTAGGTGTCCAGCAGGCCCTCGGGCGCCCAGCCGTTGACCTCGGCGGCGAGTTTCCAACCCAGGTTGAACGCGTCCTGGATGCCCAGGTTGAGGCCCTGCCCACCGGCGGGCGGGTGGATGTGCGCGGCGTCGCCCGCCAGCAGGACGCGGCCGGTGCGGTAGTGCTCGGCCAGGCGGGTGGCGTCGCCGAAGCGGGACAGCCAGCGGGGTGAATGCACGCCGAAGTCGGTGCCCGCGACCGCCACCAGCCGCTGCTTGACCTCGTCCAGCGTCGGCGGTGTGCGGCCGTCGGTCACGCCCTCGGCGGGCACGACGACGCGGTAGGCGCCGTCGCCGAGGGGGCCGAGGCCGAAGCGGAGTTGGGTCTTGCGGACCTCGGCCACCACGGCGGCCACCGTCTCCGGCGACTCGGCGACCTCCATCTCCCCCAACAGCGTCTCGACGCGGCTGGGTTCGCCCGGGAAGGCGACGCCGAGCAGTTTGCGCACGGTGCTGCGGCCACCGTCGCAGCCCGCGAGATAGCGCGATCGCAGTCGCGTGCCGTCGGCCAGTTCGACGGTCACCCCGTCCTCGTCCTGGCTCAGCCCGACCAGTTCGCAGCCGCGCCGGATCGCGACGCCGACCTCGACGGCGTGCTCGGTCAGCAGGCGGTCGGTGGTGGTCTGCGGGATGCCGAGGACATAAGGATGCGCGGTGTCCAGCCGGACCGGCGACGGCTTGGCGATGCCCGCGAAGAAACCGCCGCCGAGCGGGTACTTCGTGCCGTGTTCGAGGAACCTCTCCAGCAGACCGCGCTGGTCCATCACCTCCACGCTGCGCGCGTGCAGGCCGAGCGCGCGGACGAACTTGGTCGGCTCGGTGTCCCGTTCCAGCACGAGCACGTCCACGCCGTGCAGGCGCAGCTCGATGGCCAGCATCAGGCCGGTCGGGCCGCCGCCCGCGATGATCACGTCAGTCAACGCACTGTCCCCCGTTGTCGAAACGGCCAGGTACTGGCCACGGTCGGAGATTCTGCGCCACGAACCGGGTCTTGCCGCAAGGCCCCTGGTGCGCTATACGTTGGAAGTGGCGGGGAGTGGATTCACCTCCTTGCCCAGCGGGATGACATGGCGGCGCGGGTGGCTCGGGCGCAGACTGGAGCCGACGCGGGAGGGTGTCATGACCGAGCCTCAGACGAGCGAACCCGAGCACGACCACGTCCGCACCGACAGCGAGATCGACGTCGACGACGCCTTGGGCGCCGCCGACGATCCCGAGTGACCGGGGTGCGCGGGTCAGCCGCCGTCGGCGGGAGCCGCGCCTGACTCCGGCCCGGCGGGCAGCTGCACGTGGACGTGCCCCTTGCCCGCGTTGATGTTGATCACGTCGAGCTGGATCGCGGCGACCGACCACGTGCGCACGCCCAGGGTCCGCTGCTGTCCGGCGAGGGCGACGAGTGTGTTCCGCTGCGGCTCGGCCGAGTTGAGCGCCGCCTCGAAGCCGTCCACCGACGCGGCCAACTGCTCCACCGCCGTCCGCAGGCCGGTCCTGGCGACGTTGATGCCGTTCCCCGCGGACGGCGCCTGCGCGTAGCGCTCCACCTCCGCCGAGACCACCTCACGCCAGCCCTTCACCTGGTCGGCGGTGGGCTGCCGCGCGGGCGTCGCGCTGCCCGCCGGGATCACCTCGGCCATGGCCGCGAGCACCGGCGCCAACCGGTCCCGTCCGCCCTTGGCCAGGTCGGTCAGCGGCCCGAGCTGGGCGATGTCGCGGTCCACCTCCTCCTGCCGCAGCTCCGCGATGCGCTGCTCAGTCGCGTCGGGGCCGCTCGTCGCCGTGCTGATCAGGAAGGCGGCGGCGAACCCGAGCACGAACGCGACGGGCGTGAACGCCCGCCACCGCGAAGCCGGAACCGGCGCCGGTGTCCGCGCACGAGTGGCATAGGTGGTCTTGGCCATCGAATTCCTCCTTCACCGAAAGGGAAATGTCACCGACCCCGGCGCGCGCCCGCGCCGGGGTCGGTGACCTTCCTCGCTAGAGCAGAGTCCACCGCTGGTTCTGACCACCTGTGCAGGTCCAGATGATCAGCTGTGTTCCATCGGCAGAGCTTCCGCCCGTGGCGTCAAGGCACTTGGTGCCGTTGCGGATGGTGTTGTCTGACGTCTGCACCGTCCAGTTCTGCGCGGTCGAGCCGTTGCACGTCAACAGCTGCACGAACGTACCGTCGACCTGGCCGCCGCCCGTGACGTCGAGGCACTTGCCCATCGACTGGAGCGTGCTGCCGACCTGCGTCCACTTCTGGTTGTTCCCGCCGTGGCAGGTCCAGAGCTGGATCTTCTGGCCGTCGGTGGGCTGGTTGCCCCAGATGTCGACACACTTGCCGCCGATGCCGACGATCTGCTTCGGCGTGGGGGTGCCGCCCGGCTGCCCGACACCGGGCCCGATGTAGTTGATCGAGTCGAGGTCGAAGTTGTTGTTCGACGATGTCTTGAACACCACGAACAGCTCGACCGTGCCGGACGGCCTGGTCACGTTCACCGCGGGCATGTTGACATAGGTGTCCCAGCCACCGGTGCTGTTGACCGGCGACGTGGCGATCAGCGTGCCCGTCGGCGAGCCGGCGCGCAGTTCGATCGAGCCGCCGCCCGACGGCGAGGACACCTTCATCGACACCTGGTTGATGCCGGTGAAGTTGACCGGCTTGAACGAGATCCAGTCGTTGTTGCTGATGTCGCCGATCCGCGCGCCCGACTCGGCGCCGGACTGCGACACGACCCGCACGCCGGACGAGTTGTTGTAGAACTCGGCCTGCTTGCGCTTGGGCTGCAGCACGACGGTCGCGCTGCCGGTCAGCGGGGGCAGCCCCGTCGCGCCGTTGTCGGTGTACTCGGTCGCGCCGATGATGTGGGCGTTGCCGTTCTGGTGCTCTTCGTCCGCGACCGCGCTGAACGCGCCGGAGCAGCCGCTGATCGGGCTGCCCAGCGGGTGCTTGTGCGAGTCGTGGCCGATGTTGGCCAGGGTCGACACCCGGCTGCAGTTGATGGAGCCGTCCTCCGGGTCGGTGACCGACACGGTGTAGGGGATGTTGTCGCCCCAGCCGAACATGCCGCCGTCAGCCGGACCGGTGAACCGCACCGTGGGCGCGGTGTTGCCCGAGGTCACGACCAGGTTCGCCGTGCCGGTCTTGCCGGTCGGGTCGGTGACGACGAGCTGGACGTTGAACGTGCCCCGCGTGGTGTAGGTCTTGGCGGGGTTCGCCGAGGTGGAGGACGTGCCGTCACCGAATGTCCACCGGTAGGTCAGCGCGCCGCCTTCCGGGTCGTTGGAGCCCGCGCTGGAGAACTGCACGGCCAGCGGCGTGGTCCCCGAGGTCGGGGTGGCCGACGCCTGCGCGATCGGGCTGCGCTCACCGGCGTTGTAGTCGATGCGCCAGAGACCGGCTCCCGGGAGGTGGACGTTGTCGTCCCAGCCCTGGCCCCAGGTCAGCAGGTACATCGAGCCGTCAGGGCCGAACCGCATGTCCATGGGGGACGAGAACGACAGGTTCGACAGGAACTTGTTGATCTTCAGCAGGTTCCCGGACGAGTCCATCCGGAACTCGTGCATGGAGTTGCGCGTCCACTCGCCGAAGAACGGGGTCCCGTCGAAGTACGCCGGGAACTTCGTCTGCGACGGGTTGGCCGCGTTGTACTGGTAGGCGGGGAAGGCCATCGGCGCTTCGCCGCCGGAGCCCAGCTCCGGGAACTTGTTGCCCTCGGTCGCGCTGTTGCCGTACCAGACGTCCGCGGCCTTGGCCGCGGGCAGCGTGGTGAGGCCCGTGTTGTTGGGCGAGGTGTTCGTCGGCGCGGCGCAGTTGAACTTGGCGCCCGACGTGCTGGTGGCGAAGTTGTAGTCGTTGAACGGAGTGTTGTTGCCGACGCAGTACGGCCAGCCGTAGTTGCCCGGCGCCTTGACGACGTTCCACTCGACCAGACCACCGGGGCCGCGGTTGGCGTTGTCGGCGCCCGCGTCCGGCCCGTAGTCGGCCGCGTAGATCACGCCCGTGGTCGGGTGCACGCTGAAGCGGAAGACGTTGCGGAAGCCCATGGCGTAGATCTCGGGCCTGGTCTTGGCCGTGCCCGGCGCGAACATGTTGCCCGACGGGATGGTGTACGTGCCGTCGAGCTCCGGGTGGATGCGCAGGATCTTGCCGCGCAGGTCGTTGGTGTTGGCCGACGTGCCCTGCGCGTCCCAGTACTGCCTGCCCGGGCGCTCGTCGATCGGCGCGTAGCCGTCAGAAGCGAACGGGTTGGTGTCGTCACCGACGCTGATGTAGAGGTTCTTGCCGGGGCCGAAGACCAGCGCGCCGCCGGTGTGGCCGGGCTCGTTCTGGCGCCACATGGGCACCGTCATCAGGATCTTCTCGCTGGCCAGGTCGAGCGCGTCGCCGTTCATGGTGAAGCGGGAGACCCGGGCGATCTCGGTGGTGATGTTGCCGGGCGAGTACATCAGGTAGATGAACTTGTTGGTGGCGAAGTCCGGGTCGAGCGCGACACCGGTCAGGCCGTCCTCGGAGATCTGGCCGCCGCCGTAGACGTTCAGCGTGGCCGCTGTGACGGTGGTGCGGGTGTCGGGCTTGTAGATCTTGAGCTTGCCGCCGTACTCGGTGAAGAACACCCGACCGTCCGGGGCGACCTCCAGCGTGCCGGGCGCGACGGTGGTCTCGTCCAGCGCGACCTTCTCGAAGCTGCTCCACACCGTCGGACCGCAGTCCGCGGCGACCTTGCCGCCCGCGGTCTCCACACCGCCGGTGAGGTGGTCGCGGAACAGCGGCTCGGAGTAGCTCGACGCCACGTGGCCCATGCCGGTGGCCCAGAGCCTGCCGCCCTCGAAGTTGCGGCACCACGAGATCGGGTGGTCGGAGCCCATCGCGGAACCACCGGCGTTGTAGGTGGTCTCGTCCGCGGTCACCAGGACGTGCACGTCGCCGCGCGCCGAGCGGTCGAAGTTGTACCACTCCTCGGTGCGGACCCAGCGGTCAGGAAGGGTCGCGCCGGACGGGTGCTTCTTGTCGGCGACCTTGGCCGTGCCCTGCACGATGGATGAGTGCGCCGTCATGGTCATGCCGAGCATCTGGTCCCACCACGGGAACTGCGACTCGATGTTCATGTCGGTGGCGTTGTGGATCGCGACGATGCCGCCGCCGTTGCGCATGTAGGTCTGCACCGCGGTGCGCTGCGCGTCGGTGTCCCAGACCATGCCGCCGTTCTGCAGCATGACGACGACGTCGAAGGTGGCGAGAGTGGCGTCGTTGAAGACGGCGGCGTCCTCGCTCTTGGTCATCTCCCAGCCGCGGGCGGCCGCGACGGACTCGAACATCGCGATACCCGCCGGGATCGAGTCGTGACGGTAGGCACCGGCGGCGGTCTTGGTGAACAGCAGGACGTGCAGGCCTGCCTCATGGGCTTGCGCCGGGGGCGCGACGACCACCCCGATCGCCAATAGTGACAGCGATATCGCTGTCAGTAGTCGCTTGAGTTTGTGGCGCATTGCAGGGCCTCCGGTGGGTGAGAATCGGCGACTAGTGGGCGAGCTCGACGGGAGGCGACAAGACCTCAGACCGCACAGGGGAGTTAACGCCGTCGACCCACATGTGGGTGAACGTAAGCCAGCTCATATGGCCTGGTCAATACAAAAGTCCACTAGTAGACACCTAATTATGTCCACTAGTCGCCAAAAGTGCCGGAACGAGCCGTTACGGTAGCGACACGTCCAGGACATCCGGGGACAACACGTGCTGCGCGACCATCGCCGCGGCACCGTGCACCCCGGCCTGCGCACCCGCGCTCGACGCGACGATCCGCAGGTTCTCCGTCGCCAAAGGAAGCGACCGCCGGTAGACCGACTCGCGCACGCCGGCCAGCAGCATGTCCCCCGCCTGCGCCATCAGGCCCCCGATGACGACCAGCGACGGGTTGAACATGCTGACGCACCCGGCGAGCACCTCGCCGATATCCCGACCGGCCTGGCGCACGACACGACCCGCCTCCGGGTTCCCGGACCGGACCAGGTGCACGACGTCGGCAGTGGTAGTCGCCTCGACCCCGAGTGCCCGCAGCTTCGCCGCCATCGCCGGGCCGCCCGCGACCGCCTCGAGGCAACCGAGGTTGCCGCACCGGCACAGCGCGTCCTCGCCGCGCGGCACCTGGATGTGCCCGAGGTCCCCCGCCGCACCCGCCGCGCCGCGGTGCAGTGCGCCGTTGCTGATCAGGCCCGCGCCGATACCGGTGGCGGCCTTCACCACGATCATGTGCTCGTCGTTCGGGAAGGACGCGACGTGCTCGCCCAAGGCCATCAGGTTGACCTCGTTGTCCACCAGCACCGGCGCGTCGAACTCCGGCCCGACCGCCGCGGGTACGTCGAACCCGTCCCAGCCAGGCATGATCGGCGGGTTGTTCGGCTTGCCGGTGGAGTGCTCGACCGGCCCGGGCAGGCCGATGCCGACGCCCGCGACCGGCGCGTCGCCCGCGCCGTCCAGCAGCCCGCGCCATGTCCGGACCAGCATCGACAGGATCGCGGTGGGCCCGTCGGCGATGTCCAGGGCGATCTCGTCGACCGCCAGCAGCCTGCACGACAGGTCGGTCACTCCGACCATGGCGTGAGTGGCGCCCACCTCGGCGGCGAGTACGAGCCGCGCGCCGGGGCTGAACGCGAACCGGCCTGCCGGGCGACCGCCGGTGGACACGTCGGTGTCGGCGCCGATGACCAGCCCGGCGGCGATCAGCGAGTCCAGCCGGGCCCGCACCGTCGACCGGGCGAGATTGGTCTCGGCCATGATCTCCGCGCGCGTGCGGGGCTTACCGTCCATGAGCAGGGACAACATCGCCGCAGGCGATGCCCCAACGTTGTCCAGGAGGCGATCCATCAGGCAATTGTCACAGCAACGGCCGAAATGGGGCGCACTTCCGTCGAAGTTGTGGCGCGATCGGTCAGAAATGTCCAGAAGTGGACGGTGCGGCGACCAGATCAGGCCTGGCGGATGTCGACACCGCGGTCGTGGAAGCGCCGTACGGTGGCGGGGTCGGCATCGGTGTCGGTGACGAGTGTGTCGACCATGGTCACCGGGCCGATGACCGACGCCGCCCTGGCGCTGAGCTTGGACGAGTCGGCGACCACGACGACCTTGCCCGCGCGGTCGGCGAGCAGCCGGTTGACCGACGCGGCGGCCTCGTGGTGGGACGCGGGGCCCGAGTCGGGGTCGATGGCGTCGACGCCGAGTATCGCGACGTCGACGCGGAGATCGCGGACGACCGCCTCCGACACCGAGGTGACCAGCTCGTAGGACTGGGTGCGGGCGGTGCCGCCCGCGACCACCAGGGTGATCCACGGCCGCGCCGCGAGCACGCCCGCGACGTCGATCGCGTTGGTCACCACCGTGATGGCGCCGCCGCGGCCGGGATCGGGCAGCGCGGTGAGGGCCTTGGCCACCTCGGTCACCGTCGTCCCGCCATTGAGGACGATCGTCCCGCCGGGCGCCACCAGCCGGGCCGCGGCGCACCCGATGCGCCGCTTGCGGTCCATGTGGCGCCGCGCCCGGAAGTGCGGCGGCACGTCGTGGCCGTCAGCGCGGGCCAGTGCCCCGCGCCGGACCCGGGTGACCAGCCGCTGTTCGGCCAGGTAGTCCAGGTCCCGGCGCACGGTCGCGGCCGACACCCCCACCTCGGCGGAGACGCCGGTGATCTCCACCCAGCCGCGCTCGGCCACCAGGTCGAGCAACACGGTCAACCGCTCGATCCGAGCCTGTCGACCCGCACGCGTTCGCACTACCACTCCGCTTCCGGCTGGATACTCCGTCGAACCACTCGACCCCGCACGCGCTCGGCCTGACCGGTCAGAGCCAGCCGCGGACCGCGACGAGCACGCCCAGTTGGAACCGCGAGTTCGCGCCGAGCAGGGTTTGCAGGCGGGCGATCCGCCGGTGCACCGTGCGCTCGCTGACGCACAGCTCGCGGGCGATCGCGCGATCGGTCGCGCCGGTGCACATGTGCCGCAACAGCAGCATCGTCGCCTCCGTCGGCTCGCCGCCGACGGTCACCGCCTCCTCCGGGCGCGCCACGACGTCCATCGCTCACGTGGCCTGTCGCGCGCGGGGGCGGGTGTCCACATCGGACCTTGACTGAGCCCCCCGCGGCGTCGCCCTCCACGAGGTAGAGCTCGCACTCGTCGGGGTTGGTCGAACGGCAGTCCACAGGTCGAAGCTGGGCATCACAGGGCCTTTCCAAGCAGGCCGGGGACGGCGCCGCGGGCGTGCGGCCCGCGGCGCCGTGCAGGGTGCTACTTCCAGGGCGACGGGAAGCCCGGCATGGTCTCGCAGCCGCACATCGCGTAGTGCAGCGGAGGCATGTCCTTGTTGATGAAGCCCTTGACGTTGTCCTGAGTGATCCGCGGCTGCGGCAGCACCCATTCCTTGGGCACCTGCTGGCCCGCCAGGATCTTCAGCGCGGCCACGACGGGCGTGCGCCACTGGTAGGTCGGGTACGTCGGGGCGATGGCGGTCAGCTTCTCCTCGGCCCACAGGCGCAGGAAGTCCTGCTGGTCCTCGCCGACGATCGGCGGCACCTTCATCCCGGCGTCCTGGAATGCCTCGACGGCGGCGACCGACGTGGCACCGGCGTCCATCCAGACACCGTCGATCGTGCCCTCGCGCTGGAGGAAGTCGCTGACGATGCTCTTGGTCTTGGCCGCGTCACCATCGGTGAACTCCACGCCGACCACGTTGAGCTGGCTGCCCGCGAAGATCTCGTTCGCCGCGGCCCACCGCTGCTCCAGCACGTCGACACCGGGAAGGATGCGCAGGGCGAGGATCTTGCCGCCGGGCTTGACCTTCTCCTTCAGGAACTCCGCGCCGTCGGCGCCGAAGGCGAAGCCGCCGATCGGGTGGATGAAGGTGACCGGGCAGGTGGTGGTGACACCGCGGTCGAACACGATCACCGGCACACCGGTCTTGCAGGCCGCCTCGACCGCGGGCGTCAGCGTCGCGGTGGTGTTCGGGGAGACGATCAGCGCGCTGCAGCCCTGCGAGGCGAACGACTGGATGTCGCTGATCTGCTTGTCGTCCTTGGCCTCGGCGTCGAGCACGGTGAACTTGGTGATCTCCTTGTGCAGCTTCACCTCCTCCTGCATGGTCTTCCAGCCGACCTGCCGCCACGGGTTGTCCACCGAGGCGTTGGAGAAGCAGAGGTTGTAGTTGCCGCCCGGCTTGGCGTACTGGGCGGTGTCGACCAGCTGCGGGTCGAGCATCTGCTCCCACGGCCTGCCCTCGGGGCCGACCGGCGAGGACTGGCGGAACTTCAGCTGGCGGTCGTACTCGGCCTGGTCGAAGAACTTCGACTTGGCGGTCTGGCTGGGCTTGGCCGCCGTGCTGCTGCTCCCGCCGCTCTGCGCGGGCAGGTCGCTGGAGCATCCCGCCAACGCGAGCGCGCCCACGACGGTCACGATGGACAACTTTCTGTGCATATCCGCTCCCGATGTTCCGTGGGTCACACCCATAGCGCGAACCATAAGAGGACTAATGGCGTGTGTCAATCAAAAGTCAGGACGGTTTCGAGGCGAAAACTGGCCATCTGTTCGCTAGGTGATGGACTTTAGTTCGTATGGTTCACTTAGTCCGGTGTACGACGAACCATTGCCTCCTGCGGCGTCACCCGGGCAGATGCTCCGGCTGCTGACCGACGGGACACCGCGCACGCTGGGTGGCCTGACGAGCGAGACGGGGCTCGCCAGGGCCACGGTCCGCGCCCGCCTCCACGCGCTGCTCGACGCGGGCTTCGTTGCCGACCAGGGCAGTGGTGTGTCCACCGGCGGCCGACCGGCCAGCCAATTCGTCTTCAACGCCCGCGCCCGCGTGGCGCTGGTCGCCGAGGTGGGCGCGACCCACGCGACCGTCGCGGCCACCGACCTCAACGGCGGCCTGCTGGCCTCCCGCCGCCTAGCGCTGGACGTCGCCGAAGGCCCCGACGTCGTGCTGACGCAGTTGGCCAAGGCGTGGCAGGAGCTGCTCGCCAAGGCCGAACTCGACACCGTGGCCCTCGCCGGTGTCGGAATCGGACTGCCCGGCCCCGTCGAGCACACCTCCGGCAGGCCGACCAACCCGCCGATCATGCCCGGCTGGGACGGCTTCGACGTCCCAGGCCACCTCCAGGGCGTGTTCGACGCCCCGGTGTTGGTCGACAACGAGGTCAACCTGATGGCGCTCGGCGAGCACACGACGTCGTTCCCCGACGCGGACAACCTGATCGTGGTCAAGGTCGCGACCGGCATCGGCGCGGGCGTGATCAGCAACGGCGTCCTGCACCGCGGCGCGGTCGGCGCGGCGGGCGACCTCGGGCACATCCTGGCCCCGCACGGCGGCGACTCCCTGTGCGGCTGCGGGAACACCGGCTGCCTGGAAGCCGTCGCGAGCGGTCCCGCCGTCGCGGCCACGTTGCGCGCCAACGGAATCGACGCGCGGACCAACGCCGACGTGGTCGCCCTGGTGCGGGCGGGCGACTTCGAGGCCGCCCGCGCGGTCCGGCAGGCGGGACGCGACATCGGCGAGGTGCTGGCCGCGTGCGTCAGCATGCTCAACCCGTCGCTGATCGTCGTCGGCGGCTCGCTGGCCGCGGCGGGCGAGATGCTGCTCGCCGGGGTCCGCGAGGCGATCTACCGGCGGTCCCTGCCACTGGCCACAAAGGACCTGCGCATCGTGCCGTCGCAGGCGGGCAAGGACGCGGGCGTGCTCGGCGCGGCCGCCATGGTCATCCACCACGCGTTGTCCCCGGCCTTGGTGGACAGCCAACTCGCCTAGGAGATCCCATGAACCCGCGATCCGCGGCGGCCGTGCTGGCCTGGAGTCGGGACCTGATCCAGCCCGCGCTCCACGAGGCCGTCGACCGGCTGCCCACGGCAATGCGCCACATCGCGGGGTATCACCTGGGCTGGTGGGACGAGATGGGCGAGCCCACCGCGGTTCCCGGCGGCAAGTCCGTCCGACCGGCGTTGACGCTGCTGTCCGCCGAGGCCGCGGGCGGCTCACCCGAGGCCGCGATCCCGGGCGCCGTCGCGATCGAGCTGGCGCACAACTTCACCCTGCTGCACGACGACGTGCTCGACCACGACCCGACCCGCCGCCACCGCCCGACCGCGTGGACCGTGTTCGGCGTCAACGCCGCGATCCTCACCGGGGACGCCCTGCTGGCCCTGGCCACCGACGTCCTCGCCGCGTCCACCCACCCGAGGGCCACGCGCGTGCTGCTCGACGCGATCCTGGAGGTCATCGACGGCGAGCACGCCGACCTGACCTTCGAGGGACGGCACGACGTCGGTGTCCCCGAGTGCGTCGCGATGGTCGAGCGCAAGACCGCGCCGCTGCTGGCCGCGGCCTGCGCCCTGGGCGCGCACTTCGCCGACGCCCCGCCCGCGACCGTCGACCGCCTCCGCGAGTTCGGCCGCCTGCTGGGCGTGGCCTATCAGCACGTCGACGATCTCCTCGGCATCTGGGGAGACCCGGCCGCCACCGGCAAACCCACCCACGCCGACCTGCGCAGCCGCAAGAAGTCGCTGCCCGTGGTCGCCGCATTGTCCTCCGGCACCGCGGCGGGCCGCGAACTGTCCACTTTGTACTACTCCGACGAGCACGCCGCTGCCGACTTGGCGCACATGGCGGTGCTGGTCGAGGCGGCGGGCGGCCGGGACTGGTGCGTGGGGCAGGCCAGTCAGCTGCTCGCGCAGGCACTGGACAACCTGCGGGCCGCCGCGCCCCGACCGTCCGCCGAACTCGCCGCCCTGGCGAACCTGATCACAAACCGGGACAACTGACCATGAAGGCCGAGGCGAAGCTCTGGGGACTCGGCGCGGTGCTGATCGTGGTCGCGGTGGCGGTGTGGGCGGCGCTGAGCGGCCCCTCCTCCCCCGCCGCGTCCGGCCACGGCGGGCACGAGCAGCGGCAAGCCAGTCCGTTCGCCGGGTTGACGTCGTCGCAGGACGGCTACACGCTGGCGCCGGTCAGCGAGACCGTCGCGTCGGGGCCGTTCCTGTACCGGATCCTCGGTCCGGACGGCCGCGCGGTGACGGCGTTCGACGTCGAGAGCGACAAGCTGATGCACCTCATCGTCGTCCGCCGTGACACTTCCGGGTTCCGGCACGTGCACCCGGTGATGGCCGCCGACGGGACGTGGTCGGTGCCGCTGGAGGTGGGGCAGGCGGGCACCTACCGGGTGTTCGCCGACTTCAAGCCGACCGGCGCCAAGGCCATCACCCTCGGCGCCGACTTCACCGTCGCGGGCGAGTTCGAACCGAAGACCTACCCGGAGTCGCGCGTGGCCGAGGTCGACGGCTACCAGGTGCGCCTCGACGGCGACCTCGCGGCGGGCAAGGCGACGCGCATCCGCGCCACCGTGTCGCGCGACGGCAAGCCGGTCACCGACCTGCAGCCGTACCTCGGCGCGTACGGGCACCTGGTCGCGCTGCGGCAGAGCGACCTGGCGTATCTGCACATCCACCCGCGCAAGGACGGGAAGTCGGGGCCGGAGATCGCGTTCGTGACCGTGCCGCCGAGCGAGGGCGGCTACCGCCTGTTCCTGGACTTCCAACACAACGGCGTCGTCCACACGGTGGAGTTCACGGTCATCGCGAGCCGTTAACCGGCCTCCATCCAGCCCGTCCGCGGAGACGCCACTACCGAGCCGCACGGGTGCGACTCGGTGGCGGTTCCAGCTCTGAGGTTCTAGCGGGCGGACTCGCGGTTGAAGAGCTTCTTCGACCAGAGGTAGCCACCCAGTGCGATCACAACGCACCAGCCGACGGCGATCGCGGCGTTGTTGCCGATCGGGGTGCCCATCAGCAGGCCGCGCAGGGTCTCGATGAGCGGGGTGAACGGCTGGTACTCGGCGAACCAGCGCAGCACCGTCGGCATCGAGTCGGTCGGGACGAAACCGCTGCCGAGGAACGGAAGCAGCACCAGCGGCATGCCGACGTTGCTCGACGCCTCGACGGTCTTGCTGGCCAGGCCCAGTGCGACCGACAGCCAGACGAACGCGAAGGTCATCATCACCAGGACGCCGACCGTGGCGAACCATTCGCCCACGCTCGCCGCCGGGCTGAAGCCGATGAGCAGGGCGACGCCGATGACGGCGGCGATGCTGAGCATGGTCTGGATGACGCTGCCGACGACGTGGCCGGTGAGGACGGAGACGCGGGCGATGGACATGGTCTTGAACCGGTCGACGATGCCCTCGGTCATGTCCATGGCGACCGAGATGGCGGTGCCCTGGACGGCGGAGGAGATCGTCATCAGGATGATCGCGGGCGTGACGTAGTTGACGTACACGTCGCGCCCGCCGCCCGCGCCGCCGATCCCGGCGCCGAGCGTGCCGCCGAAGACGTAGACGAACAGCAGCAGGAAGACGATCGGCATCCCGATGAGCAGCACCGTCATGGACGGGTAGCGCACCATGCGCGTGAGGTTGCGGCGGAGCATCGTCGCCGAGTCCCTCAGCGCGTAGGCCATCGGCTTGTTCGGTCGGGTCGTCGTGGGGCTCATGGTCATGGTGCTCATCGCGCGGTCACCTTCTCGTTTCCGGTCAGGGCAAGGAAGACGTCGTCAAGATCAGGGGTGTGCACGCTCAGCGACTCGACCTCGATGGCGCGGCCGTCGACGCGGTCGAGCAGTGCCTTCAGGGACTTGAGGCTGCCGTCGTGCGGCACGCGCAGGGTGAGCGCGTCGGTGTCGCCCGTCCCCTGGCCGAGGGCCTCGGCGGCGGAGGCGAGGTCGCGGGCGTCGGCGAAGCGCAGTTCGACGTGGCCGCCGGGGATGCGCCGCTTCAGCTCGTCCGCGGTGCCCTGGGCGACGATCTTGCCCTGGTCGAGCACCGCGATCCGGTCGGCCAGTTCGTCGGCCTCCTCCAGGTACTGCGTGGTGAGGAAGATGGTGACGCCGCCCGCGACGAGTTCCCGCACGATCTGCCACATGCCGCGGCGGCTGCGCGGGTCGAGCCCGGTGGTCGGCTCGTCGAGGAAGATCACCTGCGGCGACCCGACCAGGGTCATCGCGAGGTCCAGCCGTCGTCGCATGCCGCCGGAGTAGGTCGACACCGGCTTGCGGGCCGCGTCGACCAGGTCGAACTGTTCGAGCAGCTCGGCGGCGCGGCGCCTGCCCTCGGCGCGGCCGAGGTGGTGCAGGTCGGCCATGAGCATCAGGTTCTCGTGGCCGTTCAGCAGATTGTCGACCGCGGAGAACTGGCCGGTGACACCGATCGACGCACGGACGGCGTCGGGGTTCGCCGCGACGTCGTGGCCCGCGACCGTCGCGGTGCCGCCGGTCGCGCCGATCAGGGTGGACAGGATCTTCACGGTGGTGGTCTTGCCCGCGCCGTTGGCGCCGAGCAGGGAGAAGACGGTGCCCCGAGGGACATCGAGGTCGATGCCGTCGAGGACGACGTGGTCGCCGAACGACTTGCGCAGTCCGGTCGCCGTGATGGCTGAGGTGGTCATGGGAGATCCCCTTCGGGAGGTCAGGAACGGTGGACGGTGATGTCGCCGAACGCGGTGTGCGCGCGGACTTCGACGGTCTCTTCTGACTTGTCCGGCCCTTGGCCCGCGTCCTCGAGCGCGTTGTCGACCCGCCCGTGGCCGGTGCTGAGGTCGAGCCACGCGGCGGTGCCCGCGGCGACGCCGATCTCCAGGTCGCCCGACGAGGTGTTGAGGGTGACCGAGCCGCGCGCCACCGACCCGACGCGGATGGCGCCGTTGGCGGTCTTGGCCTCCACCCCCGCCTCGGCCCGCTCGACGGTGATGTCGCCGTTGGCCGAGCGCACCCGCAGCGCGCCGCCGACGGTGCCGATGTCGGTGTTGCCGTTGGAGTTCTTGACGACGGCGGTCCCGTCGACCGAGCCGATCCGGACGCGGCCGGTGCCGGTGGCGATGTCGGCGTCGCCCGCGACCCGCTCGACGGTGATGTGGCCGGTGGTGTCGGCGCGCAGCGATCCGGTCTGGTCGACGCGGAAGTGCCCGACCGAGGTCTTGAACCGGCACTCCCCCAACACGCCGGTGCCGCGGACATCCGCGACCGACAAGTCGGCGTGCACCTTCGAGCCCGTGGGGAGTTCGATCACGACCGTGACCGACCTCGTCTTCTTGGAGAAGTCGAGCGCACGGGACTTGGGTCCGCGGACGGTGAGCTCACCGTCGTTGTACTCGACGCGGGTGCGCTCCGCGGCCTGCACGTCCGACTCGTCGGCCGGGTCGGTGGGCCGCACCTCGACGAGGGTGTCGGTCCGGTCGCTCGCGACGAGCTGGACGTCGCCGACGGCGAGTTCGATGGTGACGGCGATCGGGTCGGGTGTGGCGAAAATAGGCATAGCTGTCCCCTAGTCAGGTGTTGGAAGAACATCCCCGCAGGTCCGGGGCTTGGGTGTGTGCGGGCTGGAGTTAGCGGGCCCAGCCGGTGTAGCGCTGCGCGGCGGGCTTGCCGCGCCTGCCGGTGGCGTGGTCGCGGTCGCCGGACTGCAGCGCGGTCGACGCCGCCCGGACCAGCCACGCGTTGAGCGAGCGGCCCTCCTTGGCGGCGGCCTCCTCGGCCGCGGCCTTGAGCTGTTCGGGGAGCCGGACGTTGATCCGCACCGCGGGACCGCTGTCGTCCAGGTTCGTGTCCTGGACCGGCTCGGGGGTTTCCTCCGGCGCGGGTTCGGCCTGGCGGGCCGTCACGACGAAGTTCGGTTCGCGGCCGCGCAGGCGCACCTGCACCGAGCCGGGGGCGAGGTCGCGGGTGATCTCGTCCGCGGCGGCGGAGAGGGCTTCGAGCAGGGTGAGCCGGATCGCCGACTCCATCGACACGGTCAGCCGCTCGATGAGCGCACCGGCGTCACCACCACCGGTCTCGGCGACGGTCAGCAACTCGCGGCCGAGGGAGTTCACATAGGGCGTCAGGTCCATGGCACAACTATGGCACGGGTTGGCACCACACGCAAGCCATAGTGGCTCACTTTGGCTCAGATTGGCTCCGCCAGTGACTCACCTGCGGCTCAGCCGGGGTTGACGACGGCGCGCCAGTCGGCGAGGAGGCGGTCGTGGCGGTGGGTGCTGAGGATGTCGGTGAGGGCGAGGCCCCGGTAGTAGGTCAGGGTCATCTCGAAGACCTGGTCGAAGTCGGCGGGCGCTGAGCCAAGGTGAGCCAGGACGACCGCGCGGATGTTGGCGTGGAGTTCGCGCTGGTGGACGAGCAGGGCGGCACGGAGTTCGGGGTCGGTACGGGCGGCCACCCACAGTTCGAGCACAGCGCCGAAGAGCGGGGTGGCGAAGCTGCGCCAGAGGACGGCCAGCCAGTCGTCATCGGGGGCGGTTTCGACGATGTCGTCCATCTGCTGGTCGGAGAGATGGCGGACGGCGTCGACCAGCAGGTTGGCCTTGTTCGGGTACTGGTGCAGCAGCGCGCCGCGGGAGACGCCCGCACGCGCTTGGACCGCGCCGAGGCTGGTGGCGGCGTAGCCGTCCTCGATGAGGCTGTCGACGGCGGCGCGCAGGATCCGGTCGCGGGTCAGGCCGCTGCGGGCCGCGTCGCTGCGGCGGCGGCCTTCCGTTGCTGCCATGGGGGAATCCTCGCAGACGTTGACAACAGTCCGATCGGACTGTTCCATTCGGGGTATGGCAGAGGAACTGGTGCTCGTCCGCAAGGACGGGCCGGTCACGACCGTCGGCATCAACCGGCCGCACGTCCGCAACGCCGTCGACGGCCCGACCGCGCGGGCGCTGGCCGACGCGTTCCGCGACTTCGACCGCGATCCCGACGCCGCCGTGGCCGTCCTGCACGGCGAGGGCGGCACGTTCTGCGCGGGCGCCGACCTGAAGGCCCTCGGCACCGACCGCGGCAACCGGGCCGAGATCGCCCGCGAGGCCGACGGCCCGATGGGCCCGACCCGCCTGCGCCTGTCCAAGCCGGTGATCGCCGCCATCGACGGCCACGCCGTGGCGGGCGGACTGGAACTGGCCGTCTGGGCGGACCTGCGCGTCGCCGCCGAGGACGCGGTGCTCGGCGTGTTCTGCCGCCGCTGGGGCGTCCCCCTGATCGACGGCGGCACCGTGCGGCTCCCCCGGCTCATCGGCGTCAGCCATGCCATGGACCTGATCCTCACCGGCCGACCGGTCGACGCCCAGGAGGCGCACCGCATGGGGTTGGTCAACCGCGTCGTGCCCGCGGGCGAGGCGTTGGCGGCGGCGGTGCGACTGGCCCATGACATCGCCGGGTTCCCGCAGACGTGCCTGCGGCAGGACCGGCTCTCGGTGCTGGAACAGGACGGGCTCGACGAGACCGACGCCCTGATCAACGAGTTCGCCCGCGGCATGACGTCGCTGTCGGCCGACACCCTGGCGGGCGCGGCCCGCTTCGCAGGCGGAGCGGGCAGGCACGGCTCGTTCGACGAATGACCGACCGCCGGCGGCGGCCTCGTCGGCTGACCGCCGGCACCAAGGGGCCACCGCGCGTCGACCACGGTTTCCGCCCGGCAGGATGGAGGAAGATCCATCGAGGGGGAACCGATGCCGGACAGCGAGTTGCGTGACGCCGAACGAACCGCCGAGCACTACCGACGCTTGGCCGCGGTCGACCCCGACCGCCACCTGGCCGATCTCGGCACCGCGCTCTACAACCTCGGCGCGGTACTCACCCGGCACCCGGACCGGTTCGACGAGCTGGACGCGGTCCTGCGCGAGGACATCGAGGTCCGCAGGCGGCTCGGGGTGCGCCAAGACCTCGCGGAGTCGCTCAACCACTACGCCATGGGTCTCGGACTGCACGGCCGCCGGGCCGAGGCCCACGACGTCGTGCGGGAAGCCGTCGTCCTCTACCGCGAGCTCGCCACGACCGACCGGGCGTACCTGCCCCTGCTGGCCGCCGCGCTGGCCAATCTGGGCAACCAGCTCGCCGAGCTCGGCAGGCGGGCGGAGGCGGTCGCCGTGACACGGGAGTCCGCGGCCATCCGGGAGCGGCTGCCGGACGCCGCCGCGCACGCGTCCGCGTTGGCCGATCTGGGCCTGGCCCTCAGCGACCTCGGCGACCATGAGGAGGCGGCCGCCAAGCTCAAGGCCGCCGTCGACCGGTACCGCGGGCTGCCGGACGGACACTCGTTCGCGTACTGGGCCACGCTGGTCGGGCTCGAACAGGAGCTGACGAAGCTGGGCCGCGCCGACGAGGCGCGTCCGGTCCGCGAGGAAGCGGCCACCCTCTACCGCGAGTTCGCCCGCGACAACCCCGAGTTCATCACCTACAGCACGGCCCTGTTCAGCAAGAACGGTATAACTGTCAGCGACGATGGCGAGCCGACCCGCGTGTCGACCGACCAGCTCAACGACCACGGCCTGCGGCTGGCCTCCGAGGGCCGGTTCGACGAGGCGATCGCCGTACTGCGGGACGTCGAGGCCCGGTGCCGCGCCGCGGACTCGAAACCCGGCCTGGCCAAGGCGTTCCACAACCTCGGTCTCGTCCACGCCTGGCGCGGCGATCCAGCGGCGGCGCTCGCCGCGACCGAGCGGGCGGTCGGCCTGCACCGCGAACTGCTCGACCGCCCCCTGCTCGCCGACTCGCTGCACAGCCTCGGCAACCGCCTCGCCGCGCTCG
This sequence comes from Actinokineospora sp. HUAS TT18, assembly GCF_051364635.1. GTDB lineage: Bacteria > Actinomycetota > Actinomycetes > Mycobacteriales > Pseudonocardiaceae > Actinokineospora. Next base: position 6,673,251 of record NZ_CP195645.1, on the reverse strand, counting down.
CCCGCCACCGGGAGGCCCTCGCCGCGACGGAGGAATCCGTTGCGCTCTATAGGGAAATCGCGGACCCGGCGGGCCTGGCGCGGTCGGTGAACAGCCTCGGCATCCGCTACTGCGACAACGACCGACACGAGGAAGCCCTCAAGACCACTGAGGAAGCCGTTGCCCTACAGCGGAAGCTGGACTCGCCCACGGGCCTCGCCACCGCGCTGGCCAACCTCGCCCTGCGCCACGCCCGCCTGGACCGTCTCGCCGAGGTACCCGGCCTGACGACGGAAGCCGTCGACATCGTCAACACCTTGGACGACAGCCACCCGAGCGACAACCTCGCGGGACTGGCGGAGTCGCTGGCGTGGCTGGGGTGGTACCTCAAGAAACACGGCCACCGCAGGCAGGCCCGCGCCGCCACCAAGGCAGCCACGGTCCTGCGCCGCGGCTGAGCCTCACCACTCGGCCAGGGAGCCGTCCTTCCTGGTCCACACCGGGTTGCGCCAGCGGTGGCCGACCTCAGCGGCGCGGCGGACGGCGGTCTCGTCCACCTCGATGCCCAGCCCCGGGCCGTCCAGCCTGCTCACGTAGCCGTCGCGGTAGGTGAAGACGTCGCGGTCGACCAGGTAGTCCAGCAGGTCGGAGCCCGCGTTGTAGTGGATGCCCAGGCTCTGCTCCTGGATCAGCAGGTTCGGCGAGGCGAAGCCGACCTGCAGGCTCGCCGCCAGTGCGATCGGCCCCAGTGGACAGTGCGGGGCCAGCGCGACGTCGTAGGTCTCGGCCATGGCGGCGATCCGGCGGACCTCCGAGATGCCGCCCGCGTGGGACAGGTCGGGCTGCACGACCGCCACCCCCGAGCGCAGCACGTTCTTGAAGTCCCAGCGGGAGAACAGCCGCTCCCCCGTCGCGATCGGGATGGAGGTCGAGCGGGTGATCTCGCCGAGCTGGTCGCTGCACTCCGGGACCAGGGGTTCCTCGACGAAGAACGGCAGGTACGGCTCCAGCAGCGGCAGCACGCGCCGGGCCATCGGCAGCGACAGCCTGCCGTGGAAGTCGACGGCGATGTCGAACTCGTCGCCGCAGGCGTCGCGCACGGCGGCGACCCGGTCGGCGATGGCGCGGGTGGCGCGCGGGGTGTCGATGAGCTCCAGTTCCGCCGAGCCGTTCATCTTGATCGCGGTGAAGCCCTGCTGCTGCTTCTCCACCGCCGCCGCGGCGACGTCGTCCGGGCGGTCGCCGCCGATCCAGCTGTACATGCGCACCCGGTCGCGCACCGCGCCGCCGAGCAGCTGCCATACCGGGACACCCAGCGCCTTGCCGGTGATGTCCCACAGTGCCTGGTCGATCCCGGCGATCGCGGAGGACAGGATCGGGCCGCCCCGGTAGAAGCCACCCTTGGTGAGCGTCTGCCAGTGGGCCTCGATGGTCATCGGGTCCTTGCCGACCAGGTAGTCGGCCAACTCGGCGACCGCGGCGGCGACCGTGTGCGCGCGGCCCTCGATCACCGGTTCGCCCCAGCCGGTGACACCCTCGTCGGTCTCCACCTTCAGAAAGCACCAGCGCGGCGCGACGAGGTAGGTGGTTAGGGCGGTGATCTTCACTGCGACTCCTTGACGATGAACAGACCAGCGTCACCGAGGCGACCCATGACCAGCACAGCGATCTTCACTGCGACTCCTTGACGATGAACAGACCAGCGTCACCGAGGCGACCCATGACCAGCACAGCGATCTTCACTGCGACTCCTTGACGATGAACAGACCAGCGTCACCGAGGCGACCCATGACCAGCACAGCGATCTTCACTGCGACTCCTTGACGATGAACAGACCAGCGTCACCGAGGCGACCCATGACCAGCACAGCGATCTTCACTGCGACTCCTTGACGATGAACAGACCAGCGTCACCGAGGCGACCCGTGACCAGCACAGCGATCTTCACTGCGACTCCTTCTTGATGCTCCAGCCGCCGTCGACGACCAGGTTCGTGCCGGTGAGGTAGGCCGCGTCTGCCGAGGCGAGGAACGCCACGGCCGCGGCGACCTCCTCCGGCGATCCCATCCGGCCCAGCGCGGTGGCCTCGGCGGACTGGCGCCTGCCCGCCTCGTCCACGCCGTCCCACACCGGGGTCAGGATCGGGCCGGGCAGCACGGCGTTGACCCGCACGCCGTCGGCCCCGTACTCCACCGCGAGCTGCCGGACCAGCGCGCACAGGCCGCCCTTGGCCGCGGCGTAGCTGGGGAACCCGGGCAGCCCGAACTGGGCGTGCACACTCGACATCGCCACGATGTTGCCCCGGCGGGCGCGCAGGCCGTCGATGAACGTGCGCGCGCCGAGGAACAGCGGGGTCAGGTTCACCGCGATGTCGCGGTCCCAAGCGGCGCGGGGCAGCTCGTGTGCGGGCACCACGGCCTGCATCGACGCGTTGCTGCACAGCACGTCCACCGCACCCACCTGGTCACGCAGCGCCAACCACGAGTCCTCAATAGACACATCACAGTGGACGAAGCGGGCACGGTGGCCCGCCGCGCGGATCTTGGCGGCCACCTCCTCCCCCGCGTCGGCGGTGATGTCGGCGACGACCACGGCCGCGCCCTCGGCGGCCAGCCGGTGCGCGGTGGCGGCGCCGATGCCGGAGGCCGCCCCGGTGACCACGGCGACCTTGTCGGCGAGTCGACTCATCATGTTCCTTTCCTCAGCGGCTGACATCGGACCCACCGAGCAGCTCGAGTTCGCGGCGCGACGGCAGCCCCTCCCAGTCGCCGACCACGGACACGGCGAACGCGCCGCACGTGGCGGCGCGGTGCAGGCGGTCGGCGACGGGCAGCCCGTCGAGCACCCCCGACAGGTACCCGGCGACGAACGCGTCCCCGGCGCCGATCGGGTCGACGCAGGTCACCGGCACCGCGGGCTGATCGACCAACTCGCCGTCCACCAGCGCGACCGCGCCGGCAGCGCCGAGCTTCAGCACGACCTGCCCCGGCCCGAGCGCGGCGAGCGACTTGGCCAGGCCCACGGGATCGGCGTCGGGCACGAGCAGCGTGGCCTCGTCGTCACTGGCGAACACGATGTCGGACACCGCGACCAGCGGCGCCAACTCCGCCGCCGCCTCGGCGCGCGGCCAGAGCGCGGCGCGGTAGTTGAGGTCGAGCGAGATCGTCACCCCGGCCGCCACCGCCGCGTCGACCGCGGCCCGCACCGCGGTGCGTGCAGACTCGCTCAGCGCCGGGGTGATGCCGGTCAGGTGCAGCACCCGCGCGGTTCCGATCCGGTCCGCGGCGATGTCCGCGGCGCACAGGAGCGATCCGGCGAATCCCTTGCGGTAGTACGACGCGCGGATCCGGTCGGCGGTGCGCCGCTCCCGGATCATCAGGCCGGTCGGCTGGTCGGCGGTGCGGCAGCCCGCGATGTCGACGCGCTCGGCCCGCAGCCGGTCGAGCACCATCGTGCCGATCGAGTCGGCGCCGACGCTGCCGATCCACGCGCATTGGTGGCCTAGGCGGCTGACCCCGATCGCGACAGTGGCCTCCGCCCCGGCGAAACCGAGTCGCATGGCCGATCCCGAGGTGAGCGGGCCGGTCTCGGTGGCCGCCATGACACCCATGGCCTCGCCGAGGGTGATCAGGTCCGTCATCGCAGTGCCTCCACCAGCTCCAGCGCACGCTCACGCAGCGCGGCCAGGCTGCCGCCCACGCACGCGTCGCCGACCAGCGGACCGCCCATGCCGACGGCGGTGGCGCCCGCGTCGAGGTACGCCTTCGCCTCGGCGACGCCGATGCCGCCGGTCGGCACAAGCGGGATGTGCGGCAGCGGCGCGCGGATCGCGGAGATGTATCCCGGGCCGCCGAAGGACGCCGGGAAGACCTTGACCATCGACGCGCCCGCGGTCCACGCGTCGAGGATCTCGCTGGGGGTGAGCGCTCCCGCGTACACGGGAACGCCGAGACGGCGGCCCTCGGCGATCACCTCGGCGCACACAGCGGGGGTGATCAAGTAGCGCGCGCCCGCGTCGACCGCGCGGGCGGCGTCGGCGGCGGTCAGCACGGTGCCCGCCCCCAGTCCGAGGTCCGCGCACTCGCGCAGGGCGTCGAGGGCGCCCGGGGTGGACAGGGTGAACTCGACGGCCTGCACCCCCGCCGCCCGGAGCGTGGCGGTGACCTCGGCGAACCGGGTCGCGGAGTCGGCGCGCAGGATCGCGATGACGGGTGGGTCAATCACCGGCGATCACCAGCCTCGTGTCGGCGAACGGGGTCACCGGCAGGCCGGTGGCACCGGGAACGCAGGTGAACAGCCGCCCGGCGTTCGGCTCGCTCGCCGCCGGGCCCTGGGCGGCCGTGGTGATCACCAGGACGTCGAGGTCCGGCCCGGCGAACGCGCAGCTGGACACCTGCGACGGGCCGACGTTGACCACCGCCGCCGCCCGCCCGGTGGGGTCGAACGCGCGGACCTGCCCGGTCCCCCACACCGCGACCCACACCGTGCCGTCGCGGTCGACGCACAGCCCGTCCGGCACACCGTCGTCGAACGCGGCGAAGGTGCGCGCGCCGCTGATGGTGCCGGTGTCGAGGTCGTAGTCGTAGGCGGTGACCCGCTGGGTGGGGCTGTCGGCGTAGTAGAGGGTGCCGCCGTCGGGGCTCCAGCCGAGACCGTTGGAGATCGTCACGTCGGCGCGCAGCGTGGTCACCGTCCGGTCGGGGTCGAGCCGGTACAGCGCGGCGCTGCCGGTCTCCTCGGCGTAGGACATCGTGCCCGCCAGCAGCCTGCCCCGCGGGTCCACCTTCGCGTCGTTGAACCGCAGCCCGTCCTGGGGGCCGGGCAGCGGGACCGTCTCGGTCACCGTGCCGTCCCGGTCGAGGAACACGAACGCGTCACCGGCCGCAGCCAGCAGCCCGCCCGACACACACGGCAGCACCGCGCCGACGGGACGGTCGAGCGTCACGGTCGCGCGGTGCACCAGGTCGGGTCCGATGGTGGCGGAGTGGATGTGACCGGCCGGGATGTCCACCCACAGCAGTTCCTGGTGGGCCCGGTCCCAGACCGGTCCCTCCGAGAGCTGCCCGGGTGGGACGAACCCGCGGGTCGCCGAGAGCTTGATCATCGCTTCCTCTTGGTAGGAGGCCCGGTCCCGCGCGGGCAGGTGCGCGCGGGACCGGGCCGTGGATGGGTCAGTCGCAGGACAGGCGTGCTCCCGCCCAGTCCGCGTGGTCGTAGCCGTTGCCGTCGGCGGTGCCGCGGACAACGAGCGAGACCGACGCGGGCCGGTTGAGGGCCACCGCCACCGGCGCCGTCTGGCCTGCCCGGAGAGTCGGGCTGGTGTAGACGGTGGTGCCGTCGGCGACGACCTCGAACACCACGCTCGCCGAGGCCGAGTTCACCTCGACGTCGAGGCCGACGAGCGCGTCGAAGCCGTGGCAGGCGCCGTTGACCGGCAGCACGACGGTGCTGTCGGCGTGCGCGCCGATGCCGTGGCGGTAGCGGACGCCGCCGAGGGTGAGCACGGTGCCGTCGAGCGCGGCGGTCTCGCCGTTGCTGGCGTTGCGCTCGACCGGACCCCAGCCGTTGGTCGACGAGGTCCACGTGCGGTCACCGGCGTGTGAGCCGTTCGACGGGGCGGCGCAGGTGATCTTCGCGTCGGCCCAGTCGGCGTGGTCGTAGCCGTTGCCGTCGCGGCCGTCGGTGGCCCGCAGCTCCAGCGTGCGGTATCCCTTGGTGGGAACCGACATCGTGACCGCGGGGGCGCCGCCCTTGAGCACGTCGGTGTAGGCGAGCAGCACGCCGTCGCCGTACACCTGGAAGCGCGCGCTGCCGTTGGTGCCGGACTCGGCGTCGATGCCGACCTTGGCCTCGAACCGCTGGCAGGCATTGCCGAGGTAGACGTGCACCGCGGAGTCGGTGTGCGCGCCCAGGCCCTTGGCGTAGGCGGTGCCGCCGATGTTCAGCGGCTTGCCGTCGCCCGCGGCGGACTCGCCGTTGCTGGTGTTGCGCTCGACGGGCCCCCAGCTGTTGGACGAGGCCAGCCAGGCCAGGTCGCCGAGCTGGTGGGTGCCCGCCGCGGGTGCGGCGGCGGTCGAGCCCGCGCGGCTGACCTTGAACACGACGACGCCGTGGCCGGCGACAGAAGCGCTGATGGCGCCGGTGGAGGTCGTCGTCGCCTTCGACCACAGGTCCTTCAAACCGTAGGAGCTGGACCCGCCGAGGCCGATCTCCGCCGCCGTCGTGCTCACCGTGGTGGTGGCGGTGTTGCGGTTGAACAGGACCGCCACGACCGAGCCGTCGGCCATCGGCTTGCCCCACACCTGGGTGCCGTTGCCGTAGTCACGCAGCAGCCTGCCCTGGGAGCCGCCCCAGTCCTGGTTGACCGCGATCATGTCGGGGTTGGTCAGGATGGCTTTGATCCCCGGGGTCATGGCCGCCAGGTCGTTGCCCGCGATCAGTGGCGCGTTGAGCACCGCCCACAGGCTGAAGTGCGAGCGGTACTCGGTCTCGGTCTGGTTGCCGTTGCCGACCTCCAGCATGTCCGGGTCGTTCCAGCCGCCGACCTTGGCGAAGGGCTCCAGGCCCTTCTGCTGGTCGAGCAGGCTCACCACGACACCCCAGTTGTCGGAGATGTCGAAGGTCGTGCGCCACAGGTTGCCGCGGACGGTGGGACCGAAGATGTACGGGCCACCGCCGATCGGGTCGACCTCACCCCAGTTGCAGAGGCTGTAGACGATGTCGCGCCCGGTGTTGCGCAGCGCGTTGCCCATGGCGGTGTAGCGCTCGAGGTTGGACTTGCCCTGCCGGTTGCCGCAGTTGTCGTACTTCAGCAGGTCGATGCCCCAGGACGCCCACTGGTCGGCGTCCTTCTGCTCGAACCCGATCGAGCCGGGCTGTTGGCCCTCATTGGGCCTGCCGGTGCAGGTCCGGTCGCCCGCGCTGGAGTAGATGCCGACCTTGAGGCCCTTGCTGTGGATGTAGTCGGCCACGGCCTTGATGCCGTTGGGGAAGGCCGTCCGGTGTGGCACCAGGTTGCCGTTGGCGTCGCGGTCGCGCTCCGCCCAGCAGTCGTCGATGTTGACGTACTTGTATCCCGCGGCGGCCATGCCGGAGGACACCATGGCGTCTGCCGCCGACTTGATCTTCGCCTCGTCGATGTCGCACTTGAACTTGTTCCAGCTGTTCCAGCCCATCGGCGGGGTCGCCGCCAGCGTGTTGCCCGGAACCGGTGCCGTCGCCGACGCCGATGTCGAGACCACGACAAGCACACCCGACACGACGGCCGTCACGGCCGCCGCGCAGGCGAGCTTCGCAGGGAAGCGCATCTCGATCCTTTCTTTGCGGGAAGGGGAAAAACCCGAACGGTCAGGCAGGGAGTCCGACCGCTCGTTCGCCGCTGCGGCGCTGCTGGATCACCACCGCGGCGACCAACAACGTTCCCTGGGCCACGTTCTGCCAGAACGTGTTGACGCCCACGACGTTGAGGCCGTTGTCGAGCGCGCCGAGGAGCACGACGGCGAGCAGGGTGCCGCCGATCGTTCCTTTGCCGCCCTTGAGCGCGCAGCCGCCGAGGGCGGCCGCGGTGATCGCCTTGAGTTCGAGGCCCTCGCTGCCGGAAACAGGCTGGCCGGAGCCGGTGCGGGCGGTCAGGATGATCCCGGCGATGGCCGAGACGACGCCCGCGAGCATGAACACGGCGATCAGGTACTTGTTGATGTTGATACCGGCCAGGCGGGCGGCGGTGTCGTTGCCGCCGATGGCGTAGATGTTGCGGCCGATGTCGGTGTACTTGAGCAGGATGTGCATGCCGAGCGCGACGACGGCCAGGATGATGATCGGCACCGGCAGGCCCGCGATCTTGCCGCGGGCGATGAAGATGAACAGGTCGTTGTCGAGCACGAAACCCTGCGCCTTGCCGCCGGAGATCAGCTGCGCCAGACCCTTGTAGGCCGCGAGGGTGGCCAGGGTCGCGATCACCGGGTTGACCCGCCCGTAGACGATGATCAGCCCGTTGACCGCGCCCACGACGATCCCGACGCCGAGGGCGGCCAGGATGCCGACGAAGGCGTTGCTGCCGGTGGCGGTGAACGCCATCGCGCTGACCACCGAGGCGATGCCAGCCTGCGAGCCGACCGAGATGTCCAGGGCACCGCAGATGATGATGACGGTCTGGACGACGGCCAGCAGGCCGAACACCGTGACCGCCTCACCGATGCCCGCGAGGTTCGCCAGGTCGAGGAAGCCGGAGTTGAGCGAGCCGAAGATCGCCACGACCACGATCAGCGCGCCGATGAGGGACAGGTTGCCCGGCCCGATCGCGTGCAGGACACGGCGTGCGGCGTTGGGGGCTGGTGGGTCGGCCGGGGTCACGGCGGGCTCCACCTCCTGGTCGAGTTGACGTGTCATGACGCTTCCTTTGTGGACAGGTCGTCGGCCGTGGCCAGGGCGCGGTCAACCTCGATGCCGTGGTGGCGGGTCATGGGCTTTCCTTCATGGACGTTGCCAGGTCTTCGGCCATGGCCAGTGCGAGGACCGCTTCCTCGGTGGCCTCGGCGCGAGCGAGTTCGCCCGTGACGCGGCCGCTCTGCATGACCACGATCCGGTCGGCCAGGCCGAGGACCTCGGGCAGTTCGGAGGAGATCACGAGCACGGCGACGCCCGAGGCGGCGAGTTCGTCGATGACCCGGTAGATCTCGATCTTGGCGCCGATGTCGACGCCGCGGGTGGGCTCGTCGAGGATGAGCACCTTGGGCTTGCGGGCCAGCCAGCGTGCGAGCACGACCTTCTGCTGGTTGCCGCCGGAGAGCTTGCGCACCTCCTGCTCGATCGAGGGCGTGCGCACGCGCAGCTGCTCGACGTACTTCTTGGCGAGCGCGCGTTCCTCGCCGCGCCGGACGATCCGGGCGGTGCGCAGCCGGTCGAGCATGGCCAGGGAGATGTTGTCCCGCACGCCGCGGTGCAGCAGCAGCGCTTGAGCCTTGCGCTCCTCGGGCGCGTAGCCGAACCCGGCGCGGACCGCGTCACGCGGTGACCGCAGGCGGACCCGTTTGCCGTCGACCCGCACCTCGCCCGACACGATCGGCAGGTCCCCGACCAGCGCACCGGCCAACTCGGAGCGGCCTGCCCCGACGAGCCCGGCCAGCGCGACGACCTCACCGGCGCGAACCGTGAGGCTCACGTCGGTCACGTCGTCGGTGGTGACCTTGTCGACGTCGAGGACGACGTCACCGGGTTCGCCGTGCGAGCGGGTGAACACAGTGGACAGATCGCGGCCGACCATCATCCGCACGATCTCCGCGTCGGTCGTCTCGGCGACCGGGCGCACCCCCACGAGCGCCCCGTCGCGCAGCACCGCCACGTGGTCGGCCAGCCGCAGGATCTCCCGCATCCGGTGCGACACATAGATGACGGCCATGCCCTGGTCCCGCAACCTGCCGATCAGCGCGAACAACGCCTCCGCCTCGTGCTCCGAGAGCGACGAGGTCGGCTCGTCGAAGGCGATCACCTTGGCGTCGGTCGTGAGCGCCCGCATGATCTCCACGAGCTGGCGCTGCGCGGGGGTCAGCTTCGAACCGATCGTGTCCGGGTTCAGCGCGCCATCGAAACCCAGCCGGGCGAGGTCCGCGCGCATCCGCTCACGCAGGGCCGCCCGGTCGATCATCCGGCCCACCTTGCGCGGCAGGGCGCCGAGGTAGACGTTCTCGGCGACCGACACGTGCGGCACGATCTCCGGCTCCTGGGCGATCACCCGGATGCCCGCGGCGCGGGCGTCGGCTGGAGAGGTCAGCTCGAGCGACTCGCCGTCGAGCTCGAGCCGACCCCGGTCCGGGAGGTGGTCGCCGCCGAGGATCTTGATGAGGGTGGACTTCCCGGCACCGTTCTCGCCCATGAGGGCGGTCACCGCCCCGGCCGGGAAGTCCACACTCACCTCGCGCACCGCGTGGACACCGGCGAAGCTCTTCGCCACGCCGGTGACCCGCAGCCCTTCGGTCACGCGCACTTGACGCCTGCCTGCTGCCAGGTGGTCGCGTCGACCATCGTGGTGGGCGCGAAGGCCTCGGCGGGCATGGCCTTGCCGTTCTTGATGAAGTCGTAGATCGTCTGCACCGACAGCGCGCCGACGTCCTTGCCGTTGATGAACAGCGCCGCCTTGAACCCGGTCGGCTTGCCGCCGCGCCACTCCTTGCACGCCAGGTAGGCGCCCAGGCCGACACCAAGCACGTTGTCCGCCGAGTAGCCCGCGTTCTGGATCGCGGTGACGCCGCCGGAGACGTTCTCGTCGTTGCAGCCCATGACGATCCAGTTCTTCACCGACCGGTTTCCCGACACGGTCGCGGAGATCTTGTTCTGCGCGTCCGACGGGGTGTTGTCGGTGCCGACCTCGATCACCTTGACGTCGACCCCGGCGGTCTCCTTGAACGCCTTCTGGTTGGCCTTGACCCGGTCGGTGCAGACCGTCACGTCCTGCTTCCAGGCCTCGATGATCGCGGTCTCCTCGGGCTTCCACCCGGCCTTCTTGAAGTCCTCACCCGCCCGCTTGCCGACCTCGGCGCCCATCTGCTCGCCGCTGAACCCGATGCGCGGCACCAGGTTCTCCTTGGCGCACGCTGTCGGGTCCGGGCCGTTGGTGCACACCTGGTCATCGGAGGTCAGCAGCGCCACGTTGGCCGACTTGGTCAGCTGCACCAGCTGCGGGCCGACCGACGGGTCCGGGACCACGACGATGACGCCGGATGCCTTCTGGTTGATCGCGTTCTGCACCTCGGTGACGGCCTTGTTGGCGTCGTTGCCGAGGTTGACGACCTTCAGGTCGATGCCCAGCTCGGCGGCCTTGGCCTTGGCGCCCTCGGCCTCGCCGATGAAGTACTCCTGATCACCCTGCTTCTGCGCGTAGACGATCGTGATCTTGCCGTCCTTCGCCTGCCCCGCGGGCTGCGAACCAGACTCCTTGCCCGACGAACACGCCGCGGCGGCCAACGTCAACGACAGCCCACACAGCACAGCCGTGCCACGGCTCATGCGGGTCCACGACATCGGGGAACTCCTTCGATCGGTCTGGCTTGAAGAGGGTGACGGGAGGCACACTATGACTTAAGATAAGTGTTGTAAATACTCTCGTAAGAAGAATTTCTGACACTGTCTGCGGCAACAGGCACCAAGCAGGGGGCGGCACCCGTGTTCCACTTGACGGCGCGCGACATCAGACGGCGCAACCGGTTCAGCGTGCTCCAGGCGGTCTACGCCGCTCCGGGACACACCAGCAGGCAGGACATCGCCAACGCCACCGGGCTGTCGTTCGCCACGGTCGGCAACATGATCTCCGAGCTGCTCGACGTCGGTGTCCTGGTCGAGATGGGCCACGACGAGTCGAACGGCGGCAGGCCCCGCGCCCAGCTGGCCATCAACCCGGACCGCGGCGTGCTGGTCGGGGTGGACATCGCCGAGACCGCCGTGCACGTGGAGCTGTATGACCTCGGCATGACGGTCCTGCGGTCAGCCGAGCTCCCCGTCGACCCCGCCGCGACCCAGCCGGAGGACCTCGCCGACCTCATCGCCCGCGGCGTGACCGACGTCGTCGGCCCCGACACCGACCGGGTGCTCGGCGTCGGCCTGAGCGTGCCCGGCCTGGTGGAGCCCGAGGGCGGTGTGTCGGTGTTCTCGCCCTACTGGTCCTGGCGCGACATCCCGTTCAAAACCCTCATGGAAGAGCGCCTCTCCTACCCGCTCTTCCTGGACAACCCCCTCAAGGCCAGCACCGTCGCCGAGCTCTGGTTCGGCGCGGGCCGCGACGTCGACGACCTGATCGTCATCACCCTCCGCTCCGGTGTCGGCGTCGGCATCGCCGTGGACGGCGCCCTGTACCGAGGCGTCTCCAACAGCGCGGGCGAGTGGGGCCACACCTCGCTCATCCTCGACGGCCGCCACTGCCGCTGCGGTCGACGCGGCTGCGTCGAGGCGTACGTCGGCGTCTACGGGATCATGGAGACCATCCGGGAGGCCGACCCCGCCAGCCGACTGCTGACCGGCGCCCAGGCCGACATCCTCCCGGCCCTGGCGAAGGACCTCGCCGACGGCGACCCGGTGGCCCAGCGGGTGGTCGACCAGACCGGCCGCTACCTGGGCGTCGCGATCGCCACCCTGGTGAACCTGTTCAACCCGCGGACCATGGTCCTGGGCAACGTGATCGCCACCCACCTGGGCGAACCACTCCTGCGAACCGCCCGTCAGGTCGCCGCCGAACAGGCCATGTCGGACCCGTTCAGCCAGGTGACACTGCGGCTCAGCGCGTTGACGGACAACCCCGTGAGCCTCGGCGCGGCCACCTTCGCCCTGGAAGGCTTCCTAGCCGACCGCGAGACGTTCGGCTCGGTCGGCTCCCGCCGCGCCGCCAAGTCCAGCACTGCCGGTATGTGACGTCACAGTGGCCCGGCGGGACTCCGCCGGGCCACCGTGACCGGTCAATTCATCGGCCGTGACCGGTCAGCTGATCGCGATATCCGTTCGGACCACCGTCGTGCCTGGCAGGTCCGGTCCGGTCATCTCCGTGGTGACCGTGCCGGTCCCGGGCTCCGTCGCCCGCACGCTGACCGTGTAGGAGACCGAGGCACCCGGCGTCGGCGCCGAGCTCGTCACCCGCAGGTCACCGGTGGGCAGGACCGCGGCGACGTCGCCGCCGCCCAGGTTGTTCTCCGCGCCGACCAGGAACGGCTGGCCTGGGTGCGCGGGCAGGTCCGCCGGGTTGTAGGCGAAGGTGATGTCCTGCGTCCCGTCGATGCCGATCCACACCTGGAACACCCGTCCGGACGCGGTGCCGAAGACGTTCACCTGGTACTCGAAGACGAGCCACGAGTTCACGCCGTCGGTGAGCACGCCGACGTAGACGCCGGGCCGCCCGGTGCCGTCGAGGTCGGTCCAGAACGGCGCGAGGATGTTGTTCGGCCGGGCTGGGCTCGCGCCCGATGGCAGGTCGCAGCAGTTGTTGTCCTCGGCGGTGCCGCCGCCCGCGACGAGGTACCCGTTCGAGTCGACGCCGACCCGGCTGTAGGTGACTCCGTTGTAGACGAACGCCGGAACGTTGAAGTTGATGAGTTCCTCGTCACCGATCGGCGTCGGCGTGATCCCGAAGGCGGACAGCGGGATGTAGCCGAACAGCTCCCCGGGATCGACCGACGGCACGCCGGGGATGGCGCCCGCGAGCGGGACGTTCAGCTTCTGCACCGTGCGGTTGTTGACGATGGTCGCGTTGGTCGCGCCCGCCACCCTGAGCTTGTTGTTGAGCCTGGTGGTCAGGTTGACCGTCGTGTCGTCGAACGAGTTGTTCGTCGCGGTGACCTGGCAGGTGCTGATCCCGTTGACCGCGACCGCGGCGGGCGAGCACTCGCTCGCCAGCGTCACCTGCGCCGCCTGACCGGTCTTGTAGGCCACCGGCAGGTGCAGCGTCGGGACACCCATCTTGGTCGGCACAAGCCGGACCTCGCCGAAGTACTGCGCGGGGGCGGCCTGCGACTCGATGGTGATGGTGAGCTGGACCGACTGGCCGGGGTCGAGGGTGAAGTTCCTCGGCTGCACCGTGATCGTCGCCCCGGCCGGGGCGGTCGTCTCGGCGTTGTAGCGCACCTTCTGCCCGCTGACGTTCTTGGCCGTGCGGACGGTGCTCAGCTTGCCCGGCATCACCTTCGCGTTGACCGACGGGATGTTGAGGTGCACGGCGTTGAGCGGGTCGTTGCCCAGCAGCGCCATGTTCGTCGCGGTCTCGTCGAAGGTCAGGCCGGGGAGCCATGCCTTGTTGAGATCGATGCGGCCCGCGCCGAGGTCGAACGGGTCGGCCTTGGTCACCAGGTCTTCCTTGACCACATTGGTGTTCGCGGTGGTCATAAGGCCGGACTTGATCTGGCCGGGTGTCCATCCGGTGTTGATCGCCTTCAGCAGGATGGCCGCGCCCGCCGTGTGCGGGGAGGACATCGACGTGCCCGCGATCGCCTGGAAGTACTCGCCGCCCGGCCCGGAACTGACCGACTCGACGACCGGGGTATCACCGGCGAGGATCTGCACGCCGGGCGCGGTGACGTCGGGCTTGATGAAGTGGCCGCCGGGGCCACGCGAGGAGAACGCGGCCATGACGTCGCCCTGGCCCGCACGGGCTTGGCCCGCGGTGAACTGGGCGGTCTCCCCGGTGTGGGTGCCCATGAAGCCGAGGAACCCGGTGCCGTTGGGCAGGTGGACCACCGGGAGCCAGTGGGTGTCGGTGAGGGCGTCGGCGAGGGTCGGGTTGTAGAGCACCATGCCGACCGCACCGCCCTGCAGGACGTTGAATCCCTTCAGCACCCGGCCAGGGCTGCGCTCGCAGGCCACGATCTTGCCGGTGAACGTGCCCGGTGCGGCGGGCGCGTCGCACAGCGGACGCGAGTACGGCGCGTCGCTCGCGAGGACGATCGGAGCCGGTCCCGCGCCGGGGGTGATCGAGGCGCCGTCGGCGGTGAAGGTGTCACCGTTCGACGCGGTCACGGTCAGCGTGGAGGCGAACTCGCGGGTCTGGGTCGAGGCCGCCACCGTGGTCACCCACGGCGACAGGTGCGACGCGGTGCTCGCGCCCGGTCCGGAGTTGCCCGCGGAGGCCGAGACGAACACGCCGGCGGCGTAGGCGTCGAGGAAGGCCAGTTCGGTCGGGTCGGTGAACGGGTCCTCGCCGCCGGAGATCGAATAGTTGATCACGTCGACGCCGTCGAGGATGGCCTGGCCGACCGCGGCTGTGGTGTCGGAGGGGAAACAGCCCGCGGGACCGCAGACCTTGTACTCCATGACCCACGCGCCAGGGGCGATGCCGTGGATCGGCGCCTGCGCGCGACCGAGGACGGTCACGTTGCTGACGATGTTTCCAGCGGACGTGGACGCGGTGTGGGTGCCGTGCCCGTTGCTGTCCCGGGCCGTTCCCGCGAACACGTCGTCGCCTTGGAGGATGTCGTAGGTGTCGGTGAAGTGGGCGCCGCCGACGAGCTTGCGCTGGCAGACGAAGACATCGACCGCCGGGGTCAGCGGGTTGTCGCCGAAGTTGCACTCCCTGGACGGCGCGGGCGGTGCGGGCATGTTGCCCAGGTCGGCGAAGGACGGGTGCTCCGGCCAGACGCCGGTGTCGAGGTTGCCGTAGAGGACGCCCCGGCCCGCGTTCGCCGTGGAGCCGAGTTGGTTGTACGCGCTCGGCGCGCCGAGGAACTGGGGGCTGGAGTCGGTGAGGATGTGGTTCATCGAGTCCTGCTGGACCGCGACGACGTTGGGGATCGCCAGGATGTCGGCGATCTTGTTGGCGGGCACCGTGGCCGACACGCCGCCGTAGACCGTGCGGAGCGAGCGGCCGATCGTGGCCTGCGATGTCCGCTTGGCGAGTTCGGCGGCGAACGCCTTCTCCTGGTCGGCCGCGAAGGCGTCGTACTTCTGCTGGGCGGCGGTCTTGTCCTTGAGCTTCTTGCCGGTGACCGACGGGCTGGTGGCTTCCAGGCCCCGGCGCCCGCCCGCGTAGGTGGCCGTCGAGTCGTAGTCCAGTTTGATCAGGACTGGGACGGGCGCGCTGTCGGTGCGGCCCAGCAGGGACGGGTCGGTCTTGGCCAGTCGGCTGGTCGGCGACTTGTCCGCCGTCACCCGATCGGCTGGGGACAGGGTCTCCCCACGCAGATCGGGTCCGGCGGGCGCGGCGACCGCGTCAACACCCGCGGTGCCCAGGAACAGGGGAACTACTGCCGCCAGGACCGCAGCCCGGACGGTTCCACGACGCCTCATGGGTGTGCCTCCAAGTCGGATGCGAACACCAGAGACGTCGCCGATCGGGTGAATCTGTTACCCCTTTGGAACCAGACGAACCACCCGAACGGGCCACGACTACTAGCGGTGACCTACCGCGGTTCACTCCTCGGTCTTGGCGGCGGGCCGGTAGGTCTGGAGGAGCACGTTCGGTCCGACGTTGCGGGATTCGACGAGTTCGAGGTCGGCGGCGCTGTTGTTGAAGAGGCGCTTGCCGGTGCCGAGGACGACCGGGTGGACCATCAGGCGGTATTCGTCGATGAGGTCGTGTTCGCGGAGGGTGTCGATGAGCACGGAGCTGCCCGCGATGAGGATGTCGCCGTCGTGGGCGGCTTTGACCTTGGCGACCTCTTCGGCGACGTTGTCGGCGATGACGGTGGTGTTGTTCCAGGTGGCCTCGGTCAGGGTGGTGGAGACGACGTATTTGGGCATGGAGTTCATCTTGTCGGCGAACCCGGCCTCGTCGGTCATCTCCGGCCAGGCGGCGGCGAAGGCCTCGTAGGTCTTGCGGCCCAGCAGCTGGGCGTCGGCGGCCATCAGTTCCTCGAACTTGAACGCGTCGCCGTCGGGGGCGGGGTTCTTGAAGCTCCAGCCGCCGTGCTCGAAGCCCTCGGCGCCGCCCGGGTCCTCGATGACGCCGTCGAGCGAGACGAACTCGGTGACAACCAGCTTGCCCATGACGATCTCCTTGCGGTCTCGGTGTCGGCGCCTGTCCGCCGCTTCACCCAACCGACGACCGGCACCCGGCCGAATCGACAGGTCCGCCGAGAAAAGTTTCCGGATCACCGAAACGGGTCCGCCGCGCCGCCCGATGGGCAATGATGATCGAGTACGCGGAGTCAGGGGGTGTGCACGCGGTGAGGTCATCCCGGATCGGCAACGCCAAGGCGTTTCTGCGTCGGACCGAGGGCAAGTTCACCTCCTGCGCCGTCGCGGTCGCGGTGGCCGCGCTCGTGGTGGGCGGGCTCGGCTGGGCCGCGGTGGCGCAGCGGCAGGGACAGCTCGACGAAGCCGTTGCGCGCCAAGGGGAACTGACATCGGCGGCGCTGGACGTCTACCGCGGGCTCGCCGACGCCGACGCCGCAGCGCTCAACGCCGTGCTGGTCGACCCGCAGCGCGCGGTGCCGGTGCGGGCGGGGTTCCGCGAGGACATCTTCGACGCCGCCGACGCGCTGCGCGGGGCGGCGACCCGCGGGGTCGACGAACGGCCGCGCGAGCAGGTGCGGACCATCACCGACCTGCTGCCCGAGTACTCGCGCCTGGTCGAGACCGGCTGGACGAACCTGCACGCGGGCAACCCGGTCGGCACGTCGTACCTGGCCCAGGCGTCACATCTGGTGCGCAACCGGATGCTGCCGGAGGCGAACGCGCTGCGCGCGGAGCAGACCTCGGCGCTGGTCGCCGCGCAGCGGGCCGCGGGTGACACGCCCTGGCTGACGCTCGGCGCGGGGGTGGCGACGCTGGTCCTGCTGCTGTGGACGCAGGGGTTCGTATACAAGCGAACGCGGCGCAAGGTGAACCGCGGGATGGCCGCGGCGACGGTGCTGACCGTGGGAGCGCTGGTGTGGCTGTCGGCGGGCGTCGCGATCGCCGGGTCGCACGGCGACGACGGCGCGGACGCCGTCGAGCACCTGGTCGCCCCGCTGGCCGAGGCGCGCAACCTCGGCCGGGAGGCCGACGGCGTCGAGGCGCGCATCCTGATCTTCCCGAAGGTCGGCGACATCGCCACCCTGGAGACGAAGCTGAGCAGCATCGACACGCTGCTCGGCTCGGTGGGCGACGCCGCGGAGGTGGCGCCTGCGGCCGCGGCGCTGCGGGCGTGGCGCGACCACGACCGCCCGCTGCTGGCCCAGGCTCAGTCCGACGGGCAGACGCCGCCGGTGTTCCAGGAACTCGCGGTGATGGTCACCCAGGTCAACGCCGACGACGGCCGCACACACGCCGAGCGGCTCGACCGGGCGCTCACCGAACTCATCGACAAGCACACCGCCAAGGCACGGGAGTCGACCAACTCGGCGCGGTCGGCGCTGGGCCGGTTCGACCTGGTGTTCCCGGCGCTCATGCTCGCCGCCGCCGCGGCGGCCGTGTGGGGGCTGCGCCGACGGATCCTGGAGTACTACCGATGAAGGCAGCGCTCGTCCTCGCCGTGATCGCCGCGCTCGCGGCGTGCTCCGCGCCCGCCCCGCAGCCGCGGTCGGACCGGGCGGCGCCGCCGGTGCTGCCCGACGGGTACACCGAGTCGCCGCAGAGGAGCCAGCCCGAGACGTGCGATTTGACCACGCGCGACCCGCGGGAGGGGCCGCGCGGTGACGACGGCAGGCCGACCGGGGACAAGGTCAGGCGCATCCGCGAGAAGAACGAGCTGGTGGTCGGCGTCAGCCAGACCGCGCCGTTCTTCAGCAAGCGCGACCTGGTGACCGGCGAGCTGGTGGGGTTCGAGATCGACATCGCCCAGCGGATCGCCGCCGCGCTGCTCACCGGCTACACCCCGGGCGATCCGCGGCTGCGCCTGATCACCCTGCCGACCGGCAGCCGCCTCACGGCCCTGGACACCGATGCCAACGACGCCGCGCGGCGGGCCGACCCGGCGGGCAAGGAGATCCCGCACGTCGACCTGGTGATCGCCGACGTGAGCATCACCTGCGAGCGGCAGCGGACCTACGGGCTGACCTACTCCATGCCGTACTTGTCCACCAACAGCGGCCTGTTGGTGCGCACCGGGCTCAAGGACGTGACCGGGCCCGCCGACCTGCGCGGGCGGAAGGTCTGCTCCGGCAGGCGGACGACCAACAGCGACGAGATGATCGAGCTGCGCGACCAGCAGGCCACGGGGCCGGGCGAGCCGATCATCCCGGTCGCGGTCGCCGACACCAGCGAGTGCCTGATGCTGCTGCAGCGCGGTCTGGTCGACGCGATCTACACCGATGTGCTGATCCTGAAGGGATACCAGCAGCAGGACCCGGGGACGGTGCTGCTCGACTACCACGACTCAGACGACGGCAAGGGCCTCGGCAAGGCCGGGATCGCGGTCAGCGGCAAGGACGACCAGATCGACCTGGTGCGGTTCGTCAACCGCGTGCTCGGCGAGATGATGGACGACGGCAGCCTCCAACGCGCCTACGACGCGCGGTTCGCGGAGGTGCCCGCGAGACACCGGCTTCCATTGCCACCCAACATCTACCGGCCCTGACACTGCCGACGCCGAGAGCTTCCGTTGCCGCCCGACATCTGTCTGCCCTAGGACTCCTCGACCACTTCCTCCTCGACGGGGATGTCGTCGCGCCGCCACTTGAGTTTGACCTCGAACTGGCCCTGCACACCGGTCCGCGCGATCACCGCGCCCGCCTCGACGTCGAGTTTCATCCCGAACTTGAGTTCCACCTCGTCCGGCGGGCGGGACATGGCGGTGAACTGGGCCAGCGCCTCGGCGGCGGCGTCGCTGACGTGGGCGACGGCGTTGCCCAGGGCGCCGCGCAGTTCGCGCACGACCCGGGCGGGCCTGCCCGCGCGCGCGACCTCGGCGTGGCCGTCGACCTCGACGATCACGGAGCCGCCGTTGGCGAGGGGGAAGCGGGCGAGTTCGAAATCAGGCATGTGGGCTCTCTCAGTTCAGCGGACTGCCGCAGGCGCCGCAGAAGGCGGCGGTGGCGGGCCAGGTGTTGGCGCAGTTCGGGCAGGTCACGTCCGGTTCGGCGGGCGCGGACGGCAGCGGGGCGCCGCGGTCGGAGGCCGCCGACACCAGGGACGAGTCGATGCTGCTCAGGCTCGACATGGTCGACCCGACGGCCACCGACCGCAGGTCCACGGCCAGCAGTTCGTCCTTGACCCGGACCACGCCCGCCGCCGGGTCGCCGACCGGCTCGACCAGCCGCAGCAGCCGGGTCAGCACCTTCTCGTTCTCCAGCCGCGTCGCCAGCGCCACCGCCTTGCCCCACTCGGCGGCCGCGGTGACCAGGTCGCCGTTGTCGTGGGCGTCGCAGCCGCGCAGGACCGCGAGGCGGAGATCTGTCTGGCCGGTGTAGCGGGCGATCAGCGGGTCGATTCGGCTGGACTGGGTGAGGTCGTCGGTCCAGTGCGCGAGGACGACCTTCGGCGCGCACGCGCGGACGAACTCGGTGGTGCCGGGTTTGCGGACTTCCAAGTCGACGCGGGCGACGCGGATGTCGGTGTCGAGGGTGTGGCCGGTGGAGTCGACGGCGAGGCGCAGGTGGTACTCGCGGGTCTCGGCGGCCCACGAGCCGGTGGTGAACGACATCGCGCCGGGGGCGATCTGCTCGCCGGTCAGGTCGGCTTCGGCGGGGTGGGTCTGGCGGAGGAAGCCCAGTTGGGTCGACCCGGTCGTGCGGACCACGATCCGCAGCTCCGGGACCAGCTTCGCCATCGCGGCGCGAGTCATAGCCGCGAAGTCGGCGGCCAGTTCGGCGGGCTGTCGCACCGCGTCGGCGCTGCCGTGCAGTGCCTCGGAGATCCGCAGCAGCTCCCGGGGATCCCAGTCTGCGCCGATGCCGCGCGCGTCGCAGGAGAACGCCGAGCGGCAGACCGCGAGGACCCGGTCGAGCACGTGCGGGGGCTCGTTGTTGCAGCCGTCGGTGAGCAGGATGACGTGCCGGACGGCGGTGTCGTGCGGGGCGAGCAGGCGGTGGGCCATGGTGAGCCACTTGCCGATCTCGGTGCCGCCCCACGCGCGCAGGCCCTGCACGGCCTCGCGTGCCTCGGCCCTGGTCCGGATCGTCGCCTCGGCCATGCCCTCGGCCGGGTAGACCTGCCGGGCCTCGTCGGTGCCCTCGATGACGGCGAACAGCGACCCGTCGGTCAGCGCGTCGATCGCGGCCCTGGTGGCCCGACGGGCGGCGTTGATCTTGGTGGGCGGCTGAGCCATGGAGCCGGAGCAGTCGATCGCGATCACCTGCGCGACCTTGGCCGAGCCCGACGCCGCCGCGCCGGTGGCGGTGACCACCAGCGCCGCGTGCGCCTCGTCGTCCTCTGTGGACAGATACGCGTTCTGGCTGACCACCATGCTGAAGCCGGGTGGGTTCTCCACGGGGTCGTCTTCCCTTCGGCTCATGTGAGGGTGAGCGGGCGGTGCTCGTTGGCCAGGTCGACCAGGTCGGAGTGGTGGTCGCGGGTGCCGGACTGGTGGGCCAGCGCCCGGTAGCAGACCTCCAGCCGGGTGCGCAGCGCGACCTCGTCCGCGCCGGTCGGGCTCGCGCCGAGGCGGGCCTCCAGCACGACGGTGTCGAGCCGGGTGCGGGACTGGCCGGTCGGGGCGCCGCCGTCGAGGTAGAGCGCGGCGAGCCGCGCGGTCGCGGCGTCGAGGTCGGCCGCCGTCGGCCGGGCACCGTCGAGGACGCCGCTGAGCACCCGGACCGCGGCGATCCGCGCGGCGTCGTAGTGCCGTGACACCGACGGGGTCTCGTCGAGCAGGTTCACCGCGGCCTGCCGCTCCCCCGCCGCCAGCCGTAGCCGGGCCAGCCCGAACGCGGCGCTGACGGCGGACCGGTCTCGCCGCCACACCGCCGAGTAGTGCGCCTCCGCGTCAGCGCGGCGGCCGTCGTGTTCGGCGCAGAAGGCCAGGGCGAGTTTGGGCGCGGCCTCGCCGGGCAGGTCGGCGTAGACGGCGTCGAACGACTTGGCCGCGGCCTTGATGTCAGCTCCGGCGAGGTGCACCAAGCCTTGGTGCCACGGGATTCGCCAGTCGTCGGCCAAGCTCTTGGCCTCCGCCAAGCCGTCGTTGGTCGCTATCCAGTCGCCCGCGGCGAGGCCCGCCCGGCAGCGGGCCAGCGCGGACTCGACGGTGTGCGGGTCGGCCTGCTGGAGTTTGGCGAGCACCCGGTGCGCCTCGTCGGCGTCGCGCAGGTCGGCGGCGAGGAAGTCGGCGGCCGGGTCGTCGGTGAACACCCGGGGCGCGGGCAGCCCGACGGCGACCGCGGCCGGGGTGGGCCTGCCGTCGGACAGCGGCAGGTCGGTCAGGGCCACGCCCCGCGGCCGGTCGAGCCACCGGCTCAGCGGCGGCACCTGGCCGAGCGCGTCGCCGAGCAGGATGCCGAACGGGTCGAACAGCTCCGACTGGTCGGGCCGCGGCTTGCCGTCCCGCAGCGAGGCGACTTCCCGCAGCACGCCCCGCAGCTGTTCGGCCATGTCGGACGCGGAGGGGAACCGGCTGTCCGGGTCGGTGTGCTTGGCCCTGGCGCAGACCCGCAGGAACGACTCGATCCCCACGGCGATGCGCGGCTGGTCGGTCGCGCCGCCGTGCTGGCCGGTGCGGTCGGCGGTGGCGAGGTAGAGCTGGCGCAGTGTCTCGCCCACGGTGTGGAGGTCGGAGGCCACAGTCAGCCCGCGTTCGGCGATCTCCGCCTTGGGGACCTGGAAGCCGGGGGTGCTGACGACCGGGCTGGTCCGGTCGCCCATGCGCCGCACGCCGCCGAGGTCGATCAGCTTGATCCGGTTCCCGCGCTCGCCGTGCCTGCCGGAGCGGATGATCACGTTCTCCGGTTTGAGGTCGCAGTAGAGCATTCCCCGGTCGTGCAGGTATTCGAACGCGGCCAGGATCTGCAGCCCGCAGGTGATGACGTGCTCGACCCGCAGCGGCTCCCCAAGGGGCGGTTCGCCGCCGTGCCGGGACCGGGCGGCGACCTCGCTGAGCACGAACCCGTCGACGTACTCCATGACGATGTAGGCGCGGCTGCCCACGTGCGGGTCGGGGTGGCTGACGAAGTTGAAGATCCGCACGATGTTCGGATGGTCGATCGTGGTCAGCGCCTGGCGCTCGGCGGTGGCCAGATCGGCGTCGCCGACGTCGATCAGTCCTTTGAGGACAACAGGGTTGTCGTCGAGCTGGGTGTCGCTGGCCAGGTAGATGTAGCCGAGCCCGCCGCTGGCGATGCAGCCTTTGACCTGGTACTGGCCGCCGACGACGGTGTCGGGGTCGAGGCTGGGCTTGAAGGAGTACGGGGTGCCGCAGGACAGGCAGAAGCCGGACGGCAAAGGCGGGAGGACGCGCTGGTCGGGGCAGTCCGGATTGGCGCAGCGCCGCAGCCGCTGCGGGATCTGGAACTCCCGCATGATGCGGCTGGACGGATCGGGGAAGTCGAACACCGGCAGCGAGAACGGGTCGCCGTCGCGGGGCCTGCGCGAGCCGGTCGTGGACGACTGGGTGGACTCGGTCTGCGCCTGCGGCGGGTGGCCGCAGGTGTCGCAGTAGCCGGTCTCATCGATCGACCCGACACAGCCGAACCTGGTGCACGCGGTCATCGGTTCCCCTCCGCCAGAGCTTGCCGCACGGCTTGCTGATAGGCCCGCACCGCCGCGTGCACGGCGTCGGGGTCGACCGGATCGGCGGCCAGCAGGTCGTCGGCCTTGCGGTACACCCGCGACAGCCCAGGGTGCTCGGCGAGCCCGGCCGCCGCCGCCATCGCGAACCACGCGCTCAGCAGCCCGCGATCGTCGGCCACCGCGCCACTGCGCGACCGCGCCTTCCGCGCCCGCCGCTCCGCCCTGCGCACCCGCCGCTCGAACTCGGCGAGTTTGCCCGCCACGAGCCCCGAATCCACCGCCGCCGCTTTGCGCAGCAGACTCAGATCCAGCCGCCACGCCTCCCCGTCCGCCCCTTCTGCCAACGCCGCCACCCGCGGCGCCAAAGCGTCGAGCCGAGCGGTCACCGCGTGATCGGCCAGTTCCCGCGCCGCGTCAAGGCTGGCGGATTCATTCCGTCGAAACCCGAGCACCAGCCGAGTTCCGTTTCCCACCAACGGTTTGAGGACGTCGTCGACCAGCGCGTGCGGCTCCTCGGCCGCGTCCACCCCGTCGACCACGATCGTCATCGGCGGCGCCCCGGCCCGCAGCCGCTCACTCGCGGTCGCACCGCCCACCGCCAGCCCGGCCCGGTCCACGATCCGGCGCGAAACCTCGTCGACCGAACACCCCTCGACATCCAGCGCGAGATCCACCCCGCCGACCGACTCCCCCACCGACCCCCGACTCGACACCGCCACCGCCCGCCGAACCGCGTCGACCTCCGGGCCCAGCACGATCAGGACAGCGGCCCCGTCGTGTCGACGCCGAATCCACTCGGCCAGCTCGACGGCCTGCCCGACCAGTTCGCCGGGGCCACGGAAGATGGGGTCGATCCCGCTGTCCCCGACCACCCACTGCTCGACCACCGGCAGGTGCGCCACGATCGCCTCGACCGGCAACATCCAGGAAAGCCCGGCCGCGTCGTGGGTGTACTCGCTGACGACGATGCCGAGCACATCGCCGGTCTCGTCATCGGCGACCCCGGCCCCACTGAAACCGGCGCGAACGCGCTGGTCCTCAGCCGATCGTCGGTTCATCTGCAGCCACTCGGCCCCCGCCGCGCCCGCCAGCGTCATCCGGCTCCAGACGCCGATCTCCAGGCCACTGCCCAGCGGATACCCGAGGGCGTGCACGGCCCGATCCCAGGTCAGCGCGACCCGCCGGAGCTTGGCGACGGCCTCGATCGGCTGCGGACTGTCCAACTCCAGGAGGGCGACGTCCCCACGCTCGTCGTCGGTCGGGGGAACGCAGAGGTCTTTCGCGATGCGTGCGACCGAACTCGGCTGCCCGGGCAACGCGACCAGATCTACGACCAGATCTTGGACGCCGAGAACGACGTGGGCGCAGGTCAGGACCCGCGCCCGATCAACCAGGACTCCGGCGCCGAGTACGCGCCCATCCGCGTCCCGCACCCGAACCCGCCACGGCTCCCCACCGTGGGCAAACGGTCCCGCACCACCGGTCACCATGGGCACGATAATCGGAAGGGCCAGGCCACAAGGATCATGCTAGCGACCCCACCCGATCGGCGTAGCGATCTCGCGGTGGGAGCAGCGCAAGAGCGGGTTGCTCCCTCGTGCGGGTAAGGCGCAGGGTCCCGCGCTCCCCCAAAGAAGGGAATCCGCAGGCCCTGCGCTCTTGACCCGCCTGCTTAGCTCGTCACGTCCAATCGGTCCACCAACATGTAAGTCCCGTTCTTCTTCACGCCCTTCAGTGTGTGCGTGCCTGGGGTCAGTCCTGTAGCGCGATACACGGCCTGTTGGGTCAGGCGGGGACCTGACGTCGCGTTCACCGTTGTCTGGAAGACGTTGTCCAGGTAGATGTCGATCTGGCCCTCGTCGGAGAAGGTCTCAGTGAAGTAGTCGATCCCGGTCCCACTGAACGTGTAGCTGAACGAAGCGCCGTTCGACGTCGTGTAGTGAACGTCATCGGCGTAGTCGCCGAAGCCTCGGGCTGAGCTGACGCCCCACGAACCGGCATAGGTGGCGACAGACCCGTTGTTGATCCGCGTGTTCCCAGCCGAGGGATAGAGCTGGGACTTCGGCACGATCTCCGCGGGCGTGTTCGGGCCGGCCCAGATCAACTTCAAGTAAGCCTCGCCACCGGCCTCGGTGTGCTCGACCTTGATGTCATACCGCCGCCCAGCAGCCAGCACAACACTGCCCTGATCAACCTTCACCGCGTGCGGCGTCAGATTGTCGATCACCAGCCGACCGTCGATCCACACCCGGACCGTGTCATCCGACGCGGTGGTGAAGGTGTACTTCTCCGTTCGCCGGGCCTGGATCGACCCGGTCCACCGCGAAGAGAAGTTGTCCGTGGGAATCGACGACGCCGGAGATCCCCCGGCCCGCCACGCGTAGTTGATCGTCGGGTCGACCCGCGTCACCGCTGGCGTCCCGGAGAAAATCTTGTTGGCCCAGAACTCCGCCTTCAATCCAGTCCCCGTGCCAACAGCAGCCGCTCCGGGAACGGCGATGTCCGCCTCGATCACCGTGGCGATCGCGTTCGTGGCCGAGCCGGACGGGGTGAAGTCATAGCCATCACCGGCTGCCTGCACCGCAACCGTTTGCGCGCTGCCGAGCACCCGAGCCCCGGTGATCGTCACCGGAGAAGTCGTGGTGACATGCAGCTTCGGCGACCAGGCGTAAACAGCCAGGTAGAGCTTGTTCCCCTTGCGGGTGATCTTCCCCCAACTCGGCTGGCTCACCACCCCGGGATAGCCGGCTCCGTAGATCGCGGAGCTGTTGACGGCCATCCAGTCGCCCATGCCCTTCAAGGCGTTCGACTGGCCCGCCGTCACCGCGCCTGTCTCGGTCGGGCCGATGTTCAGCAGGAAGTTGGCACTGTTGCTGGTCAGGTTCAGCAGGTTCCTGGTCAACTCGGTGGGGGACTTGAAGTTGCTGTCCCAGTCGGCGTAGCCCCAAGTCCCGTTGATCGTCATGCACGACTCTTCGATCTGCGCGACCGGCGGTCCGCCCGCGAGGTTCTGCTCGGGGGTGCCGTAGTCCCCGTCCACCGGCCTGCGCGCGATCGAGCGGTTGTTGATGACCACCGACGACGACAGGCCCCGGACATACGCCTCCAGATCCTCGCCGTACGCGGCGTTGAAGGGCGCTCCCCACTCGCCGTCGAACCAGAGGACCGATGGGTCGTACCGGGTGACCAACTCCCTGAGCTGCGCCTTCATCCTGCTCTGGTAGGCGGGGAAGTTCGTCGCGTAGTCGGGGTCGTGCCAGTCCCAGATCGAGTAGTAGAGGCCGAACTTGATGCCGTTGGCGCGGGCCTCGGTGGCCAGTTCCGCGAGCAGGTCCCGCTGGAAGCCCGAGCGGTCGCGGATGTTCCAGTCGTTGACCGCGGTCGGCCACATCGAGAAGCCGTCGTGGTGCTTGGAGGTGATGACGATGTACTTCTGTCCGGCCTGCTTGGCGATCCGGACGATCTCCTTGGCGTCGAACGCACTCGGGTTGAACGCCGCCGCCTTCGCCTCGTAGTCGCTCCACGGGACGTTGCAGTTCCGCTTGATCCACTCGGCGTCGCGGCAGGTGCCGTAGCGGCCCTTGTAGGCGGCGTAGACGCCGTAGTGGATGAACATGCCGAAGCGGTCGTCCCTGAACCACTGGGTCCGCGGCGCGGTGAGGGCGTCGTCTGAGACGTAGTTGTTGCCGGGTGCGGCCGCGGCAGGGACGGCTAAACCTCCGATGGCTAAGGCCAAACCGGTCAGGGCGACAATGAGATGTCGACGCACGGAAACCTCCAGATCATCCGAGCTATCCATCTGACATGCAGGGTTTACGCTGGGCGCCCAGAGTGATGGTCTTGTTACATCCGATCTATTGTCAAGATCGATCCGCGCAGTGCGGCCGTTCAGGTCATACCACTGCTACACGGATACATCGGAGGTCTAGCCGCGACTTTACATTTACCTCTTCTTTGTCGAGTCGTCATGGATTACGCTACCCGTCAGTAGCTGTACGTAGACACTTGGTTTGTCGAGATACGAACAAGGAGCAGCCATGTCGACGGTGGAAGCACGGCGTGGGTCCGGCTGGCGCAAACTGCTGCGCCGCTCCGACAAGCCCCGCGACGGCTACCACCGCCTCACCGTCGCCGAGGTGCGCAGGCTGACGCCCGACAGCGTGGCGATCACCTTCGCCGTGCCGGACGAGCTGCGGGAGACGTTCCGGTTCCACGCGGGCCAGCACGTCGGCGTCCGCGTCCACCTCGACGGGACTGAACTCCGCCGCACCTACTCGATCTGCGCCCCGAGCACCTCCGGCACCCTGCGCGTCGGGGTGCGGGCGCTGCCGGGTGGGCGGATGTCCGGCTGGCTCAACGAGACCGTGCGGGTCGGCGACGTCCTGGAGGTCATGCCGCCCACCGGCCGGTTCACCCTGCGGCCCGACCCGGCCGCGGCCCGCCACCATGTCGGCGTCGCCGCGGGCAGCGGGATCACGCCGGTGCTGTCGATGCTGACGACCGCGCTGGAGGTCGAGCCGGACAGCCGGTTCACCCTGCTCTACGGCAACCGCACCGAGCAGTCGACCATGTTCCTCGACGACCTGCGCGCCCTCGCCGCCCGCCACCCGGAGCGCCTGCGGGTGCTGCACTTCCGCGACGGCGAGGACGGCCAGGACACCGACCACGTCACCTACGGCCCGATCACCCCCGACCGCCTCACCGGCCTGCTCCCCCACCTCGGCCCGGTCGACGGCTGGTACCTGTGCGGGCCCGAACCCATGGTCGACGCCGTCCGCGGCGCGCTCGCCGACCACGGCACCCCCGACGACCGGGTCAACCTGGAGCTGTTCACCCAGTCCCGTCCCACCCGGACCACGACCGCCGCGACCACGATCACCGCGACCCTCGCGGGCGGAGTGTCCACAGTAGACCTCTCCGGCAATGAGACCGTCCTCGAAGCCCTGCTCCGCGCGGGCACCCCCGCGCCGTTCAGCTGCATGGGCGGCGAGTGCGGCACGTGCAAGGCGAAAGTGCTGGTCGGCGCGGTGGAGATGGACCGCGACAACGCTCTCGAACCAGACGAGCTCGACGCCGGCTACGTCCTAACATGCCAGTCGCACCCGACCACCGCGGAGCTCCACGTCGACTACGACAGCTGACCCAGCCAACCCGCCCGAGATAGTCGGCAAACGGCCGCCGGGACTGTACGGTTCGGGCATGTCGCAGCCGCCGTACCGACCGTCGGGTCAGCCGCAGCAGCCCCACCGCCCCGGTGACCAGCCGGACTGGCAGCAGGGCGGATACCAGCAGCCCGGCTACGGTCAGCCGCAGTACCAGCCGGGCTACCAGCCGCAGTACGAACAGCCTGCCTACGGTCAGCCCCAGTACGAGCAGCCCCAGTACGAGCAGCCCCAGTACGGTCAGCCGCAGTACGAGCAGCCGCGCTACGAACAGCCCCGGCACGAACAGCCCAGGTACGAGCAGCCCCGGCAGCACCGCCCGGAGCCCGCCCAGCGCGCCGAGCCCCGCCCGCAGCGGCCCAGCGCACCCCCGTCCGGCGGTGGCGGGTTCAAGCTCCCCGGCGTCGGCCTGATCATGACGATCGTCGGCTCGCTGGTGCAGATCTTGTGCCTCACCGTGCTGCCCTGGGCGAGCGCGGGCAACGACCCGAGGTCCCTGTTCGAGCTGTGGGACACCCTTTCCAAGGGCGGCGTCAACAGCTTCGGCGACCTCTACGTGGTGTTCCTCAGCTACCCGCTGATCATCCTCGGCATCCTCCTTGCCTTCGCCGCGGTGCTGGAGTCGGTGGCGATGAAGGTGGTGTGGGGCGGGCTGATGCTGATCGGCCTGGGCTACCTGCTGCTGCGCTTCGGCTTCGGCCCGCTGACCGGCACCTTCGGCGAGAACGACTTCGGCACGCGGGAGATCGTCCTCGCCGTCGCCGCGCTGGCCGCGGTGGTGCTGGTCGTGTTCGTCCTGAAGTCCGCGGTCACCATGTTCCGCCGGATCGCGGGCCTCATCCTGATCGCCCTGTCCGGCGTGCACATCTACGGCGTCATGGACCTGGTCAAGGGCATCGACCTGAGCGACCTCAGCGTCGGCGCGTTCGGCCCGTCGGTCGGCTACCTGCTCATCGGCGTCGCCGCCCTGATCGGCCCGCGCCGCTTCGTGCCGGGCGCCTGACGCCACCCAGGTTCCCCACCGCGAGAGGTGGAGGTTTCCTGGTCCCCGCGTGAGCCGCGCACGACGACTCTTGGAGATGCCCCCGGGCGACGAACCCCGGGGGAATCCAGGAGGAGACATGATCAACAGAGCCAGGCGCTTGGCCACGGCGATAGCCGCGGTGGTGGTCGCGATGACGGGAATCGTGGTCGGGACCGCCACGCAGGCCGCGGCGGCCGGTCCGGCGCAGCTGCCGCTCGTGACGTTCTTCAACGCGGGCACCGGGGACTACTTCACCACCAGCCAGCCGCAGTGGACCTGCCAGTACTTCGACACCTGCGCCGATCACCCCGACTACGTCGCCGTCGGCAGGCAGGGCGACGTGTTCAACCCGGACAACCCGCAGCCCGCGGGGACGGTCAAGCTGTTCCATTGGTGGAGCCCGGACCGCGGCGACAACTTCCTCACCACCGACCCGAACTGGGCGGGCAACGTCGGCGACCGCCGGGTGTCCGGCAGCGAGTACACCCTGTTCCGCATCGAGGGCTTCGTGAACCCGGCCCCGGCGAGCGCGGGCCCGCTGACCCTGCGCAGCTTCTGGAGCGGGGCCAACCTGGACAACGCCGCGATCGTCCGGTTCCCCAACAGCACGACGCCCGCGGGTTACTCGTGGTACCGCAACGAGGCCGACCTGATCCGGCCCGTCTCCGCGGGGCTGACCGGCTGCCAGACCAACGCGGCTCCCCGGCACACCCTCACCTCGTGGCACGCCGCCGCGAACACGTTCAGCACCTACGGCTCGCCGTTCGGCCTGCGGCGCGGCGACGCGCTGCACCTGAGCGCCACCGGCTTCACCCGCATCGACGGGTGGGGCACCACGGTTCCGGTGATCGGCCTGTCCGGGCACCGCGCGGGCGACGGGTTCCCGCTGCCCAGCGAGCCCCCGTACACGCTCATCGGCAAGGTCACCGCGGGTGGCGCGTTCGTGCAGGGCCGCTGGTTCGAGGCGAACACCTGGTTCCCGGTCGTCGGGCACCGGCTGTCCAACGGCACCATCACCAGTGGGCCGTGCGTCTTCGTCGACCCGGCCGTCGGCGGCCAGTTCCAGGTCGGGATCAACGACCCGACGCTGTGGGACAACGGCGGCTACGCCGACGTGACCGCCCGCCAGTGGTTCTGACCTGAAACGCCGGACGCGCCGTGGGCCCGGGAGCCCACGGCGCGTTCCGGTGTCAGCTGGGCTTGACCGCGGTGTAGACGCCGTAGTGCATGACGTCCTTGTCGTATGCCTGCTTCATCAGCGGGACCGAGTTGAAGAAGCGGAAGATGTCGGCGCCCTTGGCCTTCACCAGCTTCCACACGTAGGACGGGTCGCGCACCAGCGGCTTGACGATGTCGGCCGACAGCTTCCACGTGGCCTTGACGTTGTCGGTCCAGTCGGCCTGGGCGACGTCGACGTAGCCGAGGTCGGCGCACAGCTTGGCGTAGTGGTCCAGCGGCAGCACGTGCGAGATGGCGAAGTCGCGGTAGAGCCTGCGCAGCAGCTTGACCTCCTTCGGGTTCAGCTGGTCGTCGCGGCTGGTCCAGGTGGCCACGACGAGGCGGCCGCCCGGCTTGAGGATGCGCAGGTTCTCGGCGAGGTAGGCGCGCTTGTCGGGCATCAGCTCGCAGGACTCCATCGACCAGATGACGTCGAAGGTGTTGTCCTCGTAGGTGGTGTGCAGCGCGTCCATGACCTGGAAGTGGGTCTTGTCGCCCACCCCGGCCTGCGCCGCCTTGTCGGTGGCGCGCTTGACCTGCTCGTGGCTCAGGGTGATGCCGTCGACCGTGCAGCCGAGGTCGGAGGCGAGCATGATCGCCGAGGCGCCGATGCCGCAGCCGCTGTCGAGGACCTTCGAGCCCGGGGCGATGCCGCCGAACTTGATCAGCTCCTGGGTGGTGCGCTGCTGGGCGATGTCGCGCGGCACGTCCTGGGCGTCGAGGTCCCAGTAGCCGTGGTGGATGTGCTCGCCCCACAGGTCCTCGTACAGGTCGACCAGCTTGTCGTAGTGGTCGCGCACGGCCCGGTGCAGGTCCTCGACCGAGCCTTCCTGGCTCAGACCGGTGTCGGTGGTGGTGCTCACGTCTCTCTCCTAAGGGTTTCAGACAGCGGTGACCAGGCGAGTGCCCGCGAAGTCGACCACTTGGCCGACGAGGATTTCGAGTCTGCGCATCAGCCGGGCGTCCGAGCGCAGCGCAGCATCGATAGCACTGCCGGCGGACCCATTGATGGTTGTTTCCAAAGTGGACAGTGGAACCGAGTTCACCGTGACGGCCATGGGCGTGACCCAGCCGCGCAGGCACAGCACCGCCGTGCGCAGCTCGGCGACCGCCGTCGCCGCGCCGTGCTCGCTCCAGCCGACGGCGACGGTGCCGACCACGCGCCCGTCGAGGTAGGCCGGGGTGTCCC
Source organism: Actinokineospora sp. HUAS TT18 (assembly GCF_051364635.1). Lineage (GTDB taxonomy): Bacteria > Actinomycetota > Actinomycetes > Mycobacteriales > Pseudonocardiaceae > Actinokineospora. The sequence goes on along the minus strand of NZ_CP195645.1, from coordinate 6,641,634 downwards.
CGGCCAGGTCCTCGACGTAGTCCAGCGCGTTCTTGATCAGCCCGGACACCCCGCCGTGGTAGGTCGGGGTCACGATGATCACCCCGTCGGCCCGCCGCAGCGCCGACAGCAGCTCCCGCGCCGCCCGCGGGCGGTGGGTGGCTCCCGGTCGGTACAGCGGCAGGTCGAGGTCCTCGGCGGTGAGCACCGTCGAGCGGGCGCCGTGCACGGCGGCGAGGTCGGCGCAGGCGGCCAGCACCCGCTCGCTCACCGATCCCGGGCGCAGCGACCCGCCGACGAGTGCCAGTTCCACGCCGGTCACCCGCCCAGGACGCCGGCCGCCACCGCCGCGGCCACCTGCGGACGCTGCAGCTTGCCGCTGGAGGTCTTGGGCAGGGTGCGCGCGCTGACGATGATCACGCGGGCGGGTCGGACGCCGGTGTGCTCGGCGACGGCCCGCTCGACGAGCTTGGCGGTGTGGGCTGCGGTGGCGGGATCGCGGTGGTACTTCGACTCCACCACCATGACCATCTTCTCGGTGCCGCTGGCCGCGTCGGGCACGCCGACCGCGGCCGCGGCGCCGGGGCGGACCCCGTCGACGGTCTCGGCGGCGCGCTCGAAGGTCTGCGGCTGGTAGTTGCGGCCCGCCAGGATGATCAAGTCCTTGCTGCGGCCGGTGACGAACAGCTCGCCGTCGCGCAGGAAGCCCAGGTCGCCGGTGTCGAGCCAGCCGTCGCGCAGGTCGAGCACCGGGTCGGCGGGGCCGTTGATGTAGCCGGTCATCATCGACTCGCTGGCCACCCGCACCCGGCCGATGTGGCCGTCGGGCAGGTCGACGTCGTCGCTGTCGCTGACCCGCACCTTGGTCCCCGGCACCGGGATGCCCGACGAGACGTACGGGTGCGCGTCCTCGGTCGAGCGCGGCGGCTCGGCGATGCCCGTCTCGGCCATCGCCGCGCGGGACACCACCTCGACCCGCGGCGCCGTGCCGACCGGCGAGAACGTCGCGGCCAAGCCCAGTTCGGCCATGCCGTAGCAGGGCCGCATGGTCTCGACGGGGAAGCCGAAGCGGCCCATCGTCTCCTGGAACTCGCGCAGCGTGCCCGCGTCGACGACCTCGGCGCCGTTGAACGCCTTGCGCCAGCAGCTCAGGTCGAGACCGGTCAGGTCGATCTTGCGGGCCAGCGACGCGACCAGGCGGTAGGCGAAGTTCGGCGCGGGCGACAGCGTGGCGCGGTACTGGTGGATCAGCCGCACCCACCGGTCGGGCCGGGTGCCGAAGGCCAGCGGCCGGATCAGCACCGACGGCAGCGACAGCAGGAACGGCGTCATGGTGGCGCCGACCATGCCCATGTCGTGGTGCAGCGGCAGCCAGCTCGCCAGCAGGTCGCCCTCGCAGAACGGACCCGCCAGGCCGATCGCCGACGCGGCGTTGAACACCGCGCGGTGGCTGAGCACGATGCCCTTGGCCGCCGACGTGGTGCCCGAGGTGAACTGGATGAACGCCGGGTCCTCCGGGTCGGCGGTCAGCACCGGCTCGGCGACAAGCCCGTCACCGAACGGCGGGCTGATCACCGTGACCCGCATGCCCGCCAACGCCTCGGCGGCGTCCTCGCGCAGGTTCTCCGCGCACACCAGCACCTGCGGATTGGCCACGGCAACGATGTGGCGCACCCGGTCGAGCCACAGCTGCTTGCGGCCCGCGGTGAGCGGCGGCTCGACCACCGACGGCACCGCGCCGAGCAGCGCGGCGCCGAACAGCCCGGAGAGCAGGTCGGCGGAGGTGTCCAGGCACAGGCACACCCGCCCGCCCCGGGTGAGCCCGGCCGCGGCCAGCGCCGACCCGGCCGCGTGGGCGCGGTCGTGCAGGTCGGCGACGGTGATCCGCTGGTCGGACTCTGGCTCGTCGGGCAGGTAGAAGGCCACGGCGTCGGGCTCGCGTCGGGCGCGTTCGACGAGGGTGCCCGCCACGGTGCCCGCCGTGCTCAGCTTGGCCACAGCTGCGTTCGGGTCGGGGACGAAGCCGCGCCGGTCAGGATGGACTTCGAGGTCGGCTCTCAGACCGCTGTCGATGCTCATGGTGACTCCGCAAGGTGTTCGGGGTTCAGGGCATCACGAAGGAGATCGGTGGCGCCAGCTCGGTGCCTGACTCCGCTTGATTGGCACAGTGTTCAGGGCATCACGAAGGAGATCGGTGGCGCCAGCTCGGTGCCTGACTCCGCTTGATTGGCACAGTGTTCAGGGCATCACGAAGGGGAAGCCGTTGCGGCCCATCTCGCCCGCCGCGTCGATCACGGCGTCGACGATGGTGTCCACATCGGATTCAGAGTGCGCGTCGCCGGTGTAGAACATCGGCATGCTGAGCGTGTAGACGCCGCGCCTGCGCAGCATCAGGGTGAGCACGGCCGGGCCGAGCGGGTTCACCGCGGCGCCGAACTCGCGGTAGGTACCGTAGGACTCCTCCTTGACGAACCCGAAGGTGCCCGCGAACGCGCCGAAGCCGAGCAGTCGGATCGGGATACCGGACTCGGCGCGGAAGGCGGCGAGCCGGGCCTTGATCCGGTCGACCTTGGCGTCGGTCCGCTCGTAGAACGCCGGACCGGCCTCACGCAGCAGGTTGAGCGAGGCGTACGACGCCGCGATCGACAGGTGGTTGGCCGAGTGGGTGTTCACCACGAAGGTCTTGGTGCCGATGTCGCCGAGCGAGGTGCCCGACGTGGTGGCGATCTCCAGGAACTCGGCCTTGCCGCCGATCGCGGCCAGCGGCAGGCCGAGGCCGGAGACGACCTTGCCGTAGCAGTACAGGTCGGCGGGGATGTCGTACTTGCCCGCCGCGCCCGCGGTGCCGAAGCGGAAGCCGGTCAGCACCTCGTCGAGGATGAACGGCACGCCCAAGCCCTGGCAGCGCAGCGCGACGTCGCGGACCTCGGGGATGGTCTGTTCGACGTAGGGCCACGACTGGCAGGCCGCGTCGGCGATCACGCAGGCCAGTTCGTCCTTGTGCTTCTCGATCAGCGCGCCCGCCGCTGCGGCGTCGTGCGGCAGGATCAGGATGTTGACGTCGGCGGTGCCGGTGAAGGCGTTGAGCGGCTCGATGCCGTCGGCGCCGATCTCCGGGAACGGGTTGACCTTCGGGTGGCCGTGGGCGAAGAACGAGGTGTTGCGGGCGGCGACGTCGTGCACGCCGTGCCAGCAGCCCTCGAACTTCGCGACCAGCTTGCGGCCGGTCTTGGCGCGGGCCAGCCGGATCGCGGTGCCGGTGGCGTCGGTGCCGGAGTTGAGCAGGGCGAACTTCTCGCAGTGCGGGATGAGCTCCTTGAGCAGCTCGCCCAGTTGCAGCTCCAGCGGGTTGAGGTAGCCGTTGCCGGGTCCGCGCAGGGCCTGCTCGCGGACGAAGTCGACCACCGGCTGCGGGTTGTGGCCCCACAGCGACTGCCCGCCGAAGCCGAGGTGGGAGTCGATGTAGGTGTTGCCGTCGACGTCGGTGAGCGTGCTGCCCTGCGCCTCGGCGACGGCCAGCGGGAACATCGGCGCGTGGAAGGGCAGGAACACGTGGTTGGTGACCACGTGCTCGCGCACCTGCCCGGCCAGCGCCAGCGACTTCGCCTGGCGCTGCCCCAGTTCGGTGAACAGCTCGATCACCCACTGCTGCGACAGCAGCTCGGTGACGATCTCCTGCGGCGTACGGGTGTCCGGCCGAGTCTCCGCGATGGTCATGGTTATTCGCCTGTCCTGTATTGATCCCGACGAGTGGTGGTCTTACTTCGGCAGCACGAAGGGGAAGTCGTGCTTGTCCAGCTCCAGCGCGGAGTCGAGCACCGCGGTCAGCAGTTCGTCCACATCGGACTCGCTGTGCGCGTCGCCGGTGAAGAACATCGGCAGGCTCAGCGTGTAGACGCCGCGGCGGCGCAGCATCAGGGTCAGCAGGAACAGGCCGATCGGGTTCACCGCCTCGGCGAACTCGCGGTAGTCGCCGTAGGACTCCTCGGCGACGAAGCCGAACGAGCCGATGAAGTCGCCGAAGCCGAGCAGGCGCAGCGGGATGCCGGTCTCGGCGCGGAACTCCGCCAGGCGCGACTGCACCCGGTCGACCTTGGCGCGGGTGCGGTCGTAGTAGGCGTCGCCCGCGTCGCGCAGGGTGCTGAGCGCGGCGAAGGAGGCGGCCAGGGACAGGTGGTTGCCGGCGTGCGTGGTCTGCACGCAGGTCTTGCGGCCCAGGTCGGTCAGCGGCAGACCCGAGGTCTGCATGTGGTCGATGATGTCGCTGCGGCCCGCGACGATCGACAGCGGCAGGCCGAGGCCGGTGACGACCTTGCCGTAGCAGTACAGGTCGGCCGGGATGTCGAAGTGGCCCGCGGCGCCCTGCGGCCCGTAGCGGAAGCCGGTCAGCACCTCGTCGAGGATGAACGGCACGCGCAGCGCCTTGCAGCGCTCGGCGACCGCGCGGATCATCGGCACGGTGTGCTCGACGTACGGGAACGACGACGAGACGGCCTCGCCGAGCACGCCGGCGAGCTGGTCGCGGTGCCGCTCGATGAGTTCGAGCGCCTTGGCGGTGTCGTTGGGCAGGATCAGCAGTTCGGCCGGGGACGCCGGGGCGACACCGGTCAGCGCGGGCAGCGGCGCGATGCCGTTCTCGGTCACCTCGGGGAAGGGCTGCACCGGGTGGCCGTGGTACCAGAACGCGGTGTTGTGCGCGGCCAGGTCGTGCACGCCGTGCAGCGCGCCCTCGAACTTGGCGATCATCCGCTTGCCGGTGTGCGCGCGGACGAGGCGGATCGCGGCGTTGGTGGCGTCGGTGCCCGAGTTGAGGAAGGCGAACTTCTGCGCGTGCGGCAGCATGTCCTCGAGCAGGTCGACCAGCTGCAGCTCGGTCAGGTTCAGGTAGCCGTTGCCGGTGGAGCGGCCCAGCTGCTCCTTGATGTGGTCGACCACGGCGGGCGGGTTGTGGCCGAACAGCGCCTGCGAGCCGAAGCCCAGGTGCGAGTCGAGGTAGGTGTTGCCGTCGATGTCGGTGATCCGGCTGCCCTGCGCCTCGGCGACGACCAGCGGGAACTGCGGGGCGTGGAAGGGCCAGAACACGTGGTTGGACGCCGCGCGCTCGCGGACCTGGTTCGCGACCTCCAGCGACTGGCGCTGCCGCTCGCCGAGGTCGGTGAACAGCTCGATGACCCACTGCTGGCTGAGCAGGTCGGCGACCAGGCTCTCGACGGTGGTGGATGGGGTGGCCATGGCCGACTCCGTTCAGGTGGATGCTCGCTGGTCGATGGGTGCGGCCCCATCGCTGGCGGACGGTGTGTGATCGAGGTTTGAAGGTGTCGCGGATCAGAACCGGATCAGCGCGGATTCCATGGTCAGGCCGGGGCCGAAGGCCATGAACACGCCGTACTCCCCCGCCGCCGGGCGGACTTCACGCAGGATGTGGTCGAGGATGAGCAGCACCGTCGGCGACGAGCAGTTGCCCCACGTGCCGAGGATGTGCAGCGACGGCTGCAGCGCGGAGACCGGCAGGTCGAGGCGCTCGCCGACGTAGTCGATGATCTTCGGGCCGCCGGGGTGGATGCCCCAGTGCTTGACGTCGCCGGGCTTCAGGCCGTGCTGGTCGAGCAGGCGGCCGACGAACGGGACGATCGTCTCCGACAGGTACAGCGGCACGTACGGCGACAGCGTCATGCGGAAGGCGTCGTCCATGACCTTCCACGTCATCGCCGCGGACGTCTCCGGGTGGGTCTCGGTGTGCGTGCCGAGGATCACCGGGCCCTCGACGTCGTTCACATCGCCGTCCACAGAGGACAGCAGCAGCGTCGCGGCTGCGTCGCCGAACAGGCCGGTGACGACGACCTGCTCCTTGGTGGCCTCCGGGCGCAGGTGCACCGAGCACACCTCGGCGCAGGTGACCAGCGCCAGCTCGTCTGGCCGACCGGCCAGCGAGTCCAGCGCGACTTTGATGCCGTTGAACGCCGCGTAGCAGCCCATGTGGCCGACGAACGTGCGGCGCAGGTTCTGCGGCAGGCCGAACTCCTTGGCCAGCAGCATCTCCGGCGTCGGGCCCGCGTAGCCGGTGCAGCTCACGAAGGTGTAGCTGCCGATCTTGTCGGTGTCGACGCCGTCGATGACGCCGCCCACGGTCTCCCGGCCCATGGCCAGGACGCTCTGCTCCCACGCCTCGATCCGGGTCTTCATCCCCGGCCAGCCGTCGGCGTAACGCTCGGCGGGCGACCACGCCTGCCTGCGCTGCTTGACCTGGGTGCTCTTGAAGAGCTTCTCGGCGTCGGGGACGTCGGCGTAGAGGTCCTTGTAGAAGGTCTCGAACATCTCGTCCTGCGAGATGGCCGGTCCCGCCTGCGCGGTGCGCAGGCCCAGGATGCGCGCGGGCGCTACGGCGGTGGTCGCCGAGATCATCTGGCCACGCTCACGTTCTCGACGGCGTCGCGGATGGCGGCGAGGAAGCCCTCGGTGGCCTCGTCGCTCTCCTTCTGCGCGAACGGCTCGATCAGGATGACCACGACCGGCGCGACGTCGACCGATGCCTCGGCGCGGGTCTCGATCTCCAGGACCTGCTCGTCGGGGGTGGCGCCGTCGGAGAGCCGGAAGTGGCCCCAGGAGCGGAAGTTGTGCTCGCCGTGCGGCTCCCAGGTGACCAGGTCCGGGTCGGTGGTGTCGTAGCGGGCCTGGTAGTCGGGGGTGAACACGACCGCGCCGTTGGACACCGTGGCGAGGCGCAGGTGGAACACGCCGTCGCCGAGGTCGGACATCTCGTCGACGCCGGGCATCAGCCGACCGGTCTCCAGCACGGCCGCGATGGTGCGGCGCAGTGTCTCGCGGTCGGTGCGGATGGTGATGTCACGCTTGGACTTTGACCGGATCCAAACCATGTCTCAGCTCTCCTGGGCGGGGGTCTTGACGGCCTGGCCGATGTAGCTGACCGCGAGGGACTTGGTGAAGTGGAACTCGCCGATCGCGCCGCCGCGCAGGACGGTGGGGATGAGCTTGTGCGGCGGGGCCTTGGGCTCCAGGCCCTTCAGCTCGCCGATGGCCAGGCCGTGGTCGGCGAACACCTTGGCCAGTTCGTCCGGGCGGATGAACATCTTCCAGTTGTGCGTGCCCGGGTAGACGATCTTCAGGACGCGCTCGGAGAGCACGATCGCCTTGAGGTAGCTCATGACCGTGCGGTTGATCGTGTCGAACACGACGATCCCGCCGTCGCGCAGCACGCGGGCGATCTCGGAGACCGCGCCGGGCAGGTCGTGCAGGTGCTCCAGGACGTCGGAGATGACGACCATGTCGATGGTGCCGTCACCCGCGGGCAGTTCGTATGCCGAACCGACGACGTACTTGACGCTGACACCGTTGGCCGCGGCGTGCTTGCGCGCGGTCTCAATGGAGCCCTCGGACAGGTCGACCCCGGTGACGTCGTAGCCGAGCGCCGCCATCCGCTCTGACACCAGACCACCGCCGCAGCCGATGTCCAGCACGGTGACCTGGCCCGGCTCGCGGTCGAACGCGGCGCGCGCGGCCTGGTCGAAGTGCGCGACCCGCGACGGGTTCATGTCGTGCAGCGCGCGCAGCGGGCCGGTCTCGCTCCACCAGTCGTCGCCGACCTCGTGGTAGTACTCGTTGTCGATCGCGACGTCGGTCGGGTCGAGCGCGACCAGGTGCCGGTCGTTGCCTGCCATCACAGCCACCTCGGGGTTTGGATCTCTGCGGTGTCGATGTCCACTGCTGGGTCGAGCGCGACCAGGTGCCGGTCGTTGCCTGCCATCACAGCCACCTCGGGGTTTGGATCTCTGCGGTGTCGATGTCCACTGCTGGGTCGAGCGCGACCAGGTGCCGGTCGTTGCCTGCCATCACAGCCACCTCGGGGTTTCGGTTGGGTCGATGCCCACGGCGTTCTTGCCGACCAGCTCCCGGGCGAGGTCGCCCGACACCGGAGCGCTCACGGCCTTGAGGTCGTGCCAGATCTGCGACAGCCGGGCGGTTCCCTCGGAATCACCGCTGAGCACGCCGAACGCGGTCGCCACGACCGAGTCAGCCTCCGGGGCCACATACAGGTTCGCGACACACGCCTCGGCGAGGCCCACCGCACCATCAGCCGCGGCGCGCAGCGCCTGTCGGTCCAACAGGGCGACCATGGTGGCCAGCGAGCTGCGCATCCGGGCCACGGCGAACTGGGTGCCGGGCAGCCCAGTCAGCTCGATGCCCCGCGCCTTCGCCCGCTCCACCGCGATCTCGTACGCGCGCTCGGCCAGGCCCAGCCGCACAGCCGCGTCGTACAGCGTCCCGTACGCCTGACCAGCCGAGAACGTCTCCGCCAGCTTGAACGCGGTGACGCCGCAACCGCTCGCCACGGCCCGCAGGGCCGAGCGCCGCCCGACGGCGTCCTTGATCGCGGCCACGGTCACCCCGGCCGCCGCCAGTTCGGCCAGGTTCTCCTTCACGTCCCCGGCGTCGACCCGCCCAGCTCGGCGCTTCTCAAAGCCCGCGGCCAGCTCGCGTGCGGTTTCCACGGCGCTCTCCTTCAGTGCGGTCACTGTGATCACCCGACCCAGCGGGGTTCGGCGAAGATCGGCACGCCCAGTGCCTGCTTGCCCGCCCACTCCTGCACCACGTCGGTGGCCGGGGGCACGAGCAGACCGGCGACGACGTCGCGGTACATCCGCTGCAGCGGGTCGGCCGACGAGAGGCCGGAGCCGCCCTGGACCTGCATGCCCAGGGTCACCACCTCGTGCGCGAGCTTGGTGACGCTCGACTTCATGACGCTCATGTCGATGTAGTGCGCCAGCGGGTCGACGTCGTCGTGCTCGGCGTGGATGGCCGCTTCCAGGTGCGCGCGGGCCGCGGCGACCTTGGCCGCCATCTCGGCGATGCGGAACTGGATGCCCGGCAGGTGCGCGTTCGGCTTGCCGATCACGCTGATGATCCGCTTCTGCTGCGTAGCCACGACGTGGTCGAGCGCGGCGCGCGCGATGCCGACGAAGCACGACGCGAAGCTGCACCACGCCCAGTGCACGCCCATCATGAACAGCATCGGCAGCGTCCCCCGCTCGCCGACCGACCACTTGTCCTCGATGAAGAGATCCTCCAGCGCCAGCGAGTGGCTGCCCGTGGCGCGCATGCCCGCCGCGTCCCACTCGCCGACGACCCGGACGCCCTGCTCGGGCTTGGGCACCAGGAACGCCATCGGCTGCGGCAGCCCGCGGTCGTCCAGGGTCGCCGCGGACAGGAACAGGTGGGTCGCGCCGGGGAAGCCGGTGAAGAAGCCCTTGAAGCCGTTGAGCTTGAACCCGCCGTCGACCTCCTCGGCCCTCGTCGTCGGGTGCCACCAGTTGCCGCCGACGCCGGGTTCGCTGAAGCCGCCGGAGATCACCGCGCCGTCGACGACCGCGCGGCAGGCCCACTCGGCGCTCGCGCCGCCGAGGCGGGCGATCATCGCCAGGCCGTGGACGTGCATGTTCACCGCGAACGCCGTCGACGCGCAGCCGCCCGCGAGGATCTGCTGGGCCTCGCACAGCTCGGCAAGGCTCGCGTTGTCGCCGCCGAACTCGGCGGGCACGGTCATCGCGGTGTACCCGGAGCTGACCAGCTCGGCCATGTTCTCGTGCGGGAAGCTGGAGTCGGCGTCGTGCTGACGCGCGCGCTCGGCGAACCTCGGCGCCAGCTCGTGGGCCAGCGCGATGTAGTCGGTCTTGGCCTTGGTCGCGGTCATCCGGCCACCGCCTGGCGCGACGCCGCCAGCAGAGCCGCCATCGATCCCACGCTGTCGACCTCGGAGGACATGGCGTCGGCCAGCCACACCCGCAGGTCGAAGTCCGGGTAGTCGTCGCGAATCCGTTGGGCCAGCTCGACCAGGTCGAGCGAGTCGAAGCCCAGTTCCTCGGTGATCGAGGACTCCGGCCGGATGTCCTCGGCCCGCAGCGTCGGCTTGACCGCGACCAGGTCCTGGACCAGGGCGGCGACGTGAGCGTCGGTCACTACACGCGTTGAGTCCGTCATACAGGTGTCTCCGATGCGCTCCGATGGATGACTGGCGCTGCTCCGCACCGGGTGCGAATGCTGAGACGCACCCTTAGTGGGTGCCTGGTGATTCACTCGAACCGGCGATTCGTGGTGACTCCAGTGCGTCTCTAGTCAGTCACTAGCGGTTTGCGAGACCATTCGCGCGACGGTCGCGTGGGTCGGCCGAACACCGATCTGGGAGCGAACTCGACGTGAACGCCGTAGTCCGGTTCTCCATCGCCCGCCCCAAGGCCGTGATCGCGGTGTGGCTCGTGATCGTCGCGATCTGCGTGCCGCTGATGATCGAGCTGACCGGCGCGCTCAAAGCGGGCGGCTTCGACAACCCGCGCGGCGACGCCGCCAAGGGCCAGACCGTGCTGGAGCACTCGTTCGACGAGACCCCCGAGACCCTGCAGGTGGTGCTGACCAAGCCAGACGGCGATGTCACCACCGCCCTGCCGGAGGCCACGCAGGTCGCGAAGGCGACGCCGCACGTGGCCACGGTGCAGGACCACACGTTCGACCCGAAGTGGCTGTCGTCGGACAAGCACACGACGTTCCTGCAGCTGGGCTTCCGCGTCGACAAGTCCACCATCCAGGGTGAGATCAAGGACCTGCGCGCCCGGCTGACCGGCGCGCTTCGCGACGACAACGTCCAGGTGCATGTCACCGGTGCGCAGGCGCTGGACTTCGACCTGAGCGCGCAGTCGGAGGAAGACGCCGCCACCGCCGAGCTGATCGCGTTCCCGCTGCTGATCATCGTGCTGCTGCTGGTGTTCCGCTCGGTCGCGGCGATGCTGCTCCCGGTCGTGCTGGCCGGTGTCGCCCTCGTCGTGGCCTCCGCGATCGGCTACCTGATCACCTACCTGACCGACATGTCGACGCTGTTCACCAACGCGGTGTCGATCATCGGCCTGGCGGTCGCGGTCGACTATTCGCTGTTCATCATCAAGCGCTACCGCGACGAGCTGGCCGAGGGCGAGGTGTACGAACCCGCGCTGCGCACGGCCATGCGCACGGCGGGCCACGCGGTGGTGTTCAGCGGCCTGGCCGTCGTCGTCGCCCTGCTCGCGCTGTTCATCCCGCAGATCATGGTGTTCAGCAGCATGGCGATCGCGGGCATCGTGGTCACGCTGGTGGCGCTGGCCATGTCGATGTCCCTGCTGCCCGCCGCGCTGCGGCTCATGGGCAAGCGGATCAACTGGCTGTCACTCAAGCCGCGGGCGCCCAAGGAGCACACCGGCCCCGGGCTGATGTCGAAGCTGCACGCCAAGCCCGTCGCCCTGCTGCTCATCCTGATCGCCGCGTTCGGCGCGCTCGCCTTCCCGATGTCCGACATCCGCCTGCAGGCCCCGGTCGCCAGCGCGACGATCCTGCCGGAGGAGGCCGACTCGCGGCAGGGCATCGAGAAGCTCCAGTCCGCGCTCGAGTTCCGCAACCTGTTCCCGCTGCAGGTCGTCGTCAGCACCCCGTCGACCGAAGCCCCCTCGAAGCTGCTCGACGGCGTGCGCGCGGTGTCGGACGTGGTGGGCGCCCAGCCCGACATCGACAAGGTGACCGACGTCCGCTCGCTCGGCCTGCCCGCCGAGGCGGTCGACCTGGCCATCGACGGCAAGTTCGACCAGCTGCCCCCGGAGGCCAAGGAGGGCTTCGAGCAGCTGTGGCGCGTCGACGACGGCAAGCGCGTCAGCCGGACCATCATCGTCCCCGGCTACGACCCCGACTCCGACGCCGCCCACGACCTGGTCCACACCCTGCGCGAGAAGCTGCCGTCGGCCGTCCCCGCCGGGGTCACCGTCCACCTGACCGGCGCCACCGCCCACGGCGTCGACTTCGACGAGGTCCTGATCGACACCTTCCCCGCCATCCTCGGCGCGGTCGCCCTGATCACGATCGCCCTGCTGGCCCGGGCATTCCGCTCGTGGCTGCTGCCGCTGCTGGCCCTGGCCCTGAACGCGATGGTCGTGGCGGCCAGCCTCGGCATCCTGACGATGGTCAGCCAGAACTGGCTCGACCAGCGCATCGACAGCACCACGCCCGCGCTGGTGTTCGCGATCATGTTCGGCCTGAGCATGGACTACATGGTCATCATGATCTCCCGCATGCGCGAACGCTTCATCGCATCGGGCGACCACACCCAAGCCGTGACCGGCGGCCTGCGCGACACCGCGGGCCTGGTCAACGGCGCCGCCCTGATCATGGTGGCCGTCTTCGCCTCGTTCCTGGTCGCGAAGATCAGCGTGGTGCAGCAACTCGGCCTGGGCCTGGCCATCGCCGTCATCCTCGACGCGGTGGTCATCCGCCTGCTGGTAATGCCCGCCGCCCTGAACCTGATCGGCCCCCGCATCTGGGGCCGCGCCGCCCAAACCGCCGTCACGACCCCCTCCCCCGAACCGGAGAAGGTCGACGCGCACTGAGGTGTGGGGAAGGGCCCTGGCTCCGGCCGGTGCCCTTCTCTATGCGCCGAGGTCGCGCCCATCCAGCCGAACGGCTTCAGGACGCTGAGCAGGTCCCCTACTAGAGTTCGCCCACGGTGCCCGCCACCACGATCACCGCGAAGAGAATGCCCATGATCCACAGCGCGCTCCCGACGAGCTGGGCCACCCCAGCCGCGACGCGCAGTGGCAGCGGGAGGACGGTGCCGTCGAGCCTGCGCCTGGCCCCGGCCGACACCTTGGCCTCCCCTGTGCGCAGCGCCTTCCGAACCGCGGCGTCGACCTCCGGGTCGTTGACGGCGAGGCGGACACCGTGGCGGTCGGTGAGCATGAGGTGGTCGAGTGTCTGGCCCTCGGAAGGCCCGCGCAGCCGCCACACGCGGGTGAGGGCGTGCAGGTCGATGGTGCGCAGGCCGGTCACGGTCTTGGCCGTGACATAGCGCTTGTCGCGGTCGATCCGCGCGTGGTTGCAGAACGGCAGCGCGATCAGCAGTGCGAAAGTCACCATGGCGAGCACCACGAGCGTCATGCCTGGCCCGTCCTGCTCGTCGAACCCGATCCGACCGGCCGCGATGGTCATTCCACTGGCGACGGCGACCGCCGCCCAGAACGCGATCCGCGCGCGGAGGCGGGCCTGCCGCGGCGGTGCTAAGTGTTCCCCCATACCCGTTGATCGTCCGGAGTCCACAAAGCATGACGGGGCGCCTCGCCGAACGCGAGGCGCCCCGTCAGCGGGAACGGTCAGCAGTACGCCTAGACACTGGACAGCCAGGCGATCGCCCAACCGTCAGTGACGCTGTCAGACAGTGACCGGGTTCATCATCTTGTCCAGGAATCCCGTGGTGTGCCGGGCCTCCCGGAACGTCGGCTCGTCGATCACCTCACGCAGCAGGTCGACCGTGGTCCGGACGCCGTTGCCCGCGATCTGGAACTCGGCGAGCGCGCGCTGCATGCGGGCCAGGGCCTGCTCGCGGTCCGGCGCCCACACGACCAGCTTGGCGATCATCGAGTCGTAGTCCGGCGGGATCTTGTAGCCGGCGTACGCGTGCGTGTCGACCCGGGTGAACGGGCCCGTCGGGACGTTGAACTCCGTGAGCAGACCCGGGGTGGGCGCGAAGTTGCGCTTGGGGTCCTCGGCGTTCACCCGGCACTCGACGGACACGCCGCGCGGCTGGATGTCCTCCTGCTTGACCGACAGCGGCAGGCCCGCGGCGACCCGCAGCTGCTCGCGGACGATGTCGACGCCGGTGACCATCTCCGTCACCGGGTGCTCGACCTGGATCCGGCAGTTGATCTCCATGAAGTAGAAGCCGTTGTCGTCGACCAGGAACTCGAAGGTCCCCGCGCCCACGTAGCCGACCGCCTTGGCGCCGCGGACGGACGCCTCGGCGATCTGCTGCATCAGCTCGGCCGGGAGCCCCGGCGCCGGGGTCTCCTCGATCAGCTTCTGGTGGCGCCGCTGGATCGAGCAGTCACGCTCGCCCAGGTGCACGACGTTGCCGAAGCTGTCGGCGAGGATCTGCACCTCGACGTGGCGGGCGGCGTCGGCGTAGCGCTCGATGTAGACGCGCGAGTCGTTGAACACCGCGTGCGCCACACCGCGCGTGCGGCGGTAGGACGACGGCAGGTCGGCGCGGTCGCGGACCACGCTCATGCCGCGCCCGCCGCCACCGGCCGCGGCCTTGATGATGACCGGGAAGCCGATGTGGTCGGCCAGCTCCACCGCGTCGGTGAGGCTGTCGGCGGTGCGGGTGCTGCCGGGCAGCAGCGGCAGGCCCGCGGCCGTCATCAGCTCACGCGCCACCGCCTTGTCGCCCAGCTGGCTGATCACCGTCGGCGGGGCGCCGATGAAGACCAGGTCGTTCTCCTGGCACACCTCGGCGAAGTCGGGGTCCTCGGAGAGGAACCCGTAGCCGGGGTGGATCGCCTGGGCCCCGGTCTGCAGCGCGGCCTCGATGATGCCGGGCGCGGACAGGTAGCTCTGGCGGGGCGGCGGAGGGCCGATCTGCACCGCCTCGTCGGCGGCGCGCACGTGCGCGGAGTCGGCGTCCGCGGTCGAGTACACCGCGACGGTCCGGATGCCCATCTCCTTGCAGGTCCGCAGGACCCGCAGGGCGATCTCCCCCCGGTTGGCGACTAGGACCTTGTCGAACACGGCGCTCACTCCTGTTCAGACGGCGCCAGCACGACGAGCACCTGGTCGTATTCGACCGGCTCGGCGTTGCCGACCTTGATCTCCACGACGACGCCCGCGCGGTCGGCCTCGACCGGGTTCATCAGCTTCATCGCCTCGACGATGCCGATCTGCTGGCCTGCGTGCACCTCGTCGCCGACCTTGACGAACGGCGCGGCACCCGGCTCGGGCGCAGCGTAGAAGGTGCCCACCAGCGGCGACTTCACCGCGTGGCCGACGACCTCCGGCACGACCGCCTCGGCGGGCGCCGCGGCCACGGCCACCGCGACCGGAGCCGCCGCCGGGGTCACCGTGACCTGCGGGGCGACCTGCTGCGGGTAGTCCCACTCGACCTCGACGCTGGCGACACCGAGCGACATCCGCACGCGCCGGATCGGGGCCTTGCCGGTGCGCAGCATGCCGTCGATGCTGCGGCACATCTGCTCGAGTGCCACATTGCGGTCGTCATGACCGTTGTTGTCGGGATCGACGGCCGCCAGCCAGTCGCTGGCCCGTTCCTGCGCTTCCGTCATGCCACACCTCCGTCTTGAGCAACCACACTGATCAAGCTCCACATCGGACAATCCACACAGCGCATCTCAGCTACCGCCTTGGGCGACCACACCGAAGCCGCGGAACCGCGCGAGCCTGCGGGCCAAGCGCTCGTCAAGCTCCACATCGGACAGTTCATGCAACAGCTCCGCCACGGCCTGGCGCACCAGCTCCGACGCCGACGTCGGGTCGGTGTGGGCACCACCCTCCGGCTCGGGGACGATGCCGTCGACCACGCCGAGCCGCAGCAGCTCCGGCGCGGCGACGCGCAGCGCCTCGGCGGCCTGGCTGGCCGCCTCCGGCGCCTTCCACAGGATCGCCGCGCAGCCCTCGGGCGAGATGACCGAGTACGTGGCGTTCTCCAGCATCAGCACCTTGTCGGCCACGGCCAGCGCGAGCGCACCGCCGGAGCCGCCCTCACCGGTGACGATCGCCAGGATCGGGACCGGCAGCCGCGACATCAGCCGGATGTTCTCCGCGACCGCGATGGACTGGCCCTTCTCCTCGGCCTCGATGCCCGGGTACGCGCCCGCGGTGTCGATCAGCGTCACGACCGGCATGGTCAGCTTCTCGGCGAGGCGGAACAGCCTGGCCGCCTTGCGGTAGCCCGCCGGGGTGGCCATGCCGAAGTTGCGGCGGACCAGCTCGCCGGTCGTGTGCCCCTTCTGGTGGCCGACGACGACCGCGGGACGGCCCGACACCCAGCCGATGCCGCCGACGATCGCCGGGCAGTCGCCGCCGAGGCGGTCGCCGTGCAGCTCGAAGAACCCGTCGAGCCACTGGCCCGCGTGGTCGAGCATCGTCGGCCGCTGCAGCTCGCGCGCCAGCTTCACCGCGTCCCACGCCGGGCGACCGGCCAGGTGCGCGGGCAGGTCCTCGGCGCCGCGCATGACGACCTTCTCCGGCTCCTCGCCGTAGATCGCCTCCGGCCCGGCGCGGTGGCTGGCCGCCGCGACCAGGCGCGAGAGCACCCCGCGCAGGTCGCCGCGCTTGACCACGGCGTCGATCATGCCGGTGGCCAGCAGGAACTCGGCGGTCTGGAAGCCCTCCGGCAGGTCCTGGCGCACGGTCTGCTTGATGACGCGCGGCCCGGCGAAGCCCATCCGGGCGCCCGGCTCGGCGATGACGATGTCCGACAGCGTGGCGAAGGACGCCGAGACGCCGCCGTAGGTCGGGTCGGTGACCACGGTGATGGTGAGCAGCCCGGCCTCGTCGAGCAGCGCGAAGGCGGCGCTGGTCTTGGCCATCTGCATCAGCGAGAGGGCACCCTCCTGCATCCGCGCGCCGCCCGAGGCGGTGATCACGATGAGCGGGCACTTGTCCGCGAGCGCGGCCTCGGCCGCCGCGGTGATCGCCTCACCCTCGGCGCTGCCCAGGCTGCCGCCGAGGAAGCCGAAGTCCATGACCGCCACGACCACGGGCTGACCCTCGATCAGGCCGCGCACCGGGATGACCCCGCTGGTGCGGCCCGAGCGGCGCTCCGCGTCCCGCCTGCGGTCCACATAGGACTTCGAGTCGGTGAACCCGAGCGGGTCGCGCACCGTGTCGGCGACCTCGATCACCCTGGCCGAGCCCGCGTCGAGCAGGTGCTCGAGCCGTAACTCGGGCTCCACCGGATGGTGTCGACCACAGAACGGGCAGACCCGCAGTTCCCGGGCGAAGCGCTTGCCATAGGTCAGCGTGCGGCACTGCTCGCAGCGCACCCACCCCGCGGCATCGCTTTGCTGCTTGGCCGGTTCGAGCGGCACAGCCGTCGTCATGGAGATTCCCCTTCACGTTCCCGGCGAGTGTCCGATTAGGACCAATTGCCCCTGGCACGAAAGTTCCTGTGTCGATGTTGCCTTTGTCACCTAGAGGCGCGATCGAAGCGGAATTGAGAGAACTCTCAGCCTTGATCAGTTACTTTCGAGTAGTACTTTCAGTAGGAACAGGCAATCGTTCGGAAGCCTGTTCTTCATTCGACTCTTCACTCGACAGCGGGACGCCGCTGCCGAACGAACCCATCACCACCAGGCCGTATCCGCAGGCCGCAAACACCTGCCGCCACCACTGGCGCAGCCTTTCCTCTTCTTCCTCGGTCAAATCACGCATCGCGTAACCCCTATCCATCCCCCTGAAAAGACAGCGGGAGGGTGTCCCCCGGCCTGGCCGGTCCAACACCCTCCCGAAACTGTCGATCAGTAGCTGGCGGTGACCTCATAGAGCGCGAACGGAACAGCTCCGGGACGGGTGTCGCGGTATTTGCGCAACGCCGAGGTCTGGCCCTTGTGGGCCGGGCCCTGCTCCCATTCGTTGAACGCGTCCATGTCGACCCACCGGCTCATCACCACGAACCCCAGCGGGTCGTGGACCGACCGCATGAGGTCGTTGCCCAGCATCCCCGGCACACCCACGAGTTCCTTGCTCACCTCGTGGTAGGCCTGCTCGACACCCTCGACGTCGTCGGTGGCGTGGTAGATGAAGATCCGGACTTCCTTGCCACTCATGCCTGAGCGGCTTCCCACTCCGTGTGGGTCTTCACGGTGGCCGAGGACGCCAGGTGCGCCACGACGTTCATGGTCACCATGGAACCCTTGGACCGGTAGGGGTGCAGCTTCTGGCGGTGGTCCAGGTGCCGGTCGGACAGCTCGAACTCGCGGAACCGCGGCTCGTCCACCCAGTCGGAGACGATGTAGTACACGCCTTCCTCGTCCTGGCTGCGCGAGAGCCACTGGCCCAGGTTGGCCGGGTGCGAGGTGACCGAGTCGCCCACCTCGGTCCACACGCGCTCGAAGTCGGCTTCCATGCCCGGGTTGATCTCCATGCGGAGCATGACCCGGTACGCGGTGTAGGTCTGCGTTGCGGCGGACATTTAGGAGATACCTCCGTCGACGTGGATGGTGGCGCCGGTGACGTACTTGCTCAGGTCGGACGCGAGCCACAGGACCGCGCCCGCGACCTCGTCCGGGGTGCCCAGGCGGCCCAGCGCGGTCTTCTCGCTGTAGCGCTTGCGCATCATGGCCTGCTGCTCCTCGGGCATGGCGTCGAGCGCCTCGGTCTCGATGACGCCGAGCGCGAGGACGTTGAAGCGCAGGCCCTTGGTGCCGAACTCCTTGGCCAGCGAGCGGGTCAGACCGCGCAGCGCCGCCTTGGTGGTGGTGTAGTGCGACCGCAGCGGGATGCCCACCTCGGACGACTTCGAGCCGATGTTGACGATCGAGGCGTCCTCGGCCAGGAACGGCAGCGCCTGCTGGATGACCAGGTGCACGGCGGTGACGTTGGTGTTGAGGATGCGCAGCCACTCGTCGAGCTCGAGCTGGCCGTAGGGCACGTGCGAGATGGTGCCCGCGTTGTTCACGATCAGGTCGAGGGTGCCGAACTGGTTCTTGACCTCGGTCATGAACTCGGTGATCTGCTCGGGCTCGGCCAGGTCGGCCTGGATGACGTGGTGCTGGCCGCCGATCTCCTTGAGCTCACGGCGAAGCGACTCGACCAGCTCGCTGTCCTGCCGGTAGCAGGTGACGACGTCGACACCGGCCTTGGCCAGCGCCAGCACGATGCCGCGGCCCACACCGCGGACGCCGCCGGTGACCAGCGCCTTCTTTCCCTTGAGGCCCAGATCCATTGCGTTTCCTTCCAACATCGTTCTGATTGTCAGATCAACAGCGCTGTTCAGATCAACACGCTGTTCAGAACAGCAGGGCCAACGCGGCGCAGTTGGCCACGAGCGCGGCCACCGCGAGGTAGCTGCGATTGCGGTTCCACCGGCCCCAGTCCGCCCGCTTGCCCTCGTAGTCCGGGCCTTCGGGCAGGTTCTCGGGGTCGAGGGTCTGGACCCACTTGTTCGTCGGCACGTTCTTGATCAGCGAGATCGACACCGTGGCGAGCGCGAAGAGCGCGCCCAGCGCGTAGATCGCCGAGGCCGCCGCCTTGGGGGCGAGGATGGCCAGGGCGATGTCGCCCAGGACCGTCCCGACGAAACAGATCGGCATGAACGGGTCATACCGGGTGGCGAAGAAAGCGTGCGCGTGCACGTACCGGTCCGTCGGCAGGGCGGCAAGCAGCGGGAAGCCACCCAGCTGCGTGCCGAGCAGTACCCCGGCCGACAAACCGCTCATCAGCAGTACCAACGGAATGAGGACCGCGAGCACCAGCTACCTCCCTACTCGTTTCAGACCGGAGAGATCAGACCCGGGCCTTGGCCTCGGCCTCGACCTTGTCCTTGATCAGCTTCATCTGGACGGCGGTGTTCGTGTTCAGGCGCTCGGTCATCCCGGCGTCGTCCAGCGGCGCCCACGGCTTCATCTCGAAGTCCTGGACCCAGCGCATGAGCACGCCGTCGTCGGTCTGGGTGTACTCCCAGAACAGCGCCATGTACTTGAAGACGCCGGTCTCGACGCGGGCCGAGCGCACGGTGTGCGTCTCCGGGTCGATCGTCCGCTCCGACACCCACGACCAGACCTTGCCGGTCTCGTCGGGGTGCAGGGCGAGCTTGAACCGGAAGGTGTTGCCGCGCTGCTCGATGATCTCGGCGATGGAGTACTCGCTGAACAGCTCGGTCCACGCCTCGATGTCGTTGGTGCGCTCCCAGACGTAGTCCAGCGGCGCGTCGATCAGGATCGAATTGTCGGTGTGGCCGGACATGTCGGTCAGACCCCCGCGATCGAGAACTGCTTGTTGATGAACTCCACCGCCGCACGCGGGGTCGGCATCTCGTGCACGGCCTCGTCCGGGATCGGCACGCCGTACTTGCGCTGCACCTGGCTCGCCAGCTCCAGCACCGCGAGCGAGTCGTAGCCCAGCTCGGTGAACTCGATGTCGGCGATGTCGCCGTCGAGGTCGATGTCCTCGTCCACGCCCGCGCTCTCGCGCATGATCGCGCGCAGGTCGTCCAGGTCGAACTTGTTCACTGGTACTCCTTCGGTAGTTGTTCTTCGAGTTCTCAGGCCGGGCTGCGGTCGCCCTTGCCGACGACCATCGCCGCGGTGAAGCCGCCGTAGCCGCGGGCCAGCACCAGGGCGTGACGCAACTGCGCCTCGCGCGGGGTGTTCAGCACCAGGTCGATGTCGATGCCGTTCGCGAGCCGGTTCGGGCCCGCGGTGAACGGGATGACGCCGTCGCGCAGCGCCAGCAGCGCGGTGGCCACGTCGAGCGGGGCACCGCCGCCGAACAGCCGCCCGGTCAGCGTCTTCGGCGCGGTCACGGGGACACCCCGCGCGCCGAACACCTCGGTGATCGCGTCGGCCTCGATCAGGTCCAGCCGCGGGTCGGCGGTGGCGTCGGCGAAGACGACGTCGATGTCAGTGGTGTTGAGCTGGGCGTCGTCCAGCGCGCGCCGGATGACTCCGGCGAGCACCGGCTTGCGGTCGGTGCGCTCGGACTGGTCGAAGCCCGCCGCGTAGCCCAGGATCGTGCCGTAGCCCTTGCCCAGGCCGCGGGCGGTCGCGGTGCTCTCCCGCTCGGTCACCAGGATCGCGCCGCCCTCGCCGGGGATGTAGCCCGCCGCCTCGGTGTCGAACGGCAGGTACGCGCGGTCGCTCGACTCCGAAGTGGACAGCAGGCCGGTCGGCAGCTGCGCGACGAGGCCGTAGGGGCACAGCGAGCTGTCGGTGCCGCCGGTGACGACGAGCTGCGACTGGGTGCGCAGCAGCCGCCGCGCCTGGCCGATCGCGTCGAGGCCGCCCGCCTGCTCGGCGCAGAGCACGCCACAGGGGCCGCGCATGCCGTGCCGGATGGAGATCTGGCCGGTGGTGGCCGCGTAGAACCACGCGATGGACTGGTAGGCCCCGACCCAGGACGGGCCGTTCTGGTAGAGCCGCTCCATCTCGTGCTGGCCGAAGTCGGTGCCGCCGGAGGACGACGAGGTGACCACGGCCATCTCGAACTCGGGCAGCTGCGTCGGGTCGACGCCCGCGTCGGCCAGCGACGACTCGGCGGCGAACAGCGCCATGTGGGTCCAGTGGTCGGTCTGCGGGATCAGTCGGCCGGGTACCCGCCCCTTGGCGGTGAACCCGGCGACCTCACCGGCCAGCTTGGTCGGGTACTCGGACGGGTCGAACCGGGTGATCCGGCTGATCCCGCTCTTGCCCGCGAGCACCGCCTGCCAGTGCTCCTCGATGCCCAGGCCGGTCGGCGCGACGATCCCGAGCCCGGTCACCACCGCGGTTGTGGGACTCATGCCTCAATGCCCTTCCATGTTGGTGTCTTCAGGTGAGAGCCCGTGGCCCCCGCGCTCGCAGCCCTAGTGGCGGGCGAGCACCATCGCGCTCTGGAACCCGCCGAACCCGCTGCCCACGCTGAGCACCGCGTCCATCTTGTGGTCCCGCGCCGTCAGCGGCGTGTAGTCCAGGTCGCACTCCGGGTCCGGGGTGTGCAGGTTGGCCGTGGGCGGCACGACCTGCCGGTCCAGGGCCAGCGCGCACGCGGCGACCTCGATCGAGCCGATCGCGCCGAGCGAGTGCCCGACCATCGACTTGATGGAGCTGACCGGGATCTCGTAGGCGCGGTGGCCGAGGCTCGCCTTGAACGCCGCGGTCTCGTGCCGGTCGTTCTGCTTGGTGCCCGAGCCGTGCGCGTTGATGTAGTCCACATCGGACGCGTCGAGCTTGGCGCCCGCCAGCGCGACGCGGATGGCCTCGGCCATCTCGCGGCCGTCTGGCTTGAGGCCGGTCATGTGGAAGGCGTTGCTGCGCGAGGCGTAGCCGCCGACGACACAGTAGATGTGCGCGCCGCGCGCCTTGGCCGACTCCAGGTCCTCCAGCACCATGACCGCGGAGCCCTCGCCGAGGACGAAGCCGTCACGGGTGTTGTCGAAGGGCCGCGAGGCGTGCTCGGGGTCGGCGTTGTTCGGCGAGGTCGCCTTGATCGCGTCGAAGCAGGCCGAGGTGATCGGCGAGATCGGCGCGTCGGTGGCCCCGGCGATCACGATGTCGGCCGAGCCCTCCTCGATCAGCTGCACGCCGTGGCCGACCGCGTCGAGGCCGGAGGTGCAGCCGGTGGAGACCAGGCCGACCGAGCCCTCGGCGCGCACCTCGGCGGCGACCTCGACGGCCAGGGTGCTGGGCACCATGTAGCCGTAGAGGTGCGGGACGCCGTAGGTGTGGTCGACGAGCCAGCGCTTGCCGCCGTCGGAGAGGACCGCGTACTCCTCTTCCAGGCCCATGGTGCAGCCGACCGCGCTGCCGATGCTGACGCCGATGCGGCCAGGGTCAACCCCGGTCAGGTCGACGCCGCTGTCGGCGATGGCCTCACGGGCACAGACGACCGCGAACTGCCCGGCCCGGTCCATGCGCCGGATCTCCTGCGCCGTCAGGCCCGCGGCCTTGGCGTCGAAGTCGACCTCGGCGCCGATGCGGGAGCGGAAGTTCACCGGGTCGAACAGGCTGATCGTGCGGGTCGCGGTGCGCCCGGCGGTCAGCAGACCCCAGAAGTTCTCGCGGCCGACGCCGCCGGGTGCGACGACCCCGACGCCGGTGATTGCGACTTGCCTCGTCACGGGTGTCCCCCTACATCCGGGTTGGCCAGCTCTGGCCGCTGCGCTTCTTCGGTGTCGACGTGGCCCAGCTCCGGCCGCGGCGCCAGCGGCGACAGGTGGAAGACCACGTGCGCCTCGGTGGTGCCGACGTTGACCAGGCGGTGCCGCACGCCGATCGGCACCATGAGCGAGTCGTTCGCGCCGAGCGCGATCGGCTCACCGTTGAGGACCATCTCCAAGTCGCCCGCGACGACGTGGATGAACTCCTCGGAATAGGGGTGGTAGTGCTCGGTGATGAAATCTCCGGGCGCGAGCTTGAGGATTCCACCGAATCCAGAGCAGCTGCGCACAGTCTTCGGGCTGAGGGTCACCCGGATATCGCCACCACGCCGGGTGTTCGAATCAACCGCTTCCCGGTTGACGCGAACCTGCGCGGCGGTGAATTTATCGTTGTTGACCCGGCCCGCGACGTCGGTCTCAGTTGTGGCGGTCACAGGGTCCGACCTTCCTTGGCTTCCCAGACGTAGAACGGATTGGCCATCGCGTCCTTGGGCTCTTTCCAATTCGGGTCGTACGGGAAAACGAGCGGCAACAAGTCGTTGTGGATCTTGTTGTACAACGGGTGGCTGCGCGCCTTGTAGAGGTCCGGGGTGATGTCATCATCGGCCTCGACCAGGTGGAAGTACAGGTCGTGGAAGGTGAACAGGGTCCGGCGGGACACACCGACCATGTGCGGCAGGTCCGTTGCGTCGGACTCGGCGAAGACGTTCGCGATCTCCTGGGGATCGGAAGTCTTCAACTTGGCGACGATCAGTGTGCGATGCACGGCAACTCCTACGCGAGACGTGGAAGCGAAGCGAGATGACAGTGTCAGCCGGTGATGGAGGTCTACTCGAAACGCTATCGAACTAAGCTGGACCAGTAAGACAAGAACTCGAATCCGTGAAGACAAGAACAGTCGACCGACTAGTAGATACGTGGGCCGCCCAAAAGGTTGACCAAGGTAGGGCGAATAAGGGCATAGATAGGGGGCACACCCGACGAAAGTCGAGGGTGTGCCCCCTACTTTGGGATGCTAGACGCCGCCGTCGACGTTGATTGTGGAACCGGTCACGTATTTGGACGTCTCACCCGCGAGGTACAGCACCGCGCCCGCGACGTCCTCCGGCTGGCACATGCGGCCGAGCGCGGTCATGCCGATGATCATCTGCTGCACGTGCGGCGGAAGGCCGCCACCGGGCTCGGTCTCGGTCACGCCGGGCGAGACCAGGTTGACCCGGATCCCCTTGGGCCCCAGTTCCTTGCAGAGCGCGCGCGTCAACCCGATGAGCGCGGCCTTGCTGGCGGTGTAGTGGACGCCGAACGCCCGCCCGCGCAGCGCGAGCGACGAGCCGATGTTGACGATCGAGGCGCCCTCGACGAGCTGGTCGAGGACCTTGTTGGTGACGAGGTAGGCGGAGGTGACGTTGTGGTCCATCACCCGGTGCCACTCCTCCTCGGCGAGCTCGCCGAAGGCGGCGCGCCCGTCGACACCGACGTTGTTCACCAGAACGTCAAGCCTGCCACCGAAATGCGCGCTGACGGCCTCGGCGAGGTGTGCGGTGGAGGCGGCGTCGGTGACGTCGGCCTGGACGAGCAGGTGCCCGTCGCCGAGCTCCTTGAGCTCGTTGGCGAGCTGCTGCGAAGCCTCGCTGGGCTGGTGGTAGACGGCGACGACCTTGGCGCCCGCCTTGGCAAAGGCGTGCACGGTGGCCCGGCCGATACCGCGGCTGCCTCCGGTGACAAGGACATGCTTTCCGTGCAGGCCGTGGTCCATCTGGTGCCCCTTCTAGTCCCAATCGTGATGGGCTCAGGGTGCTGGGCGGGGGTCGCGGGCGGCTTGAGGTGAGATCGAGCCACTATCGGGTGAAACTCGCGCGGCTCGACCAAGCTCCGAGTGACTGACGATGCGGGCGTGGAACCGCCCAACCACAACGAAATCGGGCTTCCTCGGGAGCCCGTCGCGATCCTGTTCCTTGTTGTGCTGCGATTCTGGAGACTCGACCCAAGGCAAAGGGCCGCGCTCGACTTGTCGTCGAGTGCGGCCCTTCTGTTGGGGCGCAAGCTGTTCAAAGAAGGTCAGGTTCAGGTGAACCGGTCACCCGGGCCCGCGCGTAATTCAGTTGTGTGATCTCTCTAGGCCGACAGGCCGGCCGCCTGGGGGACGGCGGGTTCCGCGCGACGAGCGAGAGTGGGGGTGATGTCCAGGGTGGGGGCGCGGTCGAGCGACCTGGCCACCTCCGTGAACGGACGACGGAACCGGTAGTGGAACGCCGAGACCGTGTTGTCCCCCGCGTCCTGCTCGTCGACCTCCGCGAGCTGGAACTGCACCATCTCCTCCAGCAGGGTCTCCGCCCGCCACTCGTCGACGCCGAGGATCTCCGCGGCGTGGCGAGGGGACACCGACCGCAGCACGGGTGCCACGGTGCGGAAGGCGGACTGGGTCTCGCCCTGGAGCAGCTGGTAGCTGCGGCGGACGCTGCTGAACATCGGGACGTCGTCCGACGTGGTCTGGCACGACTGGAGCTGGCGCATGCGCGCCACCAGGCGGCCGATCGGCCAGTGCGGGCGCAGGTCGAGCTGCGCCGCGGCGGCGCGGATGGCCAGCGGCAGACCGTCGCACAGTTCGACCAGGTCGCGGACCGAGGCCATGTCCCCGGCCACGCGGGCGCGGCCAAGGACATCGGTCAGCAGCCGGACGCCCTCGGCCTCGTCGAACGGGGGCAGGTCGATGGTGCGGGCGATCGACGAGTCCGACATGCGGCGCCTGCTGGCCACGACCGTGGCACAGTCGGGGCCGGACGGCAGGAGCGGACGGATCTGCTCCTCGTCGACCGCGTCGTCCAGGACCACGAGCACCTTGCGGTCCGCGGTCCAGCTGCGGAACACGCGGGCGCGCTCGGCCAGGGTGGCCGGGAGCTGGTCGGCGCGGTGGCCGATGGCGCCAAGGAAGCCGCCCAGGACGGTGAACGGGTCGATCGGGGTGTTGTCCCGGCCGACCAGCTCGGCGTAGAACTGACCGTCCGGGAACGCACCGCGGACCCGGTGGGCCAGGTGTGTGCAGAAGGTCGACTTGCCCGCGCCGGGTGCGCCGACCGTGACCAGCACGCGCGCGGCCTGCAGTTCGGGGTCGGTGAGCACGGCCTGGGCGTCGTCGAGCTGCTTCTCGCGGCCGATGAACTTCGGCAGGCCCGGGGGCAGCTGGCTCGGGGACACCGCGGCCGGGCGGGCCGCCTGGACGACCTCGCGAGCCACCTTGGTCGGCTCCGGCGACGGCTCGGCCGCCAGGACCGCCTGCTGCAGGCGCTGCAGCTCCCGCGACGGCTCCAGACCCAGCTGGTCGGCCAGGCTGGTGCGGGCGTTGCTGTAGACCCGCAGCGCGTCCGAGCGGCGGCCCGAGCGGTAGAGCGCCAGC
Source organism: Actinokineospora sp. HUAS TT18 (assembly GCF_051364635.1). Taxonomy (GTDB): domain Bacteria; phylum Actinomycetota; class Actinomycetes; order Mycobacteriales; family Pseudonocardiaceae; genus Actinokineospora. Next base: position 6,615,592 of record NZ_CP195645.1, on the reverse strand, counting down.
ATCAGCTTGGCCTGCAGCCCCTCGTGCGTCGGCTGCTCGGCGGCCATCCTGGTCAGCTCGGTGATGAGCTCGCGGTGCCGTCCGAGCTGCAGGTCGGCGTCGATGCGCAGCTCGGCGATGGTGTTGCGGAGTTCCTCGTACCAGACCACGGCGGCCTGGAGGACCGGTCCGGCGGTGATGTCGGCCAGCACGGGACCGCGCCACAGCTGCAGCGCCTCCCGCAGCGTGCCCGCGCCGCCTTCGAGGTCGCCCGCGTCCAGCTCGGCCCGGCCACGCTCGGCGAGGCGGTTGAACCGGTCGGCGTCGAGTGCGTCCTCCCCCAAGGACAACACGTAGCCGTTCGGCGAGGTCCGCAGCGCCGGGATCGGGTCGGACGACTTGTTGTCACCCGCGTCGCCCTGCAGCGGCCCCCCGCTGTGCAGCTGGTAGTGCTTGCGCAGCTGGTAGACGTAGGTCTGCAGGGTGGTCGCCGCGCTCAGCGGCGGGCGGTCCTCCCACAGCTCCTCGATCAGCTGGTCGGTGCGCACGACAGCGTTCGTGTGCACCGCGAGCAGGGCGAGCACCTGGCGCAGCTTGGGCGCCGTGGGCGTCACGACCTTGTTGTTCCTGATGACTCTGAACGGCCCTAGCAACTTGATCTTCACTGAAAAACCCCCCGTTTTCCAATATTTGCGTCATGGGTGAACCAGGCCGGCCTCGTGGAGGCTCGGGATAATCGACTCGTTGAACTCCGACACATCTGCGTGATCAACCCCAACCGGACCGGTGGACGTCCCGCGCAGGCGGTAGCGCCCAGCATCACCCTGTGGTTTCAACTCTCACCGGCTCTGGACCGCGGCCCAGACCCGCTTCCCTCCACAACCCAAGGTACTTCATCGAACCGGAAGGTCCAAGCACTTGAAACTTCTCACTCCATCGTAGTATCTCTTTTAGGGGTACACGGCTAACAGAGAGAACGGGCCATGCTGGTGGAGCGGATCCTGCAGACACTGCGCGACAACGCCGGGCGCAGCCTGCTGTTGCATCAGAAGATCGCGGACGGCTTCGGCCTGAACTCGACCGACCTGATGTGCCTTGACCTGGCACGACACGAGACCGACCTGACCGCGGGCAGGCTCGCGGCCATCACCGGGATGAGCACGTCGGCGATCACCGCCGTGCTCGACCGGCTGAGCAAGGCGGGCCTGGTCGTGCGGCGTCGGGACGAGCACGACCGGCGGAAAGTGTTCGTGGAGTCCACCGGCCGCCACGAGGTGGAGGTCCAGCGGGCGTATGCCCCGCTGGGCGCCGCCTTCCGCGAGTTGTTGGAGTCCTACAGCGAGCGCGACCTGGAGATGCTGCACGAGTTCACCAAGCGCAACGGTGAACTGGTCAGCGAGCTGATCGCGATCATCGAGGCCGAGCGCGTCGCGGCGAAGTCAGCCGCGAGCAAACAGGACGCCGCGAGCAAGACGTCCTGATTTCACCCTACTGGGGCGAGGCGAGCCCGCGTTCGACTCTCCGAGTCGTCGAGCGCGGGCTTTCGCGCGTTAACCAGGGCCTTACCAGCCGTACTCGAGCGCTGTGACGTTGCTCTTAGGGGTTGCCCCAGGCAACCTTTCCGCCCGCCGCTGAACCGCCGCGGCACCGGGCGCGTAATTCCGGAAGGCCTATTCACCCGAGGAGGCTTTCCATGAGACGCACCCACATCCTCGCCCTGGTGGCTCTGACCGCCGCGGCACTGACCACCAGCTCCGCCACCGCCGACCAGCGCGACGCCAACGCCCTGCACGAGACGCTGTCCGGCTACCAGGAAGACCCCGGCGCGGTCTCCACGACCGGGACCGGCACCTTCCACGTGAAGATCGACGAGTCCGCGCGCGAGATCCACTACGAGCTGAGCTATTCCAGCCTGGCCGCGGGCATCACGCAGTCCCACATCCACTTCGGCGGCAAGGCGCAGAGCGGCGGCATCAGCGTCTTCCTCTGCACCAACCTCGGCAACGGACCCGCAGGCACGCAGGTCTGCCCGGCCGCCCCCGCCACCATCACCGGCGTCATCCGCCCGGTCGACGTCATCGGGCCGAACACGCAGGGCATCGCCCCCGGCGAGTTCGACGAGCTGGTCGCCGCGGTCAACGCGGGCACCACCTATGTCAACGTCCACACCACGCAATTCCCCGGCGGCGAGATCCGCGCCCAACTCGGGCACTCCCACTGAGCTGCCCACAACCACCCACACCTCAACGTCCACACCACGCAGTTCCCCGGCGGCGAGATCCGCGCCCAACTCGGGCACTCCCACTGAACTCAGGCACTCCCACTGAAACCGAAACGGGCCTGGCCCCCTAAGGAGACCAGGCCCGTTCACGTTGAAGCTCAGCCGAGCACCGCGGCCCAGCCGATGACACCCAGAGCCAAGAACGAACACACCGTGCGGGAGGTGTGGTAGACCCGCCACAGCGGCCGCGGGTCCTCCCAGTCCTCCGGCATGTTCTCCGGGTCGACCTTGCGCATCTGCTTGTTGATCGGCACGTTCGCGAAGTGCGAGATGATCGACACCGCGATCATCAGCGCCGCCCCGATCCCGTACAGCAGCCGCGCCTGGCTCACCGGCACCAGGAACGCGAGCACGATGGCGATGATCGTCGAGGAGAGCACGATGATCGGCATCGTCGGATCCCAGTTGCGGCCCAACAGCTTCAGCGAGTAGATGTAGCGGTCGGGCGGCATCGCGAAGAGCGCGGGCAGCGTGCTCAGCGCCACCGCGAACAACGCGCCCGTGGTCGTTCCGGTGCCAAGGACGACCGCGATCTCAAGAATATCCTCGACCATGGCTCACCCCGCGGCGATCCGGGTCGAGCCGAGCAGCGTCAGGCAGCGCATGGTGCTGTCGGTGAACGTCCGCACGAACCCCTCCGGGGTCGCGGTGTCGCGCGGCTTCGACAGGTACGGCACGATCTTGCGCTCGAACGCCTGGACGCCGGGCTGTGCCGCCATGAACTTCGCGACCTCTTCGAGGTCACCCTCGTACTCGATGAAGCGCACCATGGTGTCGTTCTTGATGAACACCGCGGTGCCCAGGATCCGCGCGACCTCCGCGCCGTCGTCACCCTGCACCGAGGGCGACGCCGGACGCTGGAAGTTCGCGAAGATCTCGCCGATCTCGTCCTCGAAACCGGGCAGGATGTCGTAACTGATCGCTGCTATGGGCATGCGACCTCCTCATATTTCGCCGAAACTCCGCGGAAACTCAGACGCCCGTCGGCTGCGCCGACAGAGTCTCGACCGAGAGCTGCGAGATGCAGCGCATGGTGGCGTTGCGGAAGTACTCGCCGAAGCCTTCGGACGTCGTGGTGTCGCGCTGCTCGGCCAGGTAGGGGGCGAGCTTGCTCTCCAGGGTGTGCACGCCGCTCTCGGCCGCCATCTTGCGGGCGATGTCGGCGAACTCGCCGGAGTAGTGGATGACCCGCACGACGACGTCGTGGTCGATGAAGACCGCGGTGCCGAGCAGCTTGCCCGACTCCTGGCCCTCGGCGTCGCGAAGCTCGGGGCGCTTGACCCGCTTGAAGTTCGCGAAGATCTCCGCGATCTCCTCGTCGTGACCGGGCTTCACCCGGTAGCTGATAGCCGCGTACGGCATGGGGGACTCCTTTGTCTTTCTACTGGGGATCAGGCCGGGATCAGGCCGGGATCAGACCTCGACGCGGACGTTGTACTGACGCAGCCAGGCGTCCAGGCCGAGGATCATCTCGACGTTGGCGCGGGCGACCCACGCGCGCGGGCCGCTGTCGAGCACCGAGTGGTCGGCCTGCAGTTCGGCCACGGCCTGCTGGTTGATCAGCGCGGCGGCGGGCGACGACGGGTCCTTGGCGAGCGCGCCGAGGCCGTCGACGAGCCACTGGCCGTACGCCGGGTCCTGGGTGACGGGGTACGGGCTCTTCGGCCGGGTGCGGACCGACTCGGGCAGCAGGTCGGCCACCGCGGCGCGCAGCAGGCTCTTCTCCTGGCCGTCGAACGACTTGATCGCCCACGGCGTGTTGTAGACGTACTGGACCAGCTTGTGGTCGCAGAACGGCATGCGGGCCTCCAGGCCGGTGGCCATGCCGATCGACTCGTCGTGCGACAGCAGCGTCTCCAGCCAGCGGGTCAGGTGGAGGTAGCCGATGCGGCGCATCTGCCGGTCGACGTCGCTCTCGCCGTCGAGGTGCTCGACCTTGGCGACGGAGGACTCCCACGCGGCGGTGCAGTAGTCGTTCAGCTCCAGCTTGGCGAGCAGGTCGGGGTGCAGCAGGTCGCCGCCCATGCCGTGCTTGCCGCCGCCGTAGTGCGCCATCGCGATCCACGGCATGGTCTGCGCCGCGGCCAGCTGCGGGTTGTGCACCCAGGCGAACCCGCCGAACACCGCGTCGGCGATCTCGCCGAGCAGCGCCGCGCGGACGTGCTTGCTGACCTCGCGGTTGAGCAGGTACAGCGAGGTGTTCATGTTGCCCAGCGGGCTGGGGACGTCCTTGGCCGACAGCGTGGTGCGGCGGGCCTCGGCGTCGAGGATGTCGGCGGTGTCGAGCACGACGTCGGTGTGCTCGGCGCCGACGTGGGCGACCATGTCCTTGACGTAGGGCGCGTCCGGGGTGGCCCACACCTCGTCGGGGGTGAAGTTCTTCGCGTGCTCGGCGAAGGTGACGGTGAACGTGCGCAGCTGACCGCCGCCGTTGCGCTTGAGCGCGTCGGCCGCGAGCGCGGTCACCGCGGAGGAGTCGACACCACCGGAGAGCATGATGCCCACCCCGTCGGCGTCGCCGATCTGCGCGGCGACGCTGTCCGACAGCAGCTCGCGCACCTTGGCGATGGTGGCGGCCTGGTCGTCGGTGTGCTCCTCGGTGGTGAGGCGCCAGTACTGCTCGCGGCGCAGGCCAGAGCGGTTGAACCGCAGGATCTCCGCGGCCTCCACCTGCTTGACGCCGACGAAGATGCCGTGACCGGCGGTGCCCGCGTAGGAGAACAGCTCGCGCATGCCGTCGATGTCGACGGCGGCCTCGGTGTCGGGGTGCGCGAACAGCGCCTTGCGCTCCGAGCCGAAGATGATGCCGGAGTCGGTCACCCAGTAGTACATGGGCTGGTTGCCGAACCGGTCGCGGATCAGCGTCAGCTCATCGCTGCGGCCGTCCCAGATCGAGATGGCGAAGGCACCCGTGAGTCGCACGACCGCCTGCGCGCCGTCCTCCAGGAACGCGTTGGCGATCAGCTCGGCGGGCGAGGCGTCCGGCGCGCAGCCGCGGCCCTTGGCCCGCAGCCACGCGCCGAGGTCGCCGAGGCCCGTGGGCGTCCCGGTGACGCACACCGCGATCTGACCGTCCGCAGTGGACTGGACGTGCGGCTGCTGGCCGGTCGGCTTGGAGCCGATCGCCAGCGAGCGGTAGCCGAGTCCGACGTTCGCCCGGGCCCACACCTGCTGCCCGTCCGGGCCCCGACTGGCCAAAGTCTCTGTCATGGCGGAAAGTACCGACGATTCCCGCTCCAGATCCCTGGAGGAGAAATCCACCCAACCGACCAACCCAGACATCGATCACACCTCTCGCTGACGGTTCAACGGCACGCACCCGTTGGGTCGGCCTTTGTCGCTTACCAATCTGGTGGGCGACGGTTGAATCTGACTCAGTGACGCCTCGAAGGCCTTTGGCTAAGCCGAAACCTGAGTCTTGGACTCGTCGCCCGCGTCGTCGAACTGCTGGTCCAGGATCGCCGCGGCGTCGAGTTCGCCCTTGCCCGCGGCCACCATGCGCTCGTAGCGGCGCGCGGCCGTGGCGATCACCGGCAGCTGCACGCCCTGGATCGCGGCGTCCGCGACGGTCAGGCGCAGGTCCTTCTCCATGAGCACCGAACGGAAGCCCGCCGGGACGTACTTCTCCTCGCGCATCAGGTTCGCGCGGTGCGACATCACCGGGGAGCTGAACGCGCTCTCGGCGATCGTGCGCAGCAGCAGGTCGCGGTCAAGGCCCGCCTCGACGCCGTAGTTGACGACCTCGGCGAGCGCGACGACCTGGCTGCCCAGCAGGGCGTTCAGGGCGAGCTTCAGCGTGGCGGCCACGCCGATCGCGCCCAGTTCGACGAGCTGGCGGCCGATGACGGTCAGCAGCTCGCGCACCTCTTCGATGTCCTCGGGAGCGCCACCGGCGAGCACCCGGGCCTCGCCCGCGCGGGCCTGCATCGGGTTGCCGACCAGGTTCGCCTCAACCCGGCGGAAGCCGAGCTCGTTGAGCCGACCGGTGACCTGGCGGGAGTACTCGGGGGACACAGTGGACATGTCGACGACCATCGCGCCCTTGCGCAGCGTCGAGACCACGCCGTTCTCGCCGAACAGCACCGACTCGACCGACGGCTCGTCGGCCAGGCTCAGCATCGCCACGTCGACCCCGGTGACCGCCTCGGCCGGGGTGGCCGCGACGCCGCCGGAGCCCTCGGCGATCGCCTGGGCCTTCTCGATGGACCGGTTCCACAGCACCGGCTTCCAGCCGAGGTCGGTGAGCCTGCCCGCGATGCCGCCGCCCATTCCGCCCAGGCCGAGGCAGGCAACTCGCTTGTCAGTCATTTCGGTCCCTTTCATAGGTTTTCACTGCGGTGGGTGGCTCATGCGGCGAGCCTGCGGCGCAGCCTGCCGGTGGCCGCGGCGATCAACAGGCCCGCGACGACCGCGAGTAGCCCGAAGACCAGGAAGTAGGTGGACAGCGGGAGGTTCTCCGCCAAGGCGGCCAGCCGACCGCCCAGGCCCGCGCCGAGCGCGGCGAACAGCCAGAACAGGCCGAGGTACTGGTGGGTGAAGCCCTCGGGGGCGATCTGCACGGCGAAGCTGATCGCGATGGGGGCCAGCGCCAGCTCACCGCAGACCTGCAGGAAGAACACCGTCAGCAGCCACGCGGGCGAGACCAGCCCGGCCTCGACGGCCATGGCGGCGGCCAGCGACATCAGCAGGAAGCTCACGCCGATGAACAGCAGCGCGCCCGCGAACTTGACCGGCACGTCGAGCTTGCCGCGCATCTTCAGCCACAGGATCGCGAACAGCGGGGCCAGGATCAGGATGAACAGCGGGTGCGCCGACTGGAACCAGCTCGCCGGGACCTCCCAGCCGAACACGACGCGGTCGGTGTGCTCGCGGGCGAACTCGCTGAGCACCGACCCGCCCTGGGCGTAGAGCAGCCAGAACACCGAGGTGCCGCCGAGCAGCCACATGTAGGCCACGAGCCTGCTGCGGTCGCCGTCGGTCAGCGCGGGATTGCGGCGCAGGGCGCGGTAGAACACGATCGGCAGCACGATGATCAGCAGCCCGCACAGCGCGAGGACGTGCTGGAACTTGAACGCGCCGGTCACTACGTCGACGGTCAGCAGCACGGCCACCACGGCCGCGGCGTAGCCGACGCGGCGCTTGACCACCGACAGCCGGTCGCGCTCGATGGGCCGCTCGGGCAGCACGCCGACGTCGCCGAAGCGCTTGTTGCCCGCGACGTACTGGATCAGGCCGAAGGTCATGCCGACCGCGGCGGCGCCGAACCCGAGGTGCCAGTCGACCTTCTCCCCCAGCACGCCGGTGACGATCGGGGCGAGGAAGGCGCTGATCTGGATGCTCATGTAGAAGATCGAGATGGTCGCCTCGCGGCGCTCGGTGTCGTTCGGGTAGGGGCTGCTGACCAGCGATGAGATCGCGGGCTTGGCCAGGCCGGTACCCGCGATGACGAAGAGCAGGCCCACGTAGAGCGACGGCCGGGCGGGCACGGCCATGCAGTAGTGGCCGATCGCGATGAGGCTGCCGCCGATGAGCACGGCCTTGCGCGCGCCGAGCACGCGGTCGGCCAACCAACCGCCGGGCAGCGCGCCCATGAACATCAGCGACATATAGGTGCCGAACACCGCGGCCGCGTTAGTCGTCGACAGGCCGAAGCCGCCTTCGGACTCGGGCGCGGAAAGGTAGAGATAAAGGATCGCGGTCATCCCGTAGAAGCTGAACCGCTCCCACATGTCGACCATGAACAAGGTGCTGAACCACCGCGGCTGGTCCCGGAAGATCCGTCCCCGCTCGCCGTCCACAGCGCTGTCGACACTGGTGATCGCGCTAGCCATGCCTGACACCCTTCGGCTCGATCTGGTCCGGCGACGGTGAATGTGCCCCGCCGCCTGGTATTTCCGCTCGAAAGCCACTGGAACACATCTCGAGGTGCGTGCTTCGAGGTCTGTTCGAGTGGCCTTGTAGTTGTCGGCATCACCCTTGCAGGGAAGTCCGACGAGCGGGGTTCATTTGGCCGGGAGGGCAGTGATGCAGGAACAGAAGACCTCGGTGCTGGTGGTCGGCGGAGGTGTGGTCGGGCTGTCCAGCGCACTCTTCCTCGCGAACGCCGGCGTGGCGGTCACGCTGGTCGAGCGCCACCCCGGCACGTCCATCCACCCGCGCGCGTGGGGCTGGTACGAGCGCACCCTGGAGATCTTCCGCGCGGCGGGGATCGAGGAGCAGGTGCTCGAGGCGGCCAAGGGCTTCGCCGACCACCGCATCAACGGCAAGGTCGTGTCCCTGCTCGGCAAGGAGATCGGCCGCCAGATCCTCCCGGACGGCGACGACCTGCGCGCCATCACGCCGTGCAAGCACGTCTCGCTCGGCCAGGACCGCATGGAGCCGATCGTCCGCGCCGCCGCGGCCGCCGCGGGCGCGGAACTGCTGTTCAACACGGGTTTGATCGACCTGACGCAGACCGCCGACGGTGTCGACGCGGTCGTGGTCGACCGGGTCGACGGCGTCGAGCGCCGCATCAAGGCCGACTACGTCATCGCCGCCGACGGCGCCCGTTCCCCGCTGCGCGAGAAGCTCGGCGTCGGCGCCCACGGCCGCGGCGCGTTCCGCCACCAGGTCAGCATCCTGTTCCGCGCGGACCTGACCGGCCCGCTGGACGGCCGCCGATTCTCCATCTGCCAGATCGAGAACCCCGAGTTCACCGCCGTGCTCGGCCACGACGACACCCTCACCGAGGGCACGCTGATCGTGACCTACAAGCCGGAGGACGGCGAGTCGGTCGAGGACTTCACCGTCGACCGCAGCATCGAGCTGGTCCGCGCCGCCATCGGCGACCCCGAGTACCCCGTCGAGATCCGCGACGTCCTGCCGTGGGAGATGGCGGGCATCGTCGCTGAGCGCCTGCGCGTCGACCGGGTGTTCTTCGCGGGCGACTCGGCCCACATCGTCCCCCCGATCGGCGGCTACGGCGCCAACCTGGGCATCCACGACGCGCACAACCTGGCGTGGAAGCTCGCCGCGGTCCTCGCGGGCCACGCGGGCGCCGAACTCCTCGACACCTACGAGGCCGAGCGCGCCCCCATCGCCCGCCTCACGGTCGCCCAGGGCGGCCTGCGCCTGGCCATGCGCGCGGGCTTCGCCACCGACGAGCAGAAGTCGCAGGTCATCGACCCGCTGGCGATGACCCTGGGCTACCGCTACACCCCGGGCCAGCCGGTCCACCCGTCGCAGCTGACCGGCGAGCCCGGCACCCGCGCCCCGCACCTGTGGCTGGACGGCGACCTGGAGTCCACTGTGGACCTCTTCGGCGCCGACTTCGTCCTGCTCGCCGGACCGGACGGCCAGGCATGGGTCGAGGCGGCGCAGAAGCTGGCCGCCCGCAACGAGGTCCCGGTGACCGCGTTCCGCTTCGGCACCGACCTGACCGACCGCGAGAGCGCCTTCCCCGCCACCTACGGCGTCGCGGCGGACGGCGCGGCGCTGGTCCGCCCGGACGGCTTCGTGGCCTGGCGGTCGAGCGGCTCGGTGGACCAAGCGGAGTCGGAACTGGCGACCGCGCTCAGCGCCGCGCTGTCCCGCACGGATATCGCGTAGAGACTCGGTTCCCGCCGAACCTACCCCCGGCGGGCGCCGTGCCATGTGTGTCGGTCCTGACCCAAACTCCCCCCACGGGTCAGGACCGACACACATTTAGCTCAGCAGTTCCCGCACGCCGGTCAGCAGCCGGTCCACGTGCTCCAGTTGCGATCCCAGCCCGAACGAGGCCCGCACCGCGGTCGGCGCCGAGCAGGACGCGCCCTTCAGCAGTCCGCGCGTCAGCGGGTGGGAGCAGAACAGCCCGTCCCGCACGCCGATCCCGTAGTGCTTCGCCAGGAACGCGGACACGTCAGAGGAGTCGTGCCCCTCGACGGCGAACGTCACGATGCCCACTCGGTCGTGCGCGGTACCGAAGATCGAGAGCTGACGCACGCCGGGAATCGTGGAAAGCCCGGCCCGCAGCCGATCCACCAGCTCGTGCTCGTGCGCGGCCATCATGGTCCAGTCGGCCTCGTCCAGTTCCTCGCACACCGCCGCCAGCGCCACCGCGCCCATCACGTTCGGGCTTCCCGCCTCGTGCCTCGCGGGCGACGGGTGCCACGCCACGTCGTCGACCAGATCGCCGACAAGCCGACTCGCGCCCCCACCGGCCAGGTAGGGCGTCGCCGCGTCCATCCAGTCCGCGCGGCCCGCCAGGATGCCCGTGCCGAACGGCGCGTAGAGCTTGTGGCCCGACAGGGCCAGGTAGTCGACGTCAAGCTCAGCCATGTCGACCCGCCGATGCGGCGCCAGCTGCGCCGCGTCCAGGGCGATGCGGGCGCCATACCGGTGCGCGACAACGGCGAGTTCCGCGATCGGCCAGATCTCCCCGGTCACGTTCGACGCGCCGGTCACGGCGACCAGTGCCGGACCGGCCAGCTCCGCAAGCGCTTGCTCCAGCGACGCCACCGCCTCGGCCGGGGTCGCGGGCACCGGCAGCCGGAGCGCGTCGCGCCACGGCAGCAGGTTCGCGTGGTGCTCCCCCGCGAACGTCACCACCCGCGTGCCGGACGGGACCAGATGGGCGAGCAGGTTCAGCGAGTCGGTCGTCCCCCGGGTGAACACGACCAGGTCCTCCGGCCGCGCCCCCACGAACCACCCGATCGTCTGCCGAGCCGCCTCGAAAGCCCGCGTACATCGCTGCGACAGCGCCCCAGCCCCGCGATGCACGCTCGCGTAGTACGGCAGCAGCTCGTTGACGGCCTCGTGCGCCACCACAGCGCACGGCGCGGACGCGGCGTAGTCCAGGTTCGCGTAGGTGAGCGGCCCGCGCGGGGTGTCGACGACGACGTCACCGCCGAGCACGACGGGCCCGGGGGCGTTCGAAGCCTCATCCCGCGGCACGCGCCTGGTGAGCATGGCCTCAGTCGACATGGTGGTGTCCTTTCGACGGTCGGACGGCCGGGTCGTGTCCGGCGACGCCACAACTTGGCAGGGCGGGGCGGGAGCAGTACACAGCCATCGGTGTGATCTCCGCCCGACACCATGATTCACATTTCCCGGTCGGCGGCGCGTCCTTCAGATTGGGACACGTGCGAGGCGCTCGGGAATGTTGCCTAGGATGGTGCGAATGACGAGGTCGTTGGCCTGGGACGAATCCACCATTGTCGCGGTGGACCAATGCGCATTGCCGCATAACTATCGAGAACTGCGGTTGCGCACAGTCGACGAGGTCATCGACGCCATCAAGCGCCTCGCCATCCGCGGCGCCCCCGCCATCGGCGTCGCGGGCGCGTTGGCCGTGGCGCTCTCGGCCGAGCAGCACACCTCCGACGGCGTCTGCGACGAGACCGCCGTGCGCGCCGACGCCCGCCGGATCGCCGAGGCCCGGCCGACCGCGGTCAACCTGAGCTGGGCCGTCGACCGCGTCCTCCAACACCTTCCCCAGGGCGCCGCGGCGGTGCTGGCCGAGGCCCAGCGCATCCTCAGCGAGGACGAGGAGCGCAACCGCGCCGCCGCCGACCACGCCGCCGAGCTGGTCCTGCGCCTCTGCGGTGACCGTCCGCTGCGCCTGCTCACCCACTGCAACACCGGCAGGCTCGCCACGGTCGCCTGGGGCACCGCGCTAGGCACGATCCGCGCGCTGCACGAGCGCGGCCGGGTCGAGGAGGTCCTGTTCGGCGAGACCCGCCCGCTGCTGCAGGGCGCCCGCCTGACCGCGTGGGAACTGGCCGAGATCGGCGTCGACCACCGGATGCTGGTCGACTCCGCCGGTCCGGCCGCCCTGGCCGCCGGGATGGTCGACGCGGTGCTGGTCGGCGCCGACCGGGTGTGTGCGAACGGCGACGTGGCCAACAAGATCGGCACCTACTCACTGGCGCTGGCCGCCAAGGCCGCCGGGGTGCCGTTCATCGTGGTCGCCCCCGTCTCGACGCTCGACCCGGCGCTGCTCAGCGGCGCCGACATCGTCATCGAGCAGCGCGCCGCCACCGAGGTCACCACCCTGGGCGACACCCTCGTCGCCCCGCGCGGCACGCCCGCCTACAACCCGGCGTTCGACGTCACCCCGGCCCACCTGGTGACCGCCGTGGTCACCGAGGACGGCATCCACCAGCCGTCCGGCCACAACCTGGCCGAGACAGCGGGCCAGCTCTACGCCCGGGGCTGGATGGAGGGCACCGCGGGCAACGTCTCGGTCCGGGTCGACGCCGACACCGCGCTGATCACCGCCAGCGGGGTCAGCAAAGGTGCCATGACCAGCCAGGACGTGGTCCGGGTGCGGATCACCGACAGCACCCCGGTCGGCCCTGGCCGCCCGTCGGCGGAGACGTCGATCCACAACGCCATCTACGCCACGTTCCCCGACGCGGGCGCCGTGGTCCACGCGCACCCGCCCTACGCGACCGCCGTCGCCGCCCTCGCCGCCCGCGACGGCACCGACGTCGTGGAGTTCGCGGGCCTGGAGATCATCAAGGGCCTCGGCCTGGCCGACGCGGTGTCGGTGCCGGTGTTCGAGAACCACGCCGACGTGCCCAGGATCGCCGCGGATGTGGCGGCCCGGCTCACCGCCGACGCTCCCCCGGTCCTGCTCATCGGCTCGCACGGCGCCACGACGTGGGGCCCGACACTGGAGTCGGCGCGGAACCGGATGGAGTCGCTCGAAACGCTTTGCAGGCTGCGCCTGCTGATCGACCGCTGAGAAGGAGTAGACGATGACGCTGCTGCAGGTCATGCCGGAGGACGACAGCTCCACCGTGCTGCTGCGCACCCGCGACCTCACCGAGATCGCCGCCCAGCTGGCCCCCTTCAACATCACGCTGGAGCAGTGGGCCACCGTGCCGCTGCCGGACGGCGCGGGCCAGGACGAGGTGCTCGCCGCCTACAAGGACGAGGTGGCCCGCGTATCCGCCGAGGGCCCGTACCCGCTGGTCGACGTCGTCCGGCTGGTCCCGGACGACTCGGACCCGACGTGGCCCGCGAAGGCCGAGGGCGCCCGCCAGAAGTTCCTCGCCGAGCACACCCACGACGAGGACGAGGTCCGCTTCTTCGTCGAGGGCACCGGCTGCTTCTACCTCCACCTGGGCGACAAGGTCTACGCGGTCGTCTGCGAGGCGGGCGACCTGATGTCGGTGCCCGCCGGGACGACGCACTGGTTCGACATGGGCTCCCGGCCGCACTTCTGCGCCATCCGCTTCTTCCAGGAGGAGGACGGCTGGATCGCGGGCTTCACCGGCGCGGAGATCTCGTCCACCATGCCGACCCTCGACGAACTGCTGGCCCCCGCCTCGTGATCCGTCATGTAGTGCTCGACATCGAGGGCACGGTCAGTCCCCTGTCGGCGGTCCACGACGTGCTGTTCCCCTATGCGCGGGACCGGATCACGCCGTGGATCCTCGCGGGCAGGCCGGGGACAGCGTCGGTGGCCAGCGGCGTCCGCGAAATCGTCGGCAGGCGGTTGAGCGCGGCCGAGGTCGCGGCGGTGCTGGTGTCGTGGCACGACCTGAATCTGAAGCACAGTCCGTTGAAGACGCTGCACGGGCTGATCTGGGAAGAGGGCTTCGCGGCAGGCGAGCTGACGGGCGTGATCTATCCGGACGTGCCCCCTGCGTTGGAGGCTTGGCGGGCGGCCGGGGTCGGCCGGTGGATCTATTCGTCGGGATCGGTGCTGGCGCAACGACTTTGGTTCTCGCGGACGGATCACGGGGACCTGTTGGGCTTGCTGGACGGCCATTTCGACACGGTGACCGGCGGCCCTAAGAAGGAATCGGCTTCGTACCAGCGGATCGCAGCCGCGATCGGCGTGCCTGCCTGCGAGATCCTGTTCCTGTCGGATGTCGCGGCGGAGCTGGACGCGGCGCGCGCGGCGGGGTGGCAGACGGTTGGGGTGAGCAGGGCGGAGGATGACAACCCGGATGTGGGGAGTCATCGGGCGGTCAAGGATTTCGGGGACGTCTGAGGAACGCCTAGAGCAAAGGTGAGGACGTCACGTCCGGCCCGTGCGCCGCACACTTATGGGGCGGCGGTAAACGGGACCTCGGTCGGCTCGACCGGCCAACACCCGATCACGGCCGGCACCGCGCGCACGGTGCCGGTCGTGACAACCGCCCGTCAGAATGGCGCGGGGTCGAGAGACTTTTCTCCTTGTCTGGGCGCGGGAATCTCGTAGTCGACGAGTGGGTCTTGCCCGACGTCGTGGGTTCGCCCACCCGGTGTCGTCCACACGAACAGGCCGGGGCGGGTCTGGCGCAATCGCCACCCCGGTTGGTCTTTCAGCTTGTGGTGCAGCGGACACAGGCAGCCGAGATTGTCCGCGCTGGTCGAGCCGCCCCGACTGTGCGGGACGGTGTGGTCGAGTTCGCAGGCGGCGGCCTGCCGGTGACAGCCCGGGAACCGGCACACCTGGTCGCGCAAACGGATGTGGCGGGCGAGATCGGCGCCGGGGTGCCTGCGGGCGCTGACTTCCAGCACCTTCCCCGCGGGATCGGTGACCACCCGCCGCCACGCCGTGCCCTCGGCGGCCACCAGTTCGGCGACCGCGGCCGAGCTGATGCTGCCGTACCCGGCCAGCGTCCCCGGCACGTCGGCCCCGAGCAGAACGGTGTAGGGCACCGCGACCTGCAACTCGACGCTGACACCCCGGCCACCACCGTTGACGACCATGTCGTAGAGCGCGTCGGCCCGCAGAGCGTCCAGCGGCTCGCTCGCGCCCTCCGCGCGCATCGCCCGCGCCACCTTGTCCACCATCAGGTAGACCGCCCGCAACCGCTCGCCCGTGTCATACACGTCGAAACAGGCCATCCCATCCTCGGCGGCGTAGAGACCCACCCGACGCTCCCTGCGCCGCTGCTCCCGACGCCGCCGGGCACCCTCGGGATCGACCCGGTCCTTCTTCGCCCGCAGGGCCTGCCGCCACCCCTCGATCGTCTTGCCCTCGGCGCGAGCCAGGATCCACGCCTCCAACTCACCGGCGTGCTCGTCGGACAAGGTCTCGGTGATCTCAGCCAACGCGTGCGCCCGGGCCAGGTCGATCCGCGCCGCCGCCAACGCGTCCACAGTGGACGGAAACAGCGCGACAAGCCGAGCCGCCCGAGCCACCTGGCACGCCGCGTGCCCCGGCGTCCACCGCAACTCGACCCCGACCTCCGCCCCCGCGAACCGATGCCCACCCCCGTCGCGATCCGGCCGCAACTCAGCCATCCGCGCCAACGCCCGAACCTTCACCGCGTCGCGGACCGCCTGCTCGCGCTCCAACTCGCGCAGCAGGTCCAGCACCTCCACGTCGCTCATCCCGGCGACCACATCGACATCGAACACAAGTTCAACAATACCGGCGAAAACAGCCCATTTCCGCAGGTAGAAGAAGACCACCCGATCGTGCGCCGAGGCCAACAACCTATCGGGTGACGGAACAAGAAAGGCCGGAGAGCAACCTCGACACAGTTGCCCTCCGGACCATTGCTAAAGCTGCTCTTTCGCCACCCGCCATGAGTCATCCCAGTGGCCTTCGGCCCGGTCGTATTCATCTGCCAGCTTGGCGATGAAAGCCCGGGAATCTCGCTCGTTGAAGGCGACCGTGACCACCTGCCGCAGGAGTGCTCGATACCCCTCGATGTAGGCGCGGTCTTCGGCGAGGGTGCCGCCCAGCGCGTGTTCGAGATAGATGATCGGCGAGAACTGCTCGTAGTCGAGGAACATGAACGGTGCGCCGAACAAGGCATGATGCCGCGCGGCAGCGGGGATGACTCGAAGGCTGATGTTCTCACGGTCGGCGAAGAAGAGCATGGCGAGCAGTTGCTCGGCCATGACCTTGTAGTTGCCCACCTCCAGCCGCAACGCGCGCTCGTTGATGAAGTAGGTGAACCTTCCCGGGTTGTTTCGGAAGAGGATCTTCTGCCGGTTGAGCCGGGCTGTCACTCGCTCCTGGCGCTTGTCCTCCGGGAAGTCCGACCGGCGGAACAGCGCCTGGATATACGGCTCAGTCTGCAGGAGGCCCGGGATCACCTCGGGCTGATAGTTCACGACTCGATCAGCTTTGGCCTCGTGGTGGATGAGGGATCGGAGCGAGTCGGACATCAGGTGGCCGCTCTTGCACAGCCGGTATCCACGGTCGTCGACGGTCTCCCGCCAGAAGGCGACCGCCTCGTTGACCTCCTGATACGTGGCCCCACAGGCGACCAGGAAGTGGACGACCTCGGTCTCGGTGATCGTCCTTCGCTCACCTTTCTCAAGCCTGTGGATGAGGGTGATGGATCGCCCGAAGCGTCCTGACAGGTCCTCCATCGTCAGTCCGGCCATCTCGCGGTGGTAGCGCAGCAGGTCGCCAAGTTCGCGCCCGCCCGCCCGACTCTTTGCGTGCATTCCCCAAACGGTAAGGAATCCGCGTCCCCACGCGCGACCAGGAACCAGCCTTTCACCTGATCGCGCGAGGGCTTTCCGTCACCCGAAAATCACACCGCCCGAAGCCGTGGCGCGCGCACCGCCGCCAAGGATTCCCTCCGTGCCAGGGTGACCGCGATAGGCGGATCGGTCGGGTCCATTTCCCGCAGCGAGATCCGCAGGTCCATCGACCGGCCCTCCCCCACCACAACCGGCGTCCGCGGCGTGTCCAACAGGATCGGCCCATTGACCGCCCGCGCCATGGCCAGCGGATACCAAGTTCCCGACGGCACCGACGGGATCGTGAACTGGCCGGTCCCATCAGCGGAAAGATGCTGGAAAGCGACCGGCGCGCTCTGCGGAATCGGATCCGCGAACAGCCCGACCAACACTTCCCCGCGCATGCCTTCCGGGAACCGCACCCGGCCGTGCACCGCGTCCGCACCCGACGTCAGACCGACCGGCGAACCCACGCCGCTCAGATCCTCCAGCGACGGCATGAAGAAGAACTCCGGCGCCAGCGCCAGTAACAACTTCGACACCTCCGGCGACCGGTACTGCGTCGGCGTCAACCCAACCGCCTTCGTGAACCGGCTCGTGAACGTCCCGACACTGCTGTACCCGACGCCGCAGACGATGTCCGACACCGTCAACGACGTGGTCAGCAGCAGGCGCTTGGCCTCGAACAACCGCACCGCCGTCAGGTACCGGCCGGGCGTCACCCCGGTCTCCTTCGCGAACACGCGCGAGAAGTGGAAGGGGCTGATGAACACCTCGGAGGCCAGCTCGGTCAACGCGATCGGCTCGGCGTAGCGGGCTCGGATCGCCGAGATGGCCTTCCGCACAACGGGTTTCATGGCACCCTCCTGTCCTTGTCCGCGGTCCGCGGTCACTCCCCGAAATCCGTGTGATCACACAATGCGACCTCCGGTTCGAACGAAAGACGAAGCAAGGTCTAACGCCACGTCTGGCGCATGAAACGCGCACATTCGCGCACCCACCGACTCATCCAGACAGTCGTGTTCGGATCACTGCCGCCCGACCGGCCCGCCGGCTAATCTCAGAGAACCAGCGTTGGGTTTCGCGGAACGGGGCCGGCGCGGCTGAGGGGAGGTCGACCACTGTGACACGCGCACGCGGCGACCAACCCGCTGTCCGCTTCACCTTGTTGGGTCCGCTGGAAGTCCGGATGAACGACGTCGACTACGCGCCGACCGGCCCGAAGGTGCTGCAGCTGCTCGCGCTGCTGCTCATGCGCGCGGGCCAGGTCGTCGACGCCGACACGATCATCCGCGAACTCTGGTCGCAGGACCCGCCGCGCAGCGTCCGCAAGACCATGCAGACCTACGTCTACCACCTGCGCCAATGCATCGAGCGCAACGGCCTCGCGGGCGGCGAGGTCGTGGTCACCAAGCCACCCGGCTATGTGTTCAAAGTGGACCGTGAGCAGATCGACGTGTTCACGTTCCAGCGCCTCTGCAAACTCGGCCGCGACCTGCTCGCCACCGATCCCGCTGCAGCTGCCGACACCCTCCGCGCGGCTCTCGCGCTCTGGGCGGGCCCGCCGATGGCCAACGTGCCGTGCGGCCCGGTCCTGTCGGCGTACGCGGTCGATCTGGAGGAGCAGCGCAACGCGGCCCGCTACTTGCGCATCCAGGCCGAGATCGAGGCCGGGCAGCACCGCGCCCTGATCCCCGAGCTGCGGTCCCTGGTCGCGGAGAACCCGCACGACGAGGGACTACACGGCCAGCTGATGCGCGCTTTGGGACTGAGCGGGCGACGGTTGGAAGCGTTGGAGATGTATCGGGACCTGCGGACCAAACTGAATGAGGAACTCGGCCTCGAACCCTGCGCTGATCTGCAGAAACTGCAACAGGAGCTGCTGTCGGTGGGCACGTCCACGACCTGACCCGGATTTCTCCTGAGCTGACACAGCGACACCCACAACCACACGAAGAAGCGACCGGCAGGCCGGTCCTGAGCTGACACCGTCCGCCGCTGCGAGGGAAGGCGCGGCGGGCGGTGTCCCCCCAATCCCGCCGTCGCTCCCTCCCCGGGTCTACGATGCTCTCGCTGTTCGACGCTCCACGAGCAAGGGGTCATCGTGATCAGGGTGCTGCTCGCCGAGGACATGCACCTGGTCCGGGGTGCGCTCGTCGCGTTGCTGAACCTCGAACCGGATATCGAGGTGGTGGCCGAGGTCGCCGAGGGCGACAAGATCGTGCCCGCGGCCCACCAGTGCGCGCCGGACGTCGCCATCATCGACATCGACTTGCCAGGGAAAGACGGCCTCACCGCGGCCGTCGAACTGCACTCCGAGCTGCCCAACTGCCGCACGCTGATCCTCACCAGCCTGGGCAGACCAGCGACTGTCCGCAGGGCACTGGCGGCCAAGGTCAACGGCTTCATGCTGAAAGACGCCCCCGCCGACAAGCTCGCCAACGCTGTGCGGCGGATCGCCGCTGGTGAGCGCGTTGTGGACAGTCAACTGGCACTGGCCGCGTGGGACATGCCCGACTGCCCGCTGACCGACCGCGAGACAGAGATCCTCCGGCACGCGGCGGACGGTTTGGACGCCCACCAGATCGCGGGAAAGCTGTTCCTCTCGCCGGGGACGGTACGCAACTACCTCGCCTCGATCGTCACCAAGCTGAACGCCCGCAACCGGGTGGACGCCATCCGCATCGCCCGCGAAGCCGGTTGGTTGAACTGACCTGACCTGACCTGACCTGACCTGACCTGACCTGAACTAGAGACTCACCACCACACAGCACGCCCGCAACCGGGTGGACGCCATCCGCATCGCCCGCGAAGCCGGTTGGTTGAATTAAGCGGGCCGAACCGTCACGGGAACCCCCGAGAACACCGCGTTCCCCGACGTCCGGTCGACAATCAGCTCATTCGTCAGCGCGTTCGCGTTGACCCCGGCGTGCGCGAGAGCCACCGGAGTCGACTTCTCCGTGTGCCCCCAGCCATGCGGCAGGCTCACCACCCCGGCCATGATCGTCTCCGTCGCCTCCACCGGCACCACCAGTTCCCCGGCCGCCGACTTGATCACCGCCCGCTCCCCCAACCCCAGCCGCTCGATGTCGGCCGGGTTCACCTGGAGCGTGCACTGGTTGCTGCCGCCGACCAGCGTCGCCACGTTGTGCAGCCAACTGTTGTTCGACCGCAGCTGCCGCCGCCCGATCAGCAGCAGCTCGGCGGGTTCGGCACCGAGCCGGTCCTTCAACCGCCCGACCTCGTCCACCAGCGGCGCGGGAGTCAGCTCGACCTTGCCGGAAGCCGTCATCAGCAGCTCGTTGAACCGGGGCTTCAGCTCGCCCAGGTCGATGCCGCTCGGGTGCTTCTTCAGCTCGTCCAACGTCAACCCGTACGGGCCGAGGCGCAGCAGCGCGTCCAGGAACAGCTCAGGCCCGCTGTCACCGGTCAGTTCAGCGCGGACCTCGACCGGATCGCGGCCCGCGATTTTGGTGATCGGGATCTGCGTCATGGCCTCCAGGAGCCCGCCGACGATCACCTCGTCGAAGCCCGCCGCCTCCCCGTCCGGTCCCATGCCCGCGACGATCATCGTCAGCTTGGCCAGGATCTCGGCCTCGGTGCGCTGGTCGGCGCCCAACGGCCGCACGGCGGGCGAGAAGCGGGCGTAGTTCCGCACGGCGACGGTGAGTTCGAGGAAGTCGTAGTGCGGCACCTGCAGAATCCCCGGCGGCGGCAGGATGACGTTGGCGTGCTTGGTGGTCTCGTTGAGGTACGGGTCGACGCACACCATGAAGTCGAGGTCGGCGAAGGCGCGGTCCAGCCGGGGCCCGTTGGGCGCGGACAGCACCAGGTTCCCGGCGATCAGGATCATCGCGCGGACCTGGCCCTCGCCCGGGGTCTCGATCTCGTCGGCGAGTGTCGCGACGGGGACCTCGCCCAGGATCTCCGGCAGCCCGCGGACGCGGCTGTGCCAGTTGCCCATCGTGAACTGCTGGCCGGTCCGGAAGACCTCGAACGCGGCGGTCCGGGTGAACATCACGCCGCCCGGCTTGTCGAAATTCCCGGTCAGGATGTTGACCGTGTCGATCAGCCACTGCGCGACGGTGCCGAACTCGACCGTGCTGGTGCCGATCCGGCCGTACACGGCCGCACTGGGCGCCGCGGCGAGTTCCCGGGCGATCCTTGCCGTCACGTCGGCCGGGACACCCGTCACGGCCTCCACAGCGGCCGGGCTGAAGTCGGCTGCGAGCGCGCGCAGTTCGTCGAGGCCGGCGACTGGGACGTCGACCGTGGTCAGGTTCTCGGACAGCAGCGTGTGGACGATGGCGAGCAGGAAGTACGGGTCGGTGCCCGGGCGGATCGGCAGGTGTTCGTCGGCGACCCCGGCCGTGCGGGTCCGCCGCGGATCAACCACGACGAGCTTGCCGCCGCGAGCCTTCAACGCCTTCAGCCTGCCACCGAAGTCCGGCGCGACGCAGAGGGAACCGTTGGAGACCAACGGATTCGCGCCCAGGACCAGCAGATACTGCGTCCGGTCGACGTCCGGCACCGGGAACGCCATCGCGTCGCCGAACATGAGGCCCGTCGACACATGCTTGGGCATCTGGTCGATGGTGGCCGCCGAGTACACGTTCTTGCTGCCCAAGGACTGTGACAGCGGTTGGCGGTACATGAACCCGGCCATCGTGTGGTAGGTCGGGTTGCCGAAGTAGACACCCACCGCGTCGCGGCCATGCGCGTCCATCACGCCGCGAAGACCAGCGTCGACCGCCCGGAACGCCTCTTCCCAACTCGCTTCCCGCCACTGCTCGCCGTCGCGGATCATCGGCACCCGCAGCCGGTCCGGGTCGGCGTCGATGTTGGCCAGGCTCGCGCCCTTCGGGCACAGGTAGCCCTTGGACAGCGGGTCGTCCTTGTCGCCCTTGACCGACGTGACCTGGCCGCCGTCGTCGACGGTGAGTTTCAGGCCGCAGATGGCGTCGCAGATGGGGCAGGTCCGGTGCGCGGTTCTCATCGGCACTCCTGGCACTGGCAGGTGGTGGGCCCACCCATCATGTCCCGCCCGGAACCGCCGGAAATCTTCCGAAATGCGGACTGTCCGACCCGCGAGCAGCGGGCCGGACAGTCCACATGAGACTCACGAGGCGAGCCACTCCTCGCGCTGCGGCGGGGTGCGGCCCATGAACGCGGTGAGCTGGCGCACCGAGTGGGACAGAACCTGCAGGTCCTCCTTGACCAGCGCCTGCGGCCCGTCGCACAGCGCGGCCTCCGGCTGCGGGTGCACGTCGATGATCAGCCCGTCAGCGCCCGCCACGATGGCGGCGCGGCTCAGCGGAAGCACCAGGTCGCGCCGGCCGCCGGAGTGCGACGGGTCGACGATCACCGGCAGGTGGGACAAGCGTTGCGCGACCGGGACCGCGGAGATGTCGAGGGTGTTGCGGGTCGCGGTCTCGAACGTGCGGATCCCGCGCTCGCACAGCACGATGTCGAGATTGCCGCGCTGGGCGATGTACTCCGCGGCCATCAGCCACTCCTCAATGGTGGCGTTCATGCCACGCTTGAGGAGCACCGGCTTGCCGCACTCGCCGACGGCCTGCAGCAGCGGGAAGTTCTGCATGTTGCGGGTGCCGACCTGGAGCATGTCGGCGTACTCGGCGACCACGTCGACGTCCTTGGGCCCGACGACCTCGGTCACGATCGGCATGCCGGTGGCGCGCTTGACGTCGGCGAGGATGCGCAGCCCGTGGATGCCGAGGCCCTGGAAGGCGTACGGCGAGGTGCGCGGCTTGAACGCCCCGCCCCGCAGGATCGTCGCCCCCGCCGCCTGCGCCATCCGCGCCGCGAGCAGGGTCTGCTCCGGGGTCTCGACCGCGCACGGCCCGGCGATCATGGTGACGGTGTGCGGCCCGATCTGCACCCCGCCGACGTGCACGACAGAACGCGCCGGGTGGTGCTCCCGGCTGACCAGCTTGTAGCCCGCGGTGATCCGGCGAACGCTGCTGACCCCGCGCAGCCGGTCGAGGTCCATCTCGGCGAACCGGTCGACGTCGCCGACCAGCCCGATGATCGTCCGGCGCACGCCCCGGCTGACGAACGCCTGACCGTCGGCCGATTCCACCTGGCTGACAACCGCCGCGACATCCGCCTCGGTCGCGTCGGCCGTCATCACAATAACCATTAGCGTGGTTCCTCTCGTCCTACCGTCACGCGGACAGGCCAGGCCCGCCCCGCCGCTGGAATTGACGCGCGCCGTCCGCCAGGTCTGGCCGCAACCGGCCCGCGCCCCGCAGATAGACGTGTTCCACGTCGCTCCGCGAGAGGTCGGTGTTGATGTGGGCGAGCACCCGAACGACCCGCCGCAGTGCGTTCGGCACCGCGATCTCGGTGGCGCACATGAGAGGGACATCGACCAGCCCGAGTTCCCGCGCGGCCGCGGCGGGGAAGCCGCTGGCCAGGTCGGGAGTCATGGTGAAGAAGACACTGATGATGTCCTCCGCGGCGACGTTGTTGCGGATGAGGATCTCTTCCAGGAGCGTCCGGGTGTCGGCGATGATGAGGTCACGCTCGTCCCGGTCGACCTGGATAGCACCCCGCACCGCCCGCACCGCAGTCATCGAGTCACCACCCGTTGTTGGGGGAACCCAGCGTCTCACCGCCCTTTCCGGAGCGTCTTCTCCATCGGTGCTTACAAAGCGAACCGGACACACCGCAACAACGCCGCAATCCTGCTAGCCGGAGCCCACAGGCAGAGTTAGTCGGCGGTGCGGGGCAGGTCGGCGAAGAGGTCGACCTGGGGGAGGTCGTGGCCGAGGCGGTCGCGTTTGGCCGTGAGGTAGCCGATGTTCTGGTCTGTCGCCCGCATCAGCAGCGGGACGCGGTCGGCCACCGGGATGCCGTGCGACTCCAGCGCGTCGATCTTGTCCGGGTTGTTCGACATCAGGCGCACCGAGCGCACCCGCAGGTGCCGCAGCACGACCGCGGCCGGGCTGTAGTCGCGCACGTCGACCGGCAGGCCCAGCGCGGTGGCCGAGTCGAGGGTGTCGAGGCCCTGTTCGTCCTGCAGCACGTGGGTGCGGACCTTCGCGACCAGGCCGATCCCCCGGCCCTCGTGGCCGCGCAGGTAGATCAGCACTCCGCTGCCCTCGGCCACGATGGCGTCGAGTGCCGAGTTGAGCTGCTCACCGCATTCGCAGCGCATGGCACCGAAGATGTCACCGGTCATGCACTCCGAGTGAACCCGCACGAGCACCCGCTCGCGGAGGTGGATCTTGCCGAAGACGAGCGCCATGTGCTCGTGCCCGCCGAGCCGGAACGCCACCGCGCGGAACTTGCCGCGTCGGGTGACCAGGTCCGACTCCGCGACATCAGCCAGGTCGATCGCTTGTTCGTACATCCGGTCCTCTCGCCCCGGGCCGATCCGATCGTCCGTCTACGATCGTCCGGCCTCGTACCGTAACCCGCTCACACCGTGGAGGACACCCTGTTCAGCATCACTGTCCGTGATCACGTGATGATCGCCCACAGCTTCCGCGGCGAGGTCTTCGGACCTGCGCAGCGGTTGCATGGTGCAACGTATGTGGTGGACGCCCGGTTCACTCGGACCGAATTGGACGCCGACAACATCGTGGTCGACATCGGTCTGGCGACCACCCGCCTCGGCGAGGTCCTCAGCGGATTGAACTACCGCAACCTCGACGACCTACCCGAATTCGCCGGGATCAACACGTCGACGGAGTTCCTCGCCAAGCACATCGCCGACCAGCTCGCCGACCGCGTCCACCAGGGCGAACTCGGCGAAGGCGCGAAGGGGCTGGCGGGAATCGAGGTCACGCTGCAGGAGTCGCACGTCGCGTGGGCGGCCTACTCTCGGGCCCTGTGATCCACGCACTGCTGCCGGGCAACGTCGACGACCCGGCGTCGCCCAGCGGCGGCAACACCTACGACCGCCGCGTCTGCGACGGCCTCGACTCGGTGCGCGAGATCACGATCTCCGGCACCTGGCCGCGCCCGGACGCTGACGCGCGGGCGGAGCTCGCCCGAGCGCTGGCAGGCTGCCCGGACGACGCGGTCGTGCTGATCGACGGGCTGGTCGCCTGCGGGGTGCCGGACATCGTCGTGCCGGAAGCGCGGCGCCTCCGCCTGGCGGTGCTGCTTCACCTGCCGTTGGCTGACGAGCCCGGCGCGGAGGATCTCGACGCTGGCGAAGGCGAGGTGCTGCGGGCGGCCCGGGTGGTCGTGGTGACCGGGCCGTCGATGGCGGCCCGGCTGACCGGTGTGCGCGAGGTGCGGACCGTGGTGCCGGGCACCGATCCAGCGCCGGTCGCGTCCGGCACCGATGGCGTGTCGCAGCTGCTCTGCGTCGCCTCCCTCACCCCACGCAAGGGCCACGACGTGCTGGTCGAGGCCCTGGCGACGCTCACCGACCTGCCGTGGCGGTGCGACTTCGTCGGCCCGGTGCCCGACTCGGCACACACCCGGCGCGTGGCGTCGATGGTCGAGAAGCTCCCCATCCGGATCACTGGCCCGCTCGTGGGCGCCGCGCTGGCGGAGGCGTACGACAGGGCCGACCTGTTCGTCCTGCCGTCGCGGGCGGAGACGTTCGGCATGGTGGTGACCGAGGCGCTGGCGCGCGGTATTCCGGTCATGGCCAGCAGCGCCCCAGACGCCCTCGGCGACGGCGGCCTGTCACTCACTCCAGGCGACGCGGGCGAACTCGCCGCCGCCCTTCGGGACTGGCTCACCGACAGTGCGCTCCGGGACAGACTGCGGGCGGCGGCACTGCGGCGCCGGGGCCAGTTGGACACGTGGGAACAGTCGACGCGGGAAATGGCCGACGTCCTGGCTAGCCTGCGCACATGACCGGATTCGACCCGCGCTGGCTGGCGCTCCGCGAACCCGCCGACGCCGCCGCGCGGTCCGTCGAGCTGGTCGACAAGATCGTTTTGAACCGAACCCCGGCCGTCATCCGTGACCTCGGATGTGGAACGGGATCGATGGGACGTTGGCTCGCGGGCAGGCTGGACCGCCCGCAGCAGTGGGTGCTGCACGACCGCGACCGCGCGCTGCTCGACCTGGCGGCCGAGCGGGTGGCGGGCCCGGGTGTCACCGTGCGGACCGAGGTGGGCGACGTGACCGCGCTGCGGGCCGCCGACCTCGACGGCACCTCGCTGGTGACCGCCTCGGCACTGCTCGACCTGCTGACCGCGCCGGACGTGGCCGCTATCGCGTCGGCGTGCGTGACGGCGGGCGTCCCGGCGCTGCTGACGCTGTCGGTGACCGGGGTGGTCGACCTCGACCCCGTCGATCCGTTCGACGCCGTGGTGGAGGCCGCGTTCAACGCCCACCAGCGCCGGGACGGCCTGCTCGGACCGGACGCGGTGGAGATCACCGCCGACACCTTCGCCGAATTGGGCGCGACCGTGTCCACCCGGCCAAGCCCGTGGCGGCTCGGCCCGGACGAGGCCGCGCTCGCCCACGAGTGGCTGCGCGGCTGGGTCGGCGCGGCGGTGGAGCAGGAACCCGAGCTGGCCGAGGAAGCCGCCGCCTACGTGGAGCGGAGGCTGGCGACACCGTTCCGGGCAGCTGTCGGCCACGCTGATCTGCTGGCCGAGGTGACCCGGTGAAGCGCGCCTGGCCGTGGCTGCGACTCGCCCTCGCGGCCGCTGTCCTGGTCGCCCTCGGGCTCAAACTCGGCACGCAAGCGTTCCTCGACGGCCTGCGCGCGGCCGCCGGGTGGCCGATCCTCGCCGCCCTCGCGATCGGCCTGCTCACCACCGTCACCGCCGCGGGCCGCTGGTGCGTGATCTCGCGCCGACTCGGTCTCCCCCTGACACTCGGCACCGCCGTCGCCGACTACTACCGGGCGCTGTTCCTCAACGCCGTCCTCCCCGCGGGCGTCCTCGGCGACGTGCACCGCGCGGTCAGCCACGGCAAGCACACCGGGGGCCGCGGGGTCCGCGCTGTCGTGTTCGAGCGGGTCGCGGGTCAGGTCGTGCTCATCGCCATCGGTGTCGCGGTGGTCATCGCGCAGCCCATCCCCGGCCTGAACCTGGCTCCCAGCAAGGAAACCCTCACCGTCGCCCTCGTCGCGCTCGTGGTGGCCACCGCCGCCGCCAGCCGGGTCCCGGCGCTCCGCACGACGTGGGCCGACCTGCGCAGCGCCCTGACCGCGCTGCCCACTGTCGTCACCTTGTCCGCCGCCACCATCGCCGGGCACATCAGCCTGTTCCTCGTCGCCGCCGAAGCGGCCGGGACGACCGCTCCCGCGAAGACCCTGGTCCCGGTGATCGTGCTGGCGCTGCTGGTCATGGCCGTGCCGGTCAACATCGGCGGCTTCGGACCGCGCGAGGCGTTCCTCGCCGCCGCGTTCGGGGCGACCGGGCTCGGCGCGGCCCAAGGGCTCACGACCGGGGTCGTCTACGGCGTCCTCGCGCTGGTCGCGAGCCTGCCCGGGCTACTGCTGCTCAAGCGCCGCGAGGTGTCCGGCGAACGCGTCGACCAGCCCCGCCAGCAGGTCCTCGCCTTTGCGGGCTGAGGCCAGCGACGCCCGCCCCACCACACCCGACGACGTGTATGGCGCCATCCCCAGCGTCAGCAGGTGCCTGCGGTCGTCGGCCACGTGGTCGCTCGTCTCGTAGCCGGGCCGCACCAGGTCCGGGTGGGCGTGCAGCAGGATCGACGTCTCCACCTCGCCGCCGTGCATGTCGGTGTCCATCGACGTGACGATGCCAGCGCGCGTCCGGGCCGCGAGCCAGTCGTCCACGGTCGGGAACAGCGCCATCGACCCCATCGCCTCCTGGACGACGTTGCCCAGCACATAGTTGCCGCCGTGCCCGTTCACCACGACCAGGCGCGGCACCCCGGACCGCCGCAGCGACTCGGCGATGTCCTGGACCACCGAGTACAGGGTCCGCGCCGAGATGCTGACGGTGCCCGGCCAGGCGGCGTGCTCGTGCGAGCAGGAGATCGTCACCGGCGGCAGCAGTTGGACGGGATACGCCGCGGCGATCGCGCTAGCCACCGTGCAGGCGATCACGGTGTCCGTGATCAACGGAAGGTACGGGCCGTGCTGTTCGAGGCTGCCGACCGGGAGCACCGCGACCGTCGCGCCAGCGGCTTCGGCGCTCGTGGTCAACGGCATCAGGTAGCGCTCACTCATCGACGGCAGCGTAGTCAACCCGGTGGCAAAAGGTCGGCGGCTCCAACCTGGCGCGCACATCGACAGTCCTCGTCAACGGCATCGGGTAGCGCTCACTCATCGGCGGCAGCGTAGTCAACGCGGTGGCACAAGGTCAGCAGCTCCAACCGAGACATGACCTCGGGCAGGTCGTCGAAATGGCACTCCCCCGTGATCAGCGCGTCGAACCGCGGGTCGGCGAGCAGGTCGAGCGCCAGCGCCATCCGCTCGGCGTAGCTGCGGTCCGGGCGGGCCACGGTGCCGACCTGGCTGGCCCGGATGGTGAGCCTGCGGGAGTGGAAGAACTCGCCGAGCGGCACGCTGATCCGCCGGTCGCCGTACCAGCTGAGCTCGATCAGCCTGCCCTCCGGCCGCAGCAGCTCCAGCGACCGCGCGAACCCGGCCTCCGTCGCGCTGGCGTGCACCACCAGGTCGCAGTCGGCCGTGTCGCCGAACTCGACGCCCAGCGCCGCCGCGGTCGACGCGCGCGCCGGGTCGGTGTCGACGAGGTGGACCCGCACGCCGGGGAACCGCACCAGCAGGGCGGCGACCGCGCAGCCGACCATCCCGCCGCCGACGACCGCGACCCGGTCGCCCACCAGCGGCGCCGCGTCCCACAGCGCGTTGACCGCCGTCTCCACGGTCCCCGCGAGCACCGCGCGCTTGGCGGGCACGGCGTCGGGCACCGGGGTCACGGCGGTCGCGGGCACGACGTAGCGGGTCTGATGTGGATAGAGGCAGAACACCGTCCGGCCGAGCAGGTGGGGCGGGCCGGACTCGACCACGCCGACGTTGAGATACCCGTACTTGACCGGCCACGGGAAGTCGCCGTCCTGGAACGGCGCGCGCATCAGCCCGTGCTGGCTCACGGGCACCTCGCCGCGGCTCACCAGGGTCTCGGTGCCCCGGCTCACCGCCGAGTAGAGCGTGCGGACCTCGACGTCGTCCTGGCTTGGTGAGGGCAGCTGAGCAGGGCGGATCTCACTTTCTCCGGCGGAAGTGAACCAGAACGCCCGTGCCATGCGTGTCATCCTTAACCTCCCGGAAAGGGCCACCCGCGATGACCACACTTCAGCACAGCAAGGTGCATCATCATCACAAACCGCCACGCAAAGTTCGCGACGCGCGGGCCACTGCTCAAGTGCGGCGGGGATCAACCGCGTCGGAACACGCGGTCTGGGCGGCGCTGCAGATCATGCTGCTCGGCCTGCTCGGGCGCGTCGCGGACCTGGAGCCTGCCGGGTGGATCGCGGGCCTGGCCTACGGCATGGCCACGTGGACGCTGCTCGGTGGCGCGGTGCGGCGATCCGGCACCCACGCCATCGGCCCGGCCGACCGGGTGACCCTCGCGCGGGGACTCCTCGTCGGCGGCGTCACCGCCTTGGTGGTCAGCGGGACCGGCCAGACCGCCCTGCTGGTGTCGCTCGCGGGCGTCGCGCTCGCGCTGGACTTCGTCGACGGGCAGGTCGCGCGCCGCACCGGCACCGCGTCCGCGCTGGGCGCGCGCTTCGACATGGAGGTCGACGCGTTCCTGATCCTGGTGCTGAGCGTCCACGTCGCGCTGGAGTTCGGGCCGTGGGTGCTCGCGATCGGCCTCATGCGGTACGTGTTCGTGGCGGCCTCGTGGGCCATGCCGTGGCTCACCGGGCCGCTGCTGCCAAGCTTCGCGCGCAAGGCCGTGGCGGCCGCGCAGGGCGTGCTGCTGGTGGGCGCCGCGTCGGGCCTGCCGTACGGGGACGCGCTGGCCGGGGTCGCGCTCGCCGCGCTGACGGTCTCGTTCGGCCGAGACGTTCGGTGGCTGTGGCGGACGCGGGTGGTTTTCAGGTCGGCATCGACGGAAGGATGCACCCATGTCTGATCAAGGAACCACCTCGCGTGCCCGGGAGATCGGCCTCTGGGTCGTCCAGGTCGCCCTCGCCGCCTACTTCGTCTACAGCGCGTTCATGCTGTTCGGCGACGGCCTCGTCAAGAAGTTCGACGAGATCGGCTTCGGCCAGTGGCTGCGCTACCTCACCGGGACGCTGGAGATCGCGGGCGCCATCGGCCTGCTGATCCCGATGCTGTGCGGGCTCGCCGCGCTCGGCCTGGCCCTGGTGATGGTCGGCGCCGTGGGCACCGAGCTGTTCCTGCTGGCCAACGGCGACGCGATGCTGCCCGCCATCCTGCTCGCGCTGTGCGCCGCGGTGGCGCTGCTGCGGCTGGACACGATCATGGCGCTGGTGAACCGGGTCCGGGTCCGAGCGTAAAGCGCAGGACGGCGACGTCGCCGAGCTTGGCCACGTCCGCCAGCCCGAAGCGGCGGGCGGGTCCGCCGGGGAACTCGGCGGGGTGCAGGAAGCGCGGGGCGTCGACCTGGCCGATGAGCATCGGCGCCACCGCGAGCCGGATCTCGTCGGCCAGGCCCGCGGCAAGGAAGGCGGTGTGCAGGTGGCCGCCGCCCTCCACCATCAGCCGGGTGACGCCCCGGGCGCCGAGGTCGTCGAGCAGCGCGCCCATCGCGATCTCCGGCCCCAACGCCACGACGTCGGCGGATTCGGACAGCTCGCGTGGGAGGGCGGCCGCGCCGGAAGTCGTCGTGTAGACCAGTTTCCGGCCTCCGGTGTGCCAGAAGCGCAGCCCGGGGTCGAGCAGGCCGGAGCCGGTCACGGTGACCTTCAGCGGGTACTCGGGGAGGCCGCGCGCGACCCGCGCCGCGCGTCGTTCGTCGCTGTAGACGAGCAGGCGCGGGTTGTCGCGGCGCACGGTCGCCGCCCCGATCAGGATGGCGTCGGACTCGGCGCGTGCCTGGTCGACCTGGTCCCAGTCCTCGGCGCTGGAGAACGGGAGCCGCTCGGTGCCGTTGTCGCTGAGGTAGCCGTCGACGCTGACGGCGGCGCTGAGGAGCACATACGGGCGGGCCACGGACCCAAGGTACCGAGCCGGTGAACCGGCGACCGCGCGCACGCGTGTGGAGAGGAGGAGGCGCCAGTGAATCCCAGAACACCCGACCTGCGACGTCTGGCCAAGATTGTCAGACGTCCTACAGTCACGGCCGCCGCCTGCCTGTTCGTGCTGGTCGTCCTCGCCTTCCCCGCCGAAGCCGACAGCCTGACGCCGGGGGCGTTCCTCCGGGTTCCGGTGGAGGCGCTGGCGGGGGCCGTGGTGCTCCTGCTCGCCCCTGACCGGGTCCGGCGCCCGCTGGCACTCGCCGGCGGGGCCGCGCTCGGGCTGCTGGCGGTGGTCAAGCTGTTGGACCTCGGCTTCGACACCGTGCTCGGCAGGCCGTTCGACCTGGTGCTGGACTGGCCGCTGCTCGGCCCGGCCGTCGGCTACGTCCGCACCACCGCGGGCGGCGCCGCCGCGGTCGGCGTGGTCGTGGCCGCGGTCCTGGTCGCCCTGCTGCTGGTCACCCTCACCGCGGTGTCCGTGCTGAGGGCGGGTTCGGCGGTGGCCCGGCACCGCACAGCCACGCTGCGGGTCGTCGCGGCGTTCGCCGTGCTCGCGGTCGCCTCGGGCGCATTGCCGGTCTCCGCCAACGCCGCGGGCACCGCGTACGCGCACGCTCAGGCGGTCGGCACGAGCCTGCGCGACCAGGAGCGGTTCGCCGCCGAGGCCGCGGCCGACGCCTACCGCGACACCCCCGGGCCGGGCCTGCTGACCGCGCTGCGCGGCAAGACGGTCATCGTCGCGTTCGTGGAGAGCTACGGCCGCAACGCCGTCGAGGACCCGGGCGTGGCGCGCACGCTCGACGTCGGGACACAGCGGCTGGCCGCCTCCGGTTACGCCGCCCGCAGCGGCTACCTCACCTCGCCCACGGTCGGCGGCGGCAGCTGGATGGCGCAGGCCACGCTGCTGTCCGGAGTCCGGATCGACAACCAGGCGCGGTACCGGGCGCTGGTCTCCAGCGACCGGTTGACGCTCAACCACTATTTCCAGCGCGCCGACTGGCAGACCGTCGGCGTCGCGCCCGGCATCAGCGAGGCGTGGCCGGAGGGGAACTTCTTCGGCTACGACCGGATCTACCCGGAGGCGGGCCTCGGCTACCGCGGTCCCCGCTTCGGGTTCGCCTCGATGCCCGACCAGTACACACTCTCGGCGTTCCAGCGCCTCGAAGGCGGCGCGCCGACGATGGCCACGATCGCCCTGCTGTCGAGCCACGCGCCGTGGTCGCCCATCCCCCGGCCCGTCGACTGGGACGCGGTGGGCGACGGGTCGGTGTTCGCCACCATGCCGTCCGGCGGGCAGGCCGCCGAGTCGATCTTCAAGCGGGACCCGGCCGAGGTGCGCGCCGACTACGCCCGGTCCGTCGAGTACACCGTCGACACTCTGGTGTCCTATGTGGAGAAGTACGGCGACGACGACCTCGTGCTCGTGTTCGCGGGCGACCACCAGCCCGCCCAGCTCGTGACCGGGCCGGGCGCGACCCGCGACGTGCCGGTCACCATCGTGGCCCGGGACCGCGCGGTCCTCGACCGGACCGCGCAGTGGCGGTGGGACGCGGGGCTGCGCCCAGGGCAGGCGGCGCCGGTCTGGCCGATGGAGGCGTTCCGCGACCGCTTCCTCGCCGCGTTCGGGCCGTCCATCGATGAAACTCGCCCCGGCTGACCTGTTCGGACAACCGGGGCGAGCCGTCTTCAGCGGATCAGCCGTTGTTCGGCAGCGGGATCGGCAGCGGGAGACCCGGAGCCGGGGCAGGCGCAGGCGCGGGCGCTGGAGCCGGGACCGGCAGCGGAACCGGGAGCGGCAGCGGCAGCGGGATCGGCAACGAGCCCAGCAGGCTGCCCAACAGGTTCATCACCAGCGACAGCAGGGACGCGACCAGGCCGGTGACGGCCGAGATCGGGTCCGGCAGGCCCAGCGGCAGCAGCCTGGCCTGGATCTGGGCGGCCGTGTCGTCGGCCTCCTCGACCAGGTCGAGCGTCTGGCTGGTCCTGGCGACGGTTCGGACGTCGTCGAGGACGGGGCGTAGTTCGGTGACCGACTTGAGCAGCGCTGTCACGTCCTCGGCCTTGTGCGCCGAGTCGATGCGGTCGTGCATGGCCTTGAGCTGCTCGATGGTGTCGGAGGTCGACACCGCGGCGGTCGGGGGCTGGTCGGGCGTCGGCGTGGTCGCGGTCGCCATACCGGCCCCGGCCAGGGAGAGCACGCTCACGGTCGTGACCGAGGCCACGAGCCGAACGAGGTGACGGTTCATCGAAAGGTCCTTCCGGTTGGTTCACACCGCTGAACAACGGCTACCAGCCGAAACCAAACGTCACCAGACGATCACTGAAGGTGATTACCGCAGGTCACGTCGTTGTCACCCGAATCCACGCGAACGAGCGTCCCATCCGAATGAAGATCACCGCCCGGCGTCCACCCGGCGCGACGGGAACGGACATGAAAGACCCACGGGTACACCATCACGCACGATCGGCTCATTGTGTGCCAAGACTCAGGAAAAACACTCGAAAGGGCTCTTGCGTTTAGCCCGTTCGCAGTTTTTTGCCAGTCATGAATATGTTTCCATGGCCAACATTCTTACCAGGACGACAACACCGCGGGCCGCAGTGCCGAGTCGACATCGCGGAACAGCTGCAGCGAGTCGGCGAGGCCGGTGAGCTGCATGGTGCCCAGAACGGGCCCCGGCGGGACGGCGACGCGCAGCCGTCTGCCGCGGTGCAGGCAGTGATAGTGGGCGCGCAGCAGCAGCGGGGCAGTGCCGACGCTGAGGTAGGTGACCCGCGAGAGGTCCAGCACCACCAGGGTTTTGAGCGTTTCCTCGGCGCAGGCGTCCTCGACCTGGGCGCGCCACGGACCTTCGGAGAGCAGATCGATGCGGCCCATGGCGGAGACCACGATGGCGGAGCGCGTCACGCGAGTGGTCACCTCCAGGGGTGCGCGCACGGCAGCCTCCGCAAACGTCCATGAACCGTCAGTGGTTGTCGCCGGGGCCAGGCGGGACGCAATACACGCCGGTCGCGAGCGAGTTGCCGCGGACTATAACGGACAGAATGCAAGGCGCCGCGCGACACCCTGGAGGGCCGTCGAGAAGCGTCCGAATTGCGGGAAATCCGCGCGGAAATACACACACCTTTAACGGGAGTTCGCCCGCTATTGATCTTCCCGGGCGTCGCGCGCGCGGTCGGCGTCCGCGGCTTCCGCGCGGTCGGGAACGCGGGCGGCGTCAGCGGGCCGCGCCTCGCCGACCTTCGCCCAGGCCAGATCCCTCAGTTCGACCGACACACGATGATCGTCGGCCGAATGGAGCACTTCGTTACACACCGCGACACCCAGTCACCCGTTTGCCGCAATGATCATTCTTTCGGCCGGTCCGAGTTCGATTGGCGAGTGATCGTCTCGCCCGTCTACCGTCAGCGCATGACGAAGCGAACAGCCGCCCGGGCGTGGTTCGGGCTGACCGCGCTGGCGGTCCTGGCCGGTCTGGTCATCCAGACGGCGGTCACCGCGAACGCCACCGGCGGGCACTTCACCACCGTGTCCGGGCGGCTGTTCAACCTGCTGTGCTTCTTCACCATCGAGTCCAACATCATCGTGCTGGTCACCCACGCGCTGTTGGCCGCGAACCCGGAGCGCCGGTCGACGGTGTTCCGCGCGTTCCGCCTGATGGGTGTCCTGGGCATCACGATCACCGGCATCGTCTTCCACACCGTGCTGTCGGGCCTGAACGACCTGCAGGGCGCGGCAGCGGTCGCCGACTTCTTCCTGCACACCGCGTCGCCGCTGCTGACGGTGGTCGGCTGGCTGGTGTTCGGCCCGCGCGGGCTCATCGACAACCGGGTGATCGCGCTCGCGGCGCTGTTCCCGCTGCTCTACCTGGGCTTCACGCTGGTCCGCGGGCCGATCGTGGACTTCTACCCGTATCCGTTCCTGGACGTGAGCGAGCACGGCTACGGCAAGGTGGCGTTCAACAGCGTCCTCGTGGCCATGCTGTTCGTCGTGCTGGCGTTGGGCGCGAGGGCCGTGGACCGCGCCCTGGCGAAGCGGGAGACGGCGTCGGCCTAGGCGACGCCGGGCGGGAAGCCGCCGGTCGCGATGGGGCCCCAGCGGTCGATGGTGACGCGGATCAGGCACTTGCCCTGCCGGACCATCGCCGCGCGGTACTCGTCCCAGTCGGGATGCTCACCGCGGATCACCCGGAAGTACTCGACGAGCGGCTCGACCGCGTCAGGCAGGTCGATGATCTCGGCGTGCCCGTCCACCTGGACGTAGGGGCCGTCCCAGTCGTCGGAGATGGCGCACACGGAGACGGCCGGGTCGCGGCGGATGTTGCGGACCTTCGCCCGCGACGGATAGGTGGAGATGACCACCCGGCCTTCGGCGTCGACGCCATAGGCGACCGGGGAGAGCTGGGGGCGCCCGTCGGCCCGCGTGGTCGACAGCAGGCAGCGCGAACGGGCGCGGAGGAAGTCGAGGAGCTGCTCGCGATCGGGGCGGCGGGCGGTGGCGGTTCGTGGGGACATTCCCTGGAACCTACCGACCCGCCGCCCCGAGGCGGTTAGGCTTCTTTGGTGATCTTCGCGAGCCGGGCCTCGGTCGGCCAGCGGACCTCGCTGACCCACCCGAACTTCTCGAAGATCCAGATGAGCCGCGCCGAGATGTCGATCTGCCCGCGCCGCACGCCGTGGCGGGCGCTGGTCGGGTCGGCGTGGTGCAGGTTGTGCCAGGCCTCGCCCATCGACAGGATCGCCAGCGGCCAGAAGTTGGCCGCCTTGTCCCGAGACTTGAACGGGCGCTCACCGATGAGGTGGCACACCGAGTTCGTCGACCAGGTGATGTGGTGCAGGAACGACACGCGCACCAGGCTGGCCCAGAAGAACGCGGTCACCGCGCCCCACCAGGACCACGTGATCAGACCGCCGAGCACGGCGGGCGCGAGCATGGTGACCGCGGTCCACAGGCCGAACTGCTTGTCGATGCGGCGGATGTCCGGGTCGTTGAGCATGTCGGGGGCGAACCGCTCGGCGTTGGTGAGCTTGCGGTCGAAGATCCACCCCATGTGCGCGTGCCAGAACCCCTTGACGAGCGCGGCGGGCGAGGTGCCGAACGCCCACGGGGAGTGCGGGTCGCCGTCGCGGTCGGAGAAGGCGTGGTGGCGGCGGTGGTCGGCCACCCAGTGCAGGATCGGCCCCTGCAGTGCCATGCTGCCGACGATGGCCAGGCCGATGCGCACGGGCCGGTTCGCCTTGAAGGCGCCGTGGGTGAAGTAACGGTGGAATCCGACCGTCACGCCGAGGCAGGTGAAGGTGTAGAAGAACGCGGCCAACGCGACGTCGACCCACCCCAACCCCCATCCCCACGCGAACGGCACCGCGGCGATGAGCGCCACGAACGGCACGAGGATGAAGATGTAGGTGCCGATCTGCGGCCACAACCCGCGCGGCGTGCCGAACATCGGCTTGGGACCCTCCGGGTCCACCTGCGGGCCGCTGCCCTCGACGGTCGCGGTCATTTCTGCCCTCCGGCTCCTGGGTACCTGCCCAGTGGGTCTGGGGGAATTAGTACCTGCTCAGCCGTAAGCAAACCAGGCACTCAGGCAGACACCAAGCGTCGGTCGGGTGAGGGTTGTCCGAATTGACCGGGCACGTGGGCGAAGGTGGCGCGGGTCACAGGCGACCCGCGCCACCGGTCACTCACGCACAGAGAACATCGATGAAGATCGTCGCGGACCGGCCGATGCTGGTGATCTTGACATCGACGGAGCCCGCACCGTTGACATGCTTCTTGCCGTAGTCGATCGCCAACACCTGGCACCCAGGCTGGTCAGCCACCGAGATCCGGTGCGTCCCGACCTCGACGGCCTCGACGTGCGCCTCATGGTTGACGTTGAGCTGCGGCGCGAAATACGACCACTTGCGGTTGCTCGCACCGTTGGTGTCGGTCCAGGTCACCGAGAGCCCGTCGATCAGGTTCGGGTTGCCGGGCCGGTAGAACCGGGTGTCGATCTCGACGATGATGTCCTCGTCGACCTTGAAGTTGTCGGTCTTGCTGTCGGCGGGCACAAACCCGTGCCGGTTCCCCGCCGCGTTGCCACAGTCGACGACGTCGAGCCCGTTGGCCACACCGAGCTCAGCACACCCGGCGAGGAAGTCGGAGACCATGGTCGCCCACACCTTGTAGACGCCACCGTTGTTGGGGGTGTCGAGGTACGGGTAGAGCTGCACGGTGGTCGCCCCGTGATCGACGTCGAGCCCCGTGACGTGCTCACACCCGGTGGCGACGACGCTGGTGATGATCCCGCCGGAGACCACGAACTGACGACAGCGGGCGGGGTCGGTGGAGAGCAGGACCTTGCCACTGGGGTCGGTTACCTGGAAGACGTAGGTGCCGTCATCGAGCCCGGCCGCGTGCTGGGGCGCACCGGGCCCAGGCCCGCCGTCGAGGTAGACGTCCGGCTTGGCGTCGTAGTGGTTGAAGTTGACCTCAGTGCCGTCCGCCAAGGTCGTGAAGATCGCGCCGGACGGGGCGTCGGCCGACGCCTGCCCGACCGGGATGGATAACGCCGCGGCTACGAGGGCCGCGGCAAGACCTGCACGCGCCAGGGATCGCATGTCCTGCTCCGATCCAGGAGAAGTAGTCCCCGACCAGGCGATGCTATTCCTCGACGCGCATGCCAAAAGCCCTTGATCGGTTCACCCCACGCCCCGCGCCCCGGCCGCGCCATGACCGTCCCACGGCACGGGTTCCGCAGGGCAGGCAACGGTACGAACCCACCGCGGGCCCAGTTCAAGGTAGGTCGAACAGGGCGATGGCGCTCTCGTTCAGGCTGCCCAGGTAAACAGTGCCGTCGTGTTCTCGGACGCCGGTGACCATGTGGTAGTTGGGCACCTTGCCAAAGCAGTCATGCACTGTTCTGCCGGTTACGCCGTCAACTGCCCGCACCCAAACAACCTTCTTCTCCTTAGGTTGCAAAGGCTCCGGAATTCGCCAAAGTGCCTGTCGAACCTTGGGTGGCGTCCTCAACAACACATCCAACACCGGATTCCTCGGTGAAGCCAAAGCTATCCAGACAAGCCCGTCACTGCCGGTCGAAATGTTGTCCGGGAAGCCAGGAAGGTTGTCGACCAACACGTCAGACTTTCCGGCACGGTCCCCAGTCAGCCACAACCGGTTCAGGCAGTACTCCCCCGTCTGCGCCACCACCACGTAAGACTCATCCGGCGCCAACGCCACCCCATTGGCGAAGTGCAGGCCCGTCAACAGAGTCTCAACAGCACCATCAGGCGACCGCCGCAACAACCGTCCGGTCCCCGAGTGCTCCAGCAGATCAGCCTTCCAGAACTCCAGATCGAACCGGCTCGACGAGTCCGTGAAGTACACCGTCCCGTCCCCAGCCACAGCGGCGTTGTTGCACACCCGCAGCCCAGGCCCAGCCGGGATCAACACCTCGATCTCACCGTGAGTCTTGTCGATCAGCAGCAAGCCCTTGTCAGCGTCACAGACCAGCAGCCGACCATCAGGGAACAGCTCCAACCCCAGCGGCCGACCACCCGTGTCGGCGATCGTGTCCAATCGCCGCCCGTCAGCCGTCAAGCGGAGAACCCGGCCGTCCTCGACCCCGGTGAACACGTGGCCGTGGTCGTCCACCAGGACATCCTCAGCCCCCTTCCCCGTCACCTGCCGCACGGTCAACGCGGGAAGAGACGGTTTCGGCTTCGGTCCGGTGCGGGGAGCCCGCCACACCACAGGTTCGATCTTCGGACGGCCCATAGCCCCACCCTAGAAGCTCAGCGGTAAGTCAGCAGATCGCGGCGAGTGCCGTCGAAGTGCCCATGCTCGTTGAACGAGACCAGCGACGCCCCGGAACGCCCGACGATGATCTTGGTGATCGCCGCGTTCACCACGACCCGGTTGATCGCGACCACATCCGCGCCCATCAACCGAGAACAAAGCGCCGCGATCACGCCGCCCGACGTGAAGACCAACGCGTCACCGCCCGCCGCCACCTCCGTCAGGGCCGCCACCGCCCCGTCGGCGAAGTCCGAGAACGTGGACTCGCCAACGCGACTCCCGCCGACCCACGCGCCAAGCGCCTGGTCGAGCAACCCCTGGAACTCGCGCGGAGACGCGGGAAGGTCGATGTTCTCCCTGGCCAGATGGCTCTGCACCAGCCCGAGATGGTCGTACTCGTTCCACCGCGCGTCCGTGCCGCACTCCAGGTCGAACCCGGCCGCGGCGAGGGTCGTCGCGGCCGTGTCCTGCTGCCGGGCCAAAGTCCCCGACCACGCCTGGACCGGTTCGATCCCCCGCGCGCGCAGTTCCTCGCCCAACACCTTCGCCTGCTGATGGCCGACGGGCGACAGCACGTCGTAATCCACCGCACCAAACGATGCCTGACCATGGCGGAGCAGATGAATCACAGTCATAGAACCTGGCCGATCGCTCTGCTGATCAACTCGCGGCAGCGCCACTCCAGATAACCCGAGAACATCCAGAAGTCCTTGAACGCCGGATTCGTGGTCTGCCCGTGGTGATACCGGTAGTAGATCTGCTGCAGGATCACCGCGAGCCGGAACAGCCCGAACACCTCGTAGAACGCCCAGTTCGCCGGCCGCAAACCCATCCGCGAGCAATAGTGGTCAACGATCTCGGCCCGCGTCAGCATCCCGGGAACGTGCGAAGGCTGGCGGCGGGCCATCTTGAAGACGTCGTCGTCGTCGCCCTGGATCCAGTAGGCGATCAGGCCGCCGAGGTCCATCAGGGGGTCACCGAGGGTCGACATCTCCCAGTCCAGCACGCCGACGATCTCGCGGTCGTCGTCGAGCACCACGTTGTCGAACCGCCAGTCGTTGTGGATCACGACCGTGGCGACGTCGTCGGGCTGGTGGGCGTCGAGCCACGACATGACCTCGGCGAAGTCGGGGACGTTGTCGGTCCGCGCGGCCACGAACCGCTCCGACCAGCCCTTCACCTGCCGCCCGACATACCCGCGGCCCTTGCCCAGGTCCGTCAGCCCGGCCGCTTCCGGGTCGACCTGGTGCAGGTCGACGAACCGGTCGATCAGCGCCGTCGACAGCGAGCGCGCCTCGGCCTCGGTGAGGGTCATGCCCTCGGGCAGGTCGCCGCGCAGGATCGTGCCCGGGATGCGTTCCATGACGTAGAAGTCCGAGCCCAGCACCGAATGGTCCTCGCACAGCCCGAGGACCGTCGGCACATACGGGTACACCGGCTTCAGCGCCGACTGGACACGGAACTCGCGCTTCATGTCGTGCGCCGACGCGGCCTTCTTGCCCACCGGCGGGCGGCGCAGGATGAGGTCGCGGTCCGGGTACTCCAGCAGGTACGTCAGGTTCGACGCACCGCCGGGGAACTGGCGCACCGTCGGCTCGCCACCCAGACCGTCCACAACGGACGAGAGCCAGGCGTGCACGGCCGCGGTGTCGAAGGCATCCTCTGCTCGCACCTCGCGAGGCTGGTCCCGCTGGGTCATGCCCGCGTCCTTGTCACGACCGACATGTCCCGGGTCATGACAGCTTGGCCACGATGCCCAGCGGCAGGTTCCGCATGGCGAAGCCCATCAGCGTCCACGGCCAGCCCGGCGTGCACGCCTGCGCCGACTCCTTCTCGATCGCCTTCACCATCGAGCGCACGCCCGGCACGGTGTCGACCATCAGCGGGGTCTTCTTGACGCTGTCGTTCATCTCCGAGCGGATGTAGCCGGGGTAGATCGTGGTGACGTTGATCGGCGACTTCAGCGTGTCGGCCCGGATGCCCTCGGCCAGCGCGGCGATGCCCGCCTTCGTCGCGGCGTACGTCGACAGGTTTCGCGGCAGCCCGCGCATCGCCGACATCGACGAGATCACCACGAGGTGGCCCGCGTTCTGGTCGCGGAAAGCCTCCATCGCGGCCTCGCACTGGGCGAGCGCGGAGACGAAGTTGGTCTCGGCGGTCTGCTTGTTGGCGTAGAAGTAGCCGGTGCCGACCGGCTGCCCCTTGCCGAGGCCCGCGTTGACGATCACCCGGTCGATCGTGCCCAACTCGGACCGGAACTCGCCGAAGACCTTGAACACCGCGTCGTGGTCGTTGACGTCGAGCGCCTTCACCACGACCTTGATGCCCGGGTTCGCCGCGAGCAACTCCTCGCGCAGCTTCTCCAGCCGGTCGGTGCGCCGGGCGGCCAGCGCCAGGTTGCGGCCGAGCGCGGCGAACTGGCGGGCCATCTCCTCGCCGAGGCCGGAGCTGGCGCCGGTGATCAGGATGTTCTTGCGTGTAGTCACTCTTGCTCCATCTTGGGCCGCAACCGGGCCCATGTCTTGGCGACCTGCTTGTCGACCAGGCGCGGCGCGATCCGCTTGAGCAGGTGCGCGCGCTTCCCGTCGGCGTGGGTGTGCACGAGGAAGCGCTTGGCCGCCACCGCGTCGAACACCAGCTCCGCCACGTCGTCCGGGGTCACCTTGGACGAGGCCATGAGGTTCTGGCTGAACTTGAGCGCGGCCGGGTCCGGCGTGCGCATCCGGTCGTTGAGGTTCGTCTTCACGAAGCCAGGGCACACCACGGTCGTGCCGATGCCGTACGACACGAGTTCGTGGTGCAGGGTCTCGGAGAGCGCGACGACCCCGGCCTTGGTGACGTTGTACGACGCCATCGCGGGCAGGTTCATGATCGCCGCGAGCGAGGCGACGTTCACGATGTGCCCGGAGCCCTGGGCCTTGAACACCGGCACGAACGTCGCGCAGCCGCGCACGACGCCCTTGACGTTGATCTCCCAGATCCAGTCCCAGTCGGCCATCGAGATCCGCTCGATCCGCCCGCCGGAGGCCACACCCGCGTTGTTGACCAGCACGTCGAGCCCGCCCCAGTGCTCGTCGCACCACGTCTTCGCGGCGGCCCATGACTCGTCGCCGGTGACGTCGAGGGCGAGGTGGTCGGCATCGAGTTCCTTGGCCGCGGTCTCGGCGGCGGTGGCGTCGACGTCGGTGACGAGCACCTGCCAGCCCGCGGCCTTGTAGCGGCCCGCGATGGCCTTGCCGAGCCCGGAGCCCGCTCCGGTGATCAGGATGCGCTTCACGCGGTGTACTTCTTCAGCTCGATGCGCGACACGACGCCGCGGTGGACCTCGTCGGGCCCGTCGGCCAGCCGCAGCGACCGGGCGCCCGCGTAGGCCGCGGCCAGCGGGAAGTCGTCGGTCATGCCCGCGCCGCCGTGCAGCTGGATGGCCATGTCGATCACGTCGAGGGCCATGTTCGGCACCACGACCTTGATCTGCGACACCTCCGACAGCGCGCCCTTCAGCCCGTAGGTGTCGAGCTTCCACGCGGTGCTCAGCACCAGCAGCCGCGCCTGCTCGATGGCGATGCGCGCGTCGGCGATGCGCTCGCGGTTGCCGCCGAGGTTGGCCAGCGGCTTGCCGAACGCCTCCCGCGTCGTCGCGCGCTGACACGCCAGCTGCAGTGCCTTCTCGGCGAGGCCGATGAGCCGCATGCAGTGGTGGATGCGGCCCGGCCCGAGCCTGCCCTGGGCGATCTCGAACCCGCGCCCCGGCCCGGCGATGACCGCGTCGAGCGGCAGCCGGACGTCGGTGAAGCTGACCTCGCCGTGCCCGAACGGCTCGTCGTGGCGGCCGAACACCGGCAGCATGCGCTCCAGCTTGAACCCGGGTGTGTCCAGCGGCACCAGCACCATCGAGTGGCGCGCGTACTTGTGGGCGTCCGGGTCGGTCAGGCCCATGAAGATGGCGACCTTGCAGTTCGGGTGCCCGATGCCGGTGGAGAACCACTTGCGTCCATTGAGGACGATCTGGTCGTCCTTGACCACCGCCGTCGCGGCCATGTTCGTCGCGTCGGAGGAGGCGACGTCGGGCTCGGTCATGCAGAACGCCGACCGGATCTCGCCGCGGAGCAGCGGTTCGAGCCACTGCTTCTTCTGCTGCTCGCTGCCGTAGAGGTGCAGAACCTCCATGTTGCCCGTGTCCGGCGCGTTGCAGTTGAAGACCTCGGGCGCGATGAACGACTGCCCCATCAGCTCGGCGAGCGGCGCGTACTCGACGTTGGAGAGGCCGGACTCGGCGTGCAGGAAGAGGTTCCACAGACCCTGCTCGCGCGCCTTGGCTTTGAGCTCCTCGATGACCGGGAGCACGACCCACGGGTTGTCCAGGGCGGCCAGGTCGCGGTGGAAGGCGGGCTCGACCGGCTCGATCTCGGTGCGGATGAAGTCGCCGACCCTGGCCAGGTAGTCGGCTGCCTTAGCCGAGTGCGCGAAGTCCATGTCGCCTCCTATTGAGCGTTGCTCAACAAGGTACCCTGCTTATCGAGCGATGCTCAACAGGTGGAGGGAGTGACGTATGGCCCAGGCGCCCGCGCGGACCCGGCGCACGGCCGAGGACCGGCGCAAACAGCTGATCGGCATCGGCCTGAGCATGCTGACCGT
Source organism: Actinokineospora sp. HUAS TT18 (assembly GCF_051364635.1). Taxonomy (GTDB): domain Bacteria; phylum Actinomycetota; class Actinomycetes; order Mycobacteriales; family Pseudonocardiaceae; genus Actinokineospora. The sequence continues at coordinate 6,572,444 of NZ_CP195645.1, read as the reverse complement.
CCGCCCCATCCACCAGGTCACCATCGATGAGGTCGCCGCCGAGGCGGGCATCTCGCGCAGCCTGCTGTTCCACTACTTCCCCACCAAGCAGGACTACTACGTCGAGGTCGTCCGCGCCGCCAGCCGCCGAATCCTGCGCTACGCCGCCCCCGACGACTCCCCGCGCGCGATCGTCGACGGCTACGTCGCCTTCATCGAACGCCGCCGCACCCAGTACGTCGGCCTCTTCCGCGCCACCGGCCTGGACGACTGGGTCCGCCAGATCCACGACGAGACCCAGGACGCCCTGACCGTGCGGATCATGTCGGCCCTGAACCTGACCACCCCGTCGGAACCCGTGGCACTGGCCGTCCGAGCGTGGTGGGCGTTCGCCGAGGAACTAGCCATCGAGTGGACAGGCAAGCAGCGAACCGACAAGGACGCCCTGGTCGACCTACTCCTGGGCGCCTTGGACAACGTCATCGCACTGGCACAGAAGATCACCTAGAAACGCGTGTCGCCCCCTCCCGGTCCGGTCCGGGAGAGGGCGACACGTGCCCGCCTTACTTGGTCTGGGTCTGCAGCAGCTTGTTCACCGTGTCCGGGCTGATGTCAGTGATCTTGTCCGGCACCGCGGCCTCAGTCAGCGCCTTCTCCACATCAGCGGGCTTGGCCTCCGGGTTCGCCGCGAGATAAAGCGCAGCCGCGCCGGCAACATGCGGAGTGGCCATCGACGTACCGCTGATCGTCTTGGTCTCCCCGCCGATCCACGACGAAGTGATGTCCACTCCCGGCGCGTAGATGTCGACAATCGAACCGAAGTTGGAGAACTCTGCCTGCTTGTCGGCATCGTCCGACGCCGCGACCGTGATCGCCTCAGGCACCCGAGCGGGCGACACACCACCCGCGTCAGACGACTCATTGCCAGCAGCAACCGCGAACGTCACGCCAGACTCCACAGCGGCCTGCACCGCCTTGTCCAACGCCTCGTCAGCCTTGCCACCCAAGCTCATGTTCGCCACCGAAGGACCCTCGTGGTTCTTGGTGACCCAGTCGATGCCTGCGATGACGCCCGCGGTCGTGCCGCTGCCGTCGGCGTCGAGCACCCGCACGGGAACGATCTTCACGCCCTTGGCCAGCCCGTACTCCGTGCCGCCGATGGTGCCCGCGACGTGCGTACCGTGCCCGTTCTCGTCATCGGGCTTGTCGTCGTTGTCGACGGCGTCGAACCCGCCCTCGACGCGGCCACCGAGTGCGGGGTGGTCGGCCTGGACGCCGGTGTCGATCACGAACGCGGTGACGTTGTCCGCTTTGGACTCATAGCTGTAGGACTTGTCCAGCGGCAGGTCAGCCTGGTCGACGCGGTCGAGTCCCCACGACGGTGGGTTCGGCTGCTCATCCAGGGCGTGCACGCGCAGGTTGGCCTGCACGAACGCCACCTTGTCGTCCGCGGCGAGCTTGCGTGCGTCCGATTCGGACATGGTGGCGGCGTAGCCGTTGATGGAACTGAACTGGGTACCGGAGATCCGCAGACCCTCAGCGGTCGCGCCGTCCTTCAGCACGACGATGTAACTGTCCTTGATCGCGTCCGGGCTGTTCGCCAGCCGGACTTCACCCTCCTGCGCCTGAGCGGGCACCGCGACCACCGCGACGGCGGTTGCGACTGTGCTGATGAGACCGAAGCCGATTGCGAGTCGGCCCCGACGACCTTCGCGCCTCAACGTCATGGAAAGGGATTCCTTCCTGATTGGGAAATCCCATGCAATGCCGTCGCGACGTGAACAGGCAACCCTTGCCACTTGCCACTGATGGTCCGATCAGACCAAGTCAAAGAACTGTTCAGTGCATGTGACCTGGGGCTCGTCAGCCAAAATCGGACAAGCGGTTTCGCAGCACTTTCCCGGTCGCGTTGCGCGGAAGCTCAGGCAGGAACACGACTTCGCGCGGCACCTTGAACCGGGCGAGGTTGGCCTTCACGTGCTCCCGCAGCTCGTCGGCGGCGACGCTGGCACCCTCGTCCAGCGCCACATAAGCCTTCAGCCGCTGGCCGAATTCAGGATCCGCCACACCGATCACCGCGGCCTCGGTCACGCCGGGATATTCGACGAGCAGATTCTCCACCTCCACCGGGAAAACGTTCTCGCCGCCGGAGACGATCATGTCGTCGTCGCGGCCGTCGATGAACAGACGACCGTCGGCGTCGAAATGGCCCACGTCACCAATCGATAGCAATCCATCGATGATGTCCTTGTGGCGGCCGTCGGTGTACCCGGCGAAACTCAGTCCACTCCCGACGAATACGCGCCCAGTGACGTCGGGCTGGGTGATCCGTCTGCCCGCGTTGTCGTAGAGCCGCACGACACAGCCCACCGGCGCGCGGCCGACGGTTCCGGGCGCGGCACGCCAGTCCTCCGGTGTGGCCACGGTGGCGACCGCGACCTCGGTGGACCCGTACAGGTTGTGGATGACGTCCCCGAAGACCTTCGTGGCCCGGTTGCCCAATTCAGGCGACAGCGCCGAACCCGCGGTGAACAGGATGCGCAGCGAACTGGTGTCGTAGCGGCCGAGGACCTCCGGCCCCAGATCGACGATGCGCTGCAGCATCGTCGGCACCACGACGAGCGTCGTGGCCTTGTTGTCCTCGATCGCCTTCAGCGTCAGCTCCGGGTCGAACCGGCGGCGCATCACCACGGCCGACCCGAGGGCGAAGCTGATGATGAACTGCGACAGCCCGGTGCCGTGGAACAGCGGCGCGCCGAGCATCGTCGTCTCGCCGGAGCGCAGCGGGATCCGGTCGAGGAACTGCGCGGCGGCCAGCGGCGACCGCACCTGCCGCGGCGCGCCCTTGGGCGTGCCGGTGGTCCCGCTGGTCAGCAGCACCATGCCGCCGGGTTCGGCGGGCACGGCCACCGGCCGGTCGTCGGTGTTGGCGATGAGTTCCTCGATGGTCCGCTCGTCCTCCGGGACATCGTCGACCCACGCGGTGAACCGGGGGATGCTCGGCGGCAGCGCGGTGGCGAGTTCGGCGAACTCCTGGTCGTGGATGAAGACGGTGACGCCCTCGCGCTTGGCCACGTCGGCGAGCTGCGGCTTGGCGAAGCCGGTGTTCATCAGCAGCAGCCGCGCGCCGAGCTTGCCCGCTGCGAGCATCGTGTCGACCGCGCCCCGGTGGTCCCTGGCCAGCAGCGCGATGACGGACCGGTCGCTCACCCCGCGGTGGGCGAGCGCGCGGGCGAGGGCGTTGGAGCGGGTGTCGAGCTGGCGGAAGGTGAGCGGGCCGAGTTCGTCGACCAGGCCGATCGCCCGGTGGTCGCGGGTGGCGGCGACCTTGGCCGCGCCCGCGATCGGGCCGAGCCTGCGGACGGCGATCATCGACTTGAGCACGTGGTCCGGTCTGGCCAGCGGCACGAGCCCCGCCCGGCGCATCACGTCGACGCTGCGGACGACGGTCGGCACCTTGCCCGCCAGGTCTCGCACCAGGGTCAGGTAGTCGCTCACGCTGCCTCCCGAATCCGTGTTGCCTGCACCAGCACGGTGCCGCAGAAGTTACCGGCGAGTCAACACCGGTCGGCCAAACCCTGACAGCGGTTGTCAGTGGGTTAGCGCAGAATGCGCGACGTGCGGGTGATCGTGGTGCCGGAAGGCGAGGGAACGGCGCGGGCGCGGGTGCTCGACGAGCCCGGTGCGCCGATCGCGATTCCCGATGTCGCGGCCTGGATGGCCGAGCGGCAGCGCGAGACCGACGTCCGCTGGATCATCCCGGCCGCCGACGAGCTGTGTCCCGCGCTGCTGGCCGCCGGGGTCCGCCTCGGCCGGTGCCACGACCTGTCGCTGGCCGAGGGCATCCTGCTGGCCTTCGAGGAGCGCCCCGGCCGCCCCCGCAACCTCGGTGCCGCCTACGCGCGCACCCGCGGCCTGCCCGAGCCCGCCGACCCTCGTCCGCTGATCCGCACCGAGCAGCCTGCCCTCTTCGAGCCCGACCGCGGCACGGCGCCCGCCGCCGATCCCCTCGACGCCGCCGTCGCCGTCCTGGCTGACCAGGAGCGGCGGATCGCCAATACCGCCCACCCCGACCGGCTGCGCCTGCTGATCGCCGCCGAGTCCGCGGGCGCGCTGGCCGCCGCCGAGATGACGTACTACGGCCTGCCGTGGCGCGTCGACATCCACACCGAGTTGCTCACCGACCTGCTCGGCCCGCGCCCCTCCCCCGGCGCGCGCCCGGCGAAGCTCAACGACCTGGCCGAACGCATCAGCGACGCCTTCTCCGGCAGGCCGATCAACCCTGACCACCCGCCGAGCATCGTGCGCGCGTTCGCCCGCGAGGGCATCGAGATCCCGTCGGCGCGCGCGTGGGTGCTGAAGGAAGTGGAGCACCCGGCGGTCGAGCCGCTGCTGGCGTACAAGGAGCTGTCCAGGCTCTATGTCGCCCACGGCTGGTCGTGGCTCGACTCGTGGGTCGACAACGGCCGCTTCCGCCCGGAGTACGTCGTCGGCGGCGTCGTCTCCGGCCGCTGGGCCACCCGCGGCGGCGCGGCGCTCCAGCTCCCCCGCACTCTGCGCACGGCCGTCCGCGCAGACCCGGGCTGGACGCTGATGGTCGCCGACGCCTCGCAGCTGGAGCCGCGTGTGCTCGGCGCGCTGTCCGGCGACCGGCGGTTCGCCGAGGTGTCGGCGTCGGAAGACCTCTACACGAGCCTCGCCGCCGACGCCTTCGACGGCGACCGCGGCCGGGCGAAGATCGCGATGCTCTCGGCGATGTACGGCGGCACGAGCGGCGAGGCCGGGCCACTGCTGGCCGTGCTGCGCAAGCGGTTCCCGCACGCGGTGGACTACGTCGAGCAGGCGGCCCGCGCCGGTGAGGAGGGCCGGGTCGTGCGCTCCCGCCTCGGCCGCACGAGCCCGCCGCCGAGCGACGCCTGGCGCGAGCTGACCTCCGACCCGGACGAGACCGCCGAGCGGCGGGGACGGCAGGCCGCGCGCGAGTGGGGCCGGTTCACCCGCAACTTCGTCGTGCAGGCCAGCGCCGCCGACTGGGCGCTCACCATGCTCGCGACCCTCCGGCGGCGGCTGACCACGTCGGCACCGGAGGCCGAGATCGTCTTCTTCCAGCACGACGAGGTGATCGTGCACTGCCCGCAGGCCGCCGCCGACGTGGTCGCCAAGGAGATCAGCGAGGCCGCCGACCAGGCCACCGCCCTCGTCTTCGGCGACACCCCGGTCCGCTTCCCGCTGATCGCCGCCGCCGTCGACTGCTACGCCGACGCCAAATAGCTAGCCTGCTTTGGAGCACGTGAGTCGACGACGCGAGCCGTCTGGTCCGACGAGCGCGATGACGGTGTCACCGGGGACCGCGACCATCACCGTGCACGCGATCTGGTCGACGGCAGGCGCGGAGAGCGTTTCGGGCACCGAGACCGCGCCGTCGGCGTAGGCCAACGTCGTCCCCGGCGGGATCGCGGTCGTCACCCCCTGGGCCGACTCGTCCGCGGTCGGCCCGAGACCAAGCGCCTTGAGAGCGCCCAAGACCCCGGCGTCGGTCGTCTCCGGCCGGACGACGAGGGTCATCTCGCCGCCGAACAGCAGGTAGAGCCGCAGACCCGCCGTCTCCCCGGTGGGGGCATCGTCGCCGGTGATGGGGGCGGTCGACCGGACTCCACATCCGGCGACCAGAAAGAGGAGCAGGGCCAGGAAGACTCGTCTCACCGTGGTTCTCCCGTCCGGGCAAGGCGCAGGGTGAAGACCGCGCCGCCGTCCGGCCGGTTCTCCGCGACCAGCTCTCCACCGCGGTGCAGCCGGGCGTTCTCCCGGGCGATGGCCAGCCCCAGCCCGCTGCCCTCGGATCGGGCGCGGGCGGTGTCGGCCTTGTAGAAGCGGTCGAACACCTGGGGCAGGACCGCGGGCGGCAGGCCCGCGCCCCGGTCGGCCACTTCGAGCACGATCCACAGCGGGTCCTCGCGCAGCCGCACCGACACGGGCGGGGCGCCGTGCTTGAGCGCGTTGCCCACCAGGTTCGCCACGATCACGTCGAGCCGCCGCGGGTCCAGTCGGGCTGTGATGCCCTCCGGGAGATCGGTCTCCACCTGGTCTGCCCAGCGGCGCTGCCGCAGTGTCGCGCGCACCGCCGCGGCCACGTCGAGTTCCTCCAGGACCAGGGTCGCCGCGCCGGAGTCGAACCGGCTGATCTCGATCAGGTCGTTCACCAGCCGGGTCAGGTTGTGGGTCTCCTGGCTGACCATCCGGGCCGCCGTGCCCGCGTCCCCGGTGAGCGCCTCGTCGGCCAGCACGTCGGCGAACGCGGTCATCGCGGCCAGCGGTGTGCGCAGTTCGTGGGAGACGTCGGCGACGAACCGGCGGGCGTCGGCCTCCATCCTGCGCAGCTCGCCGACCTGGCGTTCCAGCGCGGCGGCGGTCTCGTTGAACGTCCCGGCCAGCCCGGCCAGCTCATCCGAGCCGCGCACCGCCAGCCGAGTGGTCAACTCGCCCGCGCCGAGTCGCTGCGCGGCCTGGTTGAGCTCCCGCACCGGCCGCAGCACCCCGGCCGCGGCCAGCCAGGCGAGCGCCACGGCCAGGCCGAACGCCAGCGCGCCGGTCATCCAGGCGATCGTGGCCAACCGGTCGATGCTCAGCTGCTCGGGCGCCAGGCTCCGGGCGGTGTAGACCTCGATGCCGGACGGCACCGACCGCCCGCTCGGCAGCGTGACCCGCAACTGGGTGCCCACGACCAGGCTGACCCCGCCGGGTTCGTCCACCCGCTGCCACGAGACCTGCCCCCGAAGGACCGCGCCGCGCAGCTCCGCCGGGATGTTCACCGCGTCCATCCCGGTGGAGGCACTCGGGCCGTAGACGGCGACGGCGGCGTGTTCGCGATCGGACAACCGGCCCGCCAGCGCGTCGAGATCGCCCTTGGTCGGGGGCAGCCGAGGGATCGGGTACATCGCCTGGGTCCGATTGATCAGCGCCCGCGCCTCGGCGTCCTGGGCCTGCTGCAGGATGTTGTTGCTGGCCTGCAGGAAGATGCCACTGGCCACCGCCGCCGCGGTGATCACGCTGAGGAGCGCGAACGCGGCGACCAGCCGGGCCCGCAGCCCCCAAGCGCGCATGCCCGCACGGCTCACAGCGGGCCGAACCGGTATCCGAAACCCCGAACCGTCTGCCGGTGACACTCGGCTGGCAGTCACAGCGGGCCGAACCGGTAACCGAAACCCCGAACCGTCTGCACGTACACCGGCGCCGACGAATCCGCTTCGATCTTGGCGCGTAGGCGCTGCACGCAGGCGTCCACCAGCCGTGAGTCGCCGAGATAGTCGTGATCCCACACCGCTTCCAGCAGTTGGCGGCGGCTGAGCACCTGCCCTGGTCGCCGCGACAGCTCCAGCAGCAGGCGAAGCTCCGTCGGCGCGAGGGCGAGCGGGGCGCCGTGCTTGGCGATCACCAGCGCCCGCCGGTCGATCGTCAGCGCGCCGTACGACTCGGGGCCGTCGGGATCGTCCGCGGGGTCCCCACCGGAGCGCCGGAGCACGGCGCGGATGCGGGCCTCCAGGACCCGCGGCTGCACCGGCTTGACCACGTAGTCGTCGGCGCCCGCCTCGAGCCCGGCGACCACGTCCATGTCGTCGCCGCGCGCGGTGAGCATGATGATCGGCAGGTCGCCGTCGGCCCGGATGCGGCGGCAGACGGCGAACCCGTCGATTCCGGGCAGCATGAGGTCCAGGACCACCACGTCGGGCGGGGTGTCGCCGAGCCGCCGCAGCCCCGCTTCGCCGGACTCCGCCGCGTCCACCGCGTGCCCCTGTCGGGTGAGCGCGAGCCGGAGCCCTTCGCGCACGGCCGGGTCGTCCTCGATCAGCAGCACCCTGGACATGCCGCACAGCATCGCAAATCCCGTTCCGCCGCGCGCGATCACGCCGCCCGGGCCACGGCGGCGACTACCAGCGCGAGTGCCGCGGCGATGAGCACAGCACCGACGACGTCGCTGGGCCGGTGCCATCCCGCCTCGACCGTCGCCCAGGCCACCATGGCCACGCCCAGTCCGCCCAGCACGCCGATCCACGGGCGCACAGCGGCGGGGACGACGAGCAGGAAGGCCACGAGCAGGCCCGCCGCCGCGGCGACGTGGCCGCTGGCGAAGCTGTTGTGCGTGGTGGATCCGGCGATGTCCAGGTCGGGGCGGGAGAGGGTCGCCTTGAGCAGGCGCGCGACGCCCACCGCGCCGAGCATGACGCCGATCCCGGCGATCCCCCGCCACCAGCGCCCGCCCAGCGCCCCGATCACCAACACGACGACGAGCAGGACCAATGTGACGTCAAGCGTGGCGGCCAGCACCTCTTCAGCGAAGCGGGGTTTGCCCCGGTAGTCGCTGAGCATCAACTGGTCCACCCACTGGCCCGCGGCGGTGCGCACGAACAGCAGGTAGGTCAGGAGCAGGCCGACCACGCACGCGGCGGCCGCGCCGAGCAGCGCCGGAACCGAGGTTTGCCGGACGGGTCGGGAGATAGTCGTCGTCACGAGTTCATGGTTCGTCCGGCAGGTGATGGCCGCGTCCGCGCTTTGTCATGGTCTCGTCACAACATCCGGTCCGTGCGAAACCGTGACATGACGGTCGGCGATCCCGGACATCGGCCGACAAATCTGTCGACCATGACCGACCCCGGCAACATCCCCGCAGGCAACCCCGGACAGCGGCCCACAACCAAGACCGACCCCACTGTCATCCCAGGCGGCGATCCCAGACAGCAGCCCACAAACGCGACAACCAAGGCCGATTCCACCGTCATCCCCGAAAGCGCCCGCGACCGGCTCTTCGCGGTGATCACCCGGCTGATCGCCCTGCTCCTGCTTCCCGCGGCCTACCTGACCGGCCGCGCCCGCCACACCGCTTGCCAGTGGGCGCTGGCGCTGCGGTACCCGGCCGAGGACCTCGCCGGGCTGACCCCGCCCACCCGCGCGGCGTTCACCGAGGCGCGCGCGGTGGCGTTCTGGCGCGACGGCCAGCTCATCGGCCTCACGTCCGGCCACCGCGACGCGGGCACGCAGCGCACCTTGTTCGCCGAGGCGGTGCGCCGCAGCGGATCAGTCGCGGTGGCGCGCACGCGGGTGCTGCCGCCCGACGAGTCCAACCACGTCAAGGGAATCGCCTTGGACGTGCGCCCCGCGCAGGGCGCGGCGTGGCTGGAACGCCACGGCGCCCGCTTCCACCTGCACCGCACCTACGACAACGAGTGGTGGCACTTCGAGTACCGCCCCGAGGCGTGCGGCAGGCCGCTCCCGCGCCTGCCGCATCCCGGCGCTAAGGCAGATACCGCAGCGCGCTCGGGGTGAGTTCGTCCGGCGAGCGGTGGCCCGACAGTCCCAGCGTCAGGTCGAAGTCCGCGAGCAGGCTGCGCACGGCGTGCCGCACCCCGGCCTCGCCGCCCAGCGCCAGCCCGTAGACGTAGGGCCGCCCGAGCAGCACGGCCTTGGCGCCGAGGGCCAGCGCCTTGAGCACGTCGGCGCCGGTCCTGATGCCCGAGTCGAACAGCACCTCGATCCGGTCGCCGACCGCGGCCACGATCTCCGGCAGCGCGTCGAGCGAGGCGATGGCGCCGTCGACCTGCCTGCCGCCGTGGTTCGACACGACGATCCCGTCCATGCCCGCGTCCACGGCGCGGCGCGCGTCGGCGCTGTGCTGGATTCCTTTGAGGACGATCGGACCGTCCCAGTGCTCGCGGAGGAACGGGAGTTGGTCCCAGCTCTTGTCGGTGCCGGTGAACAGCCCGACCCACCGCAGCACCGCCATCGCCTGGTCCTCCTCCGGCGACTTCTCCAGCCCCGCGAGGAAAGCCGGGTCGGTGAAGGCGTTGGCCACGCCCACGGCGCGGAGGAACGGCAGGTAGGACTGGTCGAGGTCGGTGGGCCGCCAGGCGAGCGTCCACGTGTCGAGGGTGACGACCAGGGTCGTGTAGCCCGCCTTCTTCGCCCGGTCCAGCAGGCTCGCGCACACCTCGGGCTCGTTGGGCCAGTACAGCTGGAACCAGCGCGGCCCGGTGCCGTTGGCGGCGGCCACCTCCTCCAGCGAGTGCGACGCGGCCGTCGACAGCACCATCGGCACGCCGAGCGCGGCGGCGGCGCGGGCGGTGGCGAGTTCGCCGTCCGGGTGCACGATCGACTGGACGCCCACCGGGGCGAGCAGCACGGGCGCGGGCAGCTCAGTGCCGAGCACGGTCACGGAGGTGTCGCGGGCGGTGGCGTTGGAGAGCATCCGGGGCACGATCCGCCACTTCGCGAACGCGTCGCGGTTGGCGCGGGCGGTGTCGCCGGACCCGGCGGACCCGGCGACGTAGCCGAACGGTCCGGGCGCCATGGCCTCGCGGGCGATGTCCTCGACGCGGGTGGCGTCGGTGGTGAAGATCGGGACCTGGTCAGCGAGGCCCTGCAGGTAGATCTCGTTCTGGTAGCCGGCGTGCTGACCCATGGGACTCCTCACCGTCGCGGGGCGTGCAGACCGCAGTCTGGCACGCCCCGCGCGTGATCACGCCTGCGGCGGAACGGGCACCTGCGCGGGCGCGGGCTTCTTCTCCACGGCGATGGTGACAAGCAGGAGCAGCAGACCGACGCCGCCGATGGCCAGGCCCGCGCCCGGCTGGTAGTCGTCGAGCCACGAGATGATGCGGAAGCTGTAGTCCATGAAGTACAAGCCCACCGACGCGAAGCCGAGGACCATCAGAAAAACCGCGATGCGGCGCACGACACCCATGATCGTTTCCCCTAGTGCCAAGAAATAAACAAGTGCTCCAATCGACGCGATACGCGGTCGATCGGTTCCCCCATCCGTGAGGGTGCGCCACCCTAACGGGTGAATGCGCGCATCCGCCAGAGGCCGTACCAGCCCACAATGGACGCACCGACCGCGCAGATCAGCGCGGGTGTGAGCAGCTGCATCCCGCGGACGCCGAGGGCCAGCGCGAGGGTCCACACGGCGAGTAACAATGTCCCCAGCCCGAACAACACCGCCCCGAACGCCACCAGGGGCGCCCGGCGGGCCAACAACCGGGGCGGCGGCCAGTAGCCGCGCGGCAGCGTGAGCACCCCGTGCGCGGCCATGACCAGCTCGGCCAGCAGCAGCGCCAGCGCGAACCACACCAGCAGCGGGGTCGGGCGCGGCAGCCCGGCGATCATCAGCACGAACGACCCGGCCGCCAGCCAGCCCGCGCACCGGCGCAGGACCAGCCATAACGCGATCCGCTGGGCCCGTCCGAACCGGACCTCGCCGGGCGCGGGCCGCGCGGGTGGCGTCGCCCGCACCCCGGCGAGCTTGGCCAGCTTCGCGCGCACCGAGTCGTTGGCCGGGTCGAGGCGCAACGCGTCGCTGTAGGCCCGCTTGGCCAGCGGAAAGTCGCGGACCCGGGCGGCGGCGGCACCGAGCACCTCGTGCACGCGCGGCTCGTCCGGAGCGGCGATCACCGCGCGGCGGGCGGCCTCCAGCGCGTCGGGCGGCGACGTCGGGCCGAGGGCCTCGGCGAGGGTGACGTGGTTGCGCCAGTCGCCGGGGTCGCGGCGGGCGGCCTCCTTCGCCGACACCGCCGCCTGATCGTGTCTGCCCAGCTCAGTGAGGGCGAGGCTGGCCAGCCGGTGCGCCCAGGACGGTTCCCCGAGGGTGATCGCGCGCTTGGCGGCGTCCAGGCAGTCCTGCGGCCTGCCGGAGTCGAGCAGTGCGGCGGCGAGCCTGCACCACGCTTCCGGGTGGTCGGGATGGTCGGCGATCACCGGGCGCAGGATGTCGATGGCGACCTCCGGGCGGCCCGCCGCCGTCAGCTCCGCGGCCTGTGCCAGCACGGCGTCGATCGGCTCGGCCATGGCATCCCTCCCGCGTCTCCAAGCCCAGTGTGTCAAGGGACCGATCGGGTTGGGGGGCGACCCGCCCGGATATCTGACAGTGATCGTAGAGAATTCCACGCACCGGCCCGTCGTGAATCCGCCAACCGATTGATCACAGTGGGCAGTGAAAATTCAGCGCTCCCTAGACTGACCGGGTGACCGCACCACGACCAGGCAAGGCTCGGCTGGCACTGATCTTGGGCGGACTAGTTGCCTTTGGGCCGCTGTCGATCGACATGTATCTGCCCGCGTTCCCGGACATGGCCGAGCAAATGGGCACCGGCGCCGCGCAAGTGCAACTCACGCTGACCACGTTCATGATCGGCCTGGCCCTCGGCCAAATCGTGGCCGGACCGCTCTCGGATTCCTTCGGCCGCCGCCGACCCCTGCTTATCGGCCTGACCCTGTACGCGATCTCCTCATTGGCTTGCGCCGTCGCACCATCGGTCTACGCGCTGATCGCGCTGCGTTTCGCCGAGGGTGCGTGCGCCGCCGCGGGCATCGTGATCGGCCGGGCCGCCGTGCGCGATCTGTTCTCCGGGGTCGAGATGGCCCGGTTCTTCTCGGTGATGATCATCGTGACCGGCCTGGCGCCGATCCTCGCCCCGGTGATCGGCGGGCAGGTCCTGCGCTTCACGGACTGGCCCGGGATCTTCGTGGTCCTGGCGGGCTTCGGCGTCGTGCTGCTGGCCGCGACCGCGTTCGGCCTCCGCGAGACGCTGCCCGCCGCGCGCAGACATCCCGCGCACCTGGGCCGCACGCTGCGGGCTTACGCCGGGCTCGCCGCCGATCGGACGTTCATGGCCTACGGGGCCGCGGCGGCGTGCGTGACCGGCGCGATGTTCGCCTACATCGCCGGGTCGTCGTTCGTCCTGCAGAACCTGCACAGCCTCAGCCCGCAGGGCTACAGCGTCGTCTTCGGCGCCAACGCGCTCGGCCTCGTGCTGATGGCCCAGCTCAACGGCGCCCTGCTCCGCAAGTTCTCCCTGCGCGCGCTCCTGCGGGCGGGTCTGCTGCTGTCGGCGGCCGGTGGCCTGGCGGTGCTTGTCGTGAGCGCGCTCGACCTCGGACTCTGGTTCCTGCTGCCCAGCCTGTTCGTGGTCGTGGCCAGCGTCGGCATGGTGACGCCCAACAGCTCCGCGCTGGCGCTGGCCGACCACGGCGACCAGGCCGGAACCGCGTCCGCCCTGCTCGGCCTGGTCCAGTTCGTCGTCGGCGGACTGGCCGCGCCGCTGGTCGGGCTCGGCGGCACGACCTCCGCGCTGCCGATGGGCGTGGTGATCGCCGGGCTGTCGCTGCTCGGGCTGGCGTCCTACGCCGTCACGAAGCGAGATTCGCCAGGTCAGCCGTCCGCAGCTCCTCCGCCGACGCCCGAACCTGCCGATCAACCAGCGCCTGTAGCGCCTCTCCGTCGTCCCACTGATTGACGTTCATCGCCGCCAGCACCCGGCCGCCGCGCGTCCAGAACGCGGTGAACTCACGCGACTTCAGGTCGCCGCGCACGACCAGTTCGTCGGTGAACGGGTTGGCCAGGCCGCGCACCTCCATGCCCAGGTCGTACTGGTCGGAGTAGAAGTACGGCGACTTCGTGTAGGGCTCGGCGTCGCCGAGGAGGTTGCCCGCGACGTGCTCGCCCTGGTCCTTGGCGTTGGCCCAGTGCTCGACGCGGACCCGCCTGCCGTAGCGGGGGTGGAAGTGCGCGGCGACGTCGCCGACGGCGAACACGTCCGGCGCCGACGTGCGCAGGCTCGCGTCGACGTCGATCCCGCTGCCCGGCACCGAGTCCGACAGCTCCAGCCCCGCCGCCTTCGCCAGCTCCAGCCGCGGCGCGGCGCCAACGCCGACGACCACGACGTCGGCCGGGACCGCGGTGCCGTCGCTCAGGTGCACCGCCTTGACCACGCCCTCGTCGCCGGTGAACGCGTCGACGCCGGTGCCGAGCCGCCAGGTGACGCCGTTGGCCTCGTGCAGGTCGCGGAACACCTCGGCGACGGTGTCGCCCAGTGTCTTGTGCAGCGGCAGCGGCAACGGATCGATCACGGTGACGTCGGCGCCGTGCTTGCGCGCCGCGGCGGCAACCTCGCAGCCGATCCAGCCCGCGCCGACGATGACCACCTTGACCCCGGGGGCGAGCGCCGCGCGCAGGTCGAGGGAGTTCTCCAGCGTGCGCAGGGTGCGCAGGCCCGGGAGGTCACCACCGGGGATGGGCAGCGCGCGGGGCGCGGAGCCGGTGGCCAGCACGAGCCGGTCGTAGCGGTGGTGCTCCCCCGCCGAGTCGACGACGGCCCGCTCGCCGAGGTGCAGTTCGCGGACCTCGGTGTTCGTGCGCAGGTCGATGTCGTGCTCGGCGTAGTAGCCCTCGTCGTGGACCCAGTCGGGCTCGTCGGCCTCGCCCAGCAGGATCGCCTTGGACAGCGGGGGCAGCGCGTACGGGCGGTGCGGTCCCTGCCCGATCACCACGATCTCGCCGTCGAAGCCCTTGTCGCGCAGGGTGCCCGCGGCGGTGCCGCCCGCCAGGCCGGTTCCCACGACGACGATGCGGTGCACTGCGCCCATGTCGACCTCCTAGTCGGCCTCTGACGTTAGTCGCCGACGCGGTGCGTTGCTTGTCAGGAAAATCTTGATAACCGGTGGCGTCGACGTTGGTCACCGTCATGATCCAGCGCTTGTCAGGAAAATCTTGATAAGTCGCAACTTGCGGCGTCACGTCTCGTTACGGTCCCCGTCATCTCTATGACAGGGCGAACCGGCCGGTAACAAAAGTGCACGGTCGAGAGGGTGGGCGCAGTGAGCAGCAAAGAATGGACCGTCAGCTGTCGCGACATCGCGGGCCGTCGGCGGGACGTGACCGTTTTCGTCCGCCAGGGGCGTGTGGTGCTGGTCGCGCCGCCGGGCGAGACCGCGATCCTGTCGCCCCTGGACGTGGGCAGGCTGAGAGCCGCGCTGCGCGACGCTGTGGTGGACGCCTCGGTCGATTCCGCCTGAGCACTGTTCCTACTGGATAGTAGGTAGTGGCAGACTTGGCGGATGGCGACATATTTCGTGACCGGTGCGACCGGGTTCCTCGGCCGCGCGCTGCTCGACCGGCTGCTCGCCCGGCCGGACTGCGAATCCGTGCACGTGCTGGTCAGGGCCCGCTCGCTGGAGCGGTCGGCCGCCATGTGGGCCGGGGAGGACCGGGTCGTCCCGGTCGTCGGCGATCTCGGTGAACCCGGGCTCGGCGTCGACCCCGGACCGCTGCTCGGCGCCATCGACCACGTCGTCCACCTGGGCGCCGTCTACGACCTGACCGCCTCGGAGGACGCCAACCGCACGGCCAACGTCGTCGGCACCGCCAACGTCCTCGACTTCGCCGCCGCCATCAACGCGGGCGTGCTGCACCACGTGTCGTCCATCGCCGTGGCGGGCGACTTCCGCGGCGTGTTCACCGAGGCCGACTTCGACCGCGGCCAGCGGCACCGCTCGCCGTACCACGCCACGAAGTTCGAGGCCGAACGCCTGGTCCGCGGCCAGGCGCGGGTGCCGTACCGCGTCTACCGGCCCGCCGCCGTCGTCGGCGACTCGCGGACCGGCGCCATGGACAAGGTCGACGGCCCGTACTACTTCCTGCCCGCGCTGGCCCGCCTCGCGCGGCTGCCCGCGGGCCTGCCGCTGGTCACCCACGACCTGGGCGGCACGAACATCGTCCCGGTCGACTACGTCGTCGACGCGATGGCGCACCTGATGCACGTGCCCGCCCGGTCCGGCCAGACCTACCACCTGACCCACAACGGCAGGCAGCGCCTCACCGACGTCTACAACGCCCTCGCGGCGGCGTTCGACGCGCCCAGGATCGTCGCCACGGTCCCGGTGCGGCTGCCGCGGATCGAGCGACTGCCCGCGCTCCCGGCCGCGGTGCTGGCCGAATTGGGCATCCCGCCCGAGGTCGTGCCGCACATGGACCTGCCGACGGTGTTCGACTCGACCGCGACCGAGGCCGCGCTGGCCGGTTCCGGGATCAGCCTGCCGCCCTTCTCGGCCTACGCGGGCGCGTTGGTCCGCTATTGGACCGCGCACCTGGACCCCGACCGCGCCTGGGTGCGCGCGAACTCGTTGCGCGGCAAGCGAATCGTGATCACCGGCGCCTCGTCCGGCATCGGCCGCGCGACCGCGCTGGCCGCCGCCCGCAAGGGCGCGACGGTGCTGCTGGTCGCGCGCCGCCAGGACGAGCTGGAGAAAGTCCGCGACAAGGTGGTGTCGCTGGGCGGCACCGCGGAGGTTCACCCGTGCGACCTCACCGACGGCGACGCGGTCGACGCCCTGGTCAAGGACCTGGGCGTGGTCGACATGCTGGTCAACAACGCCGGCCGGTCCATCCGGCGGTCGGTGCACCTGTCGGTCGACCGGCTGCACGACTACGAGCGGACGATGGCGCTGAACTACTTCGCGCCGCTGCGGCTGACCCTGGGGCTGCTGCCGGGGATGCGGGCCCGGGGGTTCGGGCGGATCGTCAACGTCACGACCATGGGCTTGCAGACCGACACCCCTCGGTTCTCGGCGTACCTGGCGTCGAAGGGGGCGCTGGAGGCGTTCGGGCGGTCGGCTGGGCGCGAGCTGTTGGCCGACGGGGTGACGGTCGTGTCGGTGCGGATGCCGTTGGTCCGCACACCGATGGTGACCGCGACGGACGCCTACCGCAGCATGCCCGCGACGTCGCCCCGGGCGGCGGCCGACCTGGTGATCAAGGGGCTGACGGGACGCGGGGAGGTCGTGCAGCGGCCCGAGGGGCTGGCGATGGAGGTGCTGCGGGTGTTCCTGCCCGGGGTGGCCCGGCAGGCGCTGAACCTGGCGTACCGGGTGGTGCCGGAGTCGGCCCCGGAAGCGCGCGAGCGGGCCGAGGCGCCGGTGTCGGTGCTGGTCTCGGCGGCGATCCGGCCACTGTGGCGCCGCCTGCGCTAGGCAGGTCCTAGGACCGACTACGACCTTGGTCCTACGACTAAAGGATGAGTTCGGCGCACGGCAGGAACAGGCAGACTAGGGGCGTGGAGAACACCGAGTGGCGGCTCCGGCCCCCAGCCAACCTGGTCGGCAAGCGAGCCATCCTGCACTGGACCCTGCGGGCGGCGATCGGCTGGATCGTCGTGGTCGGGGCGCAGGGCATCCACCTGCTGGTCGACGCCGGGGCGCCCGGCTGGACGAAGGTCGCGGCGCTGGTCAGCCTGGTGGTGGCGGTGGCCCACGTCGTAGTCATGCCGCGCTGGCGGTACGCGGTGCACCGCTGGGAGACGAGCCCGACGGCGGTCTACACGCGCAGCGGGTGGGTCAACCAGGAGTGGCGGCTGGCGCCGGTGTCGCGGATCCAGACGGTCGACACCGCGCGGGGCCCGTTGCAGCAGTTGCTCAAGCTGTCGACCGTCACGGTCACCACCGCGTCGGCGGCCGGGCCGGTCAAGATCGAGAACCTGGACGCCTCCCTCGCCGCCCGCATCGCCGACGAGCTGACCAGCACCACCCAGGCCACCCCGGGCGACGCGACATGACCGGGCTTCCCGCGGCGCCGCCGGTCGTCGAGCCGAGCCACGAGTGGGGCAGGCTCGACCCGCGCATGGTCATCGTGCGGCCCCTCAACGAGATGCTGGGCCTGCTGATCCCGTTGTTCGCCTTCGTGTTCCTCGGCAACGGCGAACCGTGGCGCATCGCGGTGAGCGGCGCGACCGTCGGCGCGCTGATCCTCTATGGACTGTTCGCCTGGCTCACGACGAAGTACCGCATCTCCGACACGCAGGTGGAACTCCACAAAGGACTCCTGCTGCGGCAGCGCCTGGCCATCCCGCGCGACCGGATCCGCACCGTCGACTTGACGTCCAAGCTCGGCCACCGGCTCTTCGGCCTCACCGCCGTCCGGGTCGGCACCGGCCAGCAGGAACGCAGCCCCGGCGAGGGCGTCGTGCTCGACGCCGTCACCGCCGCCGAGGCCGACCGGCTGCGCCAGGTGTTCCTCCAGCGCCGCGCCGATGTCCCGGCCGACCAGCCCGCCGACGAGGGCACGCCCATCTCCACCCTCGACCGCCGCTGGTACCGCTACGCCCCGATGAGCATGTCGGGCCTGGTCACCATCGGCATCGCCGTCGGCTTCGGCATGAACATCGCCAACGAACTCGACCTGGAGTTCTCCAAGGTCGGCGTGGTCCGCACAGTGTTCGTGTGGGTCACGCACTCCAGCCTGTTCACCGTGATCCCCGCCGTCGTCGGCGTCGTGCTGCTGCTCGCGGTCATCCTGTCGTTCCTCAGCTACGTGCTGCAGAACCACGGCTATCACCTGAACCGCCACGCCGACGGCACCGTCCGCGTCCGCCGCGGCCTGCTCACCACCCGATCCGTCTCCGTCGAGGAACAACGCCTCCGCGGCGTCAACCTCCACGAGCCGCTCTTGCTCCGCGCGGGCCGCGGCGCCCGTCTGACCGCGGTCACGACCGGCTTGGGCCGAACCTCCGGCAGCAGCCTCCTCCTGCCGCCCGCCCCACGCACCGAAGCCGACCGGGTGACCGCGGCGGTCCTCCGCACCGATGACCCACCGACCGCGGTGCCCCTGACCAGGCACCCGGCCCGCGCGCGCACCCGGCGCCTGGTGCGCGCCATCGCGCCCAACCTGGTGCTGGCCGGGGCACTGTTCCTCCTGGCCGCGTTCGCCGACTGGCCCGACTGGCCGTGGGCGACCGCGACGTGCCTGCTCCCGGTGTCCGTCCTCATCGGACTCGACCGCTACCGCAACCTGGGCCACGCCCTGACCGACCGCTACCTGGTCAGCCGATCGGGCTCACTCGACCGCGAAACGGTCGCCCTCCAACGCACGGGCATCATCGGCTGGAAGTTCACCCAGACCGTCTTCCAGCGCCGCGCGGCCCTGCTGTCCGTCACCGCGATCACGGCGGCGGGCAAAGGCGGCTACACGGTCACCGACGTCGGCGAGGGCGCGGGCCTGGCCTTGGCCGACGCCACCATCCCCGACCTCTTACACCCGTTCCTCACTACGACTGGCTCACCGCCGCCGCCAACGCACCCAACAGCAGATAGATGACGCCGCTGGACAGGTCGAGCCCACGCCGCACCCGCGCCGTCCGGCGCAGCTTGCCGAACAGCACGCTGGCCAGCAGGGCGTAGGTCCCGTCGCTGATGATGCCCAGCACGATGAAGCCGACGCCGAAGAGCACCAGCTGCCACACGACCGACCCACGCGCCGGGTCCACGAACTGCGGAAGGAACGCGACGAAGAAGATCAGCGTCTTCGGGTTGAGCACGTTCACCAACACGCCCTGCCAGAAGATCCGACTGTTCGACGCCCGCGGCGGCTCGGTGACGTTGCCGTCGTCGGGCTTCTCCAGGAACAGCTTGTGCACCCCCAGCCACACCAGATAGGCCACGCCCAGCCACTTCACGATCTGAAACGCGGTATTCGACGCCAACAACAGCGCCGACATCCCCAACGCGGTGACGATGACGTAGACGACGGACCCGACGTGGATGCCCAGCACCGAGAGCAACCCGGCCGCCCGGCCCTGCGTCGCGGTCCGCGTGACGATGTAGAGGACCGCCGGACCGGGCACCACGAGCAACGCCATCGTCGCGGCCACGAACAGCAGCAGTGTGGACAAGGTGGGCATCAGGATCGCTGACTCCTTCACAGACGGACTCACTCACAAGCACGCGGGCTCACTCCGTAGCACCTCACAAACACACCGCATCACCGCGCGCGGCCTCGAACAACCTGCCCACACCGGCATCGCTAGCCCCGGCGATCCGCAGACAGTGCCACAGACACGCCTGGTTCGACGTGATCACCGGTACCCCCAGGTCGCATTCCAGCGGCTCGATCGCCGCCAGCGCCCGGAACCCGCTCCCAGGCACCAACACGCAATCCGCCGAGTGGTCGAACCCGCGCCGGGTCTGCCGGTAAACCTCCTCCCCCCGCACCTCCCACTGCGCGTCCAGGTCCCAAGCCTCGAAGCTCTCCCGATCCCCCCACCCCGCGCCAAGTGAGAACCGCGTCTCCCCCGCGGCCGGGAACCCGCTGTCCTCGAGGTAGCGGCGGGCCGCGGCGAGGCTCGTCGGGGTGAACCACGGTGGGATGACCAGGTGCGGCCGCGTCACCCGCAGCGACCGCATCGCGGCGAGCATCGCCAGCGGGGCCGTGGTCACCGGCACCCCGCGCGTGCGGCGCTCGGCCTGCGCGCAAAAGCGCTCGTCGAAGCCGACCCCGGCCAGGAAGCTGCTCGACCCGAAGCACAGGCAGATCACGTCCAGCGGCATCTGCCCGAGCTGGTCGAGGCCGCGCGCGATGTCCGGCGACTCGGCGAGGGCGGCGGCGTGGTCGCCGGTGAAGTCGGATCCCTTCTTGCGCGGGCTGTCGAACCGTGCCGAGTGGACACTGACGCCTGCGGGCGCCATCGCCCAGAACTCCTCCTCCGGCACCGGGTCCTTCGCGATGACCAGGACACCGATCCGCGCGCGCCACCCCGTCATCGCGCGGCGCCCGCGGGTAACTCGGCGGGGATCGTGGCGAGCGCGGCCGCGATCTGCTCGTCGGACAGCACGTCGTCGTCCAGGGCGTCGGCGAAGTACTTCTCGTAGGCCGTCAGGTCGAAGTGGCCGTGCCCCGACAAGCCGAACAGGATCACCCGCGACGTGCCCTCCTCGCGGCAGCGCAGCGCCTCCTCCATCGCGACCACGATCGCGTGCGTCGACTCGGGCGCTGGCAGGATCCCCTCGGCTCTGGCGAACCGCACGCCCGCCTCGAAACACCGTCGCTGCGTCACCGCTACGGCCTCCATCAGCCCGTCCTCCACCGCCCGGCTCACCAGTTGCCCCATGCCGTGCGCGCGCAGCCCGCCCGCGTGGAACGCGGGCGGGACGAACCCGTGCCCCAGCGTGTGCATCCGGAACAGCGGCGACAATCCGGCACTGTCGGCGAAGTCGTAGGCGATGCGCCCACGCGTCAGGGTCGGGCACGCCGCTGGCTCGACGCCGATCACCCGCACGTCGCGGCCGCCACGCAGTTTCGCGCCAAGGAACGGGAACGACAGGCCCGCGAGGTTGCTGCCGCCGCCCGCGCAGCCGATCACCAGGTCCGGGTAGTCGTCGGCCAACTCGAACTGGCGCAAGGCTTCCTGGCCGATGACCGTCTGGTGCGCCAGCACGTGGTTCGCGGCGCTGCCGACGACATAGCCCAGCGTCGGGTCGGCGGCGTGCGCCTCCAGCGCCTCGGACGTCGCGATGCCCAGGCTCCCCGGGCTGTCGGGGTCGGCGGCGAGAACCGCCCGCCCCGCCGCGGTCTCGGTGCTCGGGCTCGGCACGCACTCCCCGCCGAACACCTCCATGAACCCTCGTCGATACGGCTTCTGGGTGAAGCTGACCTTGACCATGTAGATCTTGGCGGTCATGTCGAACAGCGCGGCGCTCTGCGCGACCGCGCTCCCCCACTGCCCGGCCCCGGTCTCGGTCACCACTCCACGCTTGCCCGCCAAATGGTTGTAGTACAACTGGGCTACCGCGGTATTCGGCTTGTGGCTGCCGGTCGGCGAGTTCCCCTCGTACTTGTAGTAGATCCGCGCGGGCGTCCCGAGCGCGCGTTCCAGCCGCCGCGCCCGCACCAGTGGCGACGGCCGCCACTGCGCGTAGATCTGCCGGACCGGTTCGGGGATCGCCAGTTCCCGCTCCAGGCTGAGTTCCTGCTCGATGATCTGCTCCGGCATGGTGTGGGCCATGTCGTCCCTGGTCACCGGCTCGCCGGTGGCCGGATTCAGCGGCGGGTGCAGGTCGGGAATGTCCGCGGCGAGGTTGTACCAGGTCCGCGGGATGTCGTTTTCGTCGAGCAGGAATTTGATCCGGTCGACCATCGGGAGTCCTTCCCTCGCGAATTCACACTGTGAATGAATGGGAATTCCGTCGCCTACACGATTGGCGACGCTATGGGGCGACGGATGATCTCGACAGCGACCGATCGAGTGATGAGAACCCCTATGCCATGAACAGACTTCGGCGGGGCGGGCGTCGCCGCCCGCCCCGCCGAAGTGAGCGCTTCTACAGGGTCAACGTCCAGCTGTCGATCCTGCCGGTGTCGGCAGCTGCCGCGTCCTGGACGCGCAACCGCCACGTGCCGTTCCTGGCCTCACCGCTGAGGTTCACGGTGTAGGTCTGGTTGATGTTGTCGGCACTTCCGCCCGCCCGGTTGTGCAGCACGTAGGTGCTGCCGTCCGGCGCGACCAGCGTGACCACCAGGTCGCCGATGTAGGTGTGCACGATGTGCACCTCGACCGTCGACGCCGACGAGGCGTTGCCCGTGCACCCGGACACCGGGATCGAACTCTCCACAGTGGACAGATCGGGGATCGTCACGTCGGTTCCGTTGGTGCCGCCGCAGGCGGGCGTCCCGCCGCCGCCGAGCGACAGCGTCCAAGTGTCGATCCGCCCGGTGTCAGCCGATGCCGCGTCCTGCACACGCAGCTTCCATGCCCCGTTCGCCACCTCGGTCGAGACGTTGACGGTGTAGGTCTGGTTGATGTTGTCCGCGCTGCCACCTGCCCGGTTGTGCAGCACGTAGGTGCTGCCGTCCGGCGCGACCAGGGTCACGACCAGGTCGCCGATGTAGGTGTGCACGATGTGCACCTCGACCGTCGAGGTCGCCGACGCGTTGCCCGCGCAGCCCGCGATCGTGATCGTGCTTTCCACAGTGGACAGGTCGGGGATCGCCACGTCGGTGCCGTTGGTGCCGGTGCAGCCCGGAACCGGCGCCGCGGTGATGGTCCAGGTGAACGTGGCCGAGCCGGTGCGGTTGCCCGAGTCGGTCACCGTGGCGGTCACCGTGCTGGTGCCCGCCGTGGTCGGCGTGCCGGAGATCAGGCCGGTGGCGGCGTTGATCGACAGCCCGGCGGGCAGGCCGGTGGCCGCCCAGCTGTACGGCGTGGTGCCGCCCGAGGCCGACAGCTGCAGGCTCGTCGCGGTGCCGACGACGCCGGTGCGGCTGCCGGGGTTGGTCACCGACGGCGAACCGGGGGTGCCGCCGCCGGGAGCGGTGTAGAGCAGCCGGTTCGGCGAGCCGGTGCCCGGGTTGGTGATCTTGTTGGGCGTCGAGTTGTTGACCAGCGCGGTGGCCACGGCCGCGGGCGAGTCGTTCGGGTGGGTGGCCAGCCACAGCGCCGCGGCGCCCGCGACATGCGGAGCCGCCATCGAGGTGCCGCTGATCGTGTTTGTCGCGGTGTCGTTGGTCATCCACGCCGACGTGATGCCGACGCCGGGAGCGAAGATGTCGGTGCAGGTGCCGAAGTTGGTGAACGACGCCGCGCGGTCGGCGCTGTCGGAGGCGTTCACCGTGATGCCCTCGGCCACCCTGGCGGGGGACGAATTGCAGGCGTTGGCCGACGAGTTGCCGGAGGCCAGGCTGTAGGTGACACCGGAGGCGATCGAGTTGCGCACCGCGGTGTCGAGCGCCGCGTCGGCCCCGCCACCGAGGCTCATGTTCGCCACGGCGGGCTTCACCGCGTTCTGGGTGACCCAGTCGACGCCGTTGACCACACCGGCCGTCGTGCCGGAACCCTGGCAGTTCAACACCTTGACCGCGATCAGCGGCACACCCTTGGCGACACCGTACTGGCTGCCGCCGACGGTGCCCGCCACGTGCGTGCCGTGGCCGTGGCAGTCGGTGTTGTTGCTGTCCACCGTGTTGGTTCCCCAGGTCGCACGGCCACCGAACGTGGAGTGCGTGATGCGGATACCGGTGTCGAGGATGTAGGCGCGCACGTTGCTCGCCGCGGTGTCGTAGGTGTAGCTCTGGTCCAGCGGCAGATCACGCTGGTCGATCCGGTCCAGCCCCCACGACGGCGGGTTCGGCTGCACGTCGGCGACCCGCAGCACCTGGTCCTGCTGGACGAAGGCCACCTTGGGGTCGGCCGCCAGCCGCCGCGCCTGGCTCGCCGACATCTTGGCCGCGAACCCGTTCAGCGCGTGCCCCCACGCCGCCGTGACCGCGCCCCCGTACTTGCCCGCCAGGCCCGCCGCGGTGCTCGCCGCGGCCGCCCTCGGCGACGCGCTGTCGTTGAGCACCACCACATAGCTGTCCGGCACCGCCTCGGCGACGGCCAGCACCTGCCCCTCAGCGACCGCGGGCGTCGCCAACCCGACCAGCGACACCAAAGCCACGGCGGCACCCGCGACTAATCGTCTCCCGACGCGAACGTGTCCCATGTGACGTCTCCCTTGCGAGGGCGCCCACCAGCACAGGCCGATGCGAGCGGCCTGCAGGTGACCACCGTGGATGGGATGGGGGTTCGCGCGAACGTGAAGCGGGATTCAACCAGCACCGAACCTATAAAGTGAATGGAACGGTAACCGCGAAACCTGATCGGCCCAGCTCCGTAACCGGTGGGTACGCCGACAGCGGACCGTTGCCCTCCGAATGGAGTAATCCACTTCATCGTCATGGCCCGTTCGGAGCAATCCAAGGGCCGAACACTCCGCTCTCACTCGCGCGCCGCGAACCTAGAGAGCGGCCCGGCGACTCTGGTGTCAGCAGGGTGAGCCCCTGCGCACCACACCGAAAGGCACCAGCGATGTCCACCAAGTCCTGAGCCCGCCTCCGGCCGCTCGTCTCGTCACTGCTCGTCACCGTCGCGGCGGCACTGGCACTGTCCACCGCCGCTCCGGCGCACGCCGTCGAGAACCCGGACCCCGGCGGCGGGGGCGGCACCGGCAGCCTCATCGCGGACAAGGCGATGAGCAGGCTCGGCGACCAGTGCGACGACTTCGGGTTCTGCTGGGCGGAGTGGTGTGCCCTGTTCGCCAAGTGGGCGTGGCGGAACGGCGGCGTCACCGACGTCGTGGGCCTCGACGCCGCCGCGATCAGCTTCTACAAGTACGGCCAGAAGCACGGCAAGCTGTCGAACACCCCGCACGTCGGCGACGCGGTGGTCTACGCCTACAGCAACACGTGGGCTGAGCACGTCGAGATCGTCGTCGGGGTGTCGGCGGACGGCACGAAGATCCGGACGGTCGGCGGCAACGAGGCGGGCGGCGACCGGCACAGCAGCCGGGTCAACTACCAGGACTGGTTCCACTGGACCCAGGAGGGCAGGCCGTTCCTCTCGTTCGTCAGCCCCGCCGGGTCGAGCCACGGCGTCGACCAGTCCCCCGCGTTCGCGTTGAACCGCGACGCAGGCTGGAGGCGTTCAAGGTCTTCGCCGACGGCCACCTGTGGCACAAGTGGCAGACCGCGGCCAACGGCGGCTGGAGCGGCTGGGCCGACCTCGGCGGCAACAACCTCAGCGGCGTTGGCGTGGGCGTGGGCGTGGGATCCAATGTGGATGGACGCCTGGAAGTCTCGGTCACCGGCGGCGACGGCTACCTGTGCCACAAGTGGCAGTCGACGGCGAACGGCTCCTGGTACGCGAACTGGGAACTGCTGTAGCGGCTCCGGAAATAGCAAATCCCCAGGCCAACAGAAGTTGGCCTGGGGATTTGCTGGTGCGCCGCCAGGGACTCGAACCCCGAACCCGCTGGTTAAGAGCCAGCTGCTCTGCCAGTTGAGCTAGCGACGCTCATCAGGACGCTGTCCTGCTGACGGGAGAAAAGTTAGCACAGGGTGTCGTGGGGACAGAAATCGGGGGGTCAGGTCACGGGTTGACCAGGTCTCGCACGGTCAGGACACCCCATCGGGCACACTTGTCCAACGGGTCTGGGTGCGTGGTTGAGCAGGGATGGAAGAGATGGCCAGGGGTAGTCGTGCGGGAGTGGGGGCCGTTCTCGCGGTGCTGCTCGTCGTTGCCGGATGTAGCGATGAGGCGCCGCAGAGTGGGGGTGGCGGGTCCAGTTCGGCGGCCACCACGACCGGCAAGCCCAGCGAGTCCGCCGCGCCGCCGCTCGCGTTGGTGTTGACGCCCGCGGACAAGGCGGTGGACGTGGCGCCCGGGGAGCCGCTGGGGATCGCCGCGACCGGGGGGAAGGTGACCGAGGTGGTGGTCACCGGGGCCGACGGCAAGAACATCGCGGGGGCGCTGGCGGCCGACGGGGCGACGTGGCGGGCCGCGGAAGGGCTGGGTTACGGCAAGACCTACACGGCCACCGCGACCGCTGCCGACGCCAAGGGCAAGACGATGACGTCGGCGTCGACGTTCACCACGGCAAAGCCGAAGCGGCAGATCTCGGTGTCGATGAACCCGCTCGACGGGGACAAGGTCGGCGTCGGGCAGCCGCTCGCGTTCTACTTCGACTCGGCGATCGCGGACAAGGCGGCCCTGGAGAAGGCCATCGAGATCAAGTCGGCGCCGATCATCGAAGGCGCGTTCTACTGGTTCAGCGACCGCGAGGTGCACTGGCGGCCGCAGCAGTACTGGCCGACCGGGACGTCG
Organism: Actinokineospora sp. HUAS TT18; assembly: GCF_051364635.1. Taxonomy (GTDB): domain Bacteria; phylum Actinomycetota; class Actinomycetes; order Mycobacteriales; family Pseudonocardiaceae; genus Actinokineospora. The sequence continues at coordinate 6,546,237 of NZ_CP195645.1, read as the reverse complement.
ATCACGATCAACGCGGGCATCTACGGCAAGCACTTCGGCAACGGGGTGTTCGGCAAGCAGGACCGCAAGGCGACGGTGACCGTCGGGGACTCCGTGATCGCGGTGGCCGACGGCGCGACCCACCAGATGACGGTGACGGTCAACGGCACGCTGGCGCGGACCATCCCGATCTCCATGGGCAAGAAGGCGCACGAGACGCCGGTCGGCACCTATGTCGTGATGAGCGAGCACACGAACTACACGATGGACTCGTCGACGTACGGCGTGCCGGTGGACGATCCTCGGGGGTACCGGACGAAGGTGGCCGTGGCGAGCCGGATGTCGAACAGCGGGATCTTCTATCACTCGGCGCCGTGGTCGGTGCGGGATCAGGGGCACCGCAATGTGAGCCATGGGTGCATCAACATGTCGACTGAGAACGCTGCTTGGCTGCAGAGTATTTCGGTCAAGGGGGATGTGATCACGGTGCAGAACACTGGTGGGCCGGTGCTGGAGCCGACCGATGGGCTCAGTGTGTGGCAGATCCCGTGGGAGACGTGGAAGCTCGGCGGCAAGCGCTGATTTGGGCTGTGGGTGCCTGTTTGGGTGGTTCACCCAAACAGGCATTCGCGTCGCGGGGCTGCGGTTTGGTGGGGCTTGAGTTCCCCACCTGGCACCAGATCTCACGCTGCGTGGGGCTTGGCGGGTCAGGCGGTGACTACCCGTACCTCGTCCTGCCCAACGGTGACAACGTCGCCGGGGTGGAGTTGCCTGCCGCGTCGGTTCTCTGGTTCGCCGTTGACCGCTACCTCGGCGGCGTCCAGCAGGTCCTTGGCGTGGGTGCCGTCCTCGGCGATGCCTGCCAGCTTCAGCAGCTGGCCGAGCCTGATCATGTCGTCCCGGATCTCGATGTCCCGCATCCGCCCATCATGGCGTGGACAGGGCGGTGCCCCCACCCGGGGCCGAGTGGGGGCACCTGGGGCAGCGCCTAGAGAGCGCCGGTGTACTGCTGGATCCAGCTGCGGTGGGCGACCACGTCGGTGTAGATCGACGGGGCCACGGCGCAGGTGGAGCCGCCGCCGGAGCGGCTGGTGGCGCCGATCAGTTCCCACACGCCGTTGACGGACTTGATCTCCGGGCCGCCGGAGTCGCCGTAGCAGGCTCCCGCGTTGTTGTTCGGGTTGTCGGTGCAGATCTCGATCGAGCCGCTGATGCCGCTGCACTCGTTGTCGGCGACGATCGAGGTGTCGAGCTGCTGCAGGGTGATGGGCGCGCCGCAGCCGCCGCGGATCGGGCAGGTCTGGCCCCAGCCGATGATGCGGGTGCGGGTGCCGACGGGACCCGACGCGGCCGAGATGCGCACCGGGGCCTGGGTGACGCTGGTGCTGAGCTGGACCAGGGCGATGTCGTACGGGCCCCGGTAGCTCGGGTGGATGATGATCCGAGAAGCGCGCGCCACGGAGCCGCCGCTGGTGCGGTTGGTCGTGCCGATCCGCGCCTGGACGCTCGACGGCGACCGGCCCTGGACGCAGTGCGCGGCCGTGACGACCCAGTTGGCCTTGATCAGCGATCCGCCGCAGAAGTGGCTTCCACTGGTGCTCTGCAGGGAGACCATGAAGCTGTACGTCTGCGTCGCGTTGCCACCGCCGACGATCATCGGGGTGATCTCCGGTCCCGGGTCCGGCGCGGCCGCGGCCGTCGCCGGGGCCACGACAGCGGCGGCCACCGCGGCGAGTCCGACGATCAGGCTCCTGATCCTCATGTTCGATCTCCTTCCATCCGCTACGCCCTCGCATGGCGGATAAGAGGAAACTAAGTGCAACCCATCGATGTGAATGGCCAACTGGGAACGTCACCAGTTACCAACAGCGACAAATCGGTCACCAAACCGGCGGTTTCACGACGGGGTCGGCAGCTTGGCCCACGCGATCGCGGCCAGCGTCCGCGCGGGAACGCACGGGTCGGGCCTGCTCTGCGGGGTGCGGACCGTCAGGCGGGCGGTCTCCCGCCGCCCGGCCGCGGCGTCGACGTGTGGGGTCACGATGGTGCACTCGACCAGTTCGCCTGACTTGACCGTGGAGAGGAACGAATCGCGGCCCGCGATCGTCTCCGGCTGGTAGCGCGCCGGGTCGAGCGGCCAGCCGGTGATGTCGGTGGTGAGCGCCAGGTCGCCTTTGCCCCACCCGCAGTGGTGCTTGGTGGCCTTGCTCTCCACCGCTTGGTCGTAGGTCATGGGCATCGCCTGGTCGACCTGTTCGCTGGTGAGCAAACCGCACGGATCCACCGTGCGGAACGAGTCGGGCGGGTCGGTGATGTGTCCGACGCGGCCGTCGGCCATCTTCGCGGCGGCCCCTTTGAGCATCGCGGTGGCGATGTCGCACAGCGCGCTTCGCTTCGGGTCGGTCTCGGTCCGCACGCTGAACGTCAGTTCGGCCTGGGCGCCCTTCGTGACCAGCGTGGAATTGCACCCTTCGTCGGTTTGCCAGTTCAGGTGCGCGCGCAGCGGGTCCGGCAGCCAGTCGACGCGGTCGGGCCTGGCCTCGGGGGCACCTGGTCCGGACAGCTCGGCGTGGACTTGGATCTCCCGACCTTCGTGCTCGGCGAACAGCACGCAGTGGTCGAACGAGACCACCATCTCGCTCTGGTGGCGAACCGAGGCGGGAAGCACCGCGACGTCGAGCAGCCCACACACGTCGACGGTCGCGAGGTCACCCAGCCCACCGTCGCCCCCCTCGACCCGCCCAGCCCTCTCCTCACCCGCACCCACCCCACACGCACTAAGCGCCACCAGACCAACAACCACACAAACCCACCGAGACATCACCCCCCTGCGACGCCCCTCAATCACACCTGGTTCCGCTCCGCCACGGACCCGGACACGGGCTTGGTCCCGCAACTGGTTCCGCAACCGCTACGGACGTGGGGCACGGCCGAGTCGAGAGAGACCGCACCGTGGGGGTCCGGGGGGTCGCCCCCCGGGACAAAAAGAAACCCGGCCCATCTGCGCTTTCCGCAGATAGGCCGGGCCCACCGGGTGAGTGACGGGACTTGAACCCGCGGCATCCTGGACCACAACCAGGTGCTCTACCAGCTGAGCTACACCCACCATGCGCACCGGTCTGGCTGGTGCTGGAACATCGTAGCGTGCCACCTACGGACACTTGAAATCGGTTATGCCTCGGGGTCCACGAGCACCGAATCCGCGACGGCTTTCGCCTCGTCAGAGGTGGGTCCGGGCTGGGGCACGAACGCGGTGCCTCGGTAGTAGCGCAGTTCGCGGATCGACTCTTTGATGTCGGCGAGGGCGCGGTGGGCGAGGCCCTTGTCGGGCTGCGCGTAGTAGATGCGCGGGTACCAGCGCCTGCAGAGTTCCTTGATCGACGAGACGTCCACCATGCGGTAGTGGAGGTGGTTGTCGAGTTCGGGCATGTCGCGGGCGATGAAGCCACGGTCGGTGGCGATCGAGTTGCCGCACAGGGGGGCCGTGCGGACCTCGGGCACGTATCCGCGGATGTACTCCAGTACCTGCCGCTCGGCTTCGGCGAGGGTCAGGGTGCTGGCGCGGACCTCTTCGGTGAGCCCGGAGCGCGCGTGCATGTCGCGGACGACGTCGGGCATGCCGTCGAGGGTGGTGTCGTCGGCGTGGATTACGAGGTCCACGCCGGGGCCGAGCACGTTCAGCTCGGAGTCGGTGACCAGGGCGGCGATCTCGATGAGGGCGTCTTTGCCCAGGTCGAGGCCGGTCATCTCGCAGTCGATCCACACCAGTCGGTCCGTCACGGGGCGAGCTTAGCCCGACACGCCGGGCGGGCCGACGCGTGCTGCTCGGGCCGGTCTCGGGTGGCGCGATCCACTAGGCTTCGCGCTGGTTCTGACCGCTTTGTCAAGGGAGGCCACCGTGCCCGAGCAGTCGAGTCCGGCCCAGGAGATCGCGGCGGGGTACGCCACCTCCGGTGGGGCGATCGAGTTGGGGTCGGTCGTGGTGGACGGGCAGGTCGACCCGGGTGCGCACGTGCGGATCCCGCTGGCGATGATGAACCGCCACGGCCTTGTCGCGGGCGCGACGGGTACCGGCAAGACCAAGACTTTGCAGGGCATCGCCGGGCAGCTGTCGAACGCGGGTGTGCCGGTGGTCATGGCCGACGTGAAGGGCGACCTCTCCGGCCTCACCCGCGCGGGCGAATCCAACGACAAGATCACGGCGCGCTCCACCGACACGGGCGACGACTGGACGCCGACGGCCTATCCGGTGCAGTTCCTCTCGCTGGGCACCAGCGGCATCGGGGTGCCGGTGCGGGCCACGATCAGCGGGTTCGGGCCGATCCTGCTGTCGAAGGTCCTCGGCCTCAACGACACCCAGGAGTCCACGCTCGGCCTGATCTTCCACTGGGCCGATTCCAAGGGCCTGCCGCTGCTCGACACCAAGGACCTGCGCGCGGTCATCCAGCACCTGACCAGCGACGAGGGCAAGGCCGACCTGCAGGGCATCGGCGGGGTGTCCTCGGCGACGGCGGGCGTCATCCTGCGCGCACTGTCCAACTTGGACGCCCAGGGTGGGAACGAGTTCTTCGGCGAGCCCGAGCTGGCGGTGACCGACCTGATCCGCCAGACCGACGGCAAGGGCGTCATCAGCCTGCTGGAGCTGGGCAACCTGCAGGACAAGCCCGCGCTGTTCTCCACGTTCCTGATGTGGCTGCTGGCCGAGCTGTTCGAGGAGCTGCCCGAGGAGGGCGACCTCGACGCGCCCAAGCTGGTCTTCTTCTTCGATGAGGCCCACCTGCTGTTCCACGACGCGTCGAAGGCGTTCCTCGACCGGATCGAGCAGACGGTCAAGCTGATCCGGTCGAAGGGCGTCGGCGTGTTCTTCTGCACGCAGCTGCCGACCGACGTGCCGAACGCGGTGCTGTCGCAGCTGGGCGCGCGCGTGCAGCACGCGCTGCGGGCGTTCACCCCGGACGACCAGAAGGCACTGTCGCAGACGGTCAAGACCTACCCGACGACCCCGCACTACGAGCTCGACAAGGCGCTGACGTCGCTGGGCATCGGCGAGGCGATCGTCACGGTGCTCAGCGAGAAGGGCGCCCCGACGCCGGTCGCGTGGACCCGGCTGCGCGCGCCGCGCTCGCTGATGGACACCATCGGCGACGAGGCGATCAAGCAGGCCGCGGCGGCGTCCGACCTGCACGGCAAGTACTCGGAGACGGTCGACCGGGAGTCGGCCTACGAGAAGATGGCCCAGCGGATGGCCCCGCCCGCCGAGGACGAGCCGGTCGAGAAGGCGCCGGAGCCTCGGGAGCGCCGGCAGGAGGAAGAGGGCTTCTTCGAGAAGGTGATGGGCAACAGCGCGGTCAAGTCGTTCTTCCGGTCGGCCGCGAGTGCCCTCGGCCGGGAGATCACCCGGGGGGTCTTCGGCACCCGCAGGCGCTGAGCTGTGGCGCCGAGGGCGCCGATGGATCACGCTTGAGGCATGGGTAAGGATGTCGAGTCGACAGAGTTCACCCGCGCCGACCGCCAGCGCTTCCGGCAGAAGGTCCGGCGGTGCCTGGACGTGTTCGCCCAGATGCTCGCCGAGTCCCGGTTCGAGTCCGAACGGCCCATGGCGGGCCTGGAGATCGAACTGAACCTGGTCGACGACGCGGGCGACCCGTCCATGCGCAACGCCGAGGTCCTGGCGGCCATCTCGGACCCGGCGTTCCAGACCGAGCTCGGCCAGTTCAACATCGAGATCAACCTCCCGCCGCAGCCGCTGCGCCCGAACGGGCTGGCCGCGTTCGAGGACATGGTCCGCGCTGACCTGAACGAGGCCGAGGCCAAGGCCAACCGGGTCAACGCCCACATCGTGATGGTCGGGATCCTCCCGACGCTGCGCGCGGGCCATGTGACCGAGGACATCCTCTCCGCCAACCCCCGGTACAAACTCCTCAACGAACAGGTCTTCGCGGCGCGCGGCGAGGACCTGGAGATCAACATCTCGGGTGAGGAGCGGCTGACCACCACCGCGGACTCGATCGCGCCGGAGAGCGCGTGCACCAGCGTGCAGTACCACCTGCAGGTGGCCCCGGAGGACTTCGCGAAGTTCTGGAACGCGAGCCAGATCATCGCCTCGATCCAGCTGGCGATGGGTGCGAACGCGCCGTACCTGTACGGCAAGCAGCTGTGGGCGGAGACCCGGATCGCGCTGTTCGAGCAGGCCACCGACACGCGGCCGGACGAACTCAAGGCCCAGGGGGTGCGTCCGCGCGTGTGGTTCGGGGACAGGTGGATCACGTCGATCTTCGACCTGTTCGAGGAGAACGTTCAGTATTACCCGGCTTTGCTGCCGTTGACGGATGAGGAAGACCCGGCCGAGGTGCTGGCGCGGGGCGACATCCCCGAACTCCACGAACTGCGGCTGCACAACGGCACCATCTACCGGTGGAACCGCCCGATCTACGACGTCGTCCACGGCCTTCCGCATCTGCGGGTCGAGAACCGGGTTCTGCCCGCCGGGCCTTCCGTGGTCGATGTGATGGCCAACGGCGCGCTGTACTTCGGACTGGTCCGGGCGCTGGCCGACCAGGATCGTCCCCTTTGGACCCAGATGAGCTTCGCGGCGGCCGAGGACAACTTCCACGCCGCGGCCAAGGCGGGGATCGACGCCCGGGTCTACTGGCCGGGGGTCGGTGAGGTCCCAGCGGCGGAACTCGTCCTCAGGCGGCTGCTGCCGATGGCACACGCCGGCCTGGAAGCGTGGGGTGTCTCGGCCCCGGACCGGGACCGGCTGCTGGGCATCATCGAACAGCGGTGCATCACCGGCCGAAACGGCGCGACCTGGCAGGTGGACACGGTCAACAGCCTGGAACAGACAGCGTCGGTCAACCGCGAGCAGGCCCTACGGGAGATGACCCGGCGCTACGCGAAGTTCATGCACAGCAACGAGCCAGTCCACACATGGCCGGTGTCGTAGGAGCCGACGCCGACAGTGATGGAAATGGCCTCGTCTCCGTCGAGACGAGGCCATTTCGTGGGGACGCGGGGTGGATCAGGGGTCAGACGACGTTGGGCATCTCGTCGTTTCGGATCAAGCCGTGGCGCAGGGCGGTCATCAGGGCTTGGGCGCGGTTGCTCGCGCCCAGCTTCTCGTACAGGCGGGCCACGTAGGTCTTGGCCGTCGACGGGCTGACGTAGGTCGAGCGGGCGATCGCGGGGACCGACAGGCCGTCGCGCAGGAGGCCGAGGACTTCGCGTTCTCGGGGGCTCAGGGCGAAGCGGGTGTCGACGTCTCGTTTGCGGGCCAGGGCGCTGACGAGGCCGGTGGCGGTGAAGGAGCAGGCGGCGACGGCGGCGTGGCGGATCGCGCCGAGGACCTCGGGCATGGGGGCGGTCTTGCCGACGAAGGCGGAGACGCCCGAGTCGAGGGCGCGGAACAGGACGTCGTCCTCGCCGCAGGCGGTGATGACGACTATGCCCAGGTCGGGGTAGCGATCGCGCAGCTCGCGGGCCAGGTGCAGGCCGTCGCCGTCGGGGAGGTCGACGTCGATGGTGACCACGGTCGGCCTGCTCTCGGCGACCGCGGTGCGGGCCTCGGCGACCGAGCCGCACTCGGCGACGATGTCGATGTCGGGGTGCTGCGCGACCAGGCCGGTCAGTCCGAACCTGGTCAGCGTGTGGCCGTCCACGACGGCTAGACGTATCGACATCGCTGCTCCCATCGACCGGCGCTGACTGCGTCGAATGGCCGTATTGATGCTTCAACTACCTTTCGGCCGAGCGACGGTCTCAGTTACAGATCCCCACGGCGTTTCTGCCGTTCGGGGTCCAAAGACCCTAAGGATCGGCCCCTTGTCACCCGATCGGCCGACAGGCGTCGGCCTGTTAGGCACGTGGTGTCACCGGACCGCGTCGGCCGTTCTGGCCGTTCGCCCGATGCCGCCATGGCACGGTCCCGCCGCACTCTTCTCCCATCAGCGCGGCGGAGGAGGTGTTCGATGGCAGGCAGCCGAGGCAAGCGCACCGGCACCGTGGTCACGGTGTTCGCGGCCAAAGGCGGCTGCGGCAAGACCACCTTCGCCATCAACCTGGCCGTCTCGCTGCACGCCGGCGGCGCCCGGACCTGCCTGGTCGACCTCGACCTCAGCTTCGGCGACCTCGCCACCGCGCTCACCCTCCAGCCGCACCGCGCGCTGGCCGACTCGCTGCCGCTGTCGCAGCGCGCGGTGTGGACGCACACCACCATCGCCACCTACCGCCCCGGCCTCGACTGCGTGCTCGCCCCGGTCCGGCCCGGCGCCGCCGAGCGCGTCCCGGCCACCCAGGTCCGCGCGCTGCTCACGCTGCTGCCGACGATCTACGACTACGTCGTCATCGACACCCCGGCGCAGCTGTCGGCGCACGTCCTGGCCGCCTTCGACTTCTCCCACCACCACGTCCTGCTGACCACCCCCGAGCGGCCCGCGCTGAAGAACCTGCGGACCACCCTGGACATGCTCGACCTGCTCGCCTTCGGACACAACTCGCGGTCGATCGTGGTCAACCGGGCCAACGGGCAAGCGGGCATCACCGCCGAGGACATCGACGGCGTCGTGCGCAACCCGATCGCCGCCTACCTGCCGTCGACGTGGGAACTCGCCGCGTCGGTCAACCGCGGGGTGCCGCTGGCCGAGTCCGAGCCGAAGCACCCGTTCAGTCTCGCCGTCCGTCGGTTCGCCGACACGCGCATCCGGGGCGAGGGGGTGGTCGCGGTCAATCCGGAGACCGGTCGGGACCCGCCTCTGGGTTGAAGCTCTTTCCGCAGGTCACCCCTACTTTCCAAACCACAGGAGATCACCATGAACAGCTTGCTTGAGCGCGTGCACGAAGCCCGAAAGAACGAGAAGGGCTTCACCCTGATCGAACTGCTGATGGTCATCGTCATCCTCGGCGTGCTGGCCGGGATCGTCGTCTTCGCCGTCAACGGCATCCAGGACAGAGGCAAGGCCTCCGCCTGCAAGGCCGACGTCAAGACCGTCGAGACCGCCCTCGAGGCCTACTACGCGAAGAACTCCGCGTACCCCGCCGCGAACGCATGGGCATCGCTGATGGAGGCCCCGAACAAGTTCCTGCACAGCCAGCCCAGCAGCCCCGACTACACCATCACCTTCACCAACGCCGGTGACGTGGTGGCCGCAGGCGCCTGCACCCAGGGTCCCTGAGCCCCTCGGGAGGGCCGCCCAGGGGGCGGCCCTCCCCCTCCCTTTTCCGACTCGATCCCGGAGGTTCGCGATGCACGGCCCCGAACTCGGCAGCCACGTCGACAAGCTGCTCGACGTCGTGTGGCAGGAGGGCGCCACCGACCTGCTGCTCACCGTGGGCCTGCCACCGCAGATCCGGATCCACGGCTCGCTCTTCCCGGTCCCCAACCACCCGGTCCTCACCGCCGAGAACACCGAGGCCCTGCTCGCGCAGCTGCTCAACGAGGAACAGCAGCAGCACTGGGCCAAGACCCACGAGTACGACTTCTCCTTCAGCTGGCGCACCGACGGCCGCGTCCGCGGCAACGCGTTCACCCAGCGCGGGGACACCGCGGTCGCGCTGCGGATGATCCCGCAGGAGATCCCGACGATGGAGCTGCTGGGCCTGCCGCCGGTGCTCGGCGAGTTCGCCAAGCAGCACCAGGGGCTTGTCCTGGTGACCGGCCCGACCGGCTCCGGCAAGTCGACGACGCTGGCCGCGGTCATCGACCGCATCAACACCCAGCGCGCCTGCCACATCATCACCGTCGAGGACCCCATCGAATACGTGCACCGGCACAAGCGCGCCGCGGTCAGCCAGCGCGAGGTCGGGCACGACACCTTCTCCTTCCACACCGCCCTGCGCAGCGCGCTCCGCGAGGACCCCGACGTCCTGCTGGTCGGCGAGATGCGCGACCTGGACTCGATCCGGTTCGCCCTCACGATCGCCGAGACCGGCCACCTCGTCTTCGCCACGCTGCACACCAACGACACCGCGCAGTCCCTCGCCCGCATGATCGACGTGTTCCCGGCCGAGCAGCAGGCGCAGGTGCGCGTGCAGCTGTCCGCCGCGCTGACCGGGATCGTCTACCAGCGGCTCATCCCCCGGATCGGCGGCGGGCTCGTCGCGGCGTTCGAGGTGTTGGTGGCCAACTCCGCGATCCGCAACCTGGTCAAGGAAGGCAAGACCCACCAGCTGCGCAACTCGCTGGTCACCGGCAAGCGCGAGGGCATGGTCACCTTCGAGCAGTCACTGTCCTATTTGGTCCAGTCCGGCCAGATCACGGCCGACGACGCCGCCGCGCGCAGCCTGTACCCGCATGAGATCGAGACGCGGCCGCACGTCCGGGTGGAGGCGTCATGAAGTTCCGCGGCACGCGCACCGAGGCGGCCACCCCGGTCCCCGAGGCCCCCGCCGCCAAGCCCAGCGCGCCGACCGACGTGCAGGCCGAGCGGATGCGGGTGCGGGCCATCGCCCAGGAGCGGTCGCTGACCGTCGTCGACCTGCGCGAGGTCACCCCGGAGCCCGCCGCGACCGCGCTGGTCACCGAGGCCGTGGCGCGCAGGCTGGTCGCGGTGCAGCTGAAGAGCGGCAACGGCGCGGTGTTCGCCGTAGCCGACCCGACCGACACCGTGCTGCACGAGCTGCGCGAGGCCGCGGGCGTGCCGTTCGCGGTGCAGCTGGCCACGCCGTCGGACATCAACAAGGCCATCGGCAACACCTACCGCGCGCTGACCAACATCGACGCGCGGGTCAAGGACTTCGCCGCCCGCGACATGATCAACCGCAGCGCCGCGCGCACCGACTCGGCGTCGGCCAGCGACGCCGCGCCGGTGGTGCAGGTCGTGCAGCTGATCATCACCCAGGCGCTGCGCGACCGCGCCTCGGACGTGCACATCGAGCCGCAGCCGGAGCGGATCCGGGTGCGCTACCGCATCGACGGCGCGCTGCACGACGTGCTCGACCTGCCGGAGTCCATCGGACCGGCCGTGGTCAGCCGCATCAAGATCCTCGCCGACATGAACATCGTCGAGCGCAGGCGCCCGCAGGACGGGCAGATCAGCATGGACGTCGAGGGGCGCGCGGTCGACATCCGGGTCTCCACGACCGCGGTTGTCGGAGGCGAGAAGGTGGTGCTGCGGCTGTTGGACAAGAGCCGCCCGCTGTACCGCCTCGAACAGCTCGGCATGCCCGCCGAGATGGCCGCGCGCTACTCGTCGCTCCTGCGCTCCCCGTACGGCATGGTGATCTGCGCCGGGCCGACCGGCAGCGGGAAGACCACGACGCTCTACGGCTCGCTGGGCGAGATCAACAGCCCGGACCGCAACATCATGACCATTGAGGACCCGGTCGAGTACACCTTCCCGTCGATCAACCAGATCCAGATCAACGAGCAGGCCGGGATCACGTTCGCGGGCGGGCTCAAGTCCATCCTGCGGCAGGACCCGGACATCATCCTCGTCGGCGAGGTTCGCGACGTGGAGACCGCGCGCATAGCCGTGCAGTCGGCGCTGACCGGCCACTTCGTCCTGTCCTCGCTGCACGCGACGGACGCGGCCGCGGCGCTGCACCGGTTGCTGGACATGGGGATCGAGAACTTCCTGATCGCCTCGTCGATCACCGCCGTGCTGTCCCAGCGGCTCGTCCGACGGGTCTGCACATACTGCACCGAGCCGTACCAGCCGACCAAGGAGGAACTCGCGTTCCTCGACTCACTGGGCGGGGCGCGGCCGACGACCGGGTTCGTGCACGGCGCGGGCTGCAACTTCTGCGCCCACACTGGCTATCTGGAGCGGATCGGCGTCTACGAGATGATGCCGATCACCGAGCCGATCCGGGACCTGGTGCTGAGCCGGGCGTCCCATGAGGAGTTCCGCAAGGTCGCCCGCTACGAGGGCATGCGGACCATGGCCGAGGGCGCGGTCCACCTGGTCGAGACCGGGGTCACCACGCTGGCCGAAGTACTGCGTTCCGTCTATGTGATCGGGAGCTGAGATGGCCAGATTCGCCTATGTGGCAACGGGTCCGGACGGCTCGGCCACCAGCGGCACCTACAAGGCCGACAGCCGCGAGCAGGCCGAGCTCGCGCTGTACGAGCGCGAGCTGCGCGACATCCAGGTCACCGAGAAGAAGAGCCTCCTGAAGGCCGAGCTGACCGCGCCGCGGGTCAAGCGCGAAGAGGTCATGCACCTGTCGCGCCAGCTCGGCGCGTTCATCCGGGCCGGCCTGCCGCTGATCGAGGCGGTGCGGACGCTCGGGTCCGAGGCCGACAACTCGTCGGTGCGCAAGATGATGCGCGAGGTCGAGGACGGACTGCGACGTGGGGAGAAGCTGTCGGACTGCTTCGACAAGCACCCCAGGATCTTCCCCGAGTTCTACCGCGGAATCCTGCGGTCGGCGGAGCTCAGCGGCAAGCTCGACAGCGTCCTGGACCGGCTGGCCAAGTACCTCGAGCGGGACCTGGAGGCCCGCCGCAAGATCAAGTCCGCGCTGATCTACCCGGCGATGATCGCGGGCATGTCGATCATCACGGTCGTGGTTCTCGCCAGTTTCGTGCTGCCCAGGTTCAAGGTCTTCTTCGACAGCCTCAACGCCGAGCTGCCGCTCGCGACCCGGATACTGCTGGCCGTCACCGACTTCCTCATCGAGTGGTGGTGGGTGCTGCTGGGCGGGTTCGGGCTGCTCGCGCTGATCGTGTTCGGGATCGTGCGCACCACCCGCGGGCGGTACGCGCGGGACAAGCTGTACCTCTCGCTGCCGGTCGTGGGCAACACGATCCAGTACGCGCTGGTCGAGCGGTTCAGCCGGATCCTGTCGTCGATGGTGAGCGCGGGCGTGTCGCTGCCCGAGGCGCTGCGGGTGGCCACGGAGTCGCTGCGGAACCGGGTGTTCGTGCGGGCGCTGACCGAGGCGGGCGAGTCGCTGCTGGAGGGCGAGGGGCTGGCCAAGCCCATCGCGGCGACCGGCCTGTTCCCGACGACGGCGAGCCAGATGATCCGGGTGGGCGAGGAGACCGGCACGCTGGACACCCAGCTGGAGGTCACCGCGCAGTACTACGAGGGCGAGCTGGACTACAAGCTCAAGAAGCTGACCGCGCTGTTCGAGCCCGCGGTGATCGTGGTGATGGGGCTCGTCGTCGGGTTCGTCGCCGTGGCACTGGTGTCGGCGATGTACGGCATCTTCAACCAGGTGTCCTGACATGCGTGACGACCGGGGCGAGACCCTCCTAGAGCTGCTGATCGCCGTGGTGATCCTCGGAATCGGCGCGGTGGCGATCGGCGCCGGGCTGACCACCGGGGTGCTCGCGTCGGACCTGCACCGCAAGCAGTCCACGGCGGGCGCGACGGTGCGCGACTACGCCGAGGCGATCCAGAACAGGGTGGCCACCGGCGGCTACACCGCCTGCGCGGGCCCGGGCGCCTACAGCGCGCCGCCCGGGTTCACCGCGCCCGCCGGGTACGCCGCCTCGGTCACGGCCACGAAGTACTGGAGCGGATCGGCCTGGCAGGCGTCCTGCCCGGCCGACACCGGGCTGCAGCAGCTCACGCTGCAGGTGAGCGCGAGCGACGGCCGGGCCGTGGAACGGGTCGTGATCGTCGTGCGCAAGCCGTGCGGATTGGGGCAGGCGCTATGCGGATGAACCGAGACGAGGCCGGGTTCACCCTGGTCGAGCTGCTGATGGCGGTCGTCATCCTGTCCGTGATCACCGCGCCGGTCGCCGCCATGATCATCTCCGGCTTCCGCAACACGACCGACTCGTCGAACCGGATGGAGCTCTCGCACGACGCGCAGATCAGCGCCACCTACTTCGGTCACGACGTCGCGGGAGTCGGGATGCGCGACTACGCGGCCGCGGCGGGCGCGGGCGGGGTCGGGTTCAAGCCGTCCATCCAGCTCGACGCCGCCTACAACGCGGGCGGGTACGTCTGCGGCACGGCGGCCACACCGCCTGCCAAGATCCGTCTGCTGTCGGACCGCTGGGACAACACCGGGGCGACGCCGACGATGTCCGTCGACGTCGTGGCGTACTACCTGTCCGGCACGGAGCTGCACCGGATCAAGTGCGCGGGCGGGGTGACCGACATCGTCGTGGCCCACTACGTCGACCCGGCGTCGCTGACCGTGGCGTGCGGCGGGACGTGCACGACGGCGGCGGTGCCGCAGCAGGTGACCCTGTCGTTCACGGTGGCCAAACCGGGCGCCGACCCCTACCCGATCAGCCTCAACGGGCAGCGGAGGCAGACATGAAGCGCGACGAACGCGGTGCGGCCCTGATCCTGGTGCTCGTCCTGGTCTCGGTGGTCTCGCTGGTCCTGCTCGGGATGCTGACCTTCGCGGGCACGAGCATCCGCACAACGGTCGAACTGCGCGACCAGGCCACCACCGCTTCCACATCGGACGCGGCCGCGTCGGCGGCGATCAACGCGATCCGCAACAGCACCTACAACAACTCCCCCGGCCAGCAGTGCTTCGGCGGCGCGAACACGATGAGCGTCAACGGCATCGCGGGCGGAGTGGCTTCGACGGTGTCGTGCTCGCCCGACCCGGCCAAGGTGCTGATCCAGTGCCCGTCGCTGTCGGTGTGCAACCGCCCGGGCAGCGCGGTCCTGACCCTGGGCACGGGTGGCGAGGACGGCGTCAACGTCGACCAGCCGACGGGATCGACGTTCCGGGTGCACGGCGTGGTCTTCTCCAACTCGAACATCAACATCGTCAAGGGCAACCTGACCACCAACACCAGGGTCTACGCCCGCACCACGTGCTCTGGCGCGATCGTCAGCGTGCCCGCGCCGCCGTCCTGCAACTACGGAGCCACCCCCAACCCCTTGGGCGACGACCCGAACTACCTCCCGGCGACAGCGACCGTGCCGCCGTACCGCAGCCTCGCCCAGGCCACCGCCGACTGCGCGGCGGGCAGGAAGGTCATCACCTTCCAGCCCGGCTACTACGACGACGCCGTCGGCCTGTCCGCGATCATGACGTCGAGCAGCGGGTGCACCAACAGCACGTTCTGGTTCACCCCCGGGACCTACTACTTCGACTTCCACAACTCGACGCATCCGGCGGTCCCCGCGGGAAGCCGGGTGTGGACGGTCAACAGCGGCTACCTGGTCGCGGGGACGCCGGTCAACGGCGCGGGCCAGGTCGTCGCCCAGCCCGCCAATCCGGCCACGATCCCGGGATCGTGCAACAACCCGATCAAGGACGCGCGCGCCGTCGGCGTCCAGTTCATCTTCGGCGGCGACAGCCAGCTGTCGGTCAAGGCGGGCAAGGCCGAGATCTGCGGCACCTACAGCGCCACCAGGCCGCCGGTCGCTATCTACGGCCTGAAGTCCGGCGCGGAGTCCGACACGACGCTCAATGGCCTGGCTCCGACGAGCGCCACCTCGACCAACTTCTCGAACCCGACCAATGTGCTGGCGATCGATGGCCAGTTCGCGAGCTGGAAGCGGACCGGCAACGGCCAGAACGCGACCGGGACGCTGTCGGCCACCGGGTTCCTCCCGGCGTCGGCGATCCCGGCGGGGTCGCTGCTCAAGACCGCCAACGTGCGACTGGTCCACCGACACTCGGACGACTCCAACTCGCAAGTCCAGTTCACCGTGACGGTGACACCCACGGGCGGGAACCCGATCTCCAGGACCTTCGACGGGGCGGCACCGCCCAACGTGTGGCACAACGCTCTGGTCCCGCTGGACGTCGCGTCGGCGAACTCGCTGTCGACCGCGATCCGCAGCGGCTACACCGGCGCCAAGATCGACATCACGGCGAGTCCGCCGAAGAACGGCGACACCGTGGACCTCGACGCCATCGCCCTCGACCTCGTCTACACCGCGCCCGCGCTGCGGTCGGTCAGCGGCTGCGTCACCGCCACGCCGTACACCGGCAGCGGCAACGCCTCGCGGTGCGCGATGGTCAGCTCGGACGGGAGCCCGACCAACCTGTTCTACGTGCAGGGGACGACGTACGCGCCGAAGGCCGTCCTGGACATCACGCTGAACAACGCGACCGAGCAGGTGTTCCGGTTCGGGGTGGTCGCGCGGAGCCTGTGGGTGAAGCTCACCGGCAGTTTCTCCTTCACCGGCCCGGTGATCGAGGTGCCGGACGACTCCCCCGGGTTCGTCTTCAGCGTGTACCTGAACGTCTACCTGTGCGCACCGCCGGGCCCGTGCGCGACGTCGGGGACGCCGTCGGTGCGGGCGAAGGTCGCCTTCGTCGACGCGGACCCGGTGACCCCGGTCGCGGGGCAGCGCCAAGTGAGCGTGCTCAGCTATTCGCTCACGAGATGAGGCGCAGGTACCAGTCCCCGATCGGCCCGCCGACGAAGACCGCCGCGATCGCCCCGGCGATCATGAACGGCCCGAACGGCAGCGCCGTCTTGCGCCCGCCGCGCCCGAACGCGACGACCGCCACCCCGGCGACCGCGCCGAGGAGGAAGCCCCCGAACGCGCCGACCGCGAACGCGCCCCAGCCCAGGTAGCCCAGCACGCCGCCGATCAGCCCGGACAGCCGGACGTCGCCGAAGCCCATGCCCGACGGGTGGACCATGGCGAGCAGGAAGTAGAAGGCGAACAGCGCCGCTCCGCCGATCCCGGCCCGGATCAGCGCCCACCAGTCGCCTTGCACCGCGGACGCCCCCGCGAGCAGGACGGCCAGGACCGGGTAGGTCGGCAGGATGATCTTCGACGGGAGCGTGCGGGTGTCGAGGTCGATGGCCGCGAGCGCGATGCCGACGCCGGCGAACGTCAGATAGGCGGGCCAGAGTGGCGGGTCGAGCCGGAGCGCCAGCGCGAGGAAGATCAGCCCGGTACCGAGCTCGACGAGCGGATAGCGCGGCGAGATCGCGGTGCCGCAGTCGAAGCAGCGGCCGCGCAGGACCAGCCACCCCACCACCGGGACGTTGTGCCGCGCCCTGATCGCCCGCCCACACCCCGGACACCGCGACGGCGGCGAGACCACGGACTCACCCGCGGGCACCCGGTGGATCACGACGTTGAGGAACGAGCCGACAGCCAACCCGACGAGCGCCACCATGACATACGCGATGCCCGCTGTGAGTCCGTCCACCCCACGAGAGGGTAACGACCGCCCCGGTGGTCCGCTCGGCGGCGACGGCGCCCCGGACGCCGAAGAGCGCCGACATTCCCCGGGGACTGTCGGCGCTCTTCCGTTCGGTTATGAGCAGTTCAGTCTCGCGTTAGCCCAGTCCGCGTGGTCGTTCCCGTTTCCGTCTCCGGCGTCGGTGACGATCAGGCGGATCTCTTGTGCGCCGGTGGTGGTGGCTGTCAGGGCGAAGGTCGCGGTGTCCGGGCGCATGACCGGGGACTCGGCGACCTTCAAGCCGTCCGCCATGACCTTGAACTGGACCGAACCCCGGCTCGCCTGTGCGTCGTCGAGGCCGACTTCCGCCGTGAAGGACCGGCAGTTTCCGCCGACGTAGTAGACGACTTCACTGGGTGCGTGGGTTCCCAGCCCCTTGGCGTAGACGGTTCCGTTCAGCCTGATCGGGCCGCCGTCGCCCTGGCCTGATTCGCCGTTGGCGCGGTCGCGTTCGACCGGGCCCCAGCCATTGGCAGCCGACAGCCACCCGTGATCGCTGGCCCAGACATCGCTGGTCGGCGGGGGCGGGACGGTCTCCACCGAGATCGTGTTCGACACCGTTCGGGGACCGTTCGCCTGGTACGCGGTGGTGGCGACCAGCTCGTACGCCTCGGCCGGGGTGTCCGAAGGCGGAATGACTGTCCATTCCGTACTCGCGGAAGCGCCGGAGGCGACCGTGTCGATCGTGGTGGGACCCGACGGGGTGACCTGCCAGCCCGCGGGTGCGGTGAGGATCGTGGAAACGCCCGTCGCGGGGGCAGGTTCGCCGTTGTGGAAGGTGGTGGTGACGGTGTTGGGCTTGCCCGGCCGGAGTTTCTCCGTCGCGGGGGCGATCTCCACCGCGCCGCACGGGTCGGAGGTGTCGGCTTCGCCCAGGTCGACGACCCGGAAGTTGTCGAGGGTGAACTCGACCTGGTCGTCGTTGGGGCCGAGGCGCTTCAGGCCGACCCAGTAGTCGCCGCAGGCGCCCGCCACGAATTCCTGGTGGTGTTCGGCCGGGGTGGTCTGCTCCGCGAACGGGGTGGTGCTGATCTCCTTGGTGCCCGCGGGGCCGTCGACGCCGACGGTCCAGCCGTAGGCGCCCGCCAAGGCGTTCTCGTAAGTGAAGTCGATCCGGTAGCGGTGGCCGGGGGTGAAGCGGGTCGTCGCCGAGGTGGTGCGGTAGCTGATGCCCGGCTCGTACTCGAACGACTTCAGGCTCCAGTCCCCCGCGATCACGTCGTCGATCTTCTTGCCGTGCCAACCCCGCTGTGTGTACGGCGCGTGCCGTTCAGCCAAGTGGGTGTTGGCGTCGCTGACCGGGAGTGGGCCGCGAACGAATGGTCCCCAGCCCGCGTCGACGCTCTCGAAGTCCCACGTGTCCGGGCGGGCCATCGGCACGACGCGGACGTTGTCGAAGCGGACCGTGCCGGTGCCCTCCGCGACCCGCAGGCTCAGCTTGGTCCGCGCGTGACCTGGGCGGACGTCGAAGAACACGCGGGTCCGCTGGAAGTGGGTTCCGTGCTTCTCGTCGGACGCGGTCGTGTTGACCAGCGTCGACCGGTCCACCAGAGCCGACTTGGGAGCGCCGGTTCCGGTGGCGTGCACCGTCAGGAACGACGGGCGGGTCTTGCCCGGCTCCACCTCGACGTCCACCGACGCCGCGTAGCTGCCGGGGGCGAGCTGCAACTGCTGGCTGATGCTCGCCTCATCCGAACCGGTGACGACGGCCTCCGACTGGCCGCGGGCGTTGCGGACCACCGCGGCGGACCCGTCGATCTGCCAGGCGCGGAAGTCGCCGTAGGTGAAGCCGGGGTCGCGGAGTGGGGTGCCTTCGCCGTAGTGCACGTCCGGGGTGGTGCCCGCCTCGGTCGTGAGGACGTAGGCGGTGTTCGGCTCGGCCGTCAGCGTGATCTGTCCATTCTGGACAGCGAGTTCACCCGCATCGGTCCGGCCGGAGTCGGTCAGCTTCGACAGCCGCAGCGAGGAGGCGCCCGCGAACGGGGTGGGGAGCTGCCACGTCGTCTGGCCGCCCTTGGCGTTGTAGTGGTAGAGCTTGTCGGGCGAAGCGGGGTTCCATGGCAGCAGGTAGGTGTCGCCGTCGGCCACCTTCACCTGGCCCGCGTAGATCTTCCGGTCCGCGGCCGACGTGCCGGTAACCCGGACGCCCTTGTCCAGGGTGATCTCCGTGTCCGCCCAGCGCTGGATCGGGAAGTGCTGGAGGAACTTCACCGGCAGGTTGTTGGCGAAGACGTTCCGCAGGAACTTCGGGTAGTCGACCTCGCCCGTCCAGCCCTCGAACTCCTCGATCTGCGCGCTGCCCAGCAGCGGGTGCGGGATGTAGACGTCGCGGCGGTGGTTGTCGACGAACCGCATGATGCGGGAGTTGATGCCCTTGGTGTCGAGGCCGCCGTAGTCGAAGTCGGCCGACCAGTGCGTCCACAGTGCGTCGCGGACGAAGCGGTGGGACCACTCGGTGGTGATCTCCCAGCCCAGGGCCTTGACCTCGCGCGCGAGGCGGTCGGCGGTCCAGCCGGACTCGCGGAAGACGTCCCAGTAGAGGAAGTCCAGCTTGCCGCCGGTCTCGGTGGCGAGCTGCTTGAGCCGCTGCTGGATGTCGCCGCTGGTCAGGTCGCGGCGCTGGTCGATGCGGTACGACTGGTCCATCCACGCCCACTGCTTGTTGTTCTTGTCGACCAGCGTCTCCGAGAACGCGTGCGCCTCCGGGTACGACTCGGTGGCGTTGACGTGGACACCGAAGTCCGCGTTGTACGCCGAACCCTTGTCCAGCAGCGTCTTCAGATCCGTGAGGCCACCGGCGCGCGTGTTGTAGTTGCCGCCGTAGTCCGGGTGGGCCGCGTCGTGGCCCTCGGACTGGTAGCCCTTGAGGATCACCAACTGGCCGAGGCCGTCGGTGGCCAGGTTGATCCGCTTGGTCTCGTCCAGGGTCCGCGCGAACGGGTTCGTGGCCATCGACGCGATGTTGAACGGGATGCGCTGGACCACGCGGTCCGCGGTCTTCTCCCCGCCCTTCGGCGCGGGCGCGATCTCGCGCAGCGCCAGCGCGCCGTCCTGCCAGTCGACGACGCCGTCGCCGTTGCGCTCCGGGGTGACCGCGACCTTCACCTCCGGCAGCGGCTCGGTGTCAGCCGCCGACGCCCCCTGCGCCCGGTAGGTCCACTGGCCGCTCCAGACGCCGACGACGGTGTCGGTCCCGACCTTGCGGGCCCGCCGCCAGAAGTGGCCGTTGTCGTTGGTGACGGTCCCGGCCGGCTTGTCCCACACCGAGTTCGTCTCCAGCGCGGCCGCGAGCCTGCCCGTCGACACCAGCGTGTAGTACGAGCTGATCGGCGCCGCGTCGGCGGGCGTGGCCGGGGTGACCGGGTAGATCGTGTCGCCGCTGCGGTTCACCGCCAGGTCGACCCGCGCCGCGGCCACCTGCGCCGCCGGGTCGGTGCCGCGCACCGACACCAGGTCGTGGTTGGGGATCTCGATGGTGTGCACGCGGGCGGCGTCGGTGTCCTCGACGCGGTCGACGCGGAACGTCGTGACGCGGCCGTCCACGGCCAGGCTCGCGTGCAGCCGCACGCCCGGAAGCTGCGGGAACACCAGCCGATAGCCTGCTCGGCGCCCGTCGGACTCCGGTGGGCCGTCCAGTCGCGGCTCGTAGGGCTTGCCGTCGATGAGCACCGACGTGACCGGGTCGACCCGGCCGCCGACGGTGGCGCCGGTCGCGGTGTCGGTGTAGGCGAGAACGCGCGGGAAGTCGTCGGCGACGGTGACGGACAAGTCGGGAGAGCGCAGGGTGATGACGTCGGCGGCGTGCGCGGCCGGGGCCGTCAGCGGCCCGGCCGCCAGGGCCAGGACCGCCGCTACCGCGATGCGGTGGGGATGGGGCACGACTACTCCTCCAGGTGAGGTCTGCGTCACCTTCCTAGCCGCAACCGTGCCAGTCAGTCAACTAGCAACCGCTTGACCAGCAGTAATATAGTTCAGAGTCACCACTAATAACGGAGAGCGCCGATGCGGGAGAAGTCGGACAGCACCAACGTCCGCAGGCACAACCTGTCGCTGGTGCTGCGCGCGCTGCGCGACGGTGGCCCAACCACCCGGGCCAAGCTCGCCGACGAGACCGGCCTGACCAAGGCCGCCGTGTCGAGCCTGGTCGCCGAGCTCGTCGACCGCGGCCTGGCGCGCGAGGGCAGGCTGGAGCAGACCGGCTACACCGGCCGCCCCGGCTTGATCCACGAGGTCGACGGCGAGGTGTGCGGGATCGGCGTGGAGATCAGCGTCGACTACGTCAGCGCTGTCGCCGTCGCGCTGACCGGCGAGGTGCGGGCGAATCGTCGACTGGCCCTCGACGTCAAGGGCAGCGCCCCGGACGTCGCGCTCGACGCCGTCGCCGAGCTGGTGCGGCAGGTCCTGCGCACCCGCGGCTGCCGACCCGTCGGCATCACCGTCGCCGTGCCGGGCGTGGTCGACCACGCCGCGGGCCGCGTCGCCTTCGCGTCGAACCTCGGCTGGCGCGACGTCGCCGTGGTCGACGGGCTGGCCCGCAGGCTGCGCCGGACGCGGCTGCCGATCGAGGTCGACAACGACGTCAAGCTTGCCGCCGTCGCCGAGTGGGTGTCCGGCGTCGCCGCGGGCACCGCCGATCTGGCCTACCTGTTCGGCGAGGCGGGCGTCGGCGCCGGGTTCATCTCCGGCGGCCGCGTCGTGCGCGGCACCCGCGGCTTCTCCGGCGAGATCGGGCACCTGCCGCTGGACCCGCGGCAGCGCGAATGCCCCTGTGGGCGGCGCGGCTGCTGGGAGACCATGGTCGGCCTCGGCACCCTGCTGCACTTGGCCGCCGACCCGGACGACCCCGTGCACGACCCGGCCCGTGACATCGACGAACGCCTCACCGACCTGCGCCGCCGCGCCGAACGCGGCGACCGTCGCACTCTCGACGCCCTGAACACCATCGCCGCCGACCTCGGCCTCGGCGCGTCGGTGCTGATCAACATGGTCAACCCGGAGGTGCTGGTCCTCGGCGGCTACTTCGCCGCGCTGGGCGACTTCCTGCTCGACGGCGTCCGCGCGCAGGTGGCCGCCCGCGTGCTGGCCCCGGACGCGGGCGGCTGCCGGATCGTGCTGTCCGGCCTGGGCTTCGCCGCCGCGGGCCACGGCGGCGCCCAGGCCGCTCTGGAACGGATCGTCACCGACCCCACCATCGCCGGATAGGTCGCAGAAACCACGCACCGACCAGCCGCGGCCAAGGGGCACCGTGACGGCGGCCAACCACGGTTGCCGCCCCAGCCGCACCTTCGCCTGGAAGGTGACGGGGCTTAGAAATTCGGGGTGGCGGACTAGCTGACGATCTGCTGGACGGCCCAGCCGTTGCCATCCGGGTCGCTGAAGAACACGAACCGGCCCCAGGGGAAGTCCTGCACCTCGGACACCTCGACGCCGTTCTTCACCAGGTGCGCGTGCGCGACCTCGACGTCGTCCACCACGACCTGCAGGCCCTGCACCGAACCCGGCTCGGCCTGGGTGATCCCGGTGCCGATGGAGATCGAGCACGCCGACCCGCGCGGGGTGAGCTGCACGAACCGCAGGTCCTCGGTCACCTGGTGGTCGTGGTCGAGGTTGAAGCCGACCTGCTCGGCGTAGAACTTGATCGAGCGTTCGACGTCGCTGACCGGGACCGAGATCAGTTCGAGCCTGCACTCCATGACGGTTCCTCTCGTTCGGTATGAGACAACGCTATCGACCATTGCGGACAGCTTCCGTCCACAAGCCATACTGAGGTCATGACAGCGTTGCTCGCGGGTGCGGTCGCGGGCGTCCTCAGCGGCCTCCCCTCCACCACATGGGCACTGCTGACCAGGTCGGACCCACTCGAAGCCACCCTCGCCGCGGGAACATTGATACTCCCGAACGAGACCAGCCGCAGCCGACTTATCCCCGCCGCGGCCATCGCCCACGCGGCCCTGTCCCTGGGCTGGGCGCAGGTCATCGCCCGCCTCCCCCGCGCGGACCGCCCCACCACCGGCGTGCTCGCGGGCCTGGCCATCGCCGCCATCGACCTGGGCGTCGTCGGCCGCCGGTTCCCCCGCGTCCGCGCGTTGCCGGTCGGACCCCAGGTGGCCGACCACCTCGCCTACGGCGTCATCGTCGCGCTCGTGCTCAGATCACAGCGCCGGAAAGCTACGCCGCAGTAAGGTTTGGTTGTGACGACCCCGGAGAGCACGGCTTGGGCTCGGCTGCGGCGGCTGCTTCGCGAGTCCGACCGCCACGACGGCGTGGTCCGCACCGCCCGCACGGTCCGCGGCCTCGCGCCCGGCCGCTACGTGCCGCCCGTGGGCAACCACGCCTCCGACCGGGTCGCCCGGCTCATCGAGCAGGCGGGCGCCGACCGACCCAGTGCCCTGCGCGAACTCGGGCTGACCGCCGTGCAGATCTGGCAGGCCGTCCGCGGCACCACGTCGACCACCGGCGAGGTCACCATCCTGTTCACCGACCTCGTGGGCTTCTCCACCTGGGCGCTGCGCGCGGGCGACGACCAAGTCCTGCGCCTGCTCGCCGACGTCGGCAAGGCCACCGAGACCGTCGTCGCCCGGCACGGCGGCACCGTGGTGAAGTCCCTCGGCGACGGCGTCATGGCCGTCTTCGGCGACACCGCCAAGGCCATCGACGCCGCCTACGAGGCGTGTACCGCGGTCAGCGCCATCACCCTCGACGGCTACCGCCCGCAGCTGCGCACCGGCCTGCACGCGGGCCTGCCCCGCCGCGTCGGCGACGACTACCTCGGCGTCGACGTCAACATCGCCGCACGCGTCGCCGCCGCGGCTTCCGGCGGCGAGGTGCTGGTGTCCGGCCCGGCGCTGGCGAACACCGACACCAGCCGCTACACCTTGCGCCGCCGCCGCTTCCGCGCGAAGGGCGTCCCGCGTGACCTGGAGGTCTTCGCGGTCGTCCCCAACTACAGCTAGTACCCGAGCAGCTCAGGCAGGTCGGCCACGCTCGGCAGCAGGTGCGTGTGCCGGACGGCGCCGAGCGCGGTGGCGTCGAGGCCGCCCGACAGCACGCCGACGACCATGCCCGCGCCCGCGTTCGTCCCCGCTTCGAGGTCGCGCACGGTGTCGCCCGCGGTCAGCACGCGCGAGACGTCGCGGACGCCGGTCCGCTCCATCGCCCGGAAGATCATGTACGGCGCCGGGCGGCCCGCCGGGACGTCGTCGACACAGATGACGGCGTCCACCACGGTGTCGTCGACCCCCACGACCGCGAGCAGCGAATCGGTGACGCCGCGGTCGAAGCCGGTGGTCAGCGCGACCTTCACCCCGTTGGCCCGCAGCTTCCCCAGCGCGTCGGCGACGCCGGGCAGCAGAGTGGGCGGCGTGGCGGCGTACGCGGCGGCCAACCTGGCACGGAAGTCCGCCAGCGTGTCGTCCACTGTGGACGGATCGACGCCGAGCAGTCCGCCGATGGCCTCGCGCTTGTCCGCGCCCATCCACCGCTGGATGTCGGCGACGGTCGGGTCGACACCCGCGGCGCGGACGGCGTCCTCCAAGGCGACATAGACGGCCTGATGTTCCTCGACGGTGGTCCCGGCGATGTCCAGTACGGCGAGCTCGATCACGACGCTGGCTTCTTCCCGGTCTGGCTCAGGCTGCGCACCAGTGCGGGCAGCGCGGCCTGTTGGCTGTTCTCGATGCTGAAACTGATCATGTCGCCGCGGTAGCGGTCGTCGGAGTACTCGATCTCCTCGCCCGCCGCGCCGCGCGCCAGCCGCCGCTCCCGCAGCAGCGGCGCCCCGACCGGCACGCCGAGCAGTTCGCTGTCGGTCGCGTCGGCGGCGACCGCGTCGATCATGTGGTGGGCGACGGTGATGTCGATCCCGCACGAGGCGAGGTAGGCGTAGATCGACCCGGAGTCGCAGTCGAAGTCGAACAGCAGCCGCCCGGCGCCCTCGGTGAACGTCGAGCGCTCGACCATCGTCGGCCGGTCGTCGATCAGCCGCAGCCGCAGCAGCTGCACGACGGGCGCGCCCTCGTCGATGTGCAGCGGGTCGGCGACCTCGGCGGTGGCGGGCCTGCGCGCGACCTCCATCGTGCGCTGCCCCGGCGTCCGCCCGAGCCCCTCGACCCAGCGGGAGAACGAGAGGAACGTGTCGAACGGCTGGCTGAGTCCCTGCCTGCGCACGACCGGCGGCTTGCCCCGGCCCCCGCCGATCAGCCCTTCGGCGCGCAGCGTCGCCAGCGCCTGCCGGACCGGGCCGCGCGAGGCGTCCCAGGTGGCGCAGAGCTGCGACTCCGACGGGACCGGTGCGCCGACCGCCAGCTCCCCGCTGGCGATCTGGCGCCGCACGTCGGCCGCGATGCGTTCGTGTAGTGGCATCCCCATGGACTTGACAATACATGCAGTTGCGCCGCAGTAACACCACTGTGGACAGAGATTTCGGCTGGAACAGCAGGCAATGAACGCTGGATGAACAGGGTCGATTGGCCAGAACTCGACGTTGACACGACAGGTGCGACTCTCCCATGGTTCTTGTCATGACAAGTGAGATCGAGTCGGCCGAGGTGGTCGTGGTCGGCGCCGGGATCGTGGGCCTCGCCCACGCCCACGCGGCGCTGGAACGCGGTCTGTCGGTCGCCGTGGTCGAGCGCGACGACCGGGCGACCGGCGCGTCGGTGCGCAACTTCGGCCACGGCTGTGTGACCGCCCAGGACGGTATCGCCCTGGAATACGGCCTCGCGGCCCGCGAGTCGTGGCTGCGGCTGGCCAAGGCGGCGGGCTTCTGGGTCCGCGACGCGGGCACCGTCGTGGTCGCCCGCGGCGACGACGAGTACGCGGTGCTGGAGGAGTTCCACGCCGCCCGCGACGGCCAGGTCACCTTGCTCGACGCCGCCGAGGTCGCCGACCGCGTGACGTGCGGCCCCGTGGTCGGCGGCGCGCTGCTGCCGCTGGACATCCGGGTCGACCCGCGCGAAGCCGTGCACGCCATCGCGGCGTGGCTGGCCGACCGCGGTGTGCGGTTCCACTGGGGCACAACGGTCCACACCGTCGAGCCCGGCCTGCTCGGCACCAGCCGCGGCGCGATCCGGGCCGGGAAGGTCGTCTTCGCGGTCGGCCACAACGTCGACCGGCACTTCCCCGACCTCGCCGAGAAAGCCGGGATCCGCCGCTGCGCGCTGCGGATGCTGCGCGTCGACGACCCGCACGGCCGCCCGATCGACGCCGCGGTCCTCACCGGTCACTCCATGCTGCGCTACGCCGGCTTCGCCGCGTGCGCGTCCCTGCCCGCCCTGCGCGCCCGGCTCGCCGCCGAGCGCCCCGAGCTGATCGACATCGGCCTGAACCTCATGTTCACCCAGGCCCCCACCGGCGAGCTCACCATCGGTGACACCCACCAGTACGACCGCACGCTCGCGCCGTACGACGACGACGTGCTCGACGCCGCGGTGCTCGCCGAGACCGCCACCCTGCTCGGCGTGCCGAGCCTGACCGTCCGCCAGCGCTGGCGCGGGATCTACGCCTCCGCGCCGGACCCCTTCCTCATCGCCGCGCCGGTCGAGGGTGTCCGAGTCGTCTCGGTCACCTCCGGCATCGGCATGACCACCGCCCTCGGGCTCGCTCCCCGCGTGCTCGACGACCTTCTTTAAACCGAAACCAGGAGTAACAAGCAATGCGCGCTCTCACCAGACTGTCCGCGGTCGCCGCGGCGTCGATCATGGCCGTCACCCTGGCCGCCTGCGGCTCGTCGGACAAGCCCGCCGACGCAGCGTCCGACGCCTGCCCCAACGGCAAGGTGCGCTTCGGCATCGAGCCCTTCGAGGACCCGGGCAAGCTGACCCCCGCCTACGAGGTGCTCGCCAAGGCACTGGAGAAGAAGCTGGGCTGCCCGGTCGAGCTGAAGATCGTCGACGACTACTCCGCCGAGGTGCTGGCGATGAAGAACGGCCAGCTGGAGCTGGCGCAGTTCGGCCCACTCGGCTACGTCTTCGCCAGCACCAAGGCCAACGCCCAGGCCGTGGCGTCCTTCGCCGACGCCGGCGGCAAGCTCACCAGCTACACCGCGGGCATCTGGGTCGCGGTCGACTCGCCGATCAAGTCGATCAACGACCTCCCCGGCAAGACCCTCGCCCTGTCCAGCCCCGGCTCCACCTCGGGCGACGCCCTGCCGCGCTACGCGCTGAAGAAGGCCGGGATCGCCGAGTCCGCGCTGAAGCTCGACTACGCGGGCGGCCACCCGGAGGCGCTGCTCGCGCTGAAGAACGGCAAGGTCGAGGCCGCCGAGATCAACAGCCAGCAGTTGGCGAGCGCGAAGGCGGCGGGCACGTTCGACGAGTCGAAGTTCCGCAAGGTCTGGTCGTCCGACCCCATCCCGAACGACCCGATCACCCTGCGCGGCGACCTCACCGACGGCTTCAAGAACAAGGTGACCAAGGCGCTGCTCGAACTG
This sequence comes from Actinokineospora sp. HUAS TT18, assembly GCF_051364635.1. Lineage (GTDB taxonomy): Bacteria > Actinomycetota > Actinomycetes > Mycobacteriales > Pseudonocardiaceae > Actinokineospora. Next base: position 6,518,759 of record NZ_CP195645.1, on the reverse strand, counting down.
ACCCCGGAGGACGTCGCCAAGGTCGGCGCCTTCCTCGACGTCGACCCGGCGGGCCCGCTGGTGCCGGTGACGAAGGAGACCTACCAGCCGCTGTTCGACCTCGCGACCGCACTGGGACTCTCCGAAGATGACGTCTGAGCTGTCGATCCGGGACCTGCACAAGTCCTTCGGCGGCAAGCCGGTCCTCTCCGGCGTGGACCTCGACGTCCACGCCGGGGAGTTCGTGGCCGTCCTCGGCGCCAACGGATCAGGCAAGTCCACCGCCCTGCGCTGCGTGGTGGGGCTCCAGACCGCCGACTCAGGCACGATCACCCTGGGCGGCCAGGACATCGCAGGCCCCCACCAGCGGGCGGCGATGGTGTTCCAGCAGATCCACCTGGTCCGCCGACGGTCCGCTTTGGACAATGTGTGCGCGGGCGCGTTGGGCAGGCTGCCGCTGCTGCGGTCGTTCACACCCGCGGTGTTTCCCCGCTCGGTTCGGGAAGAGGCGATGGAGTGCCTGGACCGGGTCGGTTTGGCGGACCGGGCGGCCTCCCCGGCGGGGAAGCTGTCGGGCGGGCAGCAGCAGCGGGTCGCGATCGCGCGGGCCTTGTGCCAGCGGGCGCGGGTCGTGCTGGCCGATGAGCCGGTGTCAGCGCTGGACCCTAGTGCGGCGGACCAGGTTGTCGCCCTGCTCGCCGACTTGGCCCGCGAGGGCTTGGCCGTGGCCGCCGTGCTGCACCAGCCGGACCTGGCACGCAAGTACGCCAAGCGCATCGTCGGTCTGCTCCACGGGAAGGTCGCGGTCAACGCCTCGCCGATGGATCTGACCGAGTCCGACGTGGATGCCCTCTACGCACCAGAGCGAGTCGCGACATGACAACCAAGCTCGAACCACCCCGCCGGGCGAAGCCCTCTGTCCTGGTCACGGCCATCGTCGCCTGCCTCGTTGTCGTGCATGTCCTCGCCTGGCAGGAGACCGAGTTCTCGCCCGGCGCGCTCGTGCAGGGCTGGCGCGGGATGGCCGACTTCCTCAGCGAGGCCCTGCCCCCCGATCTCCGCTGGAAGGTCCTCGGCCCCAGCATCGAGGCCGCGCTCGTCACCCTCTACATCGGACTCCTCGGCACCACCCTGTCGATCCCGTTCGCGCTCGTCCTCGCCTTCCTGGCCTCGAAGGCGACGACGCGGAGCACCACCGTCTACCAGGCGGCCAGGTCGATCCTGTCGTTCCTGCGCTCGGTCCCCGACGTCGTCTTCGCGCTCATCTTCGTCACCGCCGTCGGGCTCGGGCCGTTCGCCGGTGTCCTCGCGCTGATCTTCCACAACACCGGGGTCATGGGAAAGCTCTGGGCCGAGGCCATGGAGGAGACCGACCTCGGCCCCCGCGACGCACTGAAGATCAACGGGGCGAGCGGCCTCCAGGTGGCCACGAACGCCGTCTTCCCCACCGTTCTGCCGCAGTTCGTCGGCCTGCTGCTCTACCGGTTCGACGTCAACGTCCGGTCCTCCCTCGTGCTCGGCCTCGTCGGCGCGGGCGGGATCGGGTTCCTGATCAACCAGTCCATCAAGCTGTTCCGCTTCGACCAGATGGTGACGCACATCCTCGTGGTGCTCGTCCTCGTCGTCGCGGTCGATCAGTTGTCCGCGGTCGTGCGCAGGCGCATCGGCGCCTAGACCGCGTGCAGTAGTTATCCGGGAAGCGTGTCCAAGAAAGGGACCACGTCCATGGGAACACCTCGCCTGATCGGCGCCCTGGCGCTCGCCGCCTCGTTCGCCCTGCTGGTTCCGGTCGCCAACTCGGCGGCCGAACCGACGGCGCGTCCGCGGAAGGTGGTCGTCTTCGGCATCGACGGCCTGCTGTTCGACAAGATCGCCCCCGCCAACGCCCCCACCCTCGACGCCCTGATCGCGTCCGGCCGATCGAGCAAGACCTGGCTGTACGCCAACCCGATGGCCCCCACCCTGTCCGGGCCGGGCTGGGCGACCGCCGCCACCGGTGTGTGGCCCGACAAGCACAAGGTCACCAGCAACAACTGGGGCAGCTCGACCAACCTCGCCCAGTACCCCGACTTCCTCACCCGCATGGAGAACGCCAACAGCGCCTTCTCCACCTACGCCATCGCCGACTGGGCGCCACTGACGTCCAACAGCGTCGGCCCGGCGATCTTCACCAGCAAGATCGACACCCGGGAGACGGTCAGCGACGCCCCCGGCTACACCGCGGCCGACGCGACGATCGCCACCAAGGCGTCCGCGCACATCAAGAACACCGGCCCGGACGCGTCGTTCGTGTACTTCGGTGAGGTCGACATCGCGGGCCACAGCTGCGGCACCGCGCCCTGCTACACGACCGCGATCAACAACACCGACAAGAACATGGCCACGGTGATCAACGCCATCAAGGCGCGGCCCACCTACGCCGACGAGGACCGACCACGGCCACACCGACGCGGGCGGCCACGGCGGCAGCACCCCGGCCGAGCGGTCCTCGTTCATCATCCAGACCGGCCCCGGCGTCCCCGCGGGCACCATGGCGATCCGGCCCAAGAACGTCGACATCGCCGCGACCGTCCTGTCCATCCACGGCGTCACCGCGTCGCTCGACGGCCAGGTCCTCGGCACCGCGTCCACCGACCCGTTCGACACCGCGACGCTCAACCCGCGCGTCGACGAGACCGGCATCCCGACGTCGGTGCTCGGCTGGACCAAGACGATGCCCAGCGGCTGGAGCATCGACAACACCGGCATGGGCACCGGCGGCATGGCCGAGTGGCGCGGCTGGTCGCTGACCAACGACGACTTCTGGACCAAGACCCAGACCGGTCAGCAGCGCGAGTCCAATGTCCGCGCCCGCGGCGTGTTCGCCGTCGCCGACTCCGACGAGTGGTCGGACAAAGCGACGTCGGGCTCGTTCAACAGCACCATCGTGTCCCCCAGCTACAACGTCACCGGCAAGTCGTCGGCGGCGATCCGCTTCGGCTCGCACTACCTGAAGGAGGGCGGCGAGACCGCGACGGTCTCGGTGTCGTTCAACGGCGGCGCGGCGCAGAACCTGCTCACCTACACCGGTGACGCGGTCGCGAAGCTGGAGAACCTGTCGGTGGCCGTGCCCGCGGGCGCGACCAGCATGGTCGTCCGGTGGCGGCTGTCGAACGGCGTGAACAACTGGTACTGGGCGGTCGACAACCCCAGCGTCACGCTGAGCTGACCCCTCGGTCAGGGCGGCCCGTCCCCACCAGGCATGGGGACGGGCCGTCCGTCACAGGTCGACGAACCGCACCGCGCAGCCGCCGACCATCCAGCCCTTGGCCTCCACCGCGCCGGGCTGCCAGGTCACGACCACGTTGACCCGCCGTTTGAGCTGGGCGGTCAGCCGCTCAAGGAACCCACGGACCTGGTCGGGGTCGAACGGGTCGCCGGTGGCCAGGAACGACATCGCGCCCCGGTTGGACACCGCCTGCAGCACGCAGCCCGCCGGGTCGCCGGTCCACTGTGGACGGCCGTAGCCGACCCAGACGACCTCCGCCCCCGGCTGCCACCCGCCGCGCTCGGGGCCGCGGGAGGTCGGGTCGGTGACCGCCCTGGCGTTGCGCGCGCGCAACGTGCGCAGCAGGTCCTGCGGGCTGGGGAACCCCCACCGCACCAGGTAGGCCGCGACCGTGGTCGAGCCGAGCACGACCATGAACTCCCGGTTGATCAGCTCGGTCACCGCCTGGCGCGTCCACACCAGGTGCCGCAGGCCGACCTCGTCGGGCGCGTGCGTGCCGATCGCGCGCGCCACCCAGGTCTGCTGTTCGACCGTCAGCGCGAGTTGCTCCCCTGGCCTGCGGCCGCGCCTGCCCGGGACGAACGCGCTGTCGCCGCGGTCGCGGTACTCCCGCACCCACACGCCCACGGTCTGCCGCGACACCCCGAACAGCCGCGCCGCCTCCACCTGCGCGACGCCCGACTCGACCGCGGCGACGACCCGTCGGCGCAGATCGGCGAGCACGTCGGCGGACAGCGCCCGCGAATCCCCGATCACCGGTGGCAATGCCTGCATGGTCCACCCCTCCTTGCCTGGCTACCGGGTCCAACGAGTCAAGAAAGCGCAAGGACGCGCCCGGCCGACGACACGTCACACCGTGTTTACCGGCACCCGCACCGTGGCCTGATCAATGGGCGAAGTACGCACGATCAGCGCTAATTCCCACCGCCCGGCCATCGGCAATCCCACATCTTGCGCGAGGTAGTGCGCGGGGCCGCCCGCTGTCAGCGGCACCGAGATCGGCCCGATCCCCGCGTCGGTGTTGCGCAGTTCCGCGCGCACCTCCGGCACGGTCTTCGGCGCGCCGGACGGATCGAGGACAGCGAGGTGCAGCTCGTTGCGCCCCACCTTGCCCGGGGTGAACACCATCGCCACCTGGCCCTTTCCGGTGAGGCCGCCCGCGTCGAACGGGACGGCCAGGGTGAGCGGCCCGCTGGCGACCGGCGGATGGTCCAGCCGCTCCCGCTCGGCGCGCGCGGGTTCGGTGGCCACCAGCGAAGCAGTCACCGCGAGCACGACCACCGCCAGCCCGGCCTCGGCCATGACGATCCGCTGGAACCGCCCGATCTCGTCCGGCTCCCGCTTCGACCGCCGCTTGTCGGTGACCGAGACGACCTCGAACCCGTACTGCCGCCGCACCCACCGCCGCGCGAACGCCCCGCTGGCCAGGATGACCGCGACGAGCCCGACCTTCGCCAGCAGCCACCAGCCGTAGGCGGTGCTGAAGAGCGCGCCGACGGTCCCCACCTGTCGCCATGTCTGGTAGAGCCCGGTCGCCACAACGATCGCGACCGAGATCCCCGCGGCCTTCGAGAACCGCGGCACGCCTTCCCGCATCGCCGCGATGTCACCCGAACGCAGCAGCAGGATGAGCGCGGGCAGCCCGCCCAGCCACACCGACATCGCGGTCAGGTGCACGATCCCGACCGCGATCGTGAGCGCCGCCAACGAATCCGTCGCCCCGTGCGCGACCAGACTCCACGTCGCCGCGAGCACCGCCGCCCCGCCGAGCACGGTTGCGCCACGCTTCGGCGCCCAGAACCGGATCAGCACCAAGACCCCGGCCAGTAACGCGATCCGCGCCGCCAGGCTGATCCCGATGCGGGTGGACAGGGTCGATCCGAGCACGGCGGGATCGGTGATCGCCGACAGCGTGCCGCTCGCATAGGGGCCGTAGAGGAGCAGTGCCGCCAGCGTCCCGCCTGCCGCGATCCCGGCACCGAGTGCCGCGAGTCGCCGCAAACGCTTGCTCCGCCAGCTCACCGCGAACACGAACGCGGTGCCGACGAGCAGGACGAACCCGGCCGTGGCCAGCCACCGCGCGACGCCGTAGAGCAGAGCGGCGCCACCGCCCGCCGCGGCCTGGGGCGGCGCCGCCGCGGTGGCCTCGCGGACGCTGAAGGTGAAGGCGCCCTGGATCGGGTGGGTGTCGGCGGACACGACCCGCCACGACACGGTGTAGGTGCCGTTGGCCAGGGTCTCGGGTATCCGGACCTCGACGGTGTCGGTCCGGCCTTCGGGGTGCGCGGGCGCCCCGAGACCCGTGACGTCGCCACCGCGCGGGCTGATCAGCCGCACGTGCGCCAACCCCACGTCGACAGGCTCGGTGAACCGCAGCGCCACCGACTTGGGTGAGTCCGCCAGCAGCTCGAACCCGCCCGGCGTCGACGACACCAGCACCGCGTGCGCCGACGCCGCGGGGGCCGCGATCACCGCCACAACGGCCGCCACGAACGCGACGAACAGCCCGCGAACCAGCTTCGACATCACGACCTCCACCACCCCCTGCCCCAGAACTCCGACTCCCGCACACGCACGCGAATTCCTGGCCCTAGACCTTCGTCTTCTCCCGGACGCGGGGACGCGCGCCCACCGCGGGCGGGGCCACCGTCCGCACCTTGCGCCGAGCCGCGGGCAGCACCGCCACGCACGCGGCCAGCGCGCCGAACGCGGTCACCGCCCCGACCAGCCCGAGCACCCTGGCCAGCCCGTCGACCCCCGACGAACTCGTCGCCGTCGCGACCGGAGCCAGGGACAGCACCGGAGCGGGGTGATCGGCCTCGGTGCCCGCCTGCGGGGTGTCGATCCACCGGACGATCTCGCCGTCGCCGTAGGTCTGCAGCGACTTGAACACCAGGTTCTCCGTCGGCAGCGGGCCAAGGGACACCGGGAACTCCACGAACTCGCCCGGCTTGATCTCCCCGCCCTCCCAGGTGATCGACTCGACCGCCTCGGTCATCGTCTCCCCGTGGTGGCTGGTGACCGGCACGTCGAGCTTGTGCGTCTTCACCGTCGCCGTCCATCCCGGGACGGGCGCGACCGCGGCCCGCCCGAACGGCTGGTCGGGCGGGAAGCTCACCTCCAGCTTCACCGTCGGCACGGCCCGCTCGTTGGGCACGCGGAAGGTGGCCTTCGTGTACTTGCCCGGCACCGGGTTGTCCGCCGAGACGGTCACGTGCGCGAACGCGGTGTACCCGCCGAGGACCATCGCGACAGCCGCGACCGCCACGACGAACAGGCCGCGGAATATGAGGCGTGACATGGCAAAACCCCTCTCACTTGTGATGAGCGTGCTCGCCCAGCAGCGGAAGTCCTGGCAGCGGCAGAGTCGGCAGTGGCAGCGCGGGCAGGCCGGGCACCGCGGGCGGCAGCTGCGACAGGTCGGGCAGCGACACCGCGGGCGGGTCGACGTAGAGGATCGACACCAGCCCCGACATGCCCTCGTGCGTCTCGGAATGGGAGAAGATGTGGCAGTGCATCATCCATTTGCCCGGCACGGTCGGGGTGAAGATGATGTCGAAGGTCTGGCCGACGCCCACCAGCAGCGTGTCCATCCGCTCCGGGAACGCTCTGCGCATCCCGTCCTGGGCGACGACTTCGAAGAACCCGCCGTGCAGGTGCATCGGGTGGATCATCTCCGGCCCGGTCCCGATCAGCCGGAACCGCACCCGCTCCCCCACCCGCGCGCGCAGCGGCGCCGTGGCCGGGAAGCTCTTGCCGTTGATGACGAAGCCCAGCGCGCCGTCGCCGATCATGATGCGGTAGTCGCGGTCGGCGGCGATCTCACCGAGCCTGGCCACGACCTCCAGCGAGCCGTAGACCCCGCGGCCTTCCTGCTCGCCGTGCATGTGTGAGTGGTACCAGTGGCTTCCGGTGCTGATCGCGGTCCACTCGTAGGTGTAGGTCTGGCCGGGTTCGATCAGCGGCTGGGTCAGCAGCGGCACGCCGTCCTGGTCGTTGGGCAGCACCATGCCGTGCCAGTGCATGGCGGTGTCCTCCGGCATCTCGTTCTTCACGAGGATCCGCAGCTTGTCGCCCTCGTTGACCCGGATCACCGGGCCGGGCACGGTGCCGTTGATCGCGTAGGCCTGCCGCACGACCCCTGGCTTGATCTCCCACGGGGTCGGCGCCACCGTCAGGTGGAACTCTTTGCGCCCGTTGACCATCCGCCACTGGGCGAGCCGCGTGCCGTCGCCGAGGTCCTCGCCGCCGCCCGACTGCGGCTGCGCGGCGGCGGCCACCGGGGTGATCGACGTGCGGACCTCCTCGGTGTACGAAGAACTTCCTGTCACTGTCCAGATGAGACCGACCGCGCCGAGGGCGACCAGCCACCGGGGAAACCTCATGATTGTCCTCATTGGATCGACACCGGCCGGGCCGGGGAGCGGCGATGCTCCCCGACCCGGCTTCCGGCGTTATGAGCAAACGGTCGCGAACGAGACGGGGTTGCGCTGGCGACAGGTCAACTGGTCGTTGACCGCGTTGCTCGGCACCCGCTTCGCCCATCCCTCGTAGGCCAGCGGGATGGGCAGCACGCCCTGCCCGCCGAAGCCCGCCCACTTGGTGATGGTTCCGTCGTTCGGCGTCGACGCGGTGCCGTCGAGGACGAACTTGCCCACGACCGCGGCGTCCGCCGGGTTCCCGTCGCCGTTGGGGTCGGGGTCGACCACGGCGAGGGTGTTGGCGAACTTGCTGGAGACGTAGGCGTAGTAGCCGCCGCCCTTCTTGGCGCCGTAGTTGATGCCGTGGCATCCGGCGTCACACGGCAGCCACTTGACGATCTCGTCGGTCTTGGGGTCGATCACGGTGATGTTGGACGTCATCGTGTTGGCCACCAAGAGCGCCGAGTTGTCCGGCGCGACCGGCAGCTGGATCGGCAGACCGCCGAACGGCCCGGAGGCCCCGGCGACGGCGTTGTAGCTGCCCCACAGGTCGATGCTCTTGTTCTTGGTCTTCGTCCCGCCGCTGACGCACGCGTCGGCTTCGTTGGAGATACAAGAGACGGTCGCACCGAGGAAGTCGGCCATGTAGGTCTTCGACCCGTCCGGCGTCATGCCCGTGGCGATCGGCAGTTCACCGGTCTGCTCGTGGCGGATGGCGCCGGTCGGGATGTCGACCAGGGTCGCGTTGTACAGGTTGACGTTCGGCGTCGCCATGATCTTGGCGTCGCCGGTCATCCAGTGGGCGTGCGGGTGCGCGATCTTCTCGCCCGGCCCCTGCACCGGGATGCGTCGATCAATGCGCGTGCCGCCCGGGGCGACCTCCATGACCGAGCCGCCGCCGTTGATCGCGACGTGCAGCTGGTCGGTGTCGGTCCGGCTCATCACGTGCGATGGGTCCGGCCCGACCTCGATCTGCCTGATCAGCTTGCCCGACTCGCGGTCGAAGACGTCCATCTTGTCGCCGAACCACTCGTTGGCGTAGAGGAGCTTCTCGTCCTTGTCGGTCCACATGTTGTGGGTGTTGTTCATGTTGATCTCCGGCGCCGAGATCTTCTTCGACACCGTCCAGTTCTGGACGTCGACCTTGGTGATCGAGCCAGTCTTGGTCTTCTCGGCGTACTCCTCCATCTGGGTGGCGATCCAGACCTCGCCGACACCGGGCACGCTCGGCTTCTTGCCCAAGGCCGGGAGCGTCTTGGGGAAGTCGAACTTGCTCTTGAGGTAGGCGTCCAGGCTGGGAACCAGCTCAGGGCTGCCCGCCTCGTTGTACATGAGGATGGGCGCGGGCGGGAACTGCGGGTTCCAGGTCCGCTCCTCGGTGTCGCTGAAGGTCTGCCAGTTGTCCTCCACCGTGATGACGAAGAACTTCTGCACCAGCTGGGCGATGATGTCGGCGTTGGACGGCACGCTGAGGTTGCGGCTGTTGACCCGCAGCTTCTTGCCGAAGTCCAGGCCGACGGTCAGCGGGTCGTCCACCACGATCGCGCCGAGCATGTACGGGTGGATCTTGCACGCGAACGCGTACAGGCCCGGCTCGGTGAGCTGCATGCTGGTCGAGCCGACGAACGCGCCCGGCTCGTCCTGCGGGAAGCCCTTGGCGCCCTCCGGCCAGATCAGACTCGTGATCGTGTGGGCCGACGCGGCGTCCGGCTTGGCGATGTTGAAGTTGACCGTCACCGGCAGCGCCACGTCGTTCTCGGCGAACGTGCGCAGATCCGCGAGCAGGTCCTCGAGTTCCGGACCCACCGGCAGGCTGGCCAGCGAGATCGGCGCGTTCACCGGGAGCGCGGCGACCTGCGTGGTCAGCTGGTCGAACAGCCCATTGGCCTTGGCGATGCGCGAGTCGCCCGTGGGGAGCAACTGGAACACCGCCTGCCGCATGGCGTCGAGGTTGAACAGCGAGTTCGCGTCGACCCCCAGGTCCCCGAGCAGCGGGAGCTTGCCGCCACCCAGGTTCAGGTTGGCCAGCTTGGTCACGCTGTCGAGGTTGAGCGTCTTCACCGCGTCGAGCCCGGCGAGCAGGCCGCCGCCGAGCAGCGGGACCGACGTGCCGTCCAGCAGCGGCAGGCTGCCGCCGCCGAGCAGCGGGATGTCGCCGACGCCCGGAAGTCCGCCGCCGAGGCCGGGCAGCAGGCCGCCACCGGCGCCGGGCAGCAGCCCGCCGAGGTCCGGCAGAGCGGGAAGCGCGCCACCGCCGCCACCGGGCAGGCCCGGCAGACCCGGAAGCCCCGGGAGACCCGGCAGTCCGCCGCCGAGGTCCGGCAGCGCGCCGCCGCCGAGGCCGGGCAGCGCGCCGCCCGCGCCGGGCAGCAGCTTGCCCACGTCGGGCAGTCCGCCGCCGCCGAGCAGCGGGATGCCGGACGGGTTGACCGACGGCACGCCGTTGAGCACGGAGCCGAGGTTCACCCTGGGCAGCACCGCGACCGCCAGCGACTGGCCGATCATCGGGCCGAGGTTCAGGTTCGTGTCGAACCACGAGCCGTTGTTGTCGGTGAGGTCGAACGACACCGGCAGCGGCCCGACACCCACCGGGGCACCGCCCGCGGCGTTCGTCGGGGTCGCCGTGCCGCCGCCGCCGGGAGGCGCCGTCGTGGGTGCGGGCGTTCCCGTGGTGGTGGTCGGCGGGGCGGTCGTGGTCGTGGTCGGGGTGCCGCTCTCGACGACGACCCTGCCGACCATGTCCGGGTGGAACTTGCACCGGTAGTCGACGGTTCCCGCGCCGGTGAAGGTGAACTGGTAGGACGCGCCCGGGCTCATGTCAGGGGAGTTGAGCGGGCCACCGGTCACGCTGTGGATCACCGAGTCCTGATTGGACCAGGTGATGGTGTCCCCGACGGCGACGGTCATCGTCGCCGGGTTGTACTGCAGGTTCCGCAGGCTCACCGAGTGGGTCGCCGCCAGGGCAGGGGACGGGACCGCCACGCCGAGCACGCTCAGCGTGAGCACGGAGGTGACCGCGATGAACCGGGTCGTCCTTGATCGGCGTGGGCCGCCTCTGCCGGACGGGAACATTCGCGGCGCGGGATATCGCGTCGAACGCATGCCATTCCCTTCTTTTCATGGGCCGGATAACGCGACCCCGCGCAGGGTGGGGTCGCGTTATCCGGCCGAGAGGTGGAGCGAAACGCACCGCACGGGCTTCTCAGGTTCGCCCGCCCGGCGGGACCAAGTACCCCAACGAAGCGTGACCGGCCAATCTCCGGTTTGTTAAAACGAGACGTTCTTCCGATCACTCTGGCTCGATCAAGCGGGTGAGAGAAGAATTTTTCACCAGGGCGTTCATCCGGTCGCGCAATTGTCATCGCGCGCCCGACTTTCAGCGTTTCCGCAGTTCAGCATGGTGAACGCAATTCAGGTCCGCCGGGTATTTGCCCATCCGGTCATTAATTCGACACCGCGGCGCGGAACGCCGATTGTCACCTGAGAGCAGCCTGAGAGGCGTCTGAGAGCGACCTGAGACGCAGCTTAAGCTGGGCAAACCCGCCCGCCGGTTCCAGGCGCCGAGGCCAATATTGCCGAAGTGTAAAACGGGTTCCTGTCGCCTTGGTCACCACTAGCCAAACCGGCCGGTCGCGTGCCACGATGCGACTCGTCGTTTCGACTCGAAAGGCCGCTGCCGTGAGTGAAACCCCGACCAATTCGACCGATGTCGTCGACGAGGAAAAAGAGGAATCCACCGAAAGCCCGCCCGCGGAAAGCCCGCCCGCGTCGAAATCGCGGCGGATGGCGGAGCGAACATGGTGGCTGCCGTGGCTGTTGGGAATCGCCGCGGTATTCGTCGCGGTGCTCGTCTTCACCGACACCTTCGACGGCGAGCCCGCGCCGGAGGAGAAGATCCAGGAGCGCCAGTCGGTGCTGCCCACCAGCACCCACACCGTGCTCTACGAGGTCACCGGCACCGGCAAGTCCCCGGAGATCCGCTACGTCGTCGACGGCACCGGCGCCACCGACAAGGTCGAGGGCGTCGACCTGCCGTGGCGCAAGGAGATCCAGATGACCGTCGGCCCCGGCGTCGGCATCGCGCAGCTGCTCGCCGCCAACGGCGAGTCACCGCAGGTGGCCTGCACGGTCAGCGTCGACGGCCAGCCCGTCAACCAGGGTGTCGCGCCCGGCGCGTTCTCGAACGTGGCCTGTTCCGCGGTCATCCGCCCGAACCCGAAGTAGAAGGAGCACGGTGATGGGTGCACGGCGTATCGGGGTGATCGCGGGCCTAACTGTCCTGCTCACGACAGTCACTCCCGGCGTGGCCGCGGCGGCGGAGCCGTTCGTGCTGGACAGCTGCTCGGCCAAGGTGATCGGCGAACCGGGTCAGCCGGTGACCCTGCGCCCGTCGGCGGTGGAGGCGCCCATCGTGTCCGCGCTCGGGCCGCTCGACCCGCTCGGCGTGACCACGCTGCTGTTCCGCCAGGTGTGGTCGCTGCTGCCGCCGATCCCGCTGGGCGCGCTGCCCGCGACCGGCTCGTCGATGATCAACGGCGACACCATCGCCAACGCGGTCTCCACCCAGTTGCTGGGCCTACCGGTGCTGTCCGGCGTCATAGATCCCTTGCTGGGCACGGTATGGACGACCATCGCGAGCACGTGCGGCATCGTCGGCGAGGTCGCGGGCACTGCGCAGCCCGCGCCGCCGACGTCGACACCGCGGCCGCCGGGCGCGCCGTCCACCACCCCGGCACGCCCGCCGACCTACACCGGCAGCGGCGCGCCCGCGAAGCCGCCGGTGCCCGCGGGAGCGATCGCCCCGGAGGCACCGGCCACCAACTCGGCGTCCGGGTCGACTGTGACGCAAGGGTCCAATGTGGCCTTGGAGTACCCGGTCGAGTGGAAGAACCGCGCGCCGGGGCTGGGCGTGCCCCCGGAGGCGGTCGCGGTGCTCACCGCGCCGACCGGCACCGGCGGCCCGGTGCCGCAGTTCGGCCTGGCGGGCCAGGGAGACAAAGTGGCGGGCAACCGGACCGCGGGCAGCGCCAGTCCGCTGCCCGCGGAACCCGGTCCGCGCTACGGCCCGATCCTGTTGGCCGCCTTGCTGATCGCGCTCGTCGCCGCGCAGTGGGTGCGCATGGTGGTGCTGCGTCGCACCGCGCCCGCGGGCGCCGCCCGGCTCGGCCTGCGCTGGGTGCGCGTGCCGATGCCGGTGGTGCGCCGGGATTAAAGGAGAACGGGCACGGCGTCGGTGCCGTGCTGCACGAAACCCCTTGCGCCGTACTGGAAGGACATCGGCCGGTCGGGGTCGGCGCGCAGGTCCGGGTAGGCGTCGAGCAGCGCGTCGACGGCCGCCCGGACCTCGATCTTGGCCAGCGGCGCGCCGACGCAGTAGTGCGGCCCGAGGCCGAACCCGAGGTGGCTGGGCGAGCGGGTGACGTCGAAGGTCTCCGGCGACGGGAACGCGTCGGCGTCGTAGTGGGCCGCGGCGATGCAGAAGTACGTCATACTGCCCGCCGCCATCGGCACGCCCGCGATCTCGGTGTCGCGCAGCACCAGCCGGTACAGCCCCGCCGACGGGTTCGCCCAGCGGAACGCCTCGTCGATCGCGCCGTCGATCAGCGAGCGGTCCGCGCGGACCTGGGCGAGGGCGTCCGGGTTGAGCAGCAGCGACCCGATCGTCGCGGTCATCATCTGGATCGTGGTCTCGAACCCGCCGAGCAGCAGGCTGACCACCGCGACCACGCACGACTCCAGGGAGAACTCGTCCTCGTGCGCCCGGATGATCTCGCCGAGCAGGTTGTCGCTCGGCGCGGACCGCTCCTGCTCCACCAGCTTCTCGGTGTAGTCGCTGAGCTCCTGGTAAGCCCGCAGGCCGGGGGCGACCATCGACTCGTCCATGGGCGAGCCCAGCCAGCTGATGATCGTGCGCACCCACGCCAGCCCCTGGTCGCCCACCTCGTCGGGGATGCCGAGCAGGTCGAGGAACACCTGCATCGGGTACCGCGCGATCGCCGCCTCGATCAGCTCCACCGCGGGCCCCTCCAGCGACCCGAAGGCCCGGGCGGCGATCGGGCGGATGCGCTCCTCGTACCGCCTGCTCGCGCCCGGGCTGAAGAACCGGTTGTGGATGCGCCGCTGCCGGGTGTGCTCCGGCCCGTCGTGCGCGATCATCGACGCGGCCATCGGGCCCATGCCGTAGAACTTCGTGCTGAACGTCGACGTGTCGCGCAGCCCCGCGGACACGTCAGCGTGCCGCAGCACCACCGGGGCACCCATCCGCTCGTCGAACACGACCGGGTTCGCCCTGCCGAGCGCGGCGAGGGTGCGACCGAGGGTCATGGGCGAGTCCGACCGGGCCATGAACGCGCTTTCGGCGATCGTGATCATGGAAGCTGCCTCCGCGATGTGTGGTTTGCCCGCTACATCGCGTGACCCCCGGTCGGTGTGACGTCATTCGGTGACGCCGCTGTCGCCCAGAGCGAGTTTTCCGGCGTAGGTGAGGGTCAGCTCGGGCGTGAACGGGTGGAAGGCGCCCGCGCGGACGTCCCGATAGGCCCGTTCCAGCGGGAACCTGCGGAAGTAGGCGCGCCCGCCGACGACGTCCATCGCCAGGTCCACCACCGCCGTCGCCGCGGTCACCGCCTCCCGCTTGGCGATCATGACCGTGTTCAGTGTCGCCGCGTCCGCCTCGTAGTCCGGGCCGAGCTCGCCGACCGCGCCCATCAGCGACCACCACGCCACGCGCAGCTTCGTGTCCATGAGGCCGACCGCCCGCTGCACGCGCGGCAGGTTCGCCAGCGACGTCGGCCCGCGCGTGCCCGCCGTGGCGGTGGCGACGGCCAGGTCGCGCGCGCCCGCGCCGATCCCGTAGTACGTCGAGCCGACGACCGGGGCGAAGTGCATCGCGGCGGCGGCCAGCGGACCGCCGAACTCGCCGTAGGGGCGGCGGCCGGTGATCTTCTCGGCCGGGACGAAGAAGTCCTCGATGACGACGTCGTGGCTGGCGGTGCCGCGCATCCCGAGGGTGTCCCACGTTTCCTCGATGCGCACGCCGTCCGCGGCGAACGGCACGCTGAAGTGGATCACGCCGACGCCCTCGACGACCGCGCACGTCGCGACGACGGTGGCCCCCGGCGACTGACTGCAAAACGCCTTGCGGCCGTTGACCACATACCCGCCGTCGACCTCGACCGCGGTGGTCGTCGGCCACAGCCAGTCCGACCCGCCGCTGGTGGCGATGACGATTCCCTCGTCGGCGATCCGCCGCAGCACGCCTTCGGCGTCCGGGGCGCCCTTCCGCCGCCGGAACACCTGCATCAGCGTCAGATACTGGTGCATCGCGGAGGCCAGCGCGGTCGCGCCGTCGTGCCTGGCGAGTTCCGCCTGGGCGTGGCACACCTGCTTGATGCTCGCGCCGAGCCCTCCCAGTTCCTCGGGCACGGCCAACGCGAGATAGCCCCGTTCCCGCATGGCCGCGTACGCCTCGCCGACGAACGTGGCGTCCCGGTCGTGCTCGGCGGCGTGCTTGGCGGCCACCTCGCCGATCTCGGTGGCGAGGCCGACGAAGCGGGTGTCGTTGTCCGGGGGTGAATCGATGAGCGTCATGAGAGTGCCTTTCGCTGGGTTCAGGCACTGACGGTAGGAACGTGGCGGGCCCGCGAGTAGTGCAGAAACTGAACCCGTAACGACCGGACCGTCCCGAAGCGACACTCAGATATGCGGCCTTATGCCCAGTACTGCCCGATCGTGCGCGCCGTGGAGATCCTCGGCGACCGCTGGACCCTGCTCATCGTCCGCGAGCTGCTCAACGGCGCCACACGGTTCAACGAGATCGCCCGCGGCCTGCCCGGCCTGTCGCGCGCGCTGCTCGCCCGCCGCATGCGCCAACTCGAGAACGCGGAGATCATCAACCGCACCGCGACCGGCTACGAGCTGACGAATGCGGGCGAGGACCTGCGCGGTCTCGTCTTCGGCCTGGCCGACTGGGGCGCCAGATACGCCTTCGGCGACCCGCAGCCCGAGGAGATGGACCCCGAGCTGCTGATGTGGTGGCTGCACGGCCGCGTCGACACCAGCGAGATCTCCCGCCGCGCCGTCGTGCAGATCCAGGTCCCCGACCGCCACCGCGTGTTCTGGCTGGTCCTGGAGCCCGACGACGCCTCCGTCTGCTACACCGACCCCGGCTTCGACGTCGACGCGGTGCTGGCCTCCGACATCGCCACGCTCTACCGGGTGTGGGAGGGCGAAGTGGATCTCCGCGACGCCGCCCGGTCCGGCAGGCTGAGCCTCACCGGGGCGCGCTGGATCGTGCGCGGACTGCCGAACTGGCTCCAGCTCAGCCCCATCGCGGCGAACGTCAGGGCCGCGCGTGCCTGAGGATGGCTTCGGCCAACGGCTTGTGCACCGCTGACGGCAGTGCGTGTCCCATGCCGGGGATCTCCACGAGTTCGGCACCCGGGATGAGCTTGGCGAGGTGCTCGCCGTGCGGCGGCGGGTTCACCGGGTCGAGGGGACCCTGCACGACCAGGGTCGGGGTGCGCACGTTCGCCAACTCGTCGCCGCGGGCGAGGCCGGAGGTGTCGGCGTGGGCGTGGGCCGGGAACTCGGTGTGGGTGCCCGCGTGCTCGATGACCCGTTCCTCCATGCGGCGGAACTCGGTCTCGTCGAAGGGGAGCACGCCGCCGTTGAGAACCTTCCAGTGCCGGACCCGCCAGTCGACCTCGGCGTCCCGGTCGCGCGGCGCGCCCATCTCCTGCCAGAGCGCCGCCAGCTCCGGCGGCGGCCCGACCCACTCCGGCGCGTCGGCGGTGAACAGGCCCACGGTGCAG
The DNA here is from genome assembly GCF_051364635.1 of Actinokineospora sp. HUAS TT18. Lineage (GTDB taxonomy): Bacteria > Actinomycetota > Actinomycetes > Mycobacteriales > Pseudonocardiaceae > Actinokineospora. Next base: position 6,502,278 of record NZ_CP195645.1, on the reverse strand, counting down.
AGCAGCGTCATGGTGTGCAGGCGGTCGGGGTGGTCGAGCAGGAGCAGCTGGCCGAGGATGCCGCCCAGCGACATGCCGACCACGTGCGCGCGGTCGACGCCGAACCCGTCGAGCACCGCGACCGCGTCGGTCGCCAGCTTCGTGATGGCGTAGGGCTTCTCGGCGTAGGCGTGGGTCGACCGACCGGTGTCGCGGTGGTCGTAGCGGATCACGTGGTGGGTCTCGGCGAGCAGCGCGAGGAACTCGTCGGGCCATGTCAGCCCGCCCGCGTTGGCGCCCATGACCAACAGCAGCGTCGGACGCGCCGGGTCGCCGAAGTCCTCGGCCCACAGTTCGACCCCATCGGCGGTGATGAATCGCGACATGATCGCAGTCTATTCGTGTTCACCGGCTGGTCACCCGAAGGTGTTACGTTGCGGGCGTTTCCGCCACTGAAGGGTGTCCCCGTGTACCTCCGCCTCGCCGCCCTCGCGACGGCGACGACCGCGCTGCTGGCCTGCGGTCCGGCCGCCCACGCGGAGTCCAGCACCGTCGAGGTCACCGCGACGTTCGACCAGGCGACGTACACCACCGGTTCCCCTATGCGGTGACGGTGACGTTCCACAACACGAGCAGTAACCCGGTCGCCCTGCCCGCCAGCGTCGAGTCGAGCATGGGCGCCTCCACCGCGTTCGCCAGCCTGCCGCTGGCCCCCGGCGAGTCGCGGTCGAGCGTCGTGGCCGGCCGGAACACCCACCCGTCCCGCGACCTGACCGTCGCGGTCCGCGTCGGCACCGAGGCGCGGATGTTCACCGCCCCGGTCGCCCGCACTTCGGCCCGCGTCGCGGGCGTCCTGTTCGCCGACGCGGACGGCGACGGCGCACTCGACCCGGGCGAGGAACTCGCTCATACCGTCGTGCACGCGGTGAACCCCAAGCTCGTGAGCGACGCCCACAACACGACCACCGACGCGTCCGGCCGCTTCGACTTCGGCCAGTTGGGCACCGTGCCGTACCAGGTCATGCCGACCCGCTGGCCCGATGGCTTCACCGGCCCGTACACGGAGACCACAGCCGCGGGCGACGCCAACCTCCGTCTGATGGGCATCAAGGCCGCGCAGGCGCCCGCCGCGCAGCCGGGCTTCGACATCGCGGTCGTCATCGCACCGCACACCACTCCCCCGGTGACCACTCCCCCGACCGCCACCCCGGCCCCACAGCCTGGTGCTTCCCCACTCCCCAACACCGGCGCCGACGTCGACTGGCTGGCGATCCTGGGCGCGACCGCCGTGGCGGCTGGAGCCGTGATCGTCGCCCTCACCCGGAAGCGTCGACGCGCCTAGTTGACCAGCTGTTCCATGATCACGGACAGTTCGGGGCACCCGCCGAAGATCGCCATTCGCCGCCTAATAGAGTGGCGCGGCTGATTAGCCCAAATGGCGTATCCGGAAGGTGTTCCGTGATCACTCGTCGCTTGCTCACCCTCGCCGCCGTGCTCACCCTGCCCGGCCTGGCCCTGACCTCCGGCGGGGCGACCGCACAGCCGCTGCCGCGGCAGAGCCCGATCAACGTCACCGCCACCGCCCTCCGCGCGGACTGGCCGCTGACACCCCTGCGAATCGACTACCGCTCGTCCGAGGTCTCCCTCGCCTACGTCAGCAGAGACGGCGACTGCACCACCCGCGGCGAGGAGGAGACCGAGCAGGCCACGGTCGAGCCGGGGGCGGGCTCGGTCGCCCTGTCCGGGGTCCGCTACGACCTGGTGCAGTTCCACTTCCACACCCCGTCCGAACACCGCTTCGCCGGCCTCGCCACCCCCATGGAACTACACCTGGTGCACCGCGACGCCGCTGGTCACTTGCTGGTGATCGGCGTCCCACTGACCGTCGGTGGCCCCTCCACTGTGGACACGGTGCTGCGCACCCTTGCCTCGGAGTGCGGCCAGCCCGTCCCCGTGGGCCGAATCGCCCTGAACGACCTCCTACCCACCCAACGCGCGTCCCTCCGCTACGACGGCTCACTCACCACCTCCCCCTTCACCGAAGGCGTGCGATGGGTCCTGATGCGCGAGAAACACGTCGAAGCCGCGACCGTGGCGCGGTTCCAGGCCCTGTTCGCCGACGGGAACGCACGCCAGCCCCAGCCGCTCAACGGCCGCACCATCCACATCGAACCGGCGGGCCCGATCAGCCCTTGACGTTCAGCAACACCTTCTCGGCAATGGCGATCGACTTCCCGCACCAGTCGACCGCGGGATCGTCGCCGGACAAGTCGACATCAATGGCTTGCCCCGGCGCGGTCCCCACGACAACGTGACACGCGGTCCGAGGCTTGGCCGGCGAGAACCGCACAGCGGGCTGACCACCGATGGTCAACTCCTCCCACTCGACCGTGCTCGCACTCGACCGATACGCCGCGGCCAGGCTGTCCTCCTCGGACGTGGCCGCGATCATCAGACGAACCTTGCCCGACCAAGTACATATCGCACCAAACCCGGACCACACTTCGTCCGGCGTTCCGGACGCCCCGAACGCGACAGCCTGGTCGTCAGGGAGCAGGTCGCAGGCGCGCCGATTGAATCTGGTGACGTCCCCGAGCACCGGCACTGGCGACGGAGCCACCGTCGGCCGAGAGGGCAGCGGCTCGGGAGTGATCGTACGGACAACAGGTTCCTTGCCGGGCGAAGTACACCCGCTCAACAACGCGGCGACAACGACCAGCACGTTCAGGCTTCGCAGGTTCACCGTTCACCGCCTGCCAGAAGATGCCCGATCAGCCCCGATGGCTCCTCCAGGTTCTTGGCGTCGATGAGTTTCCTGCGCTGCTCCTCGACCCGCGGCGCGTAGGTTTCGGGCGCGTGATGATCGCTGTAGAAATGCTTGTAGCTGAAGTCCGGGCTGTAGACGTCGACCGAGCTGGGCATAGGTTCCAACAGGGGCACCGAATCCTTGCTCAACGCCGAATCCTGTTGGGCGAGCCAGTCCCGGATGTCCCACAGCCCGGATTCCCAGTGGTGACGCAGTCGGTCGCGCCCCGCGAGGTAGAGGTTGACGACCTCACCCGCTTCGCTGCCCTCCAGTTCGATTTCCTCGGTCTTCGACACCACCGACACCGCGCCGTCGATGGTCTGCTTCACGATCTCCAACGCGCCTTTGAGCCCAAGTCCGCCGATCACGGCTTTGACCAGTTCCGACCCCAGCCCCACGCGCGCTTTGGCCTCGCGCCCAGCCTGCTTGCCCATCTCGACGTCGCAGGCGGCAATGGCCGCCTCCGCGAGATCGACGTAGCTTCTCCGAATCTCCACCGCGAGGTGATACGCGGTGCACAGCGCTTGCATCGCGAACGCCATGCGTTCGGCCTGCTGTTCCATGAAACTCTCGGCATAGGACATCTGCTTGGCGAACTCCGTTGCCGCCTCGCCATGCCAGTTCGCCGCCAATCGGCTTCCCGCGACCTCCAGCTCGGCTTTCGCCTCGCCGCTGTAGGTCCTCTGTGCCGCGCCTTGGATTCTGAAGTACTCGTCGGTGATCTTCTGCGGATCCAGTGCCATGAACTCCTGCGCGTCGATGACCAGGCTCTCGATGTAGGTCTGCCGCGGATTGCCACCCGGGCCGCCCCAACTCGGCACCCACTCGCCCGCGTCGGTGTACATCTCGATGATCTTCTCGCCCAGCCGGACGGCGACATCGTGCATTTCGCCGTCGTTTCGCCAGCTCCCCATGCCTTCCCCCGAACCCCGTCAGCCCTGACCGTCAGCCATTCGATACAAGGCGACGATCTCCCGCAGCGCGGTGCCCGTCGCCTCGATTCGCTCGATGCCGACGCGCTGGCGGTGGCCGATCGAGTCGGTGAACGCCGCGTACGCCGCCTCCATGTCGAACACCGCTTGGAACCGGCCCCCGCCTTCCAGTCCTTCGTGTGACAACACCACGTCGGCCGGAGCCCGCAGCGCGTGCGCGACGTTCGGCAGGAATTTGCCCGCTATCTCATCGAGGTCGCTGACGTCCGTCGCGAACCCCTGCCTGTCTTCAGGCACAGCCTTACCCCCCGTTATCGCCTGTGACCCTCAGACGCTATCGGAGTGCCGGCCGTTCCCGCCCAGTCGGCGGCTAAGCGAACCGGCCGAACACCCAGGTCCCCGGCGCGTCCGGGTTGTCGCCCGCCCAGAACTCGAGCCAGTGTTCGGTGAACTCGTCGCGGGAGATGGTGCCGTCGTGGTCGAGGTCCAGGAGGGGGAAGACCTCGTCGACGTCGGTTGAGGAGCCGTTCCACGCCTCCACCAGGGTTCGGTATTCGGGGGCGGAGATCGCGTCGTCGGCGTCGGTGTCGGTGGCGTCGAAGAGGGTGTGGGCCGTCGCGGTGACGGCGTCGGTCATCTCGGACAGCTGGTCGACCACGGCGAGGACCTCCTCGACCGTCACGCGGTTGTCGCCGTCGCGGTCGGAGGCCGCAAGGAGGGTGGCCCACCAGCCCATCATGATCGATTCGACGCGGGTGTGCTCCGGGGAGCCGGGGGCCGCGTCGAGGATGTCGGTCCAGCGGGTGGTCAGTGCGGCGAAGTCGGACTCGGTGAGGTGTCCGTCGCCGTCGATGTCCATGGCGCGGAAGACGTTGGTGATCTTGCGGCGTTGGAAGGTGCTGGCCATCTGTCCAGAGTGGATCTCCGACCACCCGCCGAACAGGCGCCACGCGGGTGATTCCAGCGGTGACTGTGGGTAGTGTCTGAGCCATGTGCCTGACGTGTGTGCTGCCGATGCTGCTGCCCGCCGCGCCCACTCCGTTCCCGACGGCGGCGCCCGACGCCGGGTGGGCGGGGCGCGAGGTGGGCGGGCGGATCACCTGGACCGGGTGCGCGGGCTTCCTGCTGGAGGTGGACGGCACCCGGATCTGCTTCGACCCGTACGCCAGCAACCCGGGCGTCAGGGACACCCTGTTCCGACCGGCCCGCCCGAACCAGGCACTCATCACCGAGACGTTCGGCAAGGTCGACGCGATCTTCGTCGGCCACACCCACTTCGACCACGCGATGGACGTCGCGCCGCTGGCGCTGGCCTCGGGCTGCGTGGTCCACGGCAGCGCCACCACCACCGAGATCTGCCGACGCCAGGGTGTCGACCGGCTCCACACAGTGGCCGACGGCACCAAGGTCGAGATCGGACCGTTCACCGTCGAGGCGATCGCGTCGCGGCACGGGAAGGTGCCGGTCGCGGGCCGGATCGACGTGCTCGAGCTGTCCGGCACCGGGATGCCGCGCACCGTCTTCCGCTGGCCGCGCGGGCAGGTGTTCGCCTACCGCGTCGAGGTGGGCGGACTGGCCATCCACCTGCAGACCAGCGCCGGGATCGAGGACGCCCCGCTGGCGAGGCAGGAGCCCGTGGACGTGCTGATCGCGTGCCTGGCGGCGCGGCAGGGCACCGACCGCTACTTCCAGCGGCTGGGCGAGCAACTGCGGCCCAAGGTGATCGTCCCCTGCCACCACGACAATTTCTTCCGCCCCCTCAGCGAACCACCCCGCCCGGTCGCCCGCCTGGACTGGCCCGCCTTCCTCGACGACGTCGCAGCCCTGTCCGACGCCTACGGCACCCGGCTGGTCCAACTGCCCCGGGGCGTGCCCGCGCCGCTGTAGGTCACTTCGGCGGCAGCGACCCCGCGTACGCCACACCCCGGTCGACCCACCGGCGCAGGTCGTCGTCCTCGGCGTGGACGTCGGGGTGGACCAGTACCCAGCCCTTCATGGACCGCCCGCCGACCTCGAACATCCGCACGCCGGGCTCATCCATGACGGCGATCTCGGCCGGGTCGAGCCGCACGATCAACTCGTCGCCGTGCACGCCGACGGACATGTTGCCCTGGAACAGGAACGCCAAGCCGCCGAACATCTTCTTCTCGACCATGCCGGGCAGATCGCCGACCAAGTCCCGAATCCGCGTGGCGAGTCCCTCGTCATAGGCCATCGCGTGAGTCTATGACCGGGCGGCAGGAGATCCAGCCACACGCCACCGATGCCCCCATCGGACCACGCGGGGTCGGACGCATGAACCGTCCTATGCGGCGGTCACTCGTACGGGTGACGCGGCCTCGGGGCGTCCGCCCGCCGCTATGAACCGGAAGTACGTGAACAGCCACGTCGTCTCCCGCTCCAGTCGCGCCGCCACCGCGACCACCCGTCTGCCCGCGTCGACCGTCGCGGCCACCTCGATGGCGTCGGCGGCGACCCGGCACTGGTGCAAGCCCGCCAACCGGAACCGCCGCCCCGCCGCGACGCGGGCTCGGGTGAACATGGCCTCGTAGACCGGCGGCGACATGATCGCGCTCAGCTGCGCGACCGGGCGTCGGCCCTCCATCGCCTCCAGCACCAGCCCGAACAGGCGCGTGAGATCGGCGCGGCTGGGGCCTGCGTCGTAGGGGACGAGCGGCACCGGGGCGGGCGGCCGCGGCGGCGGCGTCCGCCAGCGGAGCTCCTCGGCCTCCCCCAGCAGTGGCGGTTCGTACTCGGCCAACACGTGCGCTCGCACTACTTGCTCCTCTCGGTCACCCGAGATGAGCGGCGGGCCGACGGATTCCGGACAACGATCACCCGATCTGATGATCACCGCCCTTGCCAGAGCTTGGGCCGTCTGACGTCTGACGTCGTACGGCGGCGCTAAGGTGGGCGGGCCGAATTGGGTGGTCGAGAGGGGTCGAGCAGTGCCTGGAGAATGGGTCGTCACCGAGCCGGTGGAGAACCGGATGTCGCGGCGGCAGGAGGTCGCCGAGCGCATCAAGGACTACATCCTTGAACGCGAGTTGCGCCCCGGCGATCCGCTGCCGACCGAGGCCGAGTTCTGCGTAGGGCTGGCCGTCAGCCGGTCGAGCATCCGCGAGGCGATCAAGACCCTCAACGCGCTCGACATCGTCGAGGTGCGGCACGGTCACGGCACCTGCGTCGGCAAGGCGGGCATGGCCGGGATGATCGAGGCGCTGGCCTTCCGCGGCCGAGTCAACCCCGGCGCCGACCTCCAGTTCCTGACCGACCTCATCGACACCCGCGAGCTGATCGAGCGCGGCATGGCCGACCGGATCACCAGCGCGCTCACCCCCGAGCACCTCGACACCCTCGACGGCCTGGTCGACCGGATGGCCGCGCTCGGCGAAGGCGACGCCGGGTTCGTCGAGATCGACCGCGAGTTCCACGCCCTGCTGATCCACCCGCTCGGCAACGAGTTGATCAGCCAGCTCTCCAGTGCGTTCTGGGACGTCTACCGCTTCGTCGCGCCGTACCTGCTGGTCGGCCGCGACCTCAAGGTCGAGACCGACACCGTCGCGGTGCACCGCGACATGGTCCTGGCGGCCCGCTCCGGCGACGTCACCGCGTTCGCGCTCGCCGTGACCGAGCACTACGCGCCGGTCCGAGGCCTCATCAAGGCGGCGACCCGCTAATCGTCCACTGTGGCCACGGCAAGTGTCCAAACCGGAGCAAGCCTCCACTGATAGCAAATAACGGCCGTCCCGGAAGACTCCATTCCGGGGCGGCCGTTCCCGCATTTACCAGATACTGCTCCATTCGAGTGATTAAATCCGCAAACCCCTAACGCGCTAGGCCAAATGAGCGAACTTCCCCAGGTCATGTACGTGGACCGAGGTCACTCGCACTTCTCTCGCGGCGGCGGAGACTAATGGCTACGCCGAATAGAGGAATGCAGGTTCGATGCGTTCGGACCATTACGAACCTCTGTCCATCGTGGATACTCTCCCGGTGAACCCGGACCCGGCGGGCGCGTCTTATCGGCATTCGATGACACGCGCGGGACTCGCGTCTCGACGGTCGATGTGATGGACGGTCAGCTGTCTCGAAAGGGGTAGGCGCAGGTGGGTACGGGTGTGTCCGACCGGGACGTTGTCGTCGTCGGGGCCGGGCTTTCCGGGTGTCTCATGGCTGTTCTCCTGGCCCGGCGCGGGTGCCGGGTGCGGGTGTTCGAGCGGCGTCCCGACCCCCGGGTCGGCGGCGGCGACCACGGCCGGTCGATCAATCTGGGACTGTCGCAGCGGGGCATCACCGCGCTGCGCCACGCGGGGCTGCTCGACCGCGTGCTCGCCCACGCCGCGCCGATGCGCGGGCGGGTCGTGCACCTCGCCGACGGTGCCCTCGGCTTCCACCCGTACGGCACCAGCGACGACCAGATCCTGCGGTCGGTGCTGCGCCACGACCTCAACGTCGTGCTGCTCGACGCCGCCGAGGCGCAGCCGAACGTCGTCTTCGAGTTCAACGCCAAGCTGACCGCGCTGACCAAGGGCGACGGCCACGAGCCGGTCGAGCTGCGCTTCCACACCGCCGACGGCGAGCAGCGCGTGCTCACCCAGACCGTGATCGGCGCCGACGGCGCGTTCTCCACGGTCCGCGCGCAGACCCAGCGCGGCGAGCCCGCCGACTACCACCAGGAGTTCTTGCCCTGGGGCTACAAGGAACTGGCCATCAAGGCGGGCGCGGCGGGCGACCAGCGCACCGACCCGGAGGCGCTGCACGTGTGGCCCGCCGACAGCGGCCTCATCGTCGCCCACCCCAACGCCGACCGGTCGCTCACCGGGACGATCTTCCTGCCGCTGGCGGGCGCCGACAGCTTCGCCACCCTGCGCACCCGCGAGTCGGTCGACACCCTGCTCACCGAGCGGTTCCCCGACCTGCACGACCTCGTGCCCGACATCGTCGACCAGTTCCTCAGCCAGCCCGTCGGCCATCTCGTGACCGTGCGGACCGCGCCGTGGCACTTCGGCGACCGGGTCGCGCTGCTCGGCGACGCCTGCCACGCGGTGTATCCGTTCTACGGGCAGGGGATGAACTCCGCGTTCGAGGACTGCGTGACGCTCGACGAGTGCCTCGACCGGCACCCGGCCGACTGGGCGGCCGCGTTCGCCGAGTATCAGCGGATTCGCAAGGCCAACACCGATGTGCTCGCCGATCTTTCGGCGGAGAATTTCATCGAGCTGCGTGATCGGCTCGCCTCGCCGCTGTTCCTCGCTCGCAAGAAGGCCGACCTCGCACTGAACAAGGTGCTGGGCGACCGGTGGGTCCCGCTCTACACGATGATCTCGCACACCACGACGCCGTACGCGGACGCGCTGCGCCGCTCCCGCAGGCAGAACACCACGCTCGCCTGGGTCGCCGGGGCGGTGGCCACCGGCGCCGCCGCGGCGGGCACCGCCTTGGTCCGCCATCTGGCCCGTCGCGTCAAGGGGAAGTAACCATGCTGACCAACCCCAGTGATCCTGACAGAATCCTCATCGAAGTCGACGACGTCGAGCACGACCTGCTCCCCGCCGAGTTCGCCCCCTATGCCCCGCAGCTGCGCACCATCCTCGACTGGGCCCGCGTCTACCTGACGCGGCCACACGAGAGCTTGGGGCGCAAGGGAAGCGTGTGCCCGTTCGTCCAGGCATCGATCGACCGGCGCAAGTTCTACCTGGCGGTGTTTCCTGGCAGGCCGCGCGACCTCGGCGACGTCGCCACCGCCCTGCTGCCCTACCGCGACTGGTTCCTCGACCTGGCGCCGCGCGCGCAGGCGGGGTCGCAGCTGGCGACGATCCTGGTGCTGTTCCCCGACCTGTTACCCGACGACATCGACCTGGTGATCGACGGTTCGCAGGAGACGCTGAAGACCGACTACGTCGAGCGCGGCCTGATGATCGGCGAGTTCCACGACGGGCCGCCGGACAAGGGCGGGCTGTGGAACCCGGACTTCCGGCCGCTCAACAGCCCGGTGCCGCTGCTGGCGATCCGGCACATGGTGCCGACGGACTTCCCGTTCCTGCGGGACAGCCGCGACCACACCCTGGCGTACCTGCGGCAGTTCGCGAGCCAGGTGCCGTCGTCGGTGCGCGAGGCGATGGCGCACGCGCTGGTCCGGGACGGGCTGGAGGTGGGCTCGCGATGACGGCGGCGTCGTTCGGGCAGCAGCGGCTGTGGTTCCTCGACCAGCTGCACCCTGGTTCCGCGCTCTACAACGTGCCGGTGGTGCTGCGCGTCACCGGGCCTCTCGACGTTTCCCGCCTACGCGGGGCGTTCGCCGAGATCGTCCGGCGACACGACTCGCTGCGGACGGTCTTCGCCGAGCAGGACGGTCGCCCGGTCCAACTGGTGAACCATCACTTGTTGAACACAGTTGAACAAATGGATTGTCCTACAATCGAGGCGGCGGAGGCGGAGATCCAGGCGGAGGCGCGCAGGCCCTTCGACTTGGCGGCCGGTCCGCTGTTGCGGGTGCTGCTGCTTCGGGTGGCCGACGGCGATCACTTCCTGATGATCACCCTGCACCACATCATCTCCGACGGCTGGTCACTCGCGATCCTGCTCGACGAGCTGGGCACCCTCTACGCGGGCGGCACGCTGGAGCCGCTTCCCCTGCAGTACCCCGAGTTCGCCGCGTGGCAGCGCGAGGAAGCCGCGAGCCCCCTCGGCGCCATGGCCCTGGACTACTGGGTCGAGCAGCTCCGCGGCGCCCCGCCCCTGCTGGCCCTCCCGACCGACCGCCCGCGCCCCGAGACGCAGACCTACGCGGGCCGCGTCCACAGCTTCGACCTCCCCCGCGACCTCGCCACCCGGCTCCGCGAAGCGACCCATGGCCTCGGCGGCACCCTGTTCATGGTCCTGCTCGCCGCCTACCAGGCACTGCTCGCCCGCTACAGCGGCCAGGACGACATCGTCGTCGGCACCGCGGTCGGCGGACGGTCCAGAGTGGACGCCGAACCGCTGATCGGCCTGTTCGTCAACACCGTCCCGCTGCGCACCTCGCTCGCGGGCGACCCGACGTTCCGCGAGCTCGTCGCCCGGGTCCGCGACGTGACCCTCGACGGCGTCGGCTACGCCGATGTGCCGCTCGAGCAGATCGTCGAGGCGGTCCACCCCGAGCGCAGCCTCGGCCACTCCCCTGTGTTCCAGGTGCAGCTCACCCTGCAGAGCACACCCCCGCCGGTACTGGACCTGCCCGGGCTGACCGTGTCCGAGCCGCGGTTCGTCATGGCCGACATCGCCAAGTTCGACCTGACCCTCGCCGCCGCCGAACGCGGCGACGACCTGCACGTCGACCTCGAATACGACACCGCCCTGTTCGACGCGGCCACCGCCGAGCGGCTCGCCGACCACTACGTCCGGCTGCTGTCCACTGTGGTCGATGACCCGGACGTCCGCGTCGGCGACGTCGATCTGCTCACCGACGACGAACGCCACCGGGCGACGGTCACCTGGAACGACACCGCGCTGCCCCTGCCCGCCGCGGCCACCGCGCTCGACCTCATCGCCGCGCAGGTCGCGGCCCGGCCCGACGCCGTCGCGGTCGAGGACAACACCCACCGTCTCACCTACTCCGCGCTCGACCAGCGGGCAAACCAGGTCGCGCACGCCCTGCGCGCGGCCGGTGTCGGCCCCGAGGTGACGGTCGCGCTGTGCGTGGAGCGGTCGGTGGACCTGGTCGTGGCGCTGCTCGCGGTGTGGAAGGCGGGCGGCGCGTACGTCCCGCTCGACCCGTCGTGGCCGGTCGACCGCCTGCGCTACATGCTCGCCGACACCGGCGTCGCGGTGGCGCTGGTCGACGACACCACCGCCGCGTTCGCCGAGGGACTCACCCAGGTCCGGGTCGACGCGACCGGTCCCGTCACCGCGCCCGACGTGCCGCTCGACGGCCGGAACCTCGCCTACATCATCTATACGTCCGGCTCGACCGGAAGGCCGAAGGGCATCGCCGTCCCGCACGCGGGCGTGGTGAACCAACTCGTCGCGTTCGACGAGTTCCTCAAGCTGTCGCCGGACGACGTCTGGGCGGCGGTGACGACGCTGTCGTTCGACCCGTCCGTGCTGGAGCTGTTCCTGCCGTTGACCCGTGGCGCGCGGGTGTCGGTGTTCGACTCGACCGAGGCGAGCGACCCGCAGCGTCTGCGGTCGCGGCTGGTGGAGACCGGCGCGACGATCCTGCAGTCCACGCCCTCCCGGTGGCGGCTGCTCCTCACCGCGGGCGATGTTCCGCCGTCGGTGGGCACCCGCCTGTGTGGCGGCGAGGAGCTGACGGCCGATCTGGCGCGGACGCTGACCGCCGACGGCGCCACGCTGTGGAACATCTACGGCCCAACGGAAACAACGGTGTGGGCGACCGCGAGCGAGGTCGGCGACCGGATCGAGCTCGGCCCGCCGATCGCCAACACGCGCGTGTATGTGCTGGACGCGGCGCTGCGGCCGGTGCCGGTGGGCGCGGTCGGCGAGATCCACATCGGCGGCGTCGGCATGACCCGCGGCTACCACGGCCGCGCCGACCTCACCGCCGAGCGTTTCGTCCCCGACCCGTTCGGCACCGGCGAGCGGCTCTACGCCACCGGCGACCTCGCGCGCTACCGGGCGAACGGCACCCTGGAGTTCCTGGGCCGGGCCGACCACCAGGTCAAGATCCGCGGCTACCGCATCGAACTCGGCGAGATCGAGGCCGCGCTGCGCGCCCACCCGTCAGTGCGGGAGGCCGCGGTCAAGGCGTGGAACGGCAAGCTCGCCGCGTACGTCGAGGCGACGACGGCGGAGCTGCGTCCGCACCTGGCCGAGCTGCTGCCGGACTACATGATCCCATCGGCGATCACGCTGGTCGACGCGCTGCCGGTGACGCCGACGGGCAAGATCGACCGGTCGCGGCTGCCGGAACCGTCGTGGGACGGCCAACGCGCCGCCGACCTTGTGGCGCCGCGCGATTCCGTCGAACGGGCGTTGGCCGCGTTGTGGCAGGAGTTGCTGGACGTCCCGCAAGTGGGTGTGCACGACGACTTCTTCGCACTCGGCGGCCATTCGCTGCTGGTGGCGCGGATGCTGGCGCGGGTGCGCGAGCACCTGCTGGTCGACGTCCCCATGCGCACCGCGTTCGACGCCCGCACCGTCGCGACCTTCGCCGTGGCGCTGCGCGCCCACGAACCCACCCCCGGCGCCGTGGCCGACGTCGCCGACCTGCGCGAGCAGATCGCCGCGCTGCCCGACGACGAGGTGGCCGCCCTGCTCGGCACGGAGGGAACCGCATGAGCGACCGCGACCGCCTTTTCGCCATGCTGGCCGCCAAACGCGGCCTAGCGGGCGGCGCCGCTATCCCCCGGCGGCCAGTCGACGCGGTGGTGCCGCTGCTGCCGGGCCAGCGCCAACTGTGGTTCCTCGACCGCGTGGGCGCCACCGACGGCGTCTACACGATGTCGCAGGTGTGGCGGCTCACCGGCTCGGTGGACGTGCCTGCGCTGCGGGCGGCGCTGGAGGTGTTGCTGTCGCGGCATGAGGGGCTGCGGACCTCGTTCGTCGAGGTTGACGGGGAGCCGGTGCAGCGGGTGGTGGACGCGGTTCCGCCCCCACTATCGATTGTGGACGGTGGTGCCGACGGGATGGCGGTGCTGCGGGCGGAGTTGGCCAGGCCGTTCGACCTGACGACCCCGCCGTTGCTGCGCGCGGTGCTGGTCAGGTGCCCGGGTGAGGACTTGTTCGCCCTGTGCGTCCACCACATCGTCTGCGACGGGCCGTCGTTGTCGACGCTGGTCGGTGAGCTGAGCGCGCTGCTGGCCGGTCGACCGGTCGATGGTCCGGCGATCTCGTCGTGCGACTACGCGGTCTGGCAGGCGGACCGCGACATGAGTGCCCACGGCCGGTATTGGTCCGCGCAGTTGGCGGGCGTGCCGACGCTGATCGACCTGCCCACCGACCGGCCGCGTCCGGCCGTTCAGTCGTTCAGGGGGGCCAGTCATCCGATCGAGGTGGCCGGGGTCGCCGAGTTCTGCGCACGGGAGGGCGTGACGGCCTTCCCGGTGCTGCTGACCGCGTTCGCCTTGGTCCTGAACCGCTGGACCCGCGCCGACGACCTGGCCATCGGCGTCCCCATGCGCGACGACACCCGCCTGACTGGTTGCGTCGGCATGCTGGCGAATACGGTCGCCCTCCGCTGCCGCTTGGCGGGCGACCCCACCATTCGCAGTGTGCTCGACCAGGTACGCCGCGATGCCGTGGACGCGTTGGAGCATCAGGCTTATCCGTGGGAACTGGTGGCGCGGGAGTTGGTTCCGCACCCGGATCTGAGTCACAACCCGGTGTTCCAGACGATGTTCGTGCTGAACCCGACGGCGTCGGACGTGGCCATCGCCGACCTGGACATCACGCCACTGCCAAGCTCGACGTCGGCGGCTCGGTTCGACCTGACCCTGGCTTTCGCGCCGTCCGGGGACAGTTACGTCGGCCAGATCGACTACGCGACCGACCTGTTCAACGAGGCCACAATCACCCGTTTCAGCGACCACCTGCAGCGCGCGGTCGCCGCCGTGGTGTCCACACCGGACAGTCGGGTGAGCGAGATCGACCTGCTCACGGCCGCGGAATGGTCCCTGATCCACGCCGGCGGTCACCCGCCCGCAGTTGTCCCCACACCCGAAATCGCTCCACACCCTGGCCGCGACCAAGATCCTCCGTCGCCCACTCCCGATAGACTGGCCAAGGGCCGTCCCCCCGGGACAGGGTGGGGGCTGCTTGCTCGGGGGGTCGAGGCGTCGCGCGGTGGCGGGGCGGGCGCGGTTGACGGGGCGCTGGCGGGGGCTGGCCCGATGCAAGAACTTGGTGATGACGGACAACTGCTGGCTGGTGAGGAGCGGGCAACCGGTGCCGCCGAGTCGCATAGGGCCGAGCGGGCGGGGGATCGCCTGGCTCTAAGGGCGGCGTCCAAAGCGCTGGTGCCCGAGTTGGTGGCGGCGCAGGCGGCGCGGACGCCGGATGCTCCTGCGGTCATTGATGGGGAGCGGGTTCTCACCTACGGGCAGCTCATCCGCCGGGCCAACGCGCTCGCCTGGCGGCTGCGGGTTCAAGGGGTCGGGCCGGAGTCGCTCGTGGGTATGGCGATTCCCGCCAGTGCCGAAGCCGTCATCGCCATCGTCGGGATTCACGCGGCGGGGGCCGCCTATCTTCCCGTCGACCCCTCCCACCCCGAAGACCGCCTCAGAGCCCTCCTAGCACCAACCCAAGCCGTCGTCACCGAGGTCGCCGACGACACCGAAGAGTTCCCGCCGCCGACTGACCTCCACCCCGGCAACCTCGCCTACGTCATCCACACCTCAGGCTCCACCGGCGCCCCCAAAGGCGTGGCGATCACGCACGGCACCCTCGCCAACCTCGCGCAAGCGTTTGCCGAAGAGCACGGGTTCGGGCCGGGCGAGCAAGTCCTGATGATCCCGCCACTCACCTTCGACGCCTCCGTCGGTGACGTCTTCCCCGCCCTGATCAGCGGCGCCGCCATCCAGCCGTGCACCGACCCGGCCGCCCTCAGCGGAGCCGACGTCCTCACCAGCGGAGCCACCATGGTCGACACCGCGGCCCCGCTGTGGCAGAAGTGGGTGGACGACCTGGCCGCCACCGGCGTCCCCGAAACCCGAATCAAGACCATGATGGTCGGCGGCGACTCGGTGGCCACGCAAAGCGTCCAGGCGTGGGCGGACATGACCGGGGCCGTCCTCTTCAACCACTACGGCCCCACCGAAGCCACCGTCTGCGCCACCACCTACCGCTCCAACGGCGGACCCGCTGACACTCCCCGGCTCCCCATCGGCGTGCCCCTCGAACACGTGCGCGTCTATGTGCTCGACGAACACCTCCGGCCCGTCCCCCACGGCGTGCCGGGGGAACTCTGCCTCGGCGGCGACACCCTCGCCCGCGGCTACCTCGGCCGGGGCGACCTGACCGCCGAACGCTTCCTGCCCGACCCCTTCAGCGAAGGACAACGCCTCTACCGGACCGGGGACCTCGCCCGCTGGCGGCACGACAACACACTTGAGTTCCTCGGGCGGGTCGACCGGCAGGTCAAGGTGCGCGGCCACCGGATCGAGCCCGGCGAGGTCGAAGCCGCCTGCCGCACCCACCCGGCCGTCACCGACGCGCTTGTCATCGCCCGGAACGACAAGCTCGTCGCCTACGTCATCGGGGACGCGGGCGACCTGAGGCCCTTCCTCCGGGCCAAGCTCCCGGACTACCTCGTGCCCAACGAAGTTGTCCACGTCGACGCGTTCCCCGTGCTGTCCAACGGGAAACTCGACCACGCCGCGCTGCCCGAACCCCAGACGACCAAACCCCACCTCGCGCCCGCCACCGAGACCGCCAGGGCGCTCGCCGCCGAGTGGGCCAAGCTGCTCGACCGCGAGCACGTCTCCGCCGACGACAACTTCTTCGACCTCGGCGGGCACTCCTTGCTGGCCGCCCGCATGGTCACCCGCGTCAAGGTCGCGCTGGGCGTGGAGGTGCCGCTGCAGGCGGTCTTCGAGGCCGCGACCCTCGCCGACCTCGCCGCGCTCATCGACAAACCCAGGAACACCGTCCTCGACCTCCGCGCCGAAGCCACCCTCCCCGCCGACATCCAAGGCGCCCCAAGCGAACCGCGGGAACCGCGCGCGATCCTGCTCACCGGTGCGACCGGCTTCCTCGGCAGCTATCTGCTCGCCGACGCGCTCGCCAACACCGGAGCGCGCGTGTTCTGCCTCGTTCGGGCGAAGGACGAAACCCAAGCCCGAGACCGGATCGAACGCACCCTGCGCGGCTACGAACTCTGGCGGCCCGAACTCGCCCACCGCATCGTCCCCGTCCCCGGCGACCTCGCCGCGCCCTGGCTCGGGCTCACCGAGGAACGGTTCGACGCGCTGGCGCACGAGGTCGACCTGATCCACCACTGCGGCGGCCTGGTCAACTTCGCCCTGTCCTACGGCGACCTCAAACCCGCCAACGTCGACGGCACCATCGAGGTCCTGCGGCTGGCCACCCGCCACCGCACCGTCCCCGTGCACTTCGTCTCCACGCTCGGCATCTACCCGCTGCACCTGCCCGGCGTCGTCACCGAGGACCAGGTCCCCGACCAGCCGGAACACCTCGACCGCGGCTACGAGCAGAGCAAATGGGTCGCCGACACCCTCGTCCGCGCCGCCCGCGCCGCAGGCGTCCCGGTGAGCGTGCACCGGCCCGCGCGCGTCACCGGGGACAGTCGCACCGGCATCGGACCGGCCGAGGACCTGTTCGGCCGCGAACTGCGCACCGTCACCGAACTCGGCGCACTGCCCGAGGTCGACGACGAAGAAGACATGGCACCGGTCGACCACGTCGCCGCCGCCATCGGGTGGCTGTCGAGGCAGCGAGACCTCATCGGCCGCGACTTCCACTTCCACAATGGACGGACGATCCACTCGTCGGCGGTCGCGGCGACCCTGCGCGACTACGGCTTCCGGGTCGAGGCCCTGCCCTACGCCGAGTGGTACGAGCTGCTGCTGCGCCGCGCCGCCGAGTCCGACGATCCGGCGTTCACCGCGATCGCCGCCGTGGCCGGGCCGACGCCGGACCGGCGCGACCGGGTCTTCGACTGCTCGGCGACCGAGGCCGTCCTCGCCGAAGCGGGCATCGTCTGCCCACCTGCCGACGCCGCGCTGCTCACCCGCTACCTCGACCACTACGTCCGGGTCGGTCACCTCGCCCAAGGAGAACGTGTATGACCAGCGAAGGACTGAGCCGGTTCGTCTTCATCTGGCTCGGGCAGATCGTCTCCCTCGCGGGCACGGCCATCACCGGGTTCGTCCTCGGCGTGTGGGTCTACCAGCTCACGGGCTCGGCCACCCAGTTCAGCCTGATCATGCTGACCGAGGCCGTCGCCGCGATCGCGGTCGCACCGCTGGCGGGGGCCGTGGTCGACCGGGTCGACCGCAGGCTGATCCTTGTCTCCAGCGACGTCGTCGCCGCGGCCGCCACGGGGATCCTGCTGTTGCTCGTGGCCGCCGACGGCCTCGACGTGTGGCACGTCTATCCGATCACCGCCGTCACCGCGATGTGCTCGACGTTCCGCATGATCACGTTCACCACCATGCTGCCGCTGCTCGTCCCCGAGCAGCACCTCAGCCGCGCCAACGGCCTGGCCCAGGCGGGCATGGCCGTGCAGATCGCCGCGCCGCTGGCTGCGGGCGGACTGCTGGCCGCGATCGGGCTGCGCGGCGTCGTGGTGATCGACCTGGCCACCTACGGCGTCGCCGTCGCCATCACCCTCGCGCTGAGCCTGCCCGACCGGGCGGTGAAGCCCGCGCCGCGCGAACACGCCGAACGCGAAGGCGCGCTGGCCGAGCTGCGCGGCGGCTGGACCGAACTGGCCACCCGGCGCGGCCTGACCACGCTGCTCGTCGTGCTCGTCGCGTTCGACTTCGCGTTCGGGCTGGCGGGCGTGCTGGTGCAGCCGCTGATCCTGACCTTCGCCGACGCCGCGACCCTCGGGGTGCTGATGTTCGCGGGCGGCGGCGGAATGCTGCTCGGCAGCCTCGCGATGAGCGTGTGGGGCGGACCGAAACGGCGGATCAGCGGTGTCGTGGGATGTCTGCTGGCCAGCGGGGTCCTGCTCGCCGCGCACTCGCTGTCGCCGTCGCCGCTGCTCATCGGGATCCTGGCGCCCGCGTTCCTGTTCACCCTGCCGGTGTTCACCGTCTGCACGATGTCGATCCTGCAGAGCAAGGTCGCGCCGCACACGCTGGGCCGGGTCATGGGCAGCGTGCGGATGGTGTCGCAGGGCGCCACCGCGATCGCGTTCGCCATCGCCGGGCCGCTCGCCGACCAGGTCTTCGAGCCGCTGCTCGCGCCGGGCGGCGCACTCGCCGACAGCGTCGGCGGCGTGATCGGCACCGGACCGGGCCGCGGCATCGCGCTCATCTTCGTCATCACCGGCGCGCTGCTGGTCGGCCTCGCCGCCTACGCCGCCGCGTCGCCCGCGCTGCGCGGGACCGACGACCTGCCCGACCTGCTGCACGGCACCGAGGAGAAGGGGGAGACCGATGCTGAACTTGCCGCGGGATGAACAGCGAGCGTTCACCGACAACGACGCGCCCGCACCGCACCTGGACGTCCTGCACGCCCTGTCCTACCGGGTCGCGGGCGCGGCCCAGCGGCTGGGGATCTTCGCCCAGCTCACCGCCGAACCGCGTCCCGCGCACGACATCGCCGCCGCGGTGTCCACCGACCCGCGCGGCACCCGGATCCTGCTCGACGCGCTCGTCGGCTTCGGCTACGCCGAACGCGCACCCGGCGGCTACCTGGCGACCCCGGGCGCGAACTGGCTGACCACTCCCTACGGCACGGTGTTCTCGTTCTGGCACCGCGTGCTGTTCGACCAGTGGTCGAACCTGGAGAAGTCCATTGTGGATGGCGGGCAGGCGGTCGACTTCTACGGCTGGCTCGCCGCCAACCCCGACGCGCTCGCCGAGTTCCAGTCGATGCTCGCCGACCTGGCCGACGCCGTCGTGCCCGAACTCCCCGTCGCCCAGCCCGGCGCGCGACGACTGCTCGACATCGGCGGCGGCCACGGCCGCTACGCGAAGGCGTTCCGCGACGCCAACCCCGACCTGCGCGCCACGATCGTCGACCTGCCCGGCACCGAGCCGGGCGACCTCGGCGACCGCGTCGAGTTCCGCGAGGCCGACTGGCTGACCAGCGACTTCGGGACCGACTACGACGTCGTGCTGCTGTTCAACGTCCTGCACTGCCTGTCCCCTGACCGCGCCCGCGACCTGCTGCTCCGCGCGGGCCGCGCGCTCCGGCCGGGCGGGACGGTGCTGATCCTGGAGGAGACCAGCGACGTGCCACCCGAGGCGGGCGGGACCGGGGCGGCGTGGGTGCCGATGTTCAGCCTCAACCTGTTCCACACCCAGGGCGGCCAGATCCACGACGAGACCGACCTCGCCGGTTGGCTCGGCGAGGCCGGGTTCAGCTCGCCCACGACGGCCGGGATCACCGCAGCGCCCACGTTCCGGCTGTTCACCGCCGCCAAGGACGCGCCGCGCGTGTGGGAGCCGACGATCGCGCAGCGGCAGATGCTGACGTTCGACCGGCTGTTCCCCGGCTCCACCTGGTACAACGTGCCGCTCTACGCCCGGATCACCGGCCCGCTCGACGTCGACGCCCTGCGCGGCGCGCTCGCCCGCTGCGTGGCGCGGCACGAGTCGCTGCGCACAGTCTACCCGGGCGACGTCGCCCAGCTCACCGCCGTCGCGCCGACCCTGCGCGAGGTCGACCTGACCGCGGACGGCGACCTGGAAGCGTTGCGGGACAAGGAACTCCGCACGCCGTTCGACCTGGTCAACGGACCGCCGCTGCGCGCGACCCTGGCCAAACTCGCCGACGGCGAGTACGAGCTGATCATCATTACCCACCACATCGCGATCGACGGCTACTCACTGACCCTGCTCCAGCAGGACATCCTCGACAGCTACGCCGACCCCGCGCGGCCGATCGAGGAACTGCGCTACTCCGCCTTCGCCCAGCGCGACCCCGGCTCGCACGACCTCGAACTGGCCCACTGGCGCGCCGAACTCGCCGACCTGCCCGACCCGGTCGCCCTGCCGTTCGCGGCCAGCGCGACCGACCCCGGCCTGGCCGCCGACATCGTGCGGTTCGCCGTTCCGGACGACGTGTCGGCGGCGGTGCGCGAGGTGGCCGCGGCGCGCCGGTCGAGCCCGTTCATGGTGCTGATGAGCGCGTTCGCCGTGCTGCTGCGCCGATACAGCGGCGCGACGGACCTGGTCATCGGCTCCCCCGTCGCCGGTCGCGACGAGCCGGGCACCGAGGACCTGGTGGGCTGCCTGGTGAACATGGTGCCGCTGCGGCTGCGCCTGGCCGACGCGGCGACCTGGGCCGACGTGCTCGACATCGCGCGGTCGGCGGCGCTCGACGCGTTCGACAACGCGCGGCTGCCGTTCGCCGCGGTGATCGACCAGCTGGCCCCGGCCCGGTCGACGAGCATCCACCCGGTGTTCCAGATCGCCTTCGCCGCCCCGCCCGCGCTCGCCGCGCCGACCACTGTGCAGGGTGTGACGTTCGCGTTCGGCGAGGGCACGAGCACCGAGTCGCTGTTCGACATCGAGGTCCAGGTCATCGACGAGGGCGACGGGATGCGCGGGTACCTGAAGTACCGCACCGCGCTGTTCACCCGCGACCACATGACCGCGCTGATCGACCACTTCCTGAACCTGGCCGGCCGGCTGACCCGCCAGCCCGACGAGCGCCTGGCCGACGTGCCGATGACGCTGGACGCCGAGCACACGCGGGCCGTGGTCGAGTGGAACGCCACAGCCACTGACTACCCGCGCTCCCTGAGCCTGGTTGAACTGGTGGAACGGCAGGTCGACGCGAACCCGTCGGCCGTCGCCGCGGTCTACGGCGCGGAGAGCCTGACCTATCGGGAACTGGACGACCGGGCCAACCGGCTGGCCCACCACCTGCGGTCGCTCGGCGTCGGCGTCGAGTCCAGGGTCGGACTGTGCCTGGGATTCCGCGCCGACTGGGTGGTCGCGGCGCTGGCCGTGCTGAAGGCGGGCGCGGCGTACGTACCGCTCGACCCGGCCTACCCGGCCGCGCGCCTGGAGTTCATGTGCGCCGACAGCCGGGTGACCGTCGTCGTCACGGAACCGGCCCTGCGCGACCGGGTCGCCGTGCCGACCGTACTGGTGGACGAGGTCACCGGCCCCACCGACCGGCTCCCCGTGCAGGTCGTGGCGGACAACCTCGCGTACGTCATGTACACGTCGGGGTCGACCGGCACGCCCAAGGGCGTCGGTGTCACCCACCGCAACATCGTCCGGCTGGTCCGCGACACCGACTACGTCCACATCGGACCGGACGACGCGGTGGCCCAGGTGTCGAACCTGTCGTTCGACGCGGCGACGTTCGAGCTGTGGGGGCCGCTGTGCGCGGGCGCCCGGATCGTGGGCGTACCGAAGGACGACCTGCTGTCGGCGCCCGCGCTGGCCGCGACCCTGCGGGACAACGCGGTCGACATCATGTTCCTGACCACGTCGCTGGCCCGCCAGTTCGCCGCGGAGGCTCCGGAGACGTTCTCCCCGCTGCGGCTGCTGCTGGTCGGGGGCGAGCAGGCCGACCCGGAGATGATCACTCAGCTGCGCGCGGCCGGTCCGACGGTCGTCAACGTCTACGGCCCGACCGAGACCACGACGTTCGCCACGAGCTGGCCGGGCGAAGTCGACGACCTCGTCTCGATCGGACGGCCGATCGCCAACAGCACCGCGTACGTCCTCGACGAGTACCTGCACCCGGTGCCGCCGGGTCTGGTCGGCGAGATCCACCTCGGCGGCGACGGCGTCGCCCGCGGCTACCTGGACCGGCCCGACCTCACCGCCGAACGGTTCATCCCCGACCCGTTCGGCGCGCCCGGGTCCCGGTTGTATCGAACGGGTGACCTGGGCCGGTACCGCGCGGACGGGCGGATCGACTGCCTCGGCCGCGCCGACCGGCAGGTGAAGTTGCGCGGCTTCCGGATCGAACCCAGCGAGATCGAGGCGTGCCTGCGGGAGACCGGACAGGTCAAGCAGGCCACGGTGCAGGTCCGCGACGGTCAACTCATCGGGTACGTCATCACCGACGCGCCTGTGGGCGAATTGCTGGACACCCTGCGGGCGCGGCTGCCAGAGCACCTGGTGCCCGCGGCCCTGGTCCCGCTGGAGTCGCTGCCCGTCAACGCGAACGGCAAACTCGATGTGGCGGCGCTGCCGGACCTGGTGACCGAAACCGAGTCCGCGGAGCCGACGACCGAGGTCGAACGCGTGGTGTGCGCGATCTGGCGGGAGGTGCTGGGCAAGCCGGACCTGGGTGTGCACGACGACTTCTTCGTGCTGGGCGGGCATTCGATCAAGGCCGGTCAGGTCATGACCCGGATCCGCGCCGAACTGAGGGTGCCCGCGTCGCTGCGGCTCATCTTCGACAACCCGACAGTGGCTTCACTCGCGGCCGCTTTGCCGCAGAGCTAGGGAGGAACCGTGGACTACAAGGTCGTCGTCAACGACGAGGAGCAGTACTCGATCTGGCCGCTCGACAAGGAGAACGCCCCCGGCTGGCGCGACGAGGGGACGAGCGGGTCGAAGGAGGAGTGTCTGGCGCACATCCAGGAGGTGTGGACGGACATGCGTCCGCGCAGCCTCCGCGACCACATGGGTTCCTGATCAGCAGACGGACTTCGCGACAAGCACCCGTTCCAGGGCGTCGCTCACCCTGCTCTCGGCCAGCTCACCGGTGCTGACGGCCAGCGCGAGGCGGTCGATGACCTCGGTGAGCCGGGCGCCGGACGACCAGAACGGGATGTCCACACCGGCCCGCAGCGCGCGGAGGACGGCTTCGGGCAGGTCGTAGCGGTCGGACACGGCCTTCATGCCGCCGAGGTCGTCGGTGACCGTCAGGCCGTCGAACCGGAGGCCCTCGCGCAGCAGCCGGTACGTCGCGGAGTGGAGGGTCGCGGGGACGCCGTCGGTGAGCCCGGGGACGTCGAGGTGGCCGACCATGACGGCGACCGCGCCCTGCCTCGGCAACTGGCGGTAGGGCAGCAGGTCGCCTTGGAGGTCGGCCAGCGACGGGGTGCGGACGGTCGTCTTGTGGGAGTCGCCGGTGGCGTGGCCGTGGCCGGGGAAGTGCTTGAGGACCGGAAGCATGCCGCCGTCCCGCAACCCGGCGGCGAACGCCCCCGCGTAACGCGTGGCCGTCGCGGGGTCGGCGCTGAAGGAGCGGTCGCCGATGACGTGCCCGCCACTTTCGGCGGTGAGGTCGACGACCGGCGCGAAGTCCCAGGTGATGCCCCGCGCCCGCATCTTGTCGGCCCGCACCCTGGCGAGGTCGCGCACCTGCGCCTCGGACATGGTCGCGGTCATCTCCCGGGCACTGGGCAGGTCGCCGTCGAGCGCGTCGACCCGCTGGACCCGCCCACCCTCGTCATCGACCGCCACCGTCAACGGAACCCGCGCGGCCCCCGTGACCTCCGCGAGCCTGCCGTCGACCAGCAGATTCGTGGCGTTCCCACCGAGGAAGATGCCGCCCACCTGCTCGGCACGCACCGCGGCCAACGCCTGAGCCGGGTCAGCCGGGTCGACCCCGATGACGATCAACTGCGCCAACCGCTCCCGATTGGACATGACCGCGATCTGCCCCAGACAGCGCCGCGGCCGCAACACCGAGAACATGGAACCCTCATAGGCGGGAACCTCGACCACCGCCTGCTGCGCCACCGGCAACCCCACCACCCGCGCAGGGGGCGCGAACGCGACCACCACCGCCCCGACGGCCAACGCCGCCAGAACCAGCCGAGTCCGCCGAGTCGAAAGCACGTGGCATTCTCGCACCACCACTTCCAAAGGAGCACCCCGTGAACGACGACGACGAGGACCTGGAGGTCCCCACCGAGGTACACACGGTGTGCCAGTACTGCGGCGGCGGGGGCATGGTCGCCGACCCGAAACTCGCCATCATCGGCGGCAACCCCCGCACTGTGGACAACGGCCGCCCCTGCCCGCACTGCGAGACGGTGGGCCACTTCGCCGGAATCATCCCGCCGGTTTAGGCACTCCGCGCACGCCCTCCGGGGGAGAAATGGAAGGGGAGGGCGAGGGGCGGCAAGTAAGGGATGGGGAGGCCGCAGGGCCAGGACCAACGGCTAATACGGAACGCGGGGAGCACGACAGCCCGGTCGGGACGGCCTGCGCAGCACGGGCAGCGCTAAACAAGATAGCCGAATGGGTGGCCAAGCGATCAGAACCACCCAAACAGGCACCCAACCACCAAAACATGCCCCCGAAGAGAACACAAACCCTCCACAACCACCCGCAAACATCAAGGGCATGCCCTTCACCCTCGCCCACCCCGCAGCCATCCTCCCTTTCGCCCGCACTAACCTCCCCACATCTGCCCTGGTCACCGGCGCGATGGCCCCAGATCTCTTCCACTTCACCGGCATCCCAGACACCGGCTTCACCCACACCTTCCCCGGCCTGATCCTCACAATCCCAATAGCCCTGACGATGGCGGCGATCTGGCACCAATACGCCCAACACGCCGCCCTGGCGATCTCAACAAGAGAATTCAAGAAAACGAAGTTCCCCAAACTCATCCCAGCCACAGCAGCCGCCGCAGCAGGAATCACCACCCACGTCGTATGGGACGCCTTCACCCACGGCCACGGCTTCGTAGTAGCAAGAATCCCCATGCTCCGCCGCCAGATCTGGCCGGACATGCCCCTCTTCTTCTTCCTCCAAGTAGCCTTCAGCTTCATCGGTGCGGCACTCCTCCTCCACCACCTCACAAAGAACTCCCGCACCCTCCCCCGCAAACCACCCACCAAGCCCCTAGCCGCGATCGTCCTGACCTGCACGACAGCGTTCGCCTGGATCGCCGCCACCCAAGCCACCGCGGCGAGGCCGGACCTGGCGGCGGAAGTAGCCGTAGTCCGCGGCGCGGTAGGCGCGACCAGCGGTTTCGCGACCGGATTGATCATCTGCGGCCTGGTTCTGCGGCGCGGGAGCTTCCGCTCGGTCACCCAACGGCCCTAGCGTTGGTCCATGGAGTTGGAACTGCGCCACTTCCGGATCATCTGCGCGATCGACGAAGCGGGCAGCATCACCAAAGCCGCCGCGGCGCTCGGGCTTGCCCAACCGGCACTCACCGCCCAGCTGCACCGCATCGAGCGGGCGCTGGGCGGCCCGCTGTTCGACCGCGACCGCAAGGGCGCGCGGGCCACCCCGCTGGGCGAATTGGTCCTCGCGCGCGCCCGGTTGCTGCTTCCGGCGGTCTCCGGATTGCGCGAAGAGGCCGCGCGTTTCGCGAACAACGAACGAATTCCCGGTGACACGCCCACCCGGCTGCGGGTCGCGTCGGCGACCGGACCCTTGCTCGGCGCGCTGGTGCACCAGCTGACGGCGACCTACCCGGATCTCGAGGTGACCACCTTCGCGTCGTGGTCGTCGGAGGAGCTCGCGGCGATGGTGGGCGACGGGAAGGTCGACTACGCCGTGGTCGGCGTGTGCGGCGACGCGCCGCCGCCCGCCCAGCCGGGGCTGATGTGGCGGACCCTGGCCACCGACCCGGTGTTCGTCCTGCTCGCCGAGGACCATCCGCTGGCGGGCCGGGCCGCGGTCGACCTGGCCGACCTCGCCGACGTGCACTGGGGCGCCACCCCGGGCGACGGCTGCTTCGCGGAGTGCTTCGCCGCGGCCTGCGCCCGCGCCGGGTTCACCCCGCGCACCCTCTATGAGACCGACGTGGCCAGCTGCGTCGACCTGGTCGAATCCGGCGACGCGGTGGTGCTCTGCCAGCCGATGTTCCGCCGGTTCCCCGGCGTGGTGCCGGTGCCGATCGAGGGCAACCCGCTGCGCTGGCGCAACCTCATCGGCTGGCACCCGGACAGCCCGGCCGCCCCGTTCGCCGACCAGGTGCGCAAGCTCGCGTGCGCGGCCTACCAGGACGTCATCGCCCGCAGCCCCCGCTACACGGCGTTCCTCCGGAACAACCCGTCATTCGGGGTGGAACGGGCAGGCTAGTCGGGGACGTGCGTGCCCGGGTCGGCCACGCGGACCTGGTTGCGGCCGCCGTGCTTGGCCTCGTAGACCGCCGCGTCCGCGGACCGCAGCAGGTCGTCGAGGTCGGCGGTCGCGCCGGGCCCGGAGGCGATGCCGATGGACGCGGTGCGGTGGGAGATCAGCACCGGCTGGCCGCGCTTGTCGGTGGCCGCGACGTGCATCTCGGCCACCCCCTGGCGGACACGCTCAGCGACCCGCGCGGCCTGGTCGGCGTCGGTGTCGGGGAGCAGCAGGACGAACTCCTCGCCGCCGAAGCGGCCGACCACGTCGCCCTGGCGGGTCGTCTCCCGCAGGACCGTGCCGACCGCGCGCAGCACGGCGTCGCCCGCCGGGTGGCCCCACGTGTCGTTGACCTGCTTGAAGTGGTCGAGGTCGATCACCGCGACGGCCATCGTGCCCTGCTGGCGGCGGGCGCGGGCGATCTCGCGGCCGGTCTGCTCGTGCCAGCCGCGGCTGTTGAGCAGCTGGGTCTTGTGGTCGGTGCGGGCGTCGCCCTTGAGGTTCTCGATCTGCAGCAGGCCCCAGTCGACCGCGCCGAGCAGCGGGACCATGAACAGCGGGGCCAGCCAGGCGTGCGCGATGGCCAGCGCGGCCATGGCGCCGAGGCTGACCGTGAGGGCCGCCATGGCGTTGTCGCGGCGGGAACCGACGACGACGGCCCACGTGGGCTGCGGGGTCGACAGGGCGATGACGCCACCGATCGCGACGGCGTTGACGACGAAGTAGGCCAAACCGGCCAAACCCAGAAGCAACGATTCCCGCGCGCCGAAGGTCTCAGTCACGTGGATGCCGGAAAACCTGATCACGAAGAGCGACGCCAGCGCGGCGAGCAGGATGCCCGCGGTACCGAACGTGTACCGGTAGAGCGGGCGGCGCGCGACCGGGTAGAGCTGCACGCGCAGCAGCAGCATGGAGACCACGGCCATCCACGCGGGCAGCAGGACCATGGCGGGCAGGATCCAGACGACGCTGGTGTCCATGTGGGGACCGGTGCCGCCGTCGCGGCGGGTCTCCTCGGTCCGGCGGGAGATCCACAGGTGCGCCGCGCCCGCGGCGATCAGCACGGTGAGGCGTCGCCAGTCCATCTCAAGGGCAGGCGGATCGGTGACGATCGCGAAGACAACAGCGATGATCGTGACGATTTCGAACGCCAGGATGTAACGCAGCGCGGGGCGCGGAAGAGTCCAAAGGCCCCAGCGCCGCACCGAAAGCAACGAATGACCGGGAGGGTGTTCACCGCGCATCCGGTCCGTCACACTTAGCCGTGGACGGAACAAGCCCACGCTTCGTCCACGACCGTCGCGAACGCGCGCTTCGGCCTGCCCCACCTGTTGACGTGCGCCGTCGCGAGGAGGTGTTGCAAGTGCATCGCTGCCGCAGCCCTCTTCGCTCGTTAAGCCCGGAGGTGAGTCCGATCCGGAGCCGCGACTGGTGATCCCAGCTTCCGTTCCTGTTTCCATCCCCGTAACCAGAGGAATGTCCGATGAGCCGCGACTGGTGACCCCACCACCTGTGTCCCCCTCCCCACGAACCGAAGGAAGCCCCGATGTCTCGCGACTGGTGACCTGCCCCTCCACCCCGTCCCCCCTCGTACCTGGAGCCCCTGATGCGTAGCCGCGACTGGTGAACACCGCCCCCGAGTCCCCGTCCACTCCGAACGAAGGAACCGCAGATGTCCCGCGACTGGTGATCACATTCCCATCTGACCCGTCCCCGACGATCAAAGGAAGCCCCGATGAGCCGCGACTGGTGACCCCACCCCTATCGCCCCCGTCCACATCGAACGAAGGAAGCCCCAATGTCTCGCGACTGGTGACCGAAGCCGTGAAATCCCCATCCCCACTGACCGAAGGAAGCCCCGATGTCCCGCGACTGGTGACCGAAGCCCCCGAGTCCTCATCCCCACGAACCGAAGGAAGCTCCGATGAGCCGCGACTGGTGAACACCGCACTCGAATCCCCGTCCACTCCGAACGAAGGAACCGCAGATGTCTCGCGACTGGTGACCGAAGCCGTGAAGTCCCCATCCCCACTGACCGAAGGAAGCCCCGATGTCTCGCGACTGGTGACGTCCCATTCCACCGTCTGGTCCCCGTCGAACCCAGGAGAATCCCATGCGCAGCCGTGACTGGTAGCCGACTCGACCGCCCCGCTGTCAGCGGCCCGAGTGCTCACGCCCTCTTGCGGGGGAGGCGTCTTCCGCCCGTTCCCACGACTGGTGAACCCCAACGGTGCGACCTCCCCTTCTTCACTCGCGACAGCCTGTCGATCCGGAGCGCTTCCGCCGGATCAGGTTCGTACTTGGAAGCGTATGCCTCAATCACGACACAGTTCGCTGTCGAACAGCTCATCGTCGGTAACATCGCTGCCCTCTTGTTCGGCGTATCACCTGCCCCTGGCCACGCCATGTCGCCCGACGACTCCACGTTACGGCCTGCGCCGAGGGTAGTGACCCCACTACGCCAAGCAGCGCCCGAATGGAGCAAGTACCTGCGACGTTCCCGCCGCAGGCCCTCGCGGTATCGACGCCCGACCACCGAATCCATGACACGGTGGGGCGTAATCGAAGCCACCCGGGTGATGTCGCGAACCCGCCTGGCCCACCAGAACCCTCTGTGACGGATGTCACTCACGCTGTGAGCGCGGGCACCAGCCACTTCCGCAGCCGCGGCGGCAATTGCTTCTCCAGCCCATATGCCTCGAGGTGGGCCTGGAACACCTCGGTGAACGCCTGGTCGACGCTGTCGAGGTCCCAGGACTCGCGCCGCAGGATCGGCGCCTTGAACGCAGGCTGCCCCACGATGTGCAGTTCCTGCCCCGTGCACCGCACCATCTGGCCTGTGATCCCCGCTGAGCGCTCGTCGAGCAGGAAGTGCACCAGCGGCGCGACGAGGTCGGCGGTGTTCTCCGGGAACGTGTGCCGCGACGCCCGTTCGGACTCCCAGACCATGCGGGTGTAGGCCTTCGGGCAGACCGCGTTGACCCGGATGCCCGAGTCCTCCAGATCCAGCGCCCACGAGTACGTCAGCGACGCCACCGCGCCCTTGCTGGCCGCGTAGACCCCGATGGTCCGCTGTCCAAGTGACGCTCCGGACGAGATGTTGACGATCGAGCCGCGGCACGCCGCGCGCATCCGCCGGATCGCCGCTAAGCCGGTGTAGACGACGCCGAGGACGTTGACCTCGACAAGCGCTTTGGCCCGCGCCGCGTCGTCCTCCCACGGCATCGCCTCATAGGTGAGGCCCGCGTTGTTGACCAGTCCGTCGATGCCGCCGAACTCGCGCACGCACAGCTCCACGATGGCCTCGGCCTGCTCCGGGTCGGCCACCGAGTGGTCGCTGGCCACCGCGCAGTCCCCACCGTCACGGATCGCCGCGGCGACCGACCGCGCCTGGTCACCGTCGACGTCGTTGACCACCACCGCCGCACCCGCTCTCGCCAGGTGCCCGGCGAAGGCCGCCCCCAGCCCGCGGCCCGCCCCCGTCACCACGACCGCCTTGCCGTCCATGCCGCTCATCCCCGACCCCTTTCCAACTCAGCCGCCCTCGGTCATCGCCGAGGTGTCGCCAGTGTTGGTGACCGAATGGCCGGTGATGACCCACGGGCGCCGAACGGTCGGTCGCAGCGCCGGACGTTTGTAGTCCATTCAGCGCGTCGGTAGTTGGAAACTGATTGCCGGGATTGCGCCGGACGGCCGCATCGGTGCGATATCCGGACTTGAATGGTCGGGCGCCGCTGATCACCGCACGATATGCCGGTACTCTGAGCGACGCGGCGGTGACCGAGTGGCAGGATGCCGCGAAAGTCCACCAGGGCCACACACTGGCCCCTGGAGGATGCCGCTCAGCCCGAGTGGGAACCACCCGCCGGACCGGGAGTTGATGTGAGCCGACCTGCGCCGAGCATGTTCGCGGTCCTAGCGAACCGAGAGTTCCGTGCGCTCTGGTTCACCGAGGCCGTGTCCGTCGCGGGCGACCAGCTGACCAGGGTCGCACTGGCGATCCTCGTCTTCACCCGCACCGGCTCCGCGCTCTGGTCAGCGGGAATCTACGCGCTGACCTTCCTGCCCGCGCTCGCGGGCGGCCTTGGCCTCTCCCACTTCGCCGACCGCTACCGCAGGCGAACCCTGATGGTGGTGTGCGCGGCCGCGCAGGCGGTGCTGGTCGGCCTCATGGCCATCCCGAACATGCCGCTGTGGGTGCTGTTCATCCTGGTTATCGGGGTGCCGTTGATTCAGGCCCCCGCCGTCGCCGCCCAGAACGCGACGACCCGGGAGATCTTCGAGGAAGACAACCTCTACTTCCGCAGCCAGGAACTACGCGGAGTCACCACCAACACCATGCTGCTGCTCGGCCTGGGCGGCGGCGGTCTGCTGGTGGCGTGGATCGGAACTTCCTGGGCACTGGCCATCGACGCCGCGACCTTCGCTTTGGCCGCCCTAGTCGTCCGCCGCTGGGTCGGCAACCGCCCACCGGCGGGCAGCAAGAAGGACCATTGGCTCTCCGGCGCCCGCTTCGTCTTCGGCGACCGTCGACTGCGCATCCTGATAACACTGTCTTGGCTTGTCGGGCTCGCGGTGATCCCGGAGGGCCTCGCGGCGCCCTTGGCGGCGGAGATCGGGGCCCCTGACCGGGCTGTCGGCCTGTTGCTGGCGGCCGACCCGTTGGGGTTCATCATCGGGACGTTCCTGATCTCGCGGTTCGTTCCGGTGTCGGCCCGCCCTCGGGTGATCGGGGTGCTGGCGACGGCCTCGGTGGCGGTGCTGACGTTGTTCGTGCTGCACCCGAATCTGATCTTCGCGCTGCTGCTGCTGTTCCTCGCAGGCGGCGTCGGGGCGTACCAGATCACCGTGATGAGCCTGTTCAACACGATCGTCCCGAATGAGATCCGGGGCGGGGCCTTCGGGGCGGCCCGAACGGGGTTGCGGGTGGCTCAGGGGTTGGGCGTGGCACTGGGTGGAGCGGTGGCCCAACTGATCGGCTCGTCAGCGAACACGATCGCTTTGGCGGGCGCTTTGGGCGTCGTCATCGCCATCCCGGCGACGATTGCTTGGTCGAGGGCGCAGAAAGCGGTAGAGGCAGAGTCCCCGGCGGCACCCAAGCCCCGCACCGGCGTCCCCGCTCCCCAGACCACCTGACCCAGCCACCCAAGCCGGGCCTAGCCCGCCGTTGCCGGGCGGCGGATTTACTACTGCTGTTGGGCATCCACTTGCTTTGCCGCCGAAAGCAGTGCTCTTACGTGCGCCGCTTCTGGGACGTTCAGTTCTTCGAATACGCCCAAGGCTGATTCCCAGTCTTCGGTGGCTCCCGTGACATCCCCATCCCTGTGTCGAACGAGTGCGCGCACGTGTCGTGCTCGTGCCTGGGCCAGGCGTTGGCCGGTCCTGGTCGTCGCCTCCATGCCCAGTTCGATGTACTCCGTCGCCGAAGGCAGGTCGCCGAAGTCCAGGTACGCGTGGGCGATCTCCGTCAGCGCGCGGCCCTCCAGCAGGCGCATCCCGGTGTCTCGGACCAACTCCAACGCCCGCAACCCGAAGTCGATGCCCGCAGCAGGGTCGCCAGT
This sequence comes from Actinokineospora sp. HUAS TT18, assembly GCF_051364635.1. Taxonomy (GTDB): domain Bacteria; phylum Actinomycetota; class Actinomycetes; order Mycobacteriales; family Pseudonocardiaceae; genus Actinokineospora. The sequence continues at coordinate 6,470,363 of NZ_CP195645.1, read as the reverse complement.
TCGGCGGTTCAGGGCGCAGAGTCCGGTCAACACCGAAGCCTCACCGAAGCTGTACCGGATGCTGCCCGCCAAGGCGAGTGCCTCGGAATAATGCGTTGCCGCCGCCGACCACTCCCCAGTCCGCAACTGGATGGACGCCAAGATGTCCAGGCCGCTGACTTCGTGCCTGCGTTCACCCAAGGCCCGCGCCTGGTCCAAAGCCTGACCGACGAGCGTGTGAGCGTCGGCGAATGTGCCCATGTCGCAGCCGGTTTCGGCCAGGCACACCAACATGCTGACTTCGCCCAGTCGATATCCGTATTTCCGGCAGACGGCGAGCGAGTCCCGATAGCACTCATCGGCGCGGGCGAGGTCCCCGAGTGCCCAATACGTCAAGCCAAGACCCTGGGCTGCTGCGGCTTCCATGTGTCGGTGCCCGATTCGGGTACTCAGTTCCAGTGCCTCGGTGTGCCGTTGGACTGCGTCCTCCGGGCGGCCCAGCAAAAGGGAATTGATGCCCAGGTAGTTCAGCGCGGTCGCTTCGCCCCGGCGATTTCCGATGGCCCTGTAGATGTGGAGGGATTCCTCGCACACCGCCAAAGCCTGGGCGGGGCGACCGCAAACCGAGTGGTTGCGGGCCAGGTTGTAGAGCGCGGACGCCTCGATGACGCGGTTTCCGGTGCTGCGGCTCAGTTCCAGTGCCCACCGAAGGTGTTCACCCGCGTTGTCGTAGTCGCTGAGGATTCCGTGGATCTGGCCCAGCAGCTCGTGGACCGATGCCTCGGCGTCGATGTCGCCCGCGCCCTTGGCCGCCGCCAGGGCCGCGGTGCAGACGGCGATGCCGTCGCTGCCGTGGCCGCGGTTGATGAAGTAGCCGCGCAGGGCCTCGGCGAAGCGCCAGGCGTAGCTCGGCAGGCCAAGGGCGCCTGCTTTGAGGGTGGCGGCCACAAGGTTGGCGCGTTCGGTGTCCAGCCAGGTGATCGCGGCCTGTTCGTCGCCGCCCGGAGTGTCAGTCGGTTCTACCTGCCACAGGGTCGCGCTGTGGGCGCGGACCGAGCGGAGGTAGTAGCCGAACAGGCGGGTGAGCGCGGAGGTCCGGTCGTCGCTCTCGTCGGCGTGGCCCGCGCGATTGGCGGCGTATTCGCGGAGCAGGTCGTGGAAGGTGTACCGGCCGGGGGCGTGTTCGCGGATCAGGTTGCCGTGGTCGAGGACCCGCAGCAGACGGGCGGCCTCCTCGACGGGGGTGTCGGTGAGCGCCGACGCGCCGCGGGGGTCGATGTCGCCGCCGGGAACCAAGCCGAGCAGGCGGAACAGGCGGCGGGCGGCGGGGGTCAGGCGGGCGTAGGACAGGTCGAAGGCGACGCGGACGGCGGCTGACTCGTCGCCCGCCACGGTCAGGCCCGCCATGCGGCCACGGTCGCGCAGCTCGCGGGTGTAGTCGGCGACGGAGGTCAGTGGGCGGATGGCCAGGTTGGCCCCGGCGATGCGCAGGGCGAGCGGCAGGTGGGCGCAGGTGTCGGCCATCTCGGCCGCCGCACGTGCCTCCCTGCGGGCGCGGGCGACGCCGACGAGTCGGCCGATCAGGTCGACCGACTCCTGAGGGGCCAGCACGTCGAGGGGGACCTGGTGGGCGCCGTCGCGGGCGGTGAGGCCGGTGAGGCGTTCACGGCTGGTCACCAGGATCAGGCAGCCCGCGGACCCGGGCACCAGCGGTCGGATCTGCTCGGCGGTGGCGGCGTTGTCGAGCAGGATCAGCACGCGCTTGCCGGTGAGCATCGTGCGGTAGAGGCCCGCGGCCTCGTCGGGATCGGCGGGGACGCGCTCGGGTGGGACGCCGAGCGCGTGCAGGAACCGGACCAGCACCTCGTGGGTGGTCGGCGGGTTGGCCGAGGCGAAGCCGTGCAGGTTGACGCTGAGCTGGCCGTCGGGGAACCGCGAGCGGACGCGGTGCGCCCACCGCACGGCGAGCGCGGTCTTTCCGACCCCGGCGCTGCCGGACACGGCGATGATCACCGAGTGCCGGTCGACCTCGGGCAGCAGCGCGTCGAGCCGGTCGATGGCCGCCACGCGGCCGACGAAGCCGGGGGTCTCGGCGGGCAGCTGCGCGGGCGGGCGCGGCGCCAGGTGCTCGGTGTCGCCGCTGCGCAGGACCTTCAGGTGGGCGGCGCGGATCTCCTGGCCGGGTTCGACGCCGAGTTCGTTGTCGAGGCGGTCGCGGATGTCGGCGAACACGCCCAGCGCGGCGGCCTGTTCGCCGGTCCCGGCCAGGCCGAGGATCAACCGCGCGTGCAGGCCCTCGTGCAGCGGCTCGTCGTGGGTGAGCCCGCGCGTGCTGCTCACGACCTCGTCGTAGCGGCCGAGTTCCAGGCCGAGGTCGGCGTGCGCGATCGCGGCCTCGCGGCGGCGGGCGGCGATGGCCACGGCGACCGGGTGCTGGCGCAGCCGGGCGGGCAGGTCGGCCAGCAGCGGGCCGCGCCAGCAGGCCAGGGCGTGTTCGAAGTGGTCGGCGGCCCGGTCCGGCTGGCCGCCGCGCAGCGCCTGGGCCTGGGTGACGAGGTCGTCGAACCTGGCGAGGTCGAGTTGGTCGGTGCCCAGGTCGAGCCGGTAGCCGCCGGGCGCGGACGCGATCACCTCGGCCGCTGCCTTGCCGCTGCCCGCCAGCGCGCGGCGAAGCCTGGACACGTAGGTGTGCACGAGGCTCAGGCAACTGTCGGGCGGGTCGTCGCCCCAGAGCACGTCGATGATCTCGGTGTGCCGAACCGTGGCGCCCGCGCGCAGCGCGAGCAGGCCCAGCAGCGACCGCGGCTTCAGCGCGGCCAGCTCCACCGGGCGGTCGCCGAACTCGACGGTGAGCGGGCCGAGGACGCTGACCCGCACGCGCGGGGTGACCGCGAGCCGCACGGCCGCCTCGAAGAAATCCGCGTCGCCTGGAGTGACCCCGACGGCCGCGGCGAGCTTGCGCACCGACTCCGGCCGGGGCCGGTCGACGCCGCCGCGTTCGATGTAGCGCAGCGCCCGCACACTCAGCCCGGAACGGGCCGCGAGCTCCTGTTGAGTGAGCCGCGCGCGCAGCCGATGGAAGCGGAGGACCTCGCCGAACGAGCCCGGCGTGTCCCCACCCATCACGCCGCCTCCCCGGTACCGAGTTGCCGCCTGCGTCGCCCGCAATTGCCGGTTGCCAATCCTAGTGCATTCGGCCGGGGCGTTCCCGCTGGTCGGACCCCTGCACGAGAGGGCAGGAACCGGGGCGGCCGAGTATAGATCGGGTGCCAGGGCCAGCCCGTAGTGTTTCTCGTGCGGGGGGTGGCATGGCGCCCTGGGGGTGCGCCGTGCGACTCCCCGCGTCGGGGACAGCACGAACACAGCGCGCGGCCGATCGGCCTACCCCGGTAACCTGCCCGAGTGGGGGCACAGCACAGTCAGCCGCGTCAAGCATGATCAACAAGCCGTCGCGGCCGGATCCCGGCTCGCTCGGGCGGGCGCATCCCCGGCTGCCCAAACGCCTCGGCTGGTTCGTCCTGGTCGTCCTCGTCGCGGGCGGCTTCGGGGTGATCGCGTCCCGCTCGTCCGCCCCGCCGGAACGCGAGCCTACCGGCCCCGCCGCCGAGGCCGCCGCCACGATCGAGGCGATGCTCGACCCGGCCGCCGGCGATCCGCTCGACCGGCTCCCCGCCGACTTCACCGCCGTCACCGGCGTCACCCCCGGCTACGCGGTCGCGCCGGACGGCCAGGTCCGCGCCGTCCACGTCGGCGGCGGCTGCTCGACGCCGTGGGGCGACGACAACACGAGGTGGGACTACACCGTCGGCTGCCAGGCCCACGACCTCGGCTACGACCTGCTCCGCTACGCCGAGGCCAAGGGCCTGGCCCTGGGCGCCGACCCGCGCAGGCGGCTCGATGACCGCCTCTCCGCCGACATGCACGCCCAGTGCGACCTCGACCCGCGCGGCTCGGCGGGCACGTGCGAGGTCGTCGCGACGCTGTTCTCCGCGGGCCTGGTGGTGAACTCGTGGCACCAGCGGTGGGGTCCGCCGCGCACCGAGCCGATCGGCGCGTGGACGGCGGGGCTGCTGGTGGTCATCGCCCTGCTCGTGGTGCGCGTGCCGATCCTGCGGCGCACCCGAGCCGTCCCGCCCGCCCGCAAGCGCGCCCCGCTGGCCGAACCCGACCGCGACCAAGCCGCCTACCTGGCGTTTCTCCGGATGGCGAGCCTGGTCGGGGTGGTCGTCGCCGAGTCGGTCCTCGCCATCGCCCCCATGCTCGGCACCCCGGCCGCCAAGCTCTGGCCGCTCACCTGGCTGCTGCAACTCGCCCCGCTTTTCTTCTTCGCGGGCGGACACGCCAACCTGCTCGCCTGGCGCCGCGCCGTCGCCGACGGCACCGGCTACGGCGGCTACCTCGCGGGCCGCGTGTGCTGGCTGATCCGCCCGGTACTCGCCTTCCTCACCGCGTGGCTCGTGCTGCCGCTGTCGCTGGACCTGCTGCGGGTGCCCGCCGACGCGGTCGGCACGGTCGGCAGGCTCGTCGTCGGCCCGTTGTGGCTGCTCTGCCTGTATCTGCTGGTGGTGAGCCTGACTCCGGCCATGGTGTGGCTGCACCGCAAGGCCCGGGTCGTCACCCCGCTCGCCATGGCGGCCGCGGTCGTCGGGCTGGAGGCGGCGGGCTCGGCCATCGCGGCGAGCGCCGTCCTCGCCGTGCTGTTCGGCCAGCTCGCTTCGCACTACGCCGACAGAGCTCGGGTCAACCGCGGTGTCCTGGCGGGCGCGGCGGTGCTGGCGGTCGGCGGGCTGGTCGTGCTGACCACCGCGGGCGGCCGGTCGCCGCTGCTCATCGCCGACCCCGGCGTCATGTCCTCGGCCACCGCCGTCCTGTTGATCGGGCTGGCCCACGTGTGCCTGGCCGCGCTGCCCGGTCCCGTAGGCGTCCGCGCCGTCGCGCTCGGCGGCCCCGCCCGCGCCGCCCGGTTCGTCCGGTCCGCCCCGATGACGATGTACCTGGTCCTGCTGTGCGCGGTGCTGATGCTGGCCGGGATCATCGGCGCGGCCAGGAGCGCCGGTCTGCCCACCTCGGCGGTCGACTGGCTGGCCCAGCCGCGCAGCCTGCTCGCGCTCGCCCTGCTGGGTGTGCCCACCGCTCTGGTGTTCGTGCTGTTCGAGTGGCGCGCGACCCTCGACCCCGACGGGACACCCGACCGCGACCGCGGCACCGCCCGCCGTGACGCCCTGGCCGCCGCGCTCGGCACCGGCTACGGGGCCGCGGGCATCCTCGGCTTCGCCGTCACCGGGCTCACCGGCACCCACCAGACCCCGGTGCTGCTCGGCTTCCCGCTGGAGCCGATGGCGAGCATCATCCACCTGCTGCTCGGCTGGTATCTGCTGCACTCGGTGCGCATCGGCACGACGTCCACGCCGTGGCCGTGGCTGATGGCCGCCGTGGCATGCGTGCCGCCGGTCATCACCTCGGCGGGCACCACCGGGGCCGTGGTCCACATCACCACGACCGTGGTCACCCTCGGCGTGGCCGCGGGCCGGGTCGCGGCCCTTCCGCGCAGGTCAGCGGTCCGTGGCGACCAGTTGGCGGGCGCCGAGGCCGTGCCGTGACCAAAGCCGACCGGGCGGTGTGACACGCTACGAACAACCTGGGGAGGCCGCCCGGCGTCCTATAGGTGTCATCAGTGCGCCTGCGCGAGACGGAGGGAGCAAGCGTGGAGTACCGGCCGCCGCCGAGGTCAGCGAGTCGCGCGGGCCAGGGCAGGCCCACTCCGACGCGCTCGGCCACCGCGGGCAGGCAGGCACCGCCGCCGCCGCGGATCACCGGCAGGCCGCACCACTCCGCGCCGACCGAGCGCATCGCCGAGAAGGCCGCCGCGCCGGTTCGCCGCCCCCGCCCGCAGACCCGCAGGCCCGCGCCGCCGCCGAAGGCCAAGCCGAAGATGGTCGGCGGCAAGGTCTTCGTGGGGCTGCTCTCGGCGCTGGTCCTGCTGGGGACCGGCTACTACTCCCAGGTCATCGACGACTTCGCCGACGGGCTCAACACCGGCGCCTACACCGAGGACACCGGCGAGAAGCCCGCCGACGGCTCGGTCGACATCCTCATGGTCGGCATGGACAGCCGCACCGACGCGCAGGGCAACACCCTGTCGAAGGAGCAGCTGGCGATGCTCAACGCGGGCAAGGACGAAGGCGTGATCAACACCGACACGCTGATCATGCTCCGCATCCCGAACGACGGCGGGAAGGCCGTGGGCATGTCCATCCCCCGCGACTCCTACGTCGAGATCCCCGGCTTCGGCAAACACAAGATCAACTCAGCGTACGGCCGCGGGAAGACCGCCGCCCGCGAGAAACTGCAGAAGCAGGGCATGCAGGGCCGCGAGCTCGAGGTCGAGTCGAATCTGCACGGCGGCAAGAAGCTGATCGAGACCGTGGAGAAGCTGACTGGCGCCAAGATCGACCACTACGCCGCGGTGAACCTGCTCGGCTTCTACGACATCACCAACGCCATCGGCGGCATCGACGTCTGCCTGAACAAGGCCGTCAAGGACTCGTACTCCGGCGCGAACTTCCCGGCGGGCCCACAGACCCTGTCCGGCGCCCCCGCGCTCGCCTTCGTGCGGCAGCGGCACGGGCTGCCCAACAGCGACATCGACCGAATCGTGCGGCAGCAGACCTTTATGAGCGGCATGGCGCGCAAGGTTCTGTCCAAGGACCTGCTCGTTCCCGGCTCGGACACGCTGCCCAAGCTGCAAGAGGCGATCAAGAAGTCGGTCGTGCTGGACAAGAACTGGGACATCATGAAGTTCGCCCAGCAGATGATGGGGTTCACCGGCGGCAACGTCAGCTTCCAGACCATCCCGACCGGCCGCATCGACCTGGAGACCCCCGACGGCTCGGCCATCCAGATCGACCCCACCGCGGTGCGCAAGTTCGCGGCGGGCATCCTCACCGGCGGCAGCCCGTCGTCATCGGCCGCTCCGGGCAGCAGCTCGGGAGCGCCTGCCGAGGCCACCAAGCCGACGGTGACGGTCCTCAACGGCACCGGCCGCCCCGGCCTGGCCACCGAGGTCGCCGACTCGCTGTCCGACCAGGGCTTCAAGACAGGTGAGACGGGCAACGCCGCGGCGCGCGCCAAGACCGTGATCCGCTTCGCCAAGGGCGAGAAGTCCGCGGGCGAGGCGGTCGCGGGTGCGCTGAACGGCGATTTCACCGTCGAGGAGGACGCCAATCAGGCCAAGGGCAAGGTGACGGTCCTGATCGGCAAGGACTTCCCCCAAGCCGGACAGCGACTGACTGGCGACCCTCTGCTCCATTTGAACGGTTTGGCCCAGGATCCGAAGCCTGCTTGCATCAACTAGTTCACCCGTTCGGCCTAATTTCACGGTTCAACCGAGGTTTCCGCGTAAGACAACGGCCATTGACACCTTCCCCCTATGCGGAACCACGGACCAAGGGGCGAATGTGCGGATCGACGCGATGACCTATCAGCGGGTACTCGGCGACGAGATCCGCCGTCTGCGCAAGCAGCGGGGATGGACGCGCAAGGAGCTCAACAGCAGGCTGCAGAGCGAGATCTCCCTCCAGACCCTGGCCACCTATGAACTCGGCACTCGGCAGTGCTCGGTGGTGCGCTTCGTGGAGATCTGCTTAGCGCTGGAGGAACAGCCCCAGGAGCTGATCGCGCGCGTGCAGGACCGGGTGTTCGCCGGGACCGCGGTCGGCCGGATCAAGGTCGACCTGCGTGCCGTGGTCCGCCACCAGGCGCAGGACCTGCTGCCGCTGCGGCGGTGGGCGGCCGAGCGGCTCGCCGAGCACACGGGGACCGCGCCCGCGGAGGTCCACCTCGACATCTCGGCGATCGAGCGGATGGCCGAGCTGTGCGGCCTGGACACGATGGCCCTGGTGGGCCGCCTCACCGCGCTGCGGTCTACGTCCTGATCCGCGCCTCGACGCCGTCGAGGATGGTGTCGAGGCCGAACGCGAGCGCGTGCTCGGGGTTGTGGGCGGCGTTGAACTCCGCGCCGACCGCGGTGCCGACCAGTCCGGACAGCGTCAGATCGCCGTCGACCATGACCTGTTCGAGGACGGGGGCGACGACGCCCCACCATTCCGCGTCGGTCATCCCGGAGTCGGTCTGGGCCTTGGCGGCGCCGCGGCGCGCGCGGGCCGCGCTGTCGACGTGGCCGAGAACGAGGGTGAGCGTCGCGTCCATCTCGACGTCGCTCAGGCCGATGCCGTCGAGCGGGCGCAGCTCGGTCTCGTACTTGCGGCTGACGTTGGGTCCGAGGATCGGCCGGTAGGAGCGGATGTCGAGCAGCCACGGGTGGCGCTCGTAGAGCGCCCAGTTCCGCTCGGCCACGAACCGCATCGCCGCACGCCAGCCGCCGACGCGGGTCGCGGCCTCGATGTCGTTGTCATAGAGCTCGCCGAAGACCGAGTCGACCATGAGCGCGGTCAGGTCGTCCTTGCCGGGCACGTGGCCGTAGAGGGACATCGCGCCGACGCCCAACTGCTCGGCGACCTTGCGCATCGAGACCGCGTCGAGCCCGTCGGCGTCGGCGATCTCGATGCCCGCCTGGACGATCGCCCGCACGGTCAGGCCGGAGCGCCCCGGGCTGGGGTGGTGACCCCACAGCAGGTAGATGCTGCGCGCCAGGTCGGGGGCCGAGGAACGGGGGGCCACGGTCTCTCCTTTCGAGCCTTGCTCTGCCGTACACCGTACCGTACGGTTATTTGCGGTACGGCGTACCGTACGCCGTAGAGATCGAGGAACGCGTGGCCCACGAGAAGACGATTCCGCTGCTGCCCTGCGCGTCCATCGACGAGCTGCAGACGTTCTACGAGATGTTGGGGTTCAAGAAGATCTACTACCAGGTGCGGCCCAACCCGTACGTGTCGATGAAGCGCGAGGATCTGCAGCTCGACTTCTTCGGCATGCCGGGGTTCAAGGCCGAGGACTCCTACGGGACCTGCGTGGTGCTGGTCCACGACACCGGCGAGCTGTTCCAGGCGTTCGCCGAGGGGATGCGGGCGGTCACGGGAAGCTGCTCGTCTCCGGGATTCCGCGGATCACGCGGCCCCGCAAACGGAAGAACGTCGACAACGTCTCCGGCTTCTCCGTCATCGACCCTGGGGGCAACTGGATCCGGTTCTTCGCCGCCAAAGCCGAGCCCGAAGAGGACCTGAGCTCGCGCAAGCTCGCCAAGTCCCTGCGAAGCGCGGTGGTGATGGGCGATTCGCACGGCTCCGACGAGCAAGCCGTGCGAATCCTTGACCTGGCACTCACTCGCCATCGGGAGACCGCGTTGGCGGTCGACCTGCTCGAAGCGTTGGACTACCGGGCCGAACTCGCCGCACGAACCGGGGACCCGGCCGGCGCCCGAGACTTCCTCGCCCAGGCGGGCGACGTTCCACTCGCCGACGCCGAACGGGCCGCGCTGGCCGACACGCTCGCCAGCCTCGACGACCTAGCGGCCACCCTGCCGCGCGCCGACGCCCCGCCCGCTTGACACGCGAGACGGCCCGCCACCGAAGTGGCGGGCCCGGCTCCTGTGCTCAGCGTCCCGCGGCGACCGGGGTGCGCTTGCCGTTGACCTTGCCCTTGGTGATCAGCTCGAAGTGCGCCGGGTCGACGCGGCGGGTGCGGAGCCAGTAGCGCCAGGTGAAGCCCGGCCAGATGGTCCGGTTGACGCCCTTCGAGTCGAGGTACCAGCTCTTGCAGCCGCCCTGCGTCCACACGCCGTCGGCGAGTTTGCGCTGGATCTCCTGGTTGAACTGCTCCTGCGCGGTCTCCCGCACGTCGAGCGCGTCGGCGTTGTGCCGCTTGACCAGCTTCATCGCGTCGGCGACGTAGCGGATCTGGGACTCGATCATGAACACCACCGAGTTGTGGCCGAGGCCGGTGTTCGGGCCGAGCAGGAAGAACAGGTTCGGGAAGCCGGAGACGTTGATGCCGTTGTGGGTGACGATGCCGGTCTCGGACCAGCCCTTGGCCAGGTCGCGGCCGTCGACGCCGGTGATGTCGAGGTAGTCGAAGGCGTCGGTCACGTGGAAGCCGGTGCCGTAGATGATCACGTCGACCTCGTGCTCGCGGCCGTCGCGGCCGACGATGCTGTTGGCCCGCACCTCGGCGACGCCCTCGGTGTCGAGGTCGACGTTGGGGCGGTTGAAGGTCGGGTAGTAGTTGTTCGACACCAGCACGCGCTTGCAGCCCATGACGTAGTCGGGGGTCAGCTTGGCCGCGAGGTCCTTGTCCTTGACCGACCGGCGGATGTTCCACGCGGCGAGCTTGGAGGCGTACTTGAGGATGCCCTGGTGGCCGTTGAAGCCGACCGCGCGGACCTCGTTGATCCAGTACAGGAAGTTGCGGTAGCCGCGCTGCGTGCCGGGGACCTTGGCGAAGACGTTCTGCGCCCACGGGGCGATGGCGTGGTCGGGCTTGGGCATGACCCACGGCGGCGTCCGCTGGAACAGGGTCAGCTCGGCGACCTGGGGGGCGATCTCGGGCACGAACTGGATCGCGCTGGCGCCGGTGCCGATGACGGCGACCTTCTTGCCGGTCAGGTCGTAGTCGTGGTCCCACTGCGCCGAGTGGAAGGACTTGCCCTCGAAGTTCTCGATGCCGGGCAGCTCGGGGATCGACGGCAGGTGCAGCGCGCCGACGCCCGCGACCAGGTACTGGCCGACGTAGGTGTCGCCCGTCGAGGTGCTGACGTACCAGCGGCTCTCGTCGGCCTCCCAGCGGGCGCCGGTGACCTCGACGCCGAAGGTGGTGTAGCGGCGCAGGCCCCACTTCTGGGCGACGCCGCGCATGTAGTCCCAGATCTCGGCCTGCGGGGCGAACGAGCGCGTCCAGTCGGACTTCTGCTCGAAGGAGAACGAGTACATGTGGGACTGGATGTCGCAAGCGCAGCCGGGGTAGGTGTTGTCACGCCAGGTGCCGCCGAAGTCGTGCGCCTTCTCCAGGATGACGAAGTCCTCGCGGCCGTCCTTGCGCAGCTGAATCGCCATGCCCATGCCGGAGAACCCGGTGCCGACGACCACCACGCCGGTGTGGATGAGCTTGCCCATCAGTCGATCCTCCATGCGCTCGTAGATGTTACCGCGAGTCCAGCTTACTCGTAGTAGGTTACTTGCGGTAGAGTCAATCTGTGACTGTCACCGAGCGCAAGCGTCGAATGCCGCGGGCCGAACGCGAACGGCAGATGATGGCCGTCGCCGAGGAGATCTTCGCCGAGCGCGGCTACGCGGCCGCCTCGATGGACGAGATCGCGGAGCGCTGCGGGGTCTCCAAGCCGATGATCTACGAGTACTTCGGCTCCAAGGACGGCCTGCTCGTGGCCTGCATCCGCGCCGCGCGGACGGAGATGGCCGAGAACGCCACCCAGGCCGTCATCGGCGCCACCAGCGCGGAGGACGCCCTGCGTCGCGGCCTGGTCGCCTTCTTCCAGTTCGCCGACTCCCGCAGGCGCTCGTGGGCGATGATGGTGCGCAACGAGGTCGCCTTGGCGGGCACCGGCGCGATCGACGAGATCGAGGCCATCCGCCGCGAACAGGTCGAGATCGACGCGGCCATGTTCGCCGCGTTCCTGCCGGACAAATCCCCCACCGAGCTGGAGATCCTGGCCCAGATCGTCGTCGGCGCCTGTGAACGCCTCTCCATCTGGTACGTCAGCCAGGACGAGGTCACCGCCGTCGAGGCGGCCGAACACCTGCTCTCCGTCCTGTGGCGCGGCGTCGGCGACGCCGTTACGGAGCTATAAATCCCCCACACGGGGGCTGTTCGGATGAGTTTCTCGCCTCAGCGGGTGCCATTCGGGCGCGAAATGACGTCCAATTGGACGAAGGCACGCAGGGCGAGTGAGGGGCGGGTTCCACCATGTTCGAGCCGATCCAGGCGAACTACACACCGGATGGCGACGACTGGACGATCGAGGTGACCCTGCGGGGCAAGACACTCAAGGACACCGCCCCCGGCCTCATCGCCGCCCGCGACCGGGCCGACCAACTGGCCGAGAAGATCGCCCCCAACGAGGACTCCCGCACCGTCGTACACATGCTGGAAGGCGACGCGGTCAACTTCACGGCGGCCTACCTGACGGCCCGTCTCGGCACCGAGCCCAAGCCCGCCGCACCGGCGGACGAAGCGGGCAAGAAGACCGCCCCGTCCGCCATGGCCTGACTAACGGAACAGCTTGCGCACGACCAACAGGCCGACCAACACCCCAACCCCGATGAGCGCGTACTTGACCTTGGGCTCATCGAACTTGGAGCGCGCACTGCTCTTGGCGTTGTCGACCAGCCGCTTCGGGCTCGCCTTGGTGCCCAGCTGGTCCAACGTCGAAGCCAGCGCGTCACGCGCCTGCTCGATCTCACGCTGGATGGTGTCAGGGTCGCGGGCCACGTGTCCTCCTAGATGCAGCCAACCGGCGCCACCACGTTAGATCACCCCTCACCCACACCGCGCACGGGCCACGCCGATACGCTGTCCGGGATGAAGGTCCGTTGTGCTCGACGGACACGGGGCCGTAGCCCAATTGGCAGAGGCACACGGTTTAGGTCCGTGCCAGTGAGAGTTCGAGTCTCTCCGGCCCCACAAGATCCGCCGCCAGCAGACCTCGCTATTTGCAGAACGCCTGATTGATCACGTCGTCATACCCGTCAACAGGCCCAGGATCCGGAGCCGCGGTCAACGACATCTCCAGCCGCGTACGCGCGTCCCGAGTGGAAAGCGCCAAACTGGAGTACCCGGGAATCCCGCCCCCATGCCCCCAAACAGTCACCCCACAAGGCAGATCCATCTTGTAAATACCCAACCCATAATCCCCGGACACAGCAGTCGTCCCCAGCATCTCCGCCAACTGTGCACCAGGCAGAAGCTTCCCCCCGAGCAGAGCGACAAGGAAACGATCCAGATCGGCGTTGGTCGAAATGATCGCCCCCGCCGCCCAAGCCACCGACGGATTCAGCCTCGTGACATCGACAGCCTCACCCGCGACCCGGTAGTACCCGTGCGCGTGCGGCCCCGGAACATCCACCCGATCCCCCGGAACCGTCGTCTGCCACATCCGCAACGGCCGAAGAATCCGCTGCTCAACCGCACGCTCGTACGAGACCCCCGCGACCTCCTCGATCAACATCCCCAGCACGATGTAGTTCGTGTTCGAGTACGCGAACTGACTCCCCGGCGGGAAGTCGAGCGGCCGCGAAGTCGCCAACCCCACCAGCGATCGCGGCGAATGATGCTGATACCGGATCGACTCGAAGTCGCCTGGGTCCAAGGGCAGAGCCGACGTGTAGTTGTAGAGCCCACTCGTGTGCCGCAGCAGCATCCGCACACTGATCCCGTCCGGAACCAGCCCCGGCAGATAGGCCGACACCGGACTATCCAGCGCCACCTTCCCCTCAGCCACCAACTGCAACACCACGGTCGCCGTGAAGACCTTGCTGATGCTGCCCACCCGATACCGCCCACTGACCGGCACCGGCCGGGAACTCCCCAGTTCAGCGGTGCCCGCACGCGCACTGACACGCCTGCCGTCGTCGGTGATCAGGACCTGGACGCCCTGCGCACCCGTCCGCGCCATCTGGTCCAGTGACTGCTGGAGTTCCGAAGCCGGTTCGGCGGAAGCCGCCGTCGCGGTCACCATCGCGAGCACGATGGCCGCGATCATCCCCTTGCGGATCAATGATCCCCCTCTGACGAGAAAGTCGTTCGGTGTCAACGATTCTTTCGGCGATGACGCGCCCCGACGACCACCCCCAGGATGATCCGTATCCCCCCGGGGGACGACATTCGATCTACCTCCCCGGACGTACCGTTAACCGTTTGCCAAGGCGGGGAGGCCAAGACATAGGCTCGCCCGATGGGTGAGAAGCCAACCCGCTCCGTGATCGCCACGAACCGGCGGGCGCGGCACCAGTACGCCGTTCTCGACACGGTCGAGGCCGGGGTGATGCTGGTGGGAACCGAGGTCAAGAGCCTGCGTCTCGGGCGGGTGTCGCTGGTCGACGCGTTCGCCACGATCGATGACGGCGAGGTGTGGCTGCGTGGGCTGCACATCTCCGAGTACGCACTGGGCACCTGGACCAACCACACCCCGCGGCGGGTGCGCAAGCTGCTGCTCAACCGGCGCGAGATCGACCGGTGGGACATTCGCATCCGGGAGAGCGGGCTGTCGATCGTGCCGCTGTCGATGTACTTCTCCGACGGCCGGGCCAAGGTCGAACTCGCCCTGGTGCGGGGCAAGAAGACCTGGGACAAGCGCGCCGACATCGCCACCCGGGACGCCAACCGGGAGATCGAGCGCGCGTTCTCCCGGCACGTCAAGGGCCGACGCCGCTAACATCAGCCCAATGCGCTCGCCCCGACCGTGGACGGCGCTCCTGCGACTGGTCGACCGGTTCGAGGAGCGCGGCGTCTACGTGCCCGGTGAGGACAACCACGCGATCTCCCCGTGGCGCGACTTCGGCTGGATCATCGCCGCCTGGCTCATCGTGATCGGCATGCTCGTCCTCTTCTTCGCACTGGCGTCCTGACCTGGGCAGTGGCGTCGGTCACTCGTGGTGCTCCGCTGATCACAGGTCGGCCACAGCACGACACCAGGTGCGACTCATCCGCCCGACGGGTGCGGCGTTCGGCCGTTCGGCCCTGCATGGTGGACAGCGCACCCCCATCCCCAGGCAAGGAAGTGGCATCGACCGTGAAGACCGTCGGCTTGGCGGCCATCGTGTGCGCGCTGCTGGTGATGCTCACCGGCTGCGGCAGCGATCCCGCGTACTCCGAGCCGGTGACCGCCCCCGCGACCTCGGCCACCCCCGAGCCCGCGGGCAGTCCGTCGCGGGCGGGAGAGCGCAGGCCGCTGGGCAACGGGCTGTCGATCACGGTGTCGGCGCCCAAGTCGTTCGTGCCGACCGGGTCGGGCAACTCGAAGACGCCGCGGGCGGTGGGGTTCGACGTGCTGGTGGAGAACAGCGGCACCACGGCCTACCGGCCGAGCCAGCTGGTCCTCACGGCCAGCTCCGACGGGGTCGCCCTGCGGCCCGTGATCGACGCGACCCAGGGCTACGCCGGGGTGGTCGGCGACACCGACATCGTCCCGGGGGGCCGCGCGCGGTTCTCGGTGGCGTTCGCGGTGCGGCCGGAGCCCACGCAGCTGCAGGTCAGCGCACAGCCGGACCCGGGGACCCCGGCCATGGTGATGGTGTTCGACGGCGTGGCCTAACGTCACCGGTATGACGCGTCTATCCGCTGGCGACAAAGCACCTGACTTCACGCTCCAGGACAGCGAGGGCACCGAGGTGTCGCTGTCCGACTTCCGCGGCAAGTCCGTGGTCGTCTACTTCTACCCGGCCGCGTCCACCCCTGGCTGCACCAAGCAGGCGTGCGACTTCCGGGACAACCTCGGCGAGCTCAACGACGCGGGCTTCACCGTGCTGGGCATCTCCCCCGACAAGCCCGCCAAGCTGGCGAAGTTCGTCGCCGAGGAGAACCTGACGTTCCCGCTGCTGTCCGACCCCGACCGCGAGGTGCTGACCGCGTGGGGCGCCTACGGCGAGAAGCAGCTCTACGGCAAGACGGTCACCGGCGTGATCCGGTCGACGTTCATCGTCGACCCGGAGGGCGTCATCACCCACGCCCTCTACAACGTCCGGGCGACCGGGCACGTGGCGAAGCTGCGCAAGGACCTCAAGGTCTGATGTCCTGAAACGAGGGCGACCCGTCCTTGCCGACATCGCGGGCTTGTCAGAGTCTGGACTCATGCACCGCGTGGTCGTCCTCGTCTATCCAGGCATCCAGCTGCTCGACGCCGTCGGCCCCGCCGAGATCTTCGCGGGCGCGCGCTCGTTCGGGGCCGACTACGAGCTGACCGTCGTCTCCCCCGACGGCGCCCCCGTGCGCGGCGACTCCGGCCTGACCCTGGGCGCCGACCACGCGATCGCCGACGTCGAGCGGGCCGACACGCTGCTGGTCGCGGGTGGGCTGGGGTTCCGCGCCGCCTGCGAGCCGTCGGTGCTCGCCGAGGTCCGACGGCTGGCGGCGACCGCCTCCCGGGTCTGCTCGGTGTGCAGCGGCGCTTTCGTGCTGGCCGAGGCGGGACTGCTCGCGGGCCGCCGCGCCACCACGCACTGGGTCGCGAGCTCGGAGCTGAGCCGCGCCTACCCGGACGTCACCGTCGAGCCGGACCGGATCTTCGTGCGCGACGGCCCGATCTACACCTCCGCGGGCGTCACCGCGGGCATGGACCTGGCGCTGGCGCTGGTCGAGGCCGACCACGGCGCCCAGGTCGCGCGGACCATCGCCCGCTGGATGGTGATGTTCCTGCAGCGCCCCGGCGGCCAGTCGCAGTTCTCCGCGCGCCTCGACCACCCAGTCAGCAGCGGCTCCCCGCTGCGCCCGGTGATCGACGAGATCGCCGCCGACCCGGCTGGCGACCACCGCGTCCCGACCCTCGCCCGCCGCGTCGGCGTCTCCGAACGCCATCTGGGCAGGCTCTTCGCCGACCAGCTCGGCACCACCCCGGCCCGCTTCGTCGAACGCGTCCGCGTCGAGGCCGCGCGCGGGCTGCTGGAGGAAAGCGTGATCACGGTCGCGGCGGTGTCGACGCGCAGCGGCTTCGGCAGCCCGGAGACCCTTCGCCGCGCGTTCGTCCGCGTGCTCGGCGTCGGTCCGGACGACTACAGGTCCCGGTTTCGCACCACGGAGAGGAACTGACATGCAGGTGGCGGTCGTGCTGTACGAGGGGGTGACCGCGCTGGACGCGGTCGGACCGTACGAGGTGCTGCGGTCGATGCCGGACACGTCGATCCGGATGGTCGGGCCCGCGGTCGGCCCGGTCATGACCGACTCGGGCGTGCTGACCTTGGGGGTGAGCCACACCTACGCCTCGACCATGACGCCGGACGTCGTGGTTGTGCCGGGCTCGGAACGCGGCACCCTCGCGGCGATGAACGACCCGGAGCTGCTGGGCTGGCTGACGGCCGTGCACGCGACCACGCGGTGGACCACCTCGGTGTGCAGCGGCTCGCTGATCCTGGGCGCGGCCGGGCTGCTGCAGGGCGTGCCCGCGACGACGCACTGGATCGCGCAGGACCTGTTGCCGCAGGTCGGCGCCATTCCGTCGCCGCAGTCGCGGATCGTCCACTCGGGAAAGATCGCGACGGCGGCCGGGGTCTCGGCGGGGATCGACCTGGCGCTGTGGCTGGCGGGCGAGCTGTGCGGCCGGGAGGCGGCGGAGGTCATCCAGCTCGCGATCGAGTACGACCCGCAGCCGCCGTTCGACGCGGGCCACCCGTCGAAGGCGTCGGCCGAGGTGCTCGCCGCGGCCCGGGAACGGTTCGCCCGAAGCGCGTAGGGCTCAGACCAGCGCCAGCATGGCGTCGTGCTCCAGCCGGGAAAGGTCATGGAGCAGCTTGCTGGCCTGCTTGAGGTGGGTGGCGTCGCCGGTTTCGCCCGCCTGGGCGATCAACTGGGCGACCTCGGTCCACAAGGTGGCCGCCTCGCCGTACATGGTGTGTCCGACGCGGATGCCGTTGTCGTCGACCAGCTGAGCGCATTCGCCGAGGAAGTCGCGGTAGAGATTGCGGAACAGGGCGCCGCCGGTCCCGGCCTTCTCCATGAGCAGGGCGGCCAGCGGAAGGTCACGCTGGGGATTGTCGGTGCGGTCCAGCCACTTCACCACTTGCTTGGCGGTCTTCTCAATCCCCCGGTAGCCCAGATTCGCGATGGGCGGGTTGAGGAACTCGACGGCGCACGCCTTGATCGCGGGAACGACCAGGCTTTCCAACGGGGGCAGGGCGCGTGGACCGGTGATCGTGAAGGAGCGGTTCCTCGCGGTCATCGGTCCACGCTCAGCCCTGGCCTTGGCGAGACTGTCGAGGCTGGTCGTGACCGCGCCGCCCTGCTGGTCGGTGTCCACCAGGTAGGCGCGGTCGTCGTCGTAGCCGTACATGGCCACGACGTGACCGCCGAAGTGGACCTTCGACCCGAAGTAGTCCAGGTGGTAGCTGTCGAGCTGCAGCCCCACCGGCCGTCCCGCGCCGAGCTGCTCGGCGACGTCCTGCCACGCCTTGCGCTGGGAGGTGGTCTCGCGCACCACCAAGCCGAGTCCCAGCCTGCTGTCGAGGTTCCTGGTCAGCTCGAAGGGCTTGACCCGGCCGCCGAGGAAAGGGAAGTCCATTCCCTTTCCGTCCCAGTAGACGAAGGAGAGGCCGGAGCCGAGCCCGAACAGCATGGGCTCGGACAGGTCCACTCCCTCGTGCCGCAGCAGCACGCCGAGCGCCGTGGTCTCGCAGTGCTGCATGCCCCGGGTGGAAGCGGCCTCGATGATCATCGCTAGCCCAAGGCGCGCAGGTGGGGCAGGAGCAGGGCCAGGGCGCGGCCGCGGTGGGACTTGGCGTCCTTCTCCGCGGGCGCCAGCTCCGCCGACGTCCGCGTGTCGCCCTCCGGGACGAAGATCGGGTCGTAGCCGAACCCGTTCTCGCCGCGCCCGAACCGCACCAGCGTCCCCCGCCACTCCCCGCGCACCACGATTTCCTCGCCCGACGGCACCACGAGCGCTGCCGTGCACACGAACGCGGCGCCGCGGCGGTCGTCGGGGACGTCGGTCAGCTGGGCCAGGACCAGGTCGAGGTTGGCCTGGTCGTCGCCGTGCTTGCCCGACCAGCGCGCCGACAGCACGCCCGGCATGCCGTTCAGCGCGTCCACGGCGATGCCCGAGTCGTCGGCGACCGACGGCAGCCCAGTGGCGGCGGCCGCGTCGCGGGCCTTCGCCAGGGCGTTCTCCTCGAACGTCGCGCCGGTCTCCGGGGCGTCGGGGAACGGCTCGACGTCGTCGAGGCCGATGATCTCGACGCCGGTGTCGACCAGGATGCGGCGCAGCTCGGCCAGCTTCTTGGCGTTGCGGGAGGCCAGCAGCACGCGGGTCACGACGGCAGCGTCCCCGGGTACGGCGCGGCCAGCGCCTCGGCCTGGATGCGGTTGAGCTCGGCGCAGCCCGCGAGTGCGTAGTCGAGCATCTGGTCGAGGGTGGAGCGGGCGAACGTGGCGCCCTCGCCGGTGCCCTGGACCTCGATGAGCGTGCCCGCGTCGGTGGCCACGACGTTCATGTCGACCTCGGCACGGACGTCCTCCTCGTAGGGCAGGTCGAGCCGGACCCGGCCGCCGACCACGCCGACGCTGACCGCCGACACCGCGCACGACAGCGGCTGCGGGTCGGCCAGCTTGCCCGCCGCGGCGAGCCAGGTGACCGCGTCGGCGAGCGCGACGTACGCGCCGGTGATGGCCGCGGTGCGGGTGCCGCCGTCGGCCTGGATGACGTCGCAGTCCAGGTGGATCGTGTTCTCGCCCAGGGCACCCAGGTCGATGCACGCGCGCAGCGAGCGGCCGATGAGCCTGCTGATCTCGTGCGTGCGCCCGCCGATGCGGCCCTTCACCGACTCGCGGTCGCCGCGGGTGTTGGTCGCCGAGGGCAGCATCGCGTACTCGGCGGTGACCCAGCCGAGCCCGGAGCCCTTGCGCCAGCGGGGAACCCCGTCGCCGACACTGGCCGCGCACAGCACCCTGGTCTTGCCGAACTCCACGAGCACCGACCCGGCGGGCCAGTCCTGGAAGCCGCGGGTGAGCTTGATGTCCCTGAGCTGGTCGTCGTTCCTGCCATCGCTTCTCGCCACGAGGGTGAGCCTAGGGCCTGCGCGGGAAGGGGCGTGCAGGCCCTATATGTCGTACATACCACCCTGTTCGACCAGGATCACTTCTCCGTCGTAGGCGGCGCGGACCTCGGACATCACCGCGTCGGTGTCGGTCCACGGCGGGATGTGGGTGACCAGCACGCGGCCCACCCGGCCCGCGGTGGCCAACTCGCCCGCCTCGGTGCCGGAAAGGTGCAGGTCGACGGGCCGCTCCCCCGGCGCGTGGGTCCAGCATGCCTCGGCGAGCAGCACGTCGGCGCCGTCGACCAGGTCGTCGAGCGCGGGGGTGACGCCGGTGTCGCCGGTGTAGGCCAGGGTCCGGCCGCCGTGGCTGATGCGGAAGCTGTAGGCGTCGCACGGGTGCGCGGCGGGCGCGACGACGACCTCGAACGGTCCGATGTGGATCTTCCCGGGGCGCAGCGCGGCGAAGTCGTACACATCGGACAAATCGGTGACCGCCCGGTCGGCTTCGTCGGTGGCGTAGGCGGCGGCGAATCGCTCCGGAGCCGCGGCGGGCGCGTGCACGACCAGTTTGCGTTCCCGCGGATCATGCGGCGGATTCGGGTGATAGCGCCGCAGAACCGACAGCGCGGAGAAATCCGCACAATGGTCGGCGTGCAGATGTGAGAACAGCAGGGCGTCGAGCGCGAACGGGTCGGCGACGGCCTGCAGCGCGGCGAACGTGCCGTTGCCGAGTTCGATCCCGAGCAGGAATCCCTCAGCCGACAGCAGGTATCCGGACGCGGGGGCATTCGGGCCGGGGATGCTCCCCGAGCAGCCGAGGACGGTCAGCAGCACCTCGGCAGCCTGTCACAGAGCAGCGCCCAGCGCGATCACTGATGAGCCAATGGAGCAATCGCTGCCAATTCCGGGCCGAGGAATCTGCGTGCCAGACGATGAAATGGCTCCGCGGGGCCGGTGGCCATGAATTCATGCGCGGGATCGCCCGCGTCCTCGGCGAACAGGTCGTGCTCGGCGAGCACGCGGAAGACGTCCTTGGCGCACTCCTCCGCGCTCGACACCAGGGTGACGTCCTGGCCCATGACGACCTGCAGGACGCCGGTGAGCAGCGGGTAGTGCGTGCAGCCGAGCACGACGGTGTCGACGTCGGCTTCCTGCAGCGGCTCCAGGTAGGTCTGCGCGAGGCCGAGGATCTGGCGGCCGCTGGTGACGCCGCGCTCGACGAAGTCGACGAACCGGGGGCACGCGGAGCTGGTCACCTTGACGCTGGGGGCGGCGGCGAAGGCGTCGTCGTAGGCGCGTGAGCGGATCGTGCCCGCGGTGCCGATGACGCCGATCCGCCCGGTCTTCGACACCGCCGCGGCCCGGCGCACGGCGGGGACGACGACCTCGACCACCGGGATGCTGTAGCGCTCACGCGCGTCGGCCAGGCAGGCGGCTGAGGCGGTGTTGCAGGCGATGACCAGCATCTTCACGCCGTCGTCGACCAGCCGGTCGGCGATCGCCAGCGCGTGCGCCCTGACCTCGGCGACGGGCAGGGGGCCGTAGGGACCGTTGCCGGTGTCGCCGACGTAGCGCAGGCGCTCGTGCGGCAGCTGGTCGAGGATGGCGCGCGCGACGGTGAGCCCGCCGACGCCGGAGTCGAAGATGCCGATGGGGGCCTGGACGGTCACACCGTGAAAGTACCCGGGGCGGGCTTCGTCGCGGCGGTCGACTTGGTGGCCGCTGCCGCCAGCCACGCGGCCAGGACGCCGCCGATCGCGCCGAACAGGTGGCCCTGCCAGGAGATGTGGCGGTCGCCGGGCAGCACGCCGAACAGCATCGATCCCCAGTAGAGGAACAGCAGCGCCGCGACGCCCAGCTGCAGGAGGCTGCGGTTGAAGATGCCGCGGACCAGCAGGAACAGCAGCCAGCCGAAACACAGCCCGGACGCGCCGACGGTGACGCTCAGGCTGTTGCCCGTCAGCCACACGCCGATGCCGGAGACGAGCCAGATCGTTGCGGTCACCGCGACCCACTGGCCCAGCCCGTTGGCCATGGCGAGGAACGCGAACACCAGCAGCGGGAGGGTGTTGCCGACCAGGTGGCTCCAGTCGGCGTGCAGCAGCGGCGCCCACAGGATGCCGTCGAGCCCGCCGAGGGTGCGCGGGACGATGCCGTGCTGGTCGAGGTCGGCGGGGAGGATGACGTCGAGGAGTTCGATGAGGTAGAGCAGGACCGCGAACCCGCCGACCACGATGGCGGCCTGGGCCATGTTGGCCGGGACGACCCGGCCTTGGCTGCGCGCTGGCTGAGTGCTCACAAGGTCGAGGTTACGTTCTCCGGGGTCGGTTCGGATCCGGTGAAACCCCGAGATCGTCCCCGAGTGCCACGTCGACGGCCAGCTCGGCGTGCAGGCGCGTGGTCGGGAAGACGGGGACCGGGCTGTCGGCCTGGCCGACGAGCAGCTCGATCTCGGTGCAGCCGAGGATCACACCCTCCGCACCCCGGTCGACGAGCCGCGCGATGACCTCGCGGTAGGCCCGCCGCGACTCGTCGCGGACGATCCCCTGGACGAGTTCGTCGTAGATGACCCGGTGGACGGTCGCCCGGTCGTCGGCGTCGGGGACCAGGACATCGAGGCCGGTGAGCCTGCCGGTGTAGAAGTCCTGCTCCATGGTGAACGCGGTGCCGAGCAGCCCGACCCGATGGACCCCGGCCCGGCGCACGGCGGCGGCGGTCGTGTCGGCGATGTGCAGCAGCGGGACGTCGAGGCGGTCGGCGACCTTGTGCATGGTGTTGGTGCACAGGACGACGATCTCCGCTCCAGCCTCGACCAGTTTGGTGGCGGCGGAGTTGAGGACTGCGGCGGCGTCGTCCCAGCGCCCTTCGACCTGCATCCGCTCGATCTCGGCGAAGTCGACGGAGTAGAGGACGCAGTGCGCCGAGTGCAGACCGCCGAGACGGTCGCGGACGCGTTCGTTGACGATGCGGTAGTACTCGATCGAGGACTCCCAGCTCATCCCGCCGAGCAACCCGATCACCTTCATGAGCCGTCGACCGCGCCGGGCAGGCGGTGCAGCGAGTCCTCCATGCGGCGGGTGATGTCGCGGGTGCCGAACAGCTTCATCGCGATCTTCCGCAGACCGTCCCTGGGGAGCTGCTGGGTGCGCAGGCGGACGACAGTGTGGCCGTCGTGGGCCTCCAACTCGATGCGGAAGACGGAGGACGAGGAGAAGACCGGCGCCGGTTTGCCGTCGAGCCGCTCAGCGGTGTGCTTCCAGGCTATGACCTTGTCGGGGACGAACTCGATGACCTCCTGGTCGATCTCCGACCGCTTCCCACCCCACCGGCCGTGCTGCGTCCGCCGCTCGCCGAGTCCGCTGCCGGAGACGACGTCGGTCCGGTCGGCGAAACTGAACCAGTCCGGCGCCCGCCGCGCATCGGAGACAACCTTCCACACATCGGCGACGGGAGCGTCGACCCGCCCGACCCGCTCGATCTCAATCACGCGGACAACCTACGCCCAGAGGTGGCCGTCCAAGCGCTCGGCGGCCTCGTCCAGCGTGCCGCTGTACGCGCCGGTCGACAGGTACTTCCAGCCAGCGTCCGCCACGATGAACGCGACGTCCGCCTGCTCGCTCGTCCCAGCCGCCTTCTCCGCCACCGCCAAAGCCGCGTGCAGGATGGCGCCCGTCGAGATGCCCGCGAAGATGCCCTCGACCTCCAACAGCTGCCGCGTCCGCCGCAAAGCGTCGTACGAGCCCACCGAATAGCGGCCCGTCAACACATCCGGGTCGTAAAGCTCGGGCACGAACCCCTCATCCAGGTTCCGCAGCCCGTACACCAGCTCCCCGTACCGCGGCTCCGCGGCGATGATCTGGACGTCCGGCTTCTGCTCCCGCAGGTACCGCCCGACCCCGACCAGCGTCCCCGTGGTCCCCAGACCGGCGACGAAGTGGGTGATCGTGGGCAGGTCGCGCAGGATCTCCGGGCCGGTGCCCGCGTAGTGGGCGCCCGCGTTGTCCGGGTTGCCGTACTGGTAGAGCATCACCCAGTCCGGGTTCTGCTCCGACAGCTCCCGCGCCCGCCGGACGGCCTCGTTCGAGCCGCCCGCGGCGGGTGAGTACACGATTCGCGCGCCGTAGGCCTGGAGGAGTTGTTTGCGTTCCTCCGAGGTGTTCTCCGGCATGACGCAGACCAGGCCGTAGCCCTTGATCTTGGCGGCCATGGCCAGCGCGATCCCGGTGTTGCCCGAGGTGGGCTCCAGGATCGTGCTGCCATGGACCAGCCTGCCGTCGCGCTCGGCGGACTCGATCATGGCAAGGGCGGGGCGGTCCTTGATCGAGCCGGTCGGGTTGCGGTCCTCCAGTTTGGCCCAGAGTCGGACGTTCGGTGCGGGCGCCAGGTTCGGCAGCCCCACCAGGGGCGTGTCACCGAGCGAGGCGATGAGCGAGTCGTACCGGGCCATGAAGGGGTCGCTCCCTAGCGCGCGCCGCCCGCGACCGCGGGCAGGATGGTGAGGTTGTCGCCGTCGGCGACCTTGGCTTCGAGGCCGCCCGCGAAGCGCACGTCCTCGTCGTTGACGTAGATGTTGACGAAGCGGTGGAGCACGCCGTCCTTCACCAGCCGCTGCTTGAGGCCGCCGTGGTTGGCCTCGAGGTGGTCGATGACCTCGGCCACGGTCGCGCCCGCGGCCGGGACGGACTTCTCGCCGCCGGTGTGGGTGCGAAGGATGGTCGGGATGGAGACGGTGACAGCCACGTGGAACCTCCGGGAGTTGCCTGTTCGATGAATTACGAAGCGCGGGAGACCGGTGGCTATTCCGGGACCGCGTCAGATCACAGAGCGCTGGGCTCGGGGAAGTCGTCGGGGCCCGTGTGGGCGAACCGGTACGACTCGACGACCTCGACGGGCTCCTCGGTGATGAGGCCGTCGACGATGCGGAACGACCGCAGCTCGTGCTCGTGCGGGTCGCGGGTGGAGATGAGGACGTAGTGCGCCTCGGGTTCGGCGGCGATCTTGGCGTCCGTGCGCGACGGGTAGGCCTCGGTCGCGGTGTGCGAGTGGTAGATCACCACGGGCACCTCGTCGCGGGAGTCCATGTCGCGGTAGAGGCGGAGCAGGTCGGCCGAGTCGAACTCGTAGAACGTCGGCGAGCGGGCCGCGTTGAGCATGGGGATGAACCGCTCGGGGCGGTCGCTTCCCTCTGGTCCGGCGATCACGCCGCACGCCTCGTCCGGGTGGTCGCGACGGGCGTGCGCCACCATCGCGTCCACTAGGTCTCGGCGGATCTGCAACACACCCTCATCCTACGTGGTGGATGACCGCCTCCCACCCTGTGAGAGTTCGCACGTAGTCCGGGCTCAGGCGAAGACGTCCTGGTAGGAGCGCAGATCCCCGACCGTCGTGGCGGCCAGCACACCGTGAACCATCGCCCGGGCGAACACGTCGGCCACGGCGGCGTACAGCGCGTCCAGGTCCAGGGGCGAGGCGACCGGCCGGGCGCCGGTGGCCGCGGCGAACACCGTGTCGCCGTCGAACAGCGAGTGCGCGGGCCGGACCGCCCTGGCCAGGCCGTCCTGCGCGGACATCGCCAGCCTCCGGCACTGGGCCTTGGTGAGGACCGCGTCGGTGGCGACCACACCGATCGTCGTGTTGAGGTCGGAGGCGAGAACGCCCAGGTCAGCGGCCCGTCCAGGCGGCGGCGGGAACTCCCCCGGCAGCCCCAGGTCCTGCGCCCACGGCGTCCCGGTGGACAGGTCGATGACCTCACCCCGGGCGTTGACCGCCGCGATCGCGCCCACGGTGAACTCCCCGACGCGCACGCTCGCGGTGCCGATGCCGCCTTTGAGCGACCCCGCCCGCGCGCCCGCGCCTGCGCCGACCGTGCCCTGCGCGACCGTCGTGGACGCCGCCGCGCACGCGGTGTAGCCGAAGTCGGTGTCCGGCCGGTTGCCCCAGTCGCCGCGCGGCAGGTCGAACAGGACCGCGGCGGGCACGATCGGCACGACCTCGTGCGCGTTCACCCCGACCCGGAACCCCCGGTTGCGCTCCGACAGCCACCGCATGACCCCGTCGGCCGCCGCGAGCCCGTAGGCGCTGCCGCCGGACAGGCACACCGCGTCGATCCGGTCGACCAGGTTCTCCGGCGCGAGCAGGTCGGTCTCCCGCGTGCCGGGCGCTCCGCCACGGCCGTCGACCCCGCCGACGGTGCCCTCGGGCAGCAGCACGACCGTCGTCCCGGTCGCCCAGCCGTCGCCGACGCGGTGGTGGTGCCCGACGAGCACCCCGGGGACGTCGGTGATGGCGTTCACTCGCCCGCCAGCGCCTGGACCAGCGACTCCTGCACCCAGGTCAGCCAGTGGTAGACGGCCAGGTGCGGGCTGCGCGGGTCGTCGTCGGGCAGTTCGTCTGGCATGTCCTCGGTGATGTCGATCGCGGTGCCGAGCGCGAGCCGGACGTCGTTGAGCGCCGACAGCCACGCGTCGGCCTGCTCCAGCGACAGCCGCACGGCGCCGCCGTACATCGGGCACGTGTCGAGCACGACGGCCGCGACGCCGGTCTTCAGGTCGAGCAGGGTGGGCTCGTGCAGCGACCGCAGCACGGCGGCCGAGTCGAGGTCTTCCTTGCTCGGGTTGTCGTCGTCGAGGCGGTGGAAGTCGGGCAGCAGGCGCGACAGCACCGGGTCGTCCGGCGAGGTGGTCGGGCCGGTGCGGATGCCGGTCAGCTCGGCGAGCTCGTCCTGCGGGGTGTCCTCGATGCGGGCCTTGAGCATGTCGTCGATCTGGGAGACCAGACCGCGCAGCACCGCGGCTTCCTGCTTGTCGAGGTCGCCGTGGACCAGCTCACCCTTGCGCTTCCACGGTTTCACGACTGGCGTTCCATGGTCGCCCAGAGACCGGCGGCGTGCAGCCGAGCCACGTCACCCTCCACCTTCTCCTTGCTTCCCGACGACACGATGGCCTTGCCCTCGTGATGCACGTCGAGCATCAGCTTGGTGGCCTTGTCGCGGCTGTAGCCGAACAGCTTCTGGAAGACATAGGTGACGTAGGACATCAGGTTGACCGGGTCGTTCCAGACGACCGTCTGCCATGGTCTGTCCTCCGAGACCACCTCGGCGCCTGCCGGTGTGGCCTCGGTCTGCTCCATGTCGACGGGGGCGGTCATGGGGACAATGGTGGCATGTCCGTTGCGCGCGGGTGCGGCGGATCTTCATTCGATCGGAGTACTCGCGATCACACGGCTAGGCTCCTCGCCATGCCAGGGATCGCACGCAGCAGCGCGCTGCTCACCGACCACTACGAGCTGACCATGCTGGCCGCCGCGCTGGCCGACGGCACGGGCGACCGGACCTGTGTGTTCGAGACCTTCGCCCGCCGTCTGCCCGACGGCAGGCGCTACGGCGTGGTCGGCGGCACCCAGCGGGTGATCGACGCCATCGGCGCGTTCCGCTTCGGCGACGACGAGCTGCGCCACCTGCGCGAGACCGCCGTGGTCGACGCCGCCACCCTGGACTGGCTGGCCGCCTACCGCTTCTCCGGCGACGTCGACGGCTACCCCGAGGGTGAGCTGTACTTCCCCGGCTCCCCCATCCTGACCGTGCGCGGCACGTTCGCCGACGCGGTGGTGCTGGAGACGCTGGTCCTGTCGATCCTCAACCACGACAGCGCGATCCTGTCCGCGGGCGCCCGGATGGCGGGCGCGGCGAACGGCAGGCCCATCATCGAGATGGGCTCACGCCGCACCCACGAGCTGGCCGCGGTGTCCTCCGCGCGGGCCGCCTACATCGCCGGGTTCGCCACGACGTCGAACCTGGAGTCCGGCCGCACCTTCGGCATCCCGACGACCGGGACCTGCGCGCACGCGTTCACCCTGCTGCACGACTCGGAGAAGGCCGCGTTCGAGGCGCAGGTCGCCGCGCTCGGCCCGAGCACGACGCTGCTGGTCGACACCTACGACATCACCCAGGGCATCGCCACGGCCGTCGAGGTCGCGGGCACGGCGCTGGGCGCCATCCGGATCGACTCCGGTGACGTCGGCATCCTCGCCAGGCAGGCCCGCGAGCAGCTCGACGCGCTGGGCGCCACCGAGACCCGGATCGTCGTCTCCGGCGACCTTGACGAGTACGCGATCGCCGCGCTGCGGGCCGAGCCGGTCGACGCCTACGGCGTGGGCACCTCGCTGGTCACCGGCTCCGGCGCGCCGACCGCGGGCATGGTCTACAAGCTCGTCGAGGTCGAGGGCCGCCCGGTGGCCAAGCGCAGCTCGCACAAGGAGTCGCGTGGCGGCGCCAAGCTGGCGCTGCGCAGGCACAAGCCGACGGGCACGGCCCTGGAGGAAGTGGTGTACCTCGCCGCCGGTGACCAGCCGGAGGCGGGCGAGCACGATCGGCCGCTACAGATCCCTCTGATGCGCGGTGGACAACCGGTCGACGGATTGCCCACGCTGGAGGACAGCAGGCAGCGGGTGCGGCAGGGCCTGGTGAGCCTGCCGTGGGAGGGCTTGAAGCTGTCGGCGGGCGAGCCCGCCATCCCGACCGTCTACTTGAGCTAGTGTCCCGAGCCGGGACACAAGGAGTGAGCATGGACCGGACCGCGCTGATCGTGGTGGATGTGCAGAACGACTTCTGCGAGGGCGGCTCACTCCCCGTGGCGGGTGGCGCGGCGGTGGCGGCGGCGATCAGCGCGCACATCGCCGACGCCACCTACGACCACGTCGTCGCCACCCGCGACTACCACCTGGACCCGGGCGCGCACTTCAGCGCGGAGCCCGACTTCGTGAACTCGTGGCCCGTGCACTGCGTCGCGGGCACGCCCGGCGCGTCGTTCCACCCGGAACTGGATGTCGCGGGCATCGAGGCGGTGTTCTCCAAGGGCGCGCACGCGGCGGCCTACTCCGGCTTCGAGGGGATCGGGCCCGAGGGCGTGTCACTCACCGACTGGCTGCGGGAACGCGGGGTCGGCAAGGTCGACGTCGTCGGGATCGCGACCGATCACTGCGTCCGGGCGACGGCGATCGACGCGGCCCGGGACGGGTTCAGCACCACCGTGCTGCTCGGCCTGACCGCCGGGGTCTCCGCGGCCACCACCGAATCAGCCATCCTGACCCTCCGCGAGGCCCAGGTCGGGCTCGTGGGCGAGCCCATCGTCGGCTGACCCAGCAGCCGGGCGATCGCGTCGCGCGAGCGCGGCGCGGCGTGGCCGTCGCCGAAGGGGTTGGCGTCGGCGGGGACGCGCAGGCCCGTGCGCAGGATGTGGTCGGCGTGGGCCAGCAGCATCGGCCCACTGGTGCCGACGAGCCACGCGCAGCCCGCCTCGACGGCCTCGCGGCGCTCGGTGACGTCGCGGGCGACCAGGACCGGGACGCCGAAGGTGGGCGCCTCCTCCTGGATACCGCCCGAGTCGGTGATGACCAGCGCGGCGCGGCGCAGGGTGCGGACCAGGTCCGGGTAGTCCAGCGGCGGGGTGACCGCGACGCGGTCGGCGTCGCCGAGGACGGCGTGGACCTGGGCGCGGACGGCCGGGTTGGGGTGGGCCGGGAGCACGACGTGGATGTCGGGGTGGCTCTCGACGAGCGTCCGCACAGCGCACAGGACCTCGTTGAGCGGCGGCCCCCACGACTCGCGGCGGTGGACGGTGACCAGCACCAGCCTGCCCGGTCGGGTCTCGACCTCGGCGAGCGTGGCGTTGACCGCGGGCTGGTCGGCCGCGGCGATGTGGCGCACGGCGTCGACGACGGTGTTGCCGGTGACGACGATGTCGCGGTCGGGCACCGACTCGCGGCGCAGCGCGGCGGCGGCGTCCGGGGTCGGGGCGAGGTGGAGCGCGGCGAGGCGGGCGACCATCTGCCGGTTGCCCTCCTCGGGGAACGGCGCGGCGAGGTCGCCGGTGCGCAGGCCCGCTTCCAGGTGCACCACGGGGATTCCCTGCCAGAACGCGCACAGCGCGCCCGCCAGGGTGGTGGTCGTGTCGCCCTGGACGACGACCGCCGCCGGGCGCCTGCGCGCCAGGACGGCTTCCAGTTCCGGCAGCACCTCGGCCATCAGCTCGGCCTGGCCGCCGCCGCCCCTGGTGACGGCGAGCGCCTCGGTGGGGGCCAGGCCGAACGGCGCGAGCGCCTGCTCGACCATGCCCACGTGTTGTCCGCTGTGGACGATCACCGGCCGGAGCACGGGGTGGTCGGCCAGCGCCAGCGCTACCGGTGCCGCCTTCACCGCCTCGGGCCGGGTGCCGACCAGGAGCAGGACCTCCAACATGTTCTCCTTGTCAGGAATGGAACTCCGGGCGGGGTTGCCCACCCCGCCCGGAGTCCACAGTGGATGACTACTCGGCGTCCGCCACGTGCTGGCGCCTGCGGTACGCGTGCAGCAGCAGCGCACCCATGACGAGCAGGGCGATCCCTAAGGCGATCCACCAGCCGACGTTGGCGCCGGTGGCCGCGAGGCCCGCGCCACCGCCGACGATGGCGCCCCCGGTGGGAGCTCGGTACACGCTCGCCTCCCGGGTTATCCGGCCGCGGTGACCCGGCGCCTGCGCAGCACCGTGATCCCGACCGGGATCGCCGCGACGCCCAGCAGACCGAGGCCGATCCACAGGCCCGCGCCCGACGCCATCGGGATCGGCGGGGCGGCCGGTCCGCAGGTGGCGCTGGCGAGGATCACGTCACCGGTGCCCAGCAGGGCGTTGAGCCTGATGTGCACACCGTTGACCGTGAGGCTGCCGTCGGGGTTGTTGATCTGCTCGTTGAAGGTGATCGACACCAGCGGCGGTGGGATCGGGCCCGGCGGCACCGAGAAGGTGGTGTTCGGCGCCGGGTTCACCGGCACCGTGATGCCGGCGATCTGGACGTTGGCCAGCGAGGTGGTGCCGACGTTGCCCGCCTGGGTGGCGTCGCAGTCGACGTTGATGGCGCCGATGCTGCCCAGGTTGGCGAGCGCGAGGTTGACGTTGGCCAGGTTCGCTTCCGAGTGCACGGCGCCGGTGGCGTCGTCGCGGATGGCCTGGCTGGTGACGACACCGGCCGAGGCCACACCGGGAATGTTGATACTCGCCAGGCTGGCGTCGGTCGGGCCGTTGGTGTTGCTCGGCGCGAGCGGGCCCACGTTGACCGCGGGGCTGCCGAGGAGCGTCAGGTTCGCGGAGGCGACGTAAGCCGAACCGTCGCCTGGGGCGGCCGATGCGGGTAGCGCGCCGACGAGTAGCGCGGCGGCGGCCATGAGGCCGACCACGCTGCCTCGGCGCACCGAGTGCTTATGCATCAATTCCTCCGATTTCCGTTGGGACTTCAATCTCCTATCGGTGAAGATGCCGCGAATTCGACGGATTGGCCGTATAAAGCCCCGATCGTGTGAACTCGGGGGTTAACCCACCCCGCATATGCTGGCAATTTGACTCCGCGTAAGCAGTGGGACGCGATTTCACCCGATCCAGCGATCGAGTTCACCGCCCCATCGGCCGATGATGTGTCTCGACAGTCGGGGCCGAGTACGCCGAAAAGACGGAGGTCACCCCTGGTGGCGATCGCAGGATCACTGCCGTTGCCCAGCACACCTCGAACGACGACAGGCGGGCGCGTCCTCATCGGAGCGCTGGTAGCCACCGCCGTGGCCCTGATCGTGCTCAACCGCGCGTATCGGACCGCGGAAATGGTGCTGGCCAGCGGCATTCTGAACGTCGTCACCTCGTCCGGGGTTTATCTCGCGGCGCAACGCCAAACCGTCTATTTCGGGCTCGGCACAGACCACCCCTTCGGGCTGCAAATGAGCCCGGAATGCACGTCGGCGTTTCTCGTCCTGCCGCTGCTGGTGGTCGGCGCCATCATGATCGGCCTGCGGCCGCGCATCGCCGGGCGCGTGCTCGGCGCGCTCGCGCTGGCCACGGTGGCGGTCATCCTGGTCAACCAGCTGCGCATCCTGACCCTGGTCGGCCTCATCGAGTGGCTGGGCACCGACCGCGGCTACTACTGGGGCCACACGCTGCTCGGCTCGATGGTCAGCATCATCGGCGGCGCGGCGGCGCTGGTCATGTTCGTCTGGATGTCCACCCGCAAACCCAAGGCGGAGCGGTGAACCTGGCCCTGCTCCTGGGCCTGACCCAGGCGCTCGCGCTGACCATGAGCGTGGCGTTCGTGACCTACGTGGCGCTCATCGTGGTGCCGTACCTGCGGCACAAGCGGCTCCCCGGCGGCGACCCGGCGTCGCTGGAGTGGCACTTCTTCGTGCCGTGCCGCGACGAGGAGAGCGTCATCGGCGACACCGTCGCCTACCTGCGCCAGACCTTCCGCGACGCGCACGTCTGGGTGATCGATGACGACTCCGAGGACCGCACCGCCGAGGTGGTCGGTGCCCTGCGCGGACCGCGCCACGGCGGCACCGGCGACCAGCGGCTGCACCTGGTGCGCAGGCAGCGGCCGTTCGCCCGCACCGGCAAGGGCGACGCGCTGAACTCGGCGTACCGGGAACTCAAGCGGTGGATGGGCAAGCACGCCGACACCGACCGGGCGATCATCGTCGTGGTCGACGCCGACGGCAGGCCGGCACCCGACTGCCTGGAGGTCTGCTCGGCGGCCCACCTGTTCGGCGACCCGAAGGTCGGCGCGGTCCAGGTCGACGTGCGGATGAGCAACCGGGGCACGCCGCCGAGCACGCGCGGGTTCTTCAAGCGCGGGTTCGGCACCGCGCTGGTGCGGATGCAGGACCTGGAGTTCCGCAGCGCCATCGCCGCGATCCAGCTCTCCCGCGGCCACACCGGCACCATCTCCATGGGCGGCAACGGACAGTTCACCCGACTGTCCGCTTTGGACAGCATCGTGGAGGGCGCGGGCCCGTGGCGCGGGGCGCTGCTGGAGGACTTCGAACTCGGCGTGCACCTGCTGACGGCGGGCTGGCACACCGGCTTCACCGTCGACACCCACGTCGACCAGGAAGCCCTCTACAGCCTGCGGCGCTTCCTCACCCAGCGCACCCGTTGGGGGCAGGGCACGATGCAGTGCGCGCGCTACGTGCGCCGCATCTGGGACTCCCGCCACCTGTCGACGCTGGGCGCCGCGGAGATGCTCTACTACCTCGCCCAGCCGTGGATGCAGCTGCTCGGCACCCTCATCTACCCGATCCCGTTCGTCCTTCTGGGTATCCGCGCCGCGCACGAGCCGACCGAGGTGTGGGAGTGGTTCACCGGCGGGGCCTGGCTGCTTTTCGCCACGTACGGCTCGTTCGGCTTGCTGCCGTTCATCATCTGGGGTCCGATTTATCGCAAGAAGTGCGAGCCCGACAAGAGTTTCCTCCGCGGCCTGGCCTACGGGTTCGCCTACGCGGTCTACATCTACACCTTCTACATCACGTCGTGGCGCGCGCTCATCCGACTCATCAGGGGGCACAACGGGTGGACGAAGACCCGGCGGAACACCGAAGCAGGCCATCCAGTCGTCGCGCTGGACCATTAGCGGGCGTCCTCGGCTCGGTCTTCCTGGCCGTGCTGCTGTCCGGCGGGGTCGCGAGCGCCGACGCCAAGGCCGAGGACAAGGGCAACGCGCACGGCAAGGCGGTCGGCAAGTCGGAGATCAAGAAGCCCAAGGGGAAGCGGCCGATCGACTGCCAGAAGCGGACGCACCCGACCTGCGAGACCACGGCACCTGCTCCGACGACCGCGGTCCCCACCGTCCCGGCGACCGCGCCGCCCCTGGCGGCCGCCCCGCCGCCCGAGCCGCCGACCACGCCTGCCCTGTCAACCCCGCCGCCCGCCACAACGGTCGACGCGCCACCCGCGCCACCGGCCCTGTCCGACGCGACGAATCTGTCCCACACCGGCGTGGCGGGCACCCCGACGGCGCTTGCCTGCCTCGCCGCGCTCGGCCTGGGCACCGGCGTGGTGGTCATCGCCCGACGGCGTGCCACCCGTTCGACTTAACGGCGATCGCCCGAATGCTGCAATAGGCCGTAACTGTCAGCGAGTTTCCGACGATTTAGTGGACAAGAGCTGTACTCACCTCCGGGGAGCCGCCATGTCCACGAAAGTAACCACGCGCCTAGCCGCGGCACTGAGCACGGCGGGCCTACTTCTCCTCCTCGGCGGCGGTCTCGAAGCGGGCGCCGACCCGGGCGGCAACGGGAACGGCAACGGCACCCCCGCGGCGGCGGCCGACCACGGCAACAAGGGCGGCAACAAGCCCACCCAGGACCTCACCCAGCCCCAGCCCGCCTCGAACGCCGACTTCAGCGGCAACGGCGCCAACACCCACGGCCCGTACGACTCGACCAGGGACGGCTCACCCGCCCTCAACGGCAACGGCGACGGCAAGTCCGTCGGCAAACCGTGCGCGGGCTGCGTCGGCAAGGCCGACAACAAGAACCCCAAGGGCCAGCTCCCGGGCGGCTCGGACGCGAACGCCGGCTACGAGTGCGACCGCAACCGCGGCATCGGCCGCTCCAACCCGGCCCACACCGGCTGCAAGTCCACCACCACCGTGCCGTCGACGCCGCCGACGACCACCACTCCGTCGACCACCACGCCATCGACGACGACCGGCACCACCACACAGCCGTCCACGACGCCTGCCGTGACGACCTCCTCGGCCACCCCGGCCGCGGTGGCCCAGGGCCGCTCGACCCCGTCGTCCGCCGAGCTGGCGAGCACGGGCGTGAACGCGCTGCCGATGGTCCTGATCGGATTGGCCGCACTGGGCCTGGGCACCGGCGCCATCCTGGTCACCCGCCGCCGCGCGGCACGCTGAGACCCATAGCACCGGTTGGGCTCGCGGGGCGCCCGCGAGCCCAACCACGCGGTGACAGCCCTCAGCGGTACCGTCTTCGCTGTGTCGGACACCCTGCCCCCGCTGCGCGACCTGCTGGCCACCGCCGTGGCCGCGGTAGGTGGGGCTGAGCGGCCGGGGCAGGTCGAGATGGCCGAGGCGGTACACGCCTCCATCCGCACCGGTGATCACCTGGCCGTCCAGGCCGGGACCGGCACCGGCAAGTCGCTGGCCTACCTCGTGCCCGCCATCCGCCACGCGGTGGCCAACGGGTCCAGCGTGGTCATCTCCACGGCCACCATCGCGCTGCAGCGGCAGCTGGTCGACCGCGACCTGCCGCGGGTGGCGAAGGCGCTCAAGGAGTCGCTGAAGCGCACGCCGACCTTCGCCATCCTCAAAGGACGGCGCAACTACCTGTGCCTGCACCGGCTCGACGGGCCGGAGGACGAGCCCGACGACCAGGTGCTGTTCGACCCGTTCGCCATCTCCCGGCTCGGGCGGGAGGTCACCCGGCTGCGGGAGTGGGTGAGCGACACCGAGACCGGCGACCGCGACGAGCTGGTGCCCGGCGTGTCCGAGCAGGCGTGGCGGCAGGTGTCGGTGTCCGCGCGGGAATGCCTCGGGGCGTCGCGGTGTCCCATGGGGACCGACTGCTTCGCCGAGAAGGCGCGCGCGGAGGCCGGTCGTGCCGACATCGTCGTCACCAACCACGCGCTGCTCGCCATCGACGCGCTGCAGGGCTACCAGGTGCTGCCCGAGCACGACGTGGTGATCGTCGACGAAGCGCACGACCTGGTCGACCGGGTCACCTCGGTGGCCACGGGCGAGCTGTCGGCGTCGATGGTGTCCATGGCGTCGCGGCGCGTCGGCAGGCTGGTCGAGGAGGACACCGCCGACCGGCTCGCCGAGTGCGGCGAGGGCCTGGCGATGCTGCTGGAGGACGTGCCGACCGGACGGCTCGACGCGTTCCCGGAGCCGCTGCGGGTCACCGTCACCGCGATCCGCGACAGCGCCCACCAGTGCATCACCGCGCTCGGCCCGGAGCGGCAGGCCGACCCGGACGTGGTCGCCACCCGCAAGCTCGCCATGTCGATGCTCGAAGAGGTCCACGACAACGCCGTGCGCGTCCTGGATGCCTTCGGCGCCGACGACGCCCACCGCCGCGACGTGGTGTGGGTGACCGGCGACTTCGGGTCCAACACCCCGCGCCCGCCGACGCTGAAGGTCGCGCCGCTGGGGGTGGCCGGGCTGCTGCGCGAGAAGCTGTTCGGCGAGAACACCACGATCCTGACCTCGGCGACGCTGACACTCGGCGGCACGTTCGACGCGCTGGCCAAGCAGTGGGGGCTGCCGGTCCAGCAGAGCTCCAGCGCGAAGGTCGACGGCATGGCCTCCGACAAGGAGGTCGCCTCCGACCACCTGCGGTGGACCGGCATCGACGTCGGCTCGCCCTTCGACCACGCGCGCAGCGGCATCCTCTACACCGCGCGCCACCTGCCCCCACCGGGCCGCGACGGGCTGCCCGACGCGTACCTGACGGAGCTGCAGTCGCTGGTCGAGGCCGCGGGCGGCCGCACCCTGGGCCTGTTCTCGTCGATGCGCGCGGCGAAGAACGCCGCGGCGGCGCTGCGGGAACGCACCGACACCGAGATCCTGTGCCAGGGCGACGACTCGACGTCGCTGCTGGTCAAGAAGTTCGCGGAGAACCCGGCGACGTGCCTGTTCGGCACCCTGTCGCTGTGGCAGGGCGTGGACGTGCCCGGCCCGTCGCTGTCGCTGGTGGTGATGGACCGCATCCCGTTCCCCCGCCCCGACGACCCGCTGGCCTCGGCACGGCAGCGCGCCGTCGAGGCCCGCGGCGGCAACGGGTTCCTGACGGTCGCGGCCACCCACGCCGCGCTGCTGCTCGCCCAGGGCGCGGGCAGGCTCCTGCGGTCGATGGACGACCGCGGCGTCGTGGCGATCCTCGATCCGCGCCTGGCCACCGCCCGCTACGGCGGCTTCCTCCGCGCCTCCCTCCCCCCGTTCTGGCCGACGACCGATGCCGAGGTCGTCCGCGCCGCCCTGCGCCGCTTGGACAGCGCCGCAAGTTGAATCCCTACGGAGGTCGCGTGTCAGGCAATCCCGGCGAAGCGAGCATCACCGTCGATGAGGACGGTGTGCGCAGGCACCTCGCCGACGGCACCGAAGAGGCGGTTTCCTGGACGGAACTGGCCGAGGTGGCGATCCGCACCACCCCGGAAGGCCCGTGGAAGGAGGACGTCTTCTTCCTCCTGATGCGCGAGGGCGGCGGCGGCTGCGCGGTCCCGGCCGGGGACCCGGCGGCGGACGACCTGATGGGCAGGCTCCAGTCCCTCCCGGACTTCGACAACGAGGCGTTCATTGAGGCGATGACGACGACGGAGGACGGGCTGTTCGTGGTGTGGCAGAAGAAGAAGGCGGACTGATGTATGCCGCGCGAGCTCGGCTCGCGCGGCACACTCACTTGCCGTAGTGAAAGCGACAGGCCGCGATGCGGATCTCGTCTTCCGCGATCTTGTACACCAAGCGGTGCTCGTCAGTGGTCCTGCGCGACCAGTAGCCCTGGAACCCGTGCTTCAACGGCTCAGGCTTCCCGATGCCTTCGTTGCCGTTGCGCCGAATGTCTTTGATCAGTTCGTTGATGCGTTTGAGGACCTTGCGATCCTCGGTCTGCCACCAGAGGTAGTCGCTCCAGGCAAGTTCGTCCCAGACCAGTTTCATTCAACGAGGTCGTGCTGTGTCCCGCCGCCGGACTCCAGTCGCTCGATCGCGGTGATCAGCCGACGCGCGTTTTCCGGGCTGCGGAGCAAGTAGGCCGTCTCTTTGAGCGACTGGTAGTCGTCAAGAGACACGATCACAACAGGCTCGTGCCCCGCGCGGGTGATAACGACCTCTTCGCGGTCGTTCACCACGGAGTCGAGGGTCTCGGCGTACTTCGCGCGAGACTCGGAGTAGCTCATGGTCTTCACTAGCACCCTCCCTTCGACGTACAAGATACTGTACGTCGGACGCGGAGCTCGGGCAAGGGCCTGGCGACGTCGTCACAGCTGAAGTTGCGCCAATACGGTCACTGTTCCTGGCGCGACCTCCGTGAAGCCCGCGTCCCGGACCGCCAGTACTCGGCGGGTTTTCCAGGCCAGATCCGGGGCGTCGCCGGGGTGCAGGTCCGCCCACGCGGACTCGGTCGGGGTCCGGACGGCGCAGCGGTAGTCCATCGACGCCCACTGGGCCAAGTCCACGTCGGGCAGGAGGGCGGCCAGGAGCATCGTCGCGTGGCCGACTTGGGCGGCGGCCTTGCCCGCGGTCATCGGCACCGACGGGTTGCACCACAGCACCGGCACCCCGTCCGGCGCTGGGCCTGGCGCGTCGTCGGGTAGGTCGCTGCCGGAGATCTGCAGTTTGGCGACCTCCCGGGGTGTCTCGGTCACCAAGCCGGGGACCAGCGCCCGCGCCGAAGCGCCGTCGACCGTCACCGTCACGCCCGGCAGGGCCTGTACCGCTTCCCACTGCGCACCCCGAGCCCGCCGCGACACCTTGCGGATGCGCCCGCGCACCCACGCGTCGACGTCGGCGTGCCACGGGCCGTCGTCCGAAGCGCGCGGGTCGAGGCAGACCGCCACCGCCGCAGCGGCCGCGGCGGCCAGCAGGGAACTCCGGGCGGGCAGGTCGCGCTCGATCCGCAGGATCACCGGCATCGCGCGGACCAGCGCGGGGTCCTCGTCCGCGGTGTCCCGAACTGCCGAGTCCGGCAGCGACAGCCAGGACGCGTACCGGGCGGCGAGGGGAGACAGGATCGTCACAGGCGTTCGAGGTCCAGACCGTCGGCGAGGTCGGCGGCCTCGACCTCGGCGCGGGTGACCCCTAGAACGAACAGCACGACATCAAGATAGGGGTGCGACAGCGCCGTGTCCGCGATCTCGCGCAGAGCGGGCTTGGCGTTGAACGCGATTCCGAGGCCCGCCGTCGACAGCATGTCGATGTCGTTGGCGCCGTCGCCCACCGCGACGCACTGGGCCAAGGGGACGCCGAAGCCGTCGGCGAAGCGGCGCAGGGCGACGGCCTTGCCCTCGCGGTCGATGATGTCGCCGATGACGCGGCCGGTCAGGACGCCGTCCTCGATCTCGAGTTCGTTGGCGGCGGCGAAGTCCAGGTCGAGGTCGTCGACCAAGCGGTCGATGATGGCGCTGAACCCGCCGGACACGACGCCGCAGCGGAAGCCGAGGCGCTTGAGGGTGCGGATCGTGGTGCGGGCGCCGGGGGTGAGCTCGATGTCGGCGGCGACCTCGTCGAGCACCGACGCGGGCAGGCCCTTCAGGTGGGCGACCCGGTGGTGCAGCGACTCGCTGAAGTCGAGTTCGCCGCGCATGGCGGCCTCGGTGACCTCGCGGACCTGGTCCTCGGCGCCCGCCTTGGCCGCGAGCATCTCGATTACCTCGCCCTGGATGAGGGTCGAGTCGACGTCGAACACGATCAGGCGCTTCGCCCGGCGCGCGAGCTGGTCGCGCTCCACGGCGATGTCCAGGCCGACGCGGACCGACACCTCGGCCAGCGCCTCGCGCAGCCGCGCGTCGGAGTCGGCGTCGTCCTTGGCGACCGAGACGTGCACTTCCAGGCCGGTCACCGGGTAGTCGGCGACCCGCCGGATGGCGTCGATGTTGACCTCCAGCGCGGCGAGGCGCCGGGCGACCTCGGTGAACGCGCGCGCGGTCACCGGCCTGCCGAGCACGACCAGCACGTGTGACGACCCGAGCCGGGCGCCGGACTGCGGGTCGGCGCCGATCTCCACCTCGACGCGCATGGACACCGTGGCCATGGCCTGCTCGACCGACTCCTGGAGCCCCTCGGCGTCCTCGACCGCGCCGACGAGCACGCCGAGCACGAGCTGGCCGCGGATGACGACCTGCTCGACGTCGACGATCTCGACGCCGTGCCGGGTGAGCACCGCGAACAGGACCGACGAGACGCCGGGCTTGTCGGGGCCGGTCACCGTGATCAGGACTGGGGTACTCGGGTTAGCCACCACGATCCTCGTATCTCCGCCCCCGTGGGCGGCCAGGAGTGTCGGCGGCGCCGTTGCCGCGGCGGGACACCTCGAATGTTACCGACGCGTCACGCCATGGACAGACGCGGCCCGGCCCGCCTGGCCGCACCGCCCGGCCAAGAGTAATGACTGACGATTTCCATTGTGTTAACAACTTCATTCGGGGCGACCGCCGCAGTACCAGCGAAATTCCGCGCCCGCCCTAGTCCGATCGAGTGTGATCAACACCATGTCGACGCATTAGCGAATTCACGGCACCGTGGACAGCGTCACGGGGAGACATTGCCACTGGGGGCTGCACTCAACAATCCGTCGAATTCGACGCCGCTTGACTGATTCCGCCGCATCATCCTGCCTGAATGCGGCTATTCACCATGCCCACTTTCTGGGCATTCCTAATTTCGCGCGAGGAGTCCGCATGAGCACGACCGAGGCAAAGCTGTCCCGATCATGGCTGGGTGAGGTCGACCTGAAGCCGATCGCCGACGCCGTCGGCACCCCGTTCTTCGTCTACAGCGAGGCGCGGCTGCGCGACAACGTGCGCCGCGTGCACGACGCCGCCGCGGCCGCCGGGCTCGGCGACCGGGTCGAGCTCTACGTCCCGTTCTTCCCCAACTCCAACCCGCACGTCCTGCGCCCGCTGCACGACATGGGCGTCGGCCTGCTGCTGCAGCTGCCCGGCGAGCACCAGGTGCTCGGCCGGTTCGGGTTCGACCGGTTCATCGTCTCCCCCGGCCACGTCTCCGACGGCGAGATCGACTACTGGTCGGCGACCGGCTACCCCACGTTCCTGTCCAGCCTCGACGAGATCGCGCACGCGCTGCGCACGGGCGCGCCGTCGATCAGCGCCCGCATCGACAGCCTCGACTCGGGCAAGCCGGGCATCAAGTACGGCGAGCTCGACATGCTGTCCGCCCTGCTCAACCAGCACGGCCGCGACCTGGAGTGCTTCGAGGTCTACTGCGGCAGCGGCAACTCGCGCGAGGACATGATCGGGATCATCGAGCAGATGTTCACGATCTTCGAGAAGCACTTCCCCACCGCCAAGTCGATCAACTTCGCCGGTGGCCACGGCTTCGTCTACGAGGAGTGGGACGCCGAGGACAAGCACTTCGACTGGCACATGTACTTCCAGGCGCTGCGCGAGACCGCCGACCGGATGGGCGTGCCGGAGCACGTCCGGTTCCTGTTCGAGCCCGCGCGGGACGTGCTCGCCGACGTCGGCGCGCTGGTGCTCGGGGTGAAGCGAGACGTGATCACCAACCCGGTGTCGAGCCTGGTGCCCACCGACGGCTCGCGGATGCTGATGCCCTCGGCGCAGCTGCGCGACCGCAGGCACAACGTGGTGTTCCTCGACGCCGAGCTGCGCGAGATCCCCGAGGGCGACTGCGTCACGCAGGCGGCGCTGCGCGGGCGGACCATCCTGCGCCACGACTACATCCTGCCCGGCGAGTACGCCGTCCCCGCCGCGGTCGACGCGACCAGCCACGTGGTCATCCTCGACGTCGGCGCCTATTGCGCCACCCAGCACATGGAATTCCTCAACGTCCCGCCCGCCGCCGAGGTGCTGGTGGACGTTTCCGGCACCGCCCATCTCGTCACCGAGCGCGGCCCGGACCTCGACAAATGGCGCCACCTGCTCGACGAGAAAAAAGAACTGGCGGGCTGAGCGCGGAATTAACGGGAGAATTCATGCAGTCCGCGAATTCCGTCATCGAGGACCTTGTCCCGCTTGACAGCGACCCCATTGTCCGGTTCGGCGAGTGGCTGGCCGAAGCGCACGCGAGCGAGATCAACGACGCGAACGCGATGTCGCTGGCCACCGTCGACGCCGCCGGCCTGCCCGACGTGCGGATCGTGCTGCTGAAGGGCCACGACGCCGACGGGTTCGTCTTCTACACCAACACCGAGTCGGCCAAGGGCACCGAGCTTCGCGCCAACCCGCTGGCCGCCGCGGCGTTCCACTGGAAATCGCTGGCCAGGCAGGTCCGGGTGCGCGGCCCGGTCGAGACGGTGACCGACGCCGAGGCCGACGCCTACTTCGCCTCCCGCCCCAGGGACAGCCGGATCGGCGCGTGGGCCAGCGCGCAGTCACGCCCGCTGGCCGACCGCGCCGACCTGGAGCGGGCCGTCGCCGAGCACGACGCCCGCTACGGCGACGACGTGCCCAGGCCGCCGCACTGGACCGGGTTCCGCATCCGGCCGGTGTACCTGGAGTTCTGGCGCGCCCGCCCGTTCCGGCTGCACGACCGGGTCGTCCACACCAGGCCGACGCCGGACGCCGAGTGGACGAACGGACGGCGCTACCCATGACCACGACCTTCCCCACCGGCCTGGCCGCCGTCCTCGCGGCCATCGACGACGCCTGCGCCAAAGCGGGCCGCGACCGCGACTCGGTGACGCTGGTCGCCGCGTCGAAGACGGTGTCCGCCGCGGCGATCGAGGACGTCATCGCCGCTGGTCAGCGGGTATTCGGCGAGAACAGGGTGCAGGAGGCCAAGGCCAAGTGGCCCGACCTGCTGGCCACCCACCCCGGGGTCGAGCTGCACGTCATCGGCCCGGTGCAGTCGAACAAGGCCCGCGACGCGGTGGCCCTGGCCGACACGATCCACTCCGTCGACCGGGCGAGCCTGTGCGTGGCGCTGGCCAGGGAGATCGAGCGCCAGCAGCGCGCGCCGAGGCTGCTGGTGCAGGTCAACACCGGGGAGGAACCGCAG
This sequence comes from Actinokineospora sp. HUAS TT18, assembly GCF_051364635.1. Classification (GTDB taxonomy): domain Bacteria; phylum Actinomycetota; class Actinomycetes; order Mycobacteriales; family Pseudonocardiaceae; genus Actinokineospora. Next base: position 6,428,232 of record NZ_CP195645.1, on the reverse strand, counting down.
AAGTCGGGGGTGCTGCCCGCCGACGTCGACGCGTTCATCGCCAACTGCCGCGCCGACTTCGGCCTCGACATCGTCGGGGTGACGGCGATCCCGCCCGCGGGCGCGCCGCCGGAGCCGCACTTCGCCCTGTTGGCCGCCATCGCCGAACGCAACGGGCTCCCCCAGCTGTCGATGGGGATGAGTTCCGACTTCGCCGTCGCGATCGAGTACGGCGCCACGCACGTGCGCGTCGGCAGCGCCGTCTTCGGCGCACGCACCTGAGGAGTACCCCTTGACCCGTCCCTCCCGCTACGACGTCCTGTTCGAACCGGTCAGGATCGGCCCGGTCACCGCGAAGAACCGGTTCTTCCAGGTGCCGCACTGCAACGGCATGGGCCGCGGCTTCCCCAGCGCGATGGCCGCGATGCGGGGCGTCAAGGCGGAGGGCGGGTGGGGTGTGGTCGCCACCGAGCAGTGCGACGTGCACTACTCCGGCAACCACCCGCGCGAGCTGCGGCTGTGGGACGAGAAGGACATCCCCTACCTGGCCCGCGCGACCGGCCTGATCCACGAGCACGGCGCCCTGGCGGCCGTCGAGCTGGTGCACAACGGCGCGCACGTGAGCAACCACGAGTCCCGCGCCATCCCGATCGCCCCGACCATGCGCCCGGCGCGGGGCGTGTTCCCGGTGACGGCCCGCGCGATGGACAAGGACGACATCAAGGCGGCGCGCGGCTGGTACCGGACGGCGGCGCTCAACGCGAAGCGGGCCGGGTTCGACATCGTCTACGTCTACGCCGGCCACGACATGACGCTGCCGATCAACTTCCTGTCCCGCAGGCACAACCAGCGCACCGACGAGTACGGCGGCGGCCTGGAGAACCGGGCGCGATTCCTGCGCGAGCTGATCGAGGACGCAAAGGACGCCGTCGGTGACACCTGCGCGGTCGCGGTCCGGTTCGGCGTCGACGGGCTCGGCGCCGAGGGACCCGAGGTCATCGCGATGCTCGCCGAGCTGCCGGACCTGTGGGACGTCAACCTGAGCGACTTCGACGAGGACGGCGCCACGGCGCGGTTCCGCGACGAGGCGCACCAGGCCGACGCGGTGAAGTTCGTCAAGAGCCTGACCACCAAGCCCGTCGTCGGAGTCGGGCGGTTCACCTCGCCGGACACGATGGTCGCCATGGTCACCGGCGGCACGCTCGACCTCATCGGCGCGGCCCGCCCGTCGATCGCCGACCCGTTCCTGCCGCGCAAGATCGAGGAGGGCCGGTTCGACGACATCCGCGAGTGCATCGGCTGCAACATCTGTGTCGCGGGCGACCGGCAGGGCGCGCCGATGCGGTGCACGCAGAACCCGACCATGGGCGAGGAGTGGCGGCGCGGCTGGCACCCGGAGTTCATCGCGCCCAAGGACACCGACGACCGGGTGCTGATCGTCGGGGCGGGTCCGTCCGGGCTGGAGGCGGCGCGGGCGCTGGGGCAGCGCGGGTACGAGGTCATGCTGGTCGACCGCGAACGCGAGCCGGGCGGCCGGGTGAACCGCGAGTGCGCGCTGCCCGGGCTGGCGTCGTGGGGCCGGGTGCGGGACTGGCGGGTCGGTCAGCTCCGCAAGCTGAAGACGGTGCAACTGGTCCCGGGGAACGTGATGACCGCCGATCTCGTGCTGGAGTCGGACGCGACGCTGGTCGCGGTCGCCACCGGGGCGGACTGGCGCGGCGACGGCGTCGGGCGCAGGCACAGCACGCCGATCGAGGGGCTCGACCGGCTCGCGGTGTTCACCCCGGACGACATCATGGCCGGGCGGCTGCCGCGGGGCAGGGTCGTGGTGTTCGACGACGACCACTACTACATGGCCAACGTGCTCACCGAGGCGCTGGTCCGGGCCGGGTGCGAGGTCACGTTCGTGACCCCGGAGAGCCTGGTCGCGCCCTACACCTATTACACGGCCGAGCAGAAGCGCGTGCACCGCCGGGTGCTGGAGTCGTGCGCGGCGGTCCACCTGTCCACGACGCTGAGCCGCGCCGACACCGGGGCCGTCCACCTCTCATGTGTGTTCACCGGCCGCGAGACCACGGTGGCGGCGGACGCGGTCTTGCTGGTCACGGCGATGACACCGCGCGACGGGCTCTACCACGACCTCCAGCGGCGCGACCTGGGCGCGGCGGGGATGCGGGTGGTGCGGGTCGGCGACTGCCTCGGCCCCGGCACCATCGCCGCAGCCGTCCACAGTGGACATCTGTTCGCGCGGACGCTCGACAACGGGCTCACCGACCACACCCCGTTCCGCCGCGAGAACGTCGAGTCCGCCTGGGACGACCCGATTCCCCACGGCGAGGAGATCCGCCATGCCTGACTTCAAGCAGCTGCTGTCCAAGGTCGCCTCCGGCGCGACGCTCGACCGCCAGGAGTCCGCCGCCGCCGTCAACCACATGGTCAGCGGCGGCGCGACCGCCGCGCAGATGGGCGCGTTCCTCATGGCGCTGCGCGTGCGCGGGGAGACGGTCGACGAGATCACCGGCGCGGCGCTGACCATGCGCGAGCGGATGCTGCGCGTCGACGTGCCGGACGACGCGGTCGACGTCGTCGGCACCGGCGGCGACTCCTCGGGCTCCTACAACATCTCCACGTGCGCCGCGCTGGTCGTGGCCGGGGCGGGCGTGCCGGTCGCCAAGCACGGCAACCGCGCGCTGTCCTCGCGGAGTGGGGCCGCCGACGTCCTCGCCGCCCTCGGGGTGTCGATCGACCTGACGCCGGACGGCGTCGCGGCATGTGTGCGCGAGGCAGGCATCGGCTTCATGTTCGCCCCGGCGTTCCACCCGACGCTGCGCCACGTCGGCCCCACCCGCGTGGAGCTGGGTGTGCGGACGATCTTCAACCTGCTCGGACCGCTGATCAACCCGGCGGGCGTGACCCGGCACCTGGTCGGCGTCTACAGCCCTGACCTGGTCGAACCGCTGGCCCACGTGCTGAACGAACTCGGGTCGGAGCGCGCGTACGTGGTGCACGGGTCCGACGGGCTCGACGAGATCACCCTGTGCGCGAGCACGACGGTCGCCGCGCTGGAGGACGGCCGCGTGCGCCGGTTCGAGATCGCCCCGGAAGACGTCGGGCTCGCCCGCTCGACCCCGCAGGCGCTGCGCGGCGGCGACGCCGAGGCGAACGCCGTCGCGCTGCGCACCGTGCTGACCGGCGAGCCCAGCGCCTACCGTGACGTGGTGACCTTCAACGCCGCCGCGGCCCTCGTGGTCGCGGGCGCCGCCCACGACCTGGCCGACGGGGTGCTGGTCGCGGCCAAGTCGATCGACTCCGGCGCGGCCATGGACACCCTCGAACGCCTGATCATCGTCTCCCGACAGGAGCAGCCCGCATGACCGACATCCTGCGCCGGATCGAGCAGTACAAGCGCGCGGAGATCGCCGCCGCCCGCGCCGCGCGCCCGCTGGCCGTGCTGGAGAAGGCGGTCGCGCAGGCCGCCCCGCCGCGCGGCTTCCGGGCCGCCATCGAGGCCAGGGCGGGCTACGCCCTCATCGCCGAGATCAAGAAGGCCAGCCCGTCCAAGGGGCTCATCCGGGCCGACTTCGACCCGGCCGCGCTGGCCACCGCCTACGAGCAGGGCGGCGCCACCTGCCTGTCCGTCCTCACCGACGGACCGTCGTTCCAGGGCGCGCCGGAACACCTCGGTCAGGCGCGCGAGGCGTGCGCGCTTCCCGCGCTGCGCAAGGACTTCCTCTTCGACCCGTACCAAGTGGTCGAGTCCCGGGCGCTCGGCGCGGACTGCGTGCTGGTCATCCTGGCCGCCGTCGACGACGCCACGGCCAAGGACCTGGAGGAGACCGCGCACGGCCTGGGCATGGACGTCATCCTCGAAGTCCACGACGAACACGAGCTGGAGCGGGCGGCCGCGCTGTCCAGCCCGCTGATCGGAATCAACAATCGCGACTTGAAGACGTTCGAGACCACCCTGGCCACCAGTGAGCGGCTGGCACCGCTGGTCCCGGGCGACCGCACGGTCATCGGCGAGAGCGGCATCGCGGTGCCCGCCGACCTGGAGCGGCTGGCGGCCGTGGGCATCACGACGTTCCTGGTCGGCGAGAGCCTGATGCGGCACGACGACGTCGTCGCGGCGACCAAGTCGCTGCTGGGCTAGGCGCGGGCGGCGGAGATGAACGCGCGGATGAGGCCCGGGTCCTTGACGCCGCGTTCGGACTCGACGCCGCTGGACACGTCGACACCCCACGGCGCGGCGGCGGCGATGGCCTCGGCGACGTTGTCCGGCGTCAGGCCGCCCGCGAGCAGCCAGTGGCCCTCCGGCTTCACGGCGTCGAGCGCGGCCAGGTCCCAGCGGTCGCCCGAGCCGGGGACCACGCCGTCGAGCAGCAGCAGGTCCTCGCCGAACGCGCCGACCCGCACGTCGGTTTCCGGGGAGAGGGTCGTGGCGCGGATTCGGCGCAATGGCGAATCCGCGATCGCGTCGAACTCGGCGCGGGGGTAATCGCCATGCAACTGGACCGCGTCGAGTCCCGCTTCCAGCGCCATGCGCGCGGCGTCGACAGCCGCGATTCCGTTGACGACGGCGACGGTGAGGACCGACTCGGGAATGCGCTCGGCCAATCCGCGCGCCTCTTCGACACCGATCTTGCGGACGCTCGCGGAGAACACGAATCCGATCGCGTCGGCCCCGGCGGCGACCGCGGCATCGACATCGCGCGCCGTGCGCAGCCCGCACACCTTCACGTACATGCGACCAACCCTACTCGGACAGTGACCGGTAGGGTGATCGCAGGGGGAATGTCTCCTCGCGTAGGCACGCATGCGAGAGGGTCGCTATGAGTATCGAATTCTGGTTGACCACACTGGTCATCGTCATCACGCCGGGCACCGGCGTCGTCTACACAATGGCCGCCGGTCTTTCCCGGGGAGCCAAGGCCAGCGTGGTCGCCTCCCTTGGCTGCACGCTGGGCATCGTCCCGCACATGGCCGCGGCGATCACCGGCCTGGCCGCGCTGCTGCACACCAGCCAGCTCGCCTTCGAGATCCTCAAGTACGCGGGCGTGGCCTACCTGCTTTACATGGCTATCAGCACATTGCGGGACAAGAGTTCGCTCACTGTGGACGGTGCCGAGCCGGAACCGGTGCGCAAGGTGATCGTGTCCGGCATCGTGCTCAACCTGCTCAATCCGAAACTCACGATCTTCTTCTTCGCGTTCCTGCCGCAGTTCGTCGCCTCGGGTGAGTCCGGCGCGTTCCTCAAAATGGTCGGCCTGAGCGCGATCTTCATGGCGATGACGTTCGTCGTGTTCATCGGATACGGCATGTTCGCCGCGGCGATCCGCAACCACGTGATCTCCCGGCCGAAGGTGCTCACCTGGATTCGCCGGGTCTTCGCCGCCGCGTTCATCGCATTGGGCGCGCGGTTGGCGTTGGCCGGGATGTAACCGTCAATTCACCATCGCGCGAAAGCGAGGTCAGGGTGTTCTTTCAGCATTCGCCGGGCATGTGGCAGCAGTTCCCGGAGCTGGTGGCCGGGACGCTCTCGGTGCACGGCGTCGACAAGGACGCCGATGTGACCGGCCGCGTCGGCCGGTTCTACGACATCGCGGGCGAGCGCCTCGCCGGGTCGTCGGAGAGCGAGCTGCCCGAGATCCAGGCATGGCGGCGCACGTTCTCCAAGATGGGCCTCAAGCCCACGCAGTACCGCTGCGCGTCGGAGTCGCTGCTGCGCCGGTTCAAGAAGGAGCGGTCGCTGCCGTCGATCCACCCGGTGATCGACCTGTGCAACGCCATCTCGCTGGCCTACGCCATCCCGATCGCGGTGTTCGACACCGCCGAGATCGACGCGTCGCTGGAGGTGCGCCACGCCGCGGGCGACGAGACCTACCTGGCGTTCAACGGCGACGAGGAACACCCCGAGCCGAACGAGGTCGTCTTCGTCGACGCGGCGAACAAGGCCCACGCGCGGCGGTGGACCAACCGGCAGAGCGCGTACTCCGCGGTGCGGCCCACCACGTCGTCGCTGCTCGTCGTCGCCGAGGCGCTGCACGAGTCGGCGGTCGACGACGTGCAGGAACTGCTGGCCACGGTGACCGAGGAGATGGACGCCGTCTGGTCGGCCACCGCCAAGTCCACTCTGCTCTCCGTGGACAGCCCGCGCTTCGAGTTCTGACACTGGGGCGGGTTGTGGTGGCCGGGCCACCACAACCCGCTCCCGTCTCACATCACAAGCGCCACTTCTGGTTGTTGCCGCCCCAGTAGGGCCACTGGATGAGCTGGGCGCCGTTGTTGGCGGAGATGCCTGAGACGTCCAGGCAGTGGCCGCTGTGCTTGGCCACGATCTTCAGCCAGCCGTTGCCCACGCTCTCCAGCTTCCACTTCTGGTTGTCGCCGCCCCAATAGGGCCACTGGATGATCCGCGCGCCCTGCGCCGTGGAGATGCCCTCGACGTCCAGGCACATGCCGCTGTGCTCGACCATGATCCGGTAGTACCCGCCGCCGACCGGGTCGAGGCGCAGCCGCTGGTTGCCGCCGCCCCAGTACTGCCACTGGATGACCGGCGCGCCCGCGGCGAGCGAGATCCCGGAGACGTCGACGACCTTGCCGCTGTGCAGCGATGTGATCGGCGCGGGGCCGATGCGCCAGCGCTGGTTGTCGCCGCCCCACCAGTCCCACTGGACGATCTTGGCGCCCAGGTTCTGCGAGATGCCGGACACGTCGAGCACGCGGCCGCTGTTCTTCGCCACGATCCGGTAGTAGCCGTGGCCGACCGGGTCGAGCCGGAACCGCTGGTTGTTGCCGCCCCACCAGTCCCATTGGTGCACCTGCGCGCCGTTGGCGGTGGACTGGGCCTCGATGTCGACGACCTTGTTGCTGTGCTGGGCGATCAGCCGGTAGTGGCCGGTCTCCATCCACTCGATCTTGAAGATCTGGTTGTTGCCGCCCCAGTAGTCCCACTGGTGGGCGTCGGCGCCGTTGGCCGTGGACTGGCCCTCGATGTCGAGGCACTTGCCGCTGTGCTTGACGAAGATCGGGCCGGTCGGCGGGTACAGCTTGCGGATGCCCTCGATGTCGTCGGTGGTGAGGACCCGCTTGGTGGTGCCCGCGCTGGGCGCGTAGGCGTACATCACGGCGCTGGTGTCGCTGGAGTGCTGCAGGCCCAGGAAGTGGCCGATCTCGTGCAGCGCGATGGACTCCACGTCGAACGCGCTCGCCCCGCCGAGGCCCCAGGTGTTCTCCTGGTCGTCGAAGTGCAGCGGCCTCGGGATCGCGTTGCCGTAGTAGCCGCAGCCGGGCGGGTAGTCGCAGTGGGCGAGGACGGTGCCGGTCATGTCGGTGTCGCCGCAGTTCGCGTTGCCCCAGCGGATCAGCAGGTCCGGGCTCTGGTTCGTGGCGACCTCGCGGAAGGCCAGCGGCGCGGCGGCCGACCAGGTGATGAACGCGTTGCGCACGGCCTGGCGCTCGTCGTCGCCCGCGATGTCGGTGGTGCCCGCGTCGAAGGCGTAGGTCAGCGTGTTCTTGGTCCACGCGCAGGCGGTGGAGAACGCCAGCGGCGAGGGGGCGGGCGGGTCGGGCAGCAGACACCGCGTCCGCGTCATCAGCTCGCGGGTGGCGTCGTCGAACAGGCCGGTCGCGGGCAGGCTGTTGACGGCCTGGAACTGGGCGAGCGCGGTCGAGGTGTCCTGGTCGAGGGTGCCGGTGACCTTCGCGTCGGCGTCCTTGGCGCCGAGTTCCTCGGCTTGCTCGACCTTGGTGTCGTCGGTGAGGTAGCCGAAGCGGCGCAGGTACTCCTGAACCTGGTCGAAGCCCTCCGGGGCCTCGTCGAACTTGGCTTCCGCCACGGCGGCGACCGCGGAGTACGGCGGTTCCTTCGGCGGGTCGGTCGGTGCTGACATCGTGTCCCCTCTTCATGGTGCGTACCCGGCGCCCCCACGCCGCTGCCACCTAGTAAGAGCACGTCACCGCCATTGTGATACACGCCACAGAGCCCCGCCTCCCGTGAAGGGGCGACGGGGCTCTGTGGACGACGTGCCTAGTTGGGCAGTGTCGGGTCGTTCTTGTCGATCTCCGGCGGGTTCATCGCCGCGGCCAGTTCCTGGCTCGGCGCCGGGATCGGCTCGCCCTTCTTGTCGTGCCCGATGTTCCGCTCGGCCTCGATGCGCTCCAGCATGTGCGGGTAGTGCAGGTCGAACGCGGGCCGCTCGGAGCGGATGCGCGGCAGCTCGGTGAAGTTGTGCCGCGGCGGCGGGGAGCTGGTGGCCCACTCCAGGGAGTTGCCGTAGCCCCACGGGTCGTCGACGGTGACGATCTCACCGAAGCGGTAGCTCTTGAAGACGTTCCAGATGAACGGCAGCGTCGAGGCACCGAGGATGTAGGCGCCGATCGTGGAGATCATGTTCAGCGTGGTGAAACCGTCGCTGGCCAGGTAGTCGGCGTAGCGGCGCGGCATGCCCTCGTTGCCCAGCCAGTGCTGGACGAGGAACGTGCCGTGGAAGCCGATGAACGTGGTCCAGAAGTGCAGCTTGCCCAGCGGCTCGTCGAGGAACCGCCCGGTGATCTTCGGGAACCAGAAGTAGATGCCCGCGAACGTCGCGAACACGATGGTCCCGTAGAGCACGTAGTGGAAGTGGGCGACGACGAAGTACGTGTCGGACACGTGGAAGTCGATCGCCGGGGCGGCCAGCAGGACGCCGGTCAGACCACCGAAGAGGAAGGTCACCAGGAAGCCGACGCTGAACAGCATCGGTGTCTCGAAGGTGAGCTGCCCCTTCCACATCGTGCCGATCCAGTTGAAGAACTTCACACCGGTCGGGACCGCGATGAGGAACGTCATGAACGAGAAGAACGGCAGCAGGACCGCGCCGGTCGCGTACATGTGGTGCGCCCACACCGTCATCGACAGCGCCGCGATACCCAGGGTCGCGTAAATAAGGGTGCGGTAGCCGAACAACGGCTTGCGACTGAACACCGGGAAGATCTCGGACACGATGCCGAAGAACGGCAGCGCGACGATGTAGACCTCGGGGTGGCCGAAGAACCAGAACAGGTGCTGCCAGAGGATCACGCCGCCGTTGGCCGGGTCGAACACGTGCGCGCCGATCTGCCGGTCGGCCAGCAGGCCGAGCAGCGCGGCGGTCAGGATCGGGAAGGCCAGCAGCACGAGGATGCTGGTGATCAGGATGTTCCACACGAAGATGGGCATCCGGAACATCGTCATGCCGGGGGCACGCAGGCAGACCACCGTGGTCAGCATGTTGACCGCGCCGAGGATGGTGCCGAGACCACCGACCACGAGGCCGACGATCCACAGGTCAGCGCCGACGCCCGGCGAGTGGATCTTGTCGGACAGCGGGGTGTAGGCGAACCAGCCGAAGTCGGCCGCGCCACCCGGGGTGAGGAAGCCCGCCATCACGATCAGGCCGCCGAAGAGGTACAGCCAGTACGAGAAGGCGTTGAGCCTCGGGAACGCCACGTCGGGCGAACCGATCTGCAGCGGCAGAATGAAGTTCGCGAACCCGAAGAGGATCGGCGTCGCGTACAGCAGCAGCATGATCGTGCCGTGCATGGTGAACAGCTGGTTGTACTGCTCCTGCGACAGGAACTGCTGTCCCGGGACGGCAAGCTCGGACCGGATCAGCATGGCCATCGCGCCGCCCACCATGAAGAAGGCGAACGAGGTGACCAAGTACATGATGCCGATTTGCTTGTGGTCCGTCGTGCGGAACAACCGCAGCAGGTACGAACCCTTGAGCGTCTCGCGCGCCGGATACGGCCGCGTCGCGATCGGCTGAGGGGCTACTGCAGTCACTCCTGCCTCCTGCATGTGCCTGGTGGTGGACATGGTCGAGCCGCTGGCTCACTGGCTCGGGGGGAATCCTAGCCCCGTCGGGTGGGGGTGGCTCGGCTGGGTTGATGGCGGTTGACGTGGGGCTCGCCACTGTGGGGCGGGGGCGGCGGTCGTTTAGTCGCCAAGGTCACACCGGGTTTAGGGGCGCCCACCCGCTGTGCGGCGCCGCGGCAGGCCCACCGACTCGCCCCCGACCCAACTACGCAGCCCAAGCCCCACGCGACGCAACGGCCAGGCGCCACACCGGGCTCTACTTCGGCAGCACCGCGTACTGCCGCAGAGCCAGGTCAGTGAAGGTCACCGGCCCCCGCGGTCCGGGAACGCGGTCGAGGTTGATGCCGGTCTCGGGGACTCCGCGCAGTTTGAAGCCGTCCAGGAGGCGCGTGGGGGCGTTCCAGAAGACGCCCGTGCCCGTGTAGGCCGCGATGAAGCGGTCGGCGGTGGCCTTGTCCTCGGTGGTGATGCCCGCCGCCAGGCCGGACGTCTCCTCGTTCGCGATGCGAACGGCCTGGTCAAGGCCATCGACCGGGGCGATGGTCACGGTGGCCTCGCGGTCGCCGTCCAGCGCCCACTCGTAGCCGATGGCGTGCTCGTGCGGGGGCAGTGACGCGCTGACCCCCGCCTTGGCCAGCGCCTCCTGGATGCCCGGCAGCGCCGCCTCATAGACGTCGCGGTGTACGAGCAGCAGGTTGAGGCGGTTGCACACGCCGAGGCGGTCGAGGCTGCGGGTGATGAGGTCTTCCGCCCGTGCCGGGTCGGCCTTCACGTCGTAATAGAGGACACCGCCGCCGTCGGCGTGGGCCAGGGTGCGGACGCCGTGTTTGGCGGCGCGCAGGTCGAGGTCGCGGGTGGTCTGGCCGCTGCCGCGCACGATGACCAGGGGAATCAGGTGCGGCAGTTCGACCAGGGCGCCCGCTGCGGCGCGGTCGGGGGTCGGCACGAGCTGGATGACGTCGGGGTCGATGTTCGCGTCGGACAGGCCGGGGGCGATGACCTCCCGGAGCAGCGCCGTCGCCGACTTCAGGGCGGCCGAGCCGGTGCGCAGGACGCCCGCGTTGCGGGACTTGACCAGCTGGGAGGCCACGTCGACGGTCACGTTGGGGCGGGCCTCGTAGTTGGCGCCGATGACCCCTACCGGCTTGCGCAGCTCGACGAGGCGCAGGCCGCCGTCGAGGTCGCGGACCGGGGTCTGGGCGGGCGGGTGCGGGACCGACGCGAGCAGGCGCAGCTGCTCGGCCATGTCCTCCAGGCGCTCCTCGGTGATGCGGAGCCGGTCGAGCAGGCCGCCGCTCATGCCCGCGGCCTCGGCTGCGGCGACGTCCTCGGCGTTGGCGGCGAGGATCTTCGCCCTGGCCGAGGACAGCCGGGCGGCCATCTCGCCGATCGCGGCGTCGACGGCCTCGTCGCTGGCGCCCGCGAGGTCTGGGGCGGCGAGCTTGGCCTTCGACGCGCACGCGGCGACGATCTCGCCGATGGCTTCGGGGGTCTGCTCGTCGCTCACGGTGAATCCCTTCCTCGGGTGACGTGGAAAGTCTGCCTTATGCCTTGACCAGCGCTCGAAGCGTGTCGGCCAGGACGCGCACCGGGATGTCGGGGTCGATGACGCGCTGGATGCCGAGGCCGATGCCCAGGCTGAGCAGCACCACGGCCAGGTCGGCGGCGGGCAGCGCGGAATCCCACGGCTCGGCGACCATGGTGATCGCCTCGCGCACGGTCCGGTCGCGCAGGGCGAGTTGGGCGCGCAGGTCGGGATCGCGGCGGGCGTGGGCGGCGAACTCGACCTCCAGCATCGTCCAGCCCTCGTCGCCGATCATCAGCTCGGCCCATTCGGCGAAGCCCGACAGGGCCTCGTCGAATGACTTGCCCGCGATGAGCGCGGCGACGGTGCCGAGGTGCTCGGCGTGGATCTCGTCGAGCACCGCAAGGCACAGCTCGTCCTTGTTGCGGAAGTTGGAGTACACCGCGCCCTTGGAGAACCCGGCCGCGTCGGCGACCTTCTCCAAGGACGTCGGGTGGTACCCGTCGCGCAGGAACAACTCCCGTGCGGTGGCGACGAGCTGCTCGCGGGTGCGCGCCTGGCTCTCCGCCCTGGTCAGTCGAGGCATGACGTCAGCCTAGGAGCAGCCACCCCGCGGCGATGACCAGCGCCCCGAGGTTGATGAGCCCGAACGAGCCGACCCAGAAGAAACCGGGCGCGCCGGTGAGCCGGGCGAGCTGGTCGGCGTCGGAGTCGCGGGCCTGGCCGCGCCTGCGCTTGGTCTGCAGCTCGCCGATGGGGCGGATGCCGCCGAGCAGCAGGAACCAGGTGATGAGGTAGGCGAAGGCGGCCTGCACGGTGTCGGTGGCGAACCAGGACACGGCGAACAGCACGGCGCCGGTCCCGATGACGGTCAGCGCGCCGTAGACGTTGCGGATCATGATCAGGACGCCGAACAGGAGCACCGCGCAGCTCATGAGCAGCGCCGACACCCGGTCGGTCTGCAGGAACGCGGCGAACCCGAGGCCGAGCAGCGACGGTGCGATGTAGCCGGCCAGCGCGGTGCAGACCATCCCGGGGCCGTCCGGCCTGCCGCGGGAGACGGTGACGCCTGAGGTGTCGGAGTGCAGGCGGATGCCCGAGAGCCTGCGCCCGACCACCACGGCGACCAGGGCGTGGCCCGCCTCGTGGACGATCGTGATGACGTTGCGGGCGGGCCGCCACAAGGCGTTGACGATCACCACGACCGCCGCGGCGGCGAGGGTCACGAGGATGACCGGCTCAGGCGGGCGGGTCTGGTCGCCGAAGAGCTGATTCCAAAGATCAGGCCGCACTGTTCCGCCTCCCCGAATTTTTCCCACCTGGTCGCCTTGGCGGGGAATCGTACGTGGAGCTGATCACCGTGGTTCAGCGCCGCCACGTTCCCCTTAGGCGGCGGATCGCGGGGTGGATCAGCCGCAATCCTGCGTTTCGCACAACCGCGGCGGCCGTGGACTGGGTGTGGACCATCTTCAGCACGGCCAAGGACCGCTTCACGATCAGCTGGGCCCTGGGCCTGCGGATCCTGTCGTACTCCCGGAGACCGGCGGCGAGATCGTCCTGGTCGGCGAGGATGGCCAGGCTCGCGGCGTCCTCCAATGCCTGGCAGCCGCCTTGTCCCAGGTATGGGGCCATCGCGTGGGCGGCGTCGCCGACCAGGACGACGTTGTCCTTGGCGAACGTGTCCAGCGGCGGCTGCGTGTAGACGTCGTGGCGGAGGACGGCGGCCGGGTCGACCGCGGCGAGGATCGACGGGATGGGCTCGGCCCAGCCCTGGAAGCGGCGGCGGAGCTCGGCGAGTTCGTCGGTGCGCTCGCCCTCGGGCGCCGGGGCACCGGCGTAGCAGTAGAGCCGGTCGCCCATCGGGAACGCGCCGAAGACGATGCCGTCGCCCCAGGTCTCGCAGGCGTCGAAGTCAGGGATGCCCGCGCTGGGCAGGACCATGCGCCACGCCGTCGTGCCGACGTACTCCGGCTGCGGGGCGTCGGGCCAGAAGGCGCGCCGGACCGCGCTGCGCGCGCCGTCGGCGCCGATGAGCAGGTCGGTCGTGGCCGGGTCGAAGCGATCGATCCGCTCCCCCGGGCGCAGGGCGGACGTGGGGACGGCGGCGAGCAGGATCTTGAGCAGGTCGGCGCGGTGCAGCATCAGCACCTCGTCGCCGGTGCCGCGCATGATCCAGCGGCCCCGCTTGTCCCGGAAGCCGCCGAGGCCCGGAGCCGCGCCGACGGCGCGGACGGCGTCGCCGAGGTCGAGGTCGTCGAGGGCGCGCAGGGCGTTTCCCCAGATCGAGATGCCCGCGCCGACCTCCTCGAACGCGGGTGACTGCTCGTGGACCCGCACGTCCCAACCGCGTCGGGCCAGGCCCACGGCCGTGGCCAGCCCGCCGATCCCGCCACCGATGACCACCGCTGTGCGCACATCGCCTCCTCTACAGCTGTAGCACGACACTACACCTGTAGCAATGGCGCTCGCGGCCCTGGATCCCGGGACTAGAACACGTTACAGTTCTGGCACGGACGAAGGGTGCGGGGATGAAGTTCACGATGAGCGTCGCGATGAGTCCGCTGGATCAGCTCACCGAGTTGGCGCGCACCGCCGAGGAGTGCGGCTTCAGCTCGATCGCCCTGCCCGACTCGCTGTTCTACGCCGAATCCGTCGCCGCGAAGTACCCCTACACCGACGACGGCAGCCGGTTCTGGACGGCGGACACCCCCTGGCCCGACCCGTTCGTCGCGGCCGCCGCCATGGGCGCGGTGACGAACAGGATCAGGTTCTACCCGCAGGTGCTCAAACTCGGCCCGCGCAACCCGCTGCTGCTCGCCAGGCAGGTCGGCAGCGTCGCCGTGCTGACCGGTAACCGCTTCGGCCTCGGCGTCGGGCTCGGCTGGTCGCCGGAGGAGTCCGAGTGGTGCGGCGCGCCGTTCTCCGACCGCGGGGCGCGCGCCGACGAGGCGATCGAGGTGCTGCGGCTGGTCCTCGGCGGCGGGATGGTCGAGCACACCGGCCGGTTCTACGGCTTCGGCAAGCTGTGCATGAGCCCCGCGCCCGCCGCGCCGGTGCCGATCTACGTCGGCGGCCACTCCCCCGCCGGGCTGCGCCGCGCGGCCAGGCTCGGCGACGGGTGGACCTCGGCGATGATGCGGTTCACCGAGTTGAGCGAAACCATTGCCACTCTGCGTGACCTGCGCGCCGAGTACGGGCGGGCCGACGAGCCGTTCGAGATCCAGGCGGTGTGCGTCGACCGGTTCGGCGTCGACGGCTATCGCGCGCAGGCGGAGATCGGTGTGACGGACGCGGTGACCGTGCCGTGGATGTTCTACGGCGCCGGGTTCGACGCGCCGCTGAAAGCCAAGCAGGACGGGATCCGGCGCTTCGCCGACGACATCATCCACCGGTTCCAGGAGGGCGCATGATCAAGTGGGAAGCGGCGACAGCCGAGCATCCGGCGAGGACCGCGGCACTGGCGTCGATGAACGCGGTCAGCCGCAAGGCGCGCGCCGAATGGCTTGCGCTGTTCTCCCCCGACGGGGTGGTCGAGGACCCGGTGGGCAAGTCGCCGTTCGACCCAGAAGGCAAGGGGCACCACGGGCATGACGGGATCGGCGCGTTCTGGGACATGGCGATCGCGGGCGTCGAGCGGTTCGAGTTCCGGATCTTCGACTCGTTCGCCGCGGGCGACGAGGTGGCCAACGTGGGCACGATCAGCGCGTTCCTGCCCGGCGGGGCGCGCGTCGACACCGAGGGGGTGTTCGTCTACCGGGTCGGCGGCGACGGGCTCATCCGGTCCGTGCGCGCGTTCTGGGAACTGGAGCGGACGATGGCGGGTATCCGTCACGGGTGAGCCGGGCGGTGTTCACCACCCTGCGTGAACATGCTCGCTGCGCGCTGCCTGTTGTGGTTGACTGATTGTGGTCGATCGCTTCGCCAACGTAACGCTGGCGGGTTCGGCCGCGAGATGACACGTGTCCGCACGATGCGGTCACAGTAAGAAAGCTAGGAGAAACGTATGGCCCAGGGCACCGTCAAGTGGTTCAACTCGGAAAAGGGCTTCGGATTCATCGCCCCCGACGACGGCTCCTCCGATGTGTTCGTGCACTACTCGGAGATCCAGTCGAACGGGTTCCGCACCCTCGAGGAGAACCAGAAGGTGCGCTACGAGGTCGGCCAGGGCGCCAAGGGCCCCCAGGCGACCGGTGTGACCGTCATCTGACACTCGTCTCAACCGCGCGGGTGATCCCCGCGTAACCCGAGACCTTCACCGAAGAGAGCCCCGCTTGTGCCGAAGCGGGGCTCTCTTCCGTTGTATATGTCCACAATGGACGTAGTTGTCCACAGGTCGTGCGCCCCCGCTCCCGCTGTGCCGCCGGGTCCGACAGAATGGGGATCCACCGCGGACGAGGAAGCAGGAGTGATGACCGACCAGGCGCACGGGATCCATCAGCGCATCGCCGAGGAGCTCGGCGTGCGCGAACGGCAGGTGGCCGCTGCCGTCGAGCTGCTCGACGGCGGGGCGACGGTCCCGTTCATCGCGCGCTACCGCAAAGAGGTCACCGGCACCCTCGACGACGCGCAGCTGCGCACCCTCGACGAGCGCCTGCGCTACCTGCGCGAGCTGGAGGAGCGCCGCACCGCGGTCCTCGACTCGATCCGCGAGCAGGGCAAGCTCGACGACGCGCTGACCGCGCAGATCATGGCGGCGGACTCCAAGGCCCGCCTCGAGGACATCTACCTGCCGTTCAAGCCGAAGCGGCGCACCAAGGCCCAGATCGCGCGCGAGGCCGGGCTGGAGCCGCTGGCCGACGGCCTGCTCGGCGACCCGACCGTCAACCCGGAGGCCGCCGCGGCCGCGTTCGTCGACGCGGACAAGGGCGTCGCCGACGTGAAAGCCGCGCTGGACGGCGCCCGGTCGATCCTGGTCGAGCGCTTCGCCGAGGACGCCGACCTGATCGGCGAGCTGCGTGAGCGCATGTGGGAGCGCGGGGTGCTCGCCTCGAAGGTCCGCGAGGGCAAGGAGACCGACGGCGCCAAGTTCGCCGACTACTTCGACTTCTCCGAGCCGTTCGCGAAGCTGCCGTCGCACCGGGTGCTGGCGATGTTCCGCGGCGAGAAGGAAGAGGTCCTGGAGCTGGTCATGGAGGCCAGCCCCGACGTCGACCCGACAGTCGTGCCCGCGGTGCGCACCGACTACGAGGTCCGCATCGCCCAGCGCTTCGGGATCACCTCGGAGGGCCGCGCCGCCGACAAGTGGCTCAACGACACGGTTCGCTGGGCGTGGCGCACGCGCATCCTGGTCCACCTCGGCATCGACCTGCGCGGCAGGCTGCGCCAGGCCGCCGAGGACGAGGCCGTCCGCGTGTTCGCCGCCAACCTGCGCGACCTGCTGCTGGCCGCCCCCGCCGGGACGCGGGCCACCATGGGCCTCGACCCGGGCTTCCGCACCGGCGTGAAGGTCGCCGTGGTCGACGCGACGGGCAAGGTCGTGGCGACCGACACGATCTACCCGCACGTGCCACAGCAGCGGTGGGACGAGTCCCTGGCCACGCTGGCGAAGCTGGCCGCGGCGCACAAGGTCGAGCTGGTCGCGATCGGCAACGGCACCGCGTCGCGGGAGACCGACAAGCTCGCCACCGACCTGATCGCCAAGTTCCCGGCGCTCAAGCTCACCAAAGTGATGGTGTCCGAGGCGGGCGCGTCGGTGTACTCCGCCTCGGCCTACGCCTCCCAGGAACTGCCCGACCTGGACGTGTCGATCCGCGGCGCGGTGTCGATCGCCCGCCGCCTGCAGGACCCGCTGGCCGAGCTGGTCAAGATCGACCCGAAGTCGATCGGCGTCGGCCAGTACCAGCACGACCTGTCCGAGATGAAGCTGTCGCGCTCGCTGGACGCGGTGGTCGAGGACTGCGTGAACGGCGTCGGCGTCGACGTCAACACCGCCTCGGCCCCCTTGCTGACCAGGGTGTCCGGCATCGGCGCGGGCCTGGCCGAGAACATCGTCGCCCACCGCGACGCCCACGGCCCGTTCCGCTCGCGCAAGGGCCTCAAGGAGGTCCCCCGCCTGGGCGCCAAGGCTTTCGAGCAGTGCGCGGGCTTCCTCCGCATCCCCTCGGGCGACGACCCGCTCGACGCCTCCAGCGTCCACCCCGAGGCATACCCGGTGGTCCGCCGCATCCTCACCGCCACCGGCGTCGACCTCCCGGCCCTGATCGGCAACACGTCCACCCTGCGCGCCCTGCGCCCGGAGAAGTTCGTCGACGAGACCTTCGGCCTCCCCACCGTCACCGACATCCTCGCCGAACTCGAGAAGCCCGGCCGCGACCCCCGCCCCGCCTTCAAGACGGCGACCTTCGCCGAGGGCGTCGAGAAGCTGGCCGACCTCAAACCAGGCATGACCCTGGAAGGCGTCGTCACCAACGTCGCCGCCTTCGGCGCCTTCGTCGACATCGGCGTCCACCAGGACGGCTTGGTCCACGTCTCGGCCCTGTCCCGCACATTCGTCAAGGACCCCAGGGACGTGGTGAAGTCGGGCGACGTGGTGAAGGTCAAGGTGCTGGAGGTCGACATCCCCCGCAAGCGCATCTCGTTGACCTTGCGCCTCGACGACGAACTCCCCACCCCGGGCCAGCCCGCCTCCGGCCGCCCCAAGGGTGGCCGCCCCCAGCAACACCGCTCCGGCGGCGACCAACGCCGGGGCGGCAACCGCTCCGAGCCCCCCGCTTCGGGTTCACTGGCCGACGCCCTGCGCAAGGCGGGCTACAAGGGCTGAGACCGCTGTATCGGATGAGCTGGACGGCGCCGTCGTCCAGCTCATCTTGAGTCTCGCCCCCGATCAAATCGGTCGCCACACTCCGCCCGCGGCGGGCACCATGCCGGGTATGCCGACAATCCGGACATTCGAGGATCGCGACCAGGACGCGGTGACCGCGCTGTCGCTGCGCGCGTGGGCGCCGGTGTTCGCCTCCCTGCGGAACGTCCTCGGCCCGCTGTTCGACCTCATGCACACCGACTGGCGCGTCGACCAGCGGCGGGCGGTTGAAGCCGTCTGCCAGGACGTGGAAATCCCGACGTGGGTGGCCGAGGTGGACGGGGCCGTCGCCGGGTTCGTGGCGTGCAAGCTCGACCACGGCGAGCGCATGGGCGAGATCTACATGATCGCCGTCGATCCCGACCACCAGCGCCGCGGTGTCGGAGCGGAGCTGGCGGACTTCGCGCTCAACTGGTTCAAGGACAACGGCATGGCCCTCGCCCTGGTCGAGACGGGCGGCGACCCCGGCCACGCCCCCGCGCGCCGCGCCTACGAGCGGGCCGGGTTCACGCCGCTGCACACGGTCAAGTACTTCAAGGCGCTCTAGGAGAGTCGGCGGATCCGGCGCGCGCACACCCAGGCGAGCAGCCCCGCCAGTGCCAGGAACAGCGCCGTCTCGATCCATTGCAGCGCCCAGAACCGGCTCGCGGGCTGGTAGGTGATCCGCTGCCGGTAGCCCTCGTCGGCGAGTTTGGTGAAGCACGGGGCAGCCTCGTCGGCGCCCGACCGCGGCGTCGGCCCGGGTGGCGGCAGGCAGCTCACCAGCCACGCGGGCGGGCTGACCACGTTCCCCGCGGCGTCGATCGTCTCGTTCGACAGGATCCACGCACCCGGTTGGGCCGCGACCGCGAGTTCCTGCAACTCGCCCTTGGCGCTCAGGCTGAGCATGGTGATGTTGTCCGGCGTGACCGTCACGGTCTCCTGCGCCGACGGCATGAGATACGGGCGGACCAGCAGCGGCGTCCCGAGCTGCACGCCCACCACGACCGCGAGCGTGACCGCCATCGTGAGCACGGTGCGCCGCAGCAGCACGCCGATGGCGACGCCGACCATGAAGGCGAACACCGCGTGCCCGACGGGCACGATCCCCCGCGCGCCGAACACCAGTGGCGTGACGCGGGCGCCGAAACCGCGGGCGCCTGCGATGTCGAGCGCGTCGTCGATCGGGTCGGCCCACCACGTGACCGCCAGGCTGAGCAGCCCGGCGACCGCGGCGGCGGCCAGCCCGGTGACGGCGAGTTTCGTTGCCAGCCAACGGGTTCGGGTGACGGTCTGGTTCCACACCAGGCGGTGGGTGCCCGCCTCCAGCTCCCGGGTGATCAGCGGCGCGCCCCAGAACGCGCCGATGATGGCGGGCAGCAGGTACATGACGACGATCCCGGCCTCGTAAAGCGTCACGTCGGCGGCTTTGAGCTGAGCGAGGTCGGTGCCGAACAGCGGTTGGCCCGCGATCACCAGCACCGCGGCGAGGGCCACCAGGATCGCGCAGGCCGCGGCGGCCTGGGTGCGGAACTGACGCCAGGTCAGCCAGATCACTGAACTACCTCCAGGGCGGGGCGGGGTCCGGCGGCGGGCTTGCTCATGTAGGCGAGGACGAGATCCTCCAAGCCGACCGAGCTGACCATCCACATCGGATCGAGAATGGGCGACTCGGTGCGCACGAGCAGCGTGGTCTGCCGGTCGGTGTGGCTGGCGGAGACGATGTGCTGGTCGGCGGGGAGCGTGTCGACGTCGCGGCGGGGGCCGGTCAGGCGGTGGTGGGTGGCCAGCAGGTCCTCGACCTCCCCCGCGATCCGCACCTGCGAGGCGACGAGCACGACGAGGTGGTCGCAGACCCGTTCGAGGTCGGCGACGAGGTGGGAGGACAGCACGACGCTGAGCCCGTGTTCGGCGACGGCCGCCATGAGGTCCTGCAGGAACTCGCGCCGGGCGAGCGGGTCGAGCGCGGCCACCGGCTCGTCCAGGATCAACAGCTCCGGCCGCTTCGCGATCCCCAGCGTCAGCGCGAGCTGCGCGCGCTGGCCGCCGGACAGCTTCCCGGCCCGCTGCTCCGGATCGAGTTCGAGCCGTTTGACCCGCTCCCACGCGAGGGCGTCGTCCCACCCCGGATTGAGCCGCGCCCCCAGCCGCAGGTGATCGCCGACGCTCAACCCGGCGTAGGTCGGAGTGTCCTGCGCGACGTAGCCGACCTTGGCCAGCTGGTCGAGCCCACTGCCGGGACGGCCGCCGCACACCTCGATCGTGCCCGTCGTGGGCGCGAACATGCCCGCGGCCAGGTTCAGCAGCGTGGATTTGCCCGCGCCGTTGGGGCCGACCAGTCCGGTGACGTGCCCGGCGGGGATCTCCAGCTCGCAGCCGGTCAGCGCCCAGCGCCTGCGGTACTTCTTGCCCAGCCCGCGGGCCGACAGGATGGCGGTCACGCTATGTCCTCCCGAACGGCGTCGCGAAACGTGGTCTGGAACAGCGCCTCGATGCTCTCGTCGTCGAGCCCGGCCCGCCGGGCCTTGCCCAGCCACCGCCGCAGGTCCTGCCGCAACGGCCCGATCGCGGCGAACGACCCCTCGGCCAGCGTCCCGGTCACGAACGTCCCCACCCCCGGCCGGGCGGCGACGAGGCCGGAGTGTTCGAGCTCGCGGTAGGCCTTGAGCACGGTGTTGGGATTGATGGCCAACTGGGCGACGACGTCCTTGACCTTGGGCAACTGGTCACCCTCCCGCAACACCCCCAACCGCAAGGCGTGCCGCACTTGCTGGACCAGCTGCTGGTAGGGGGACAGGCCGGACCGGCCGTCCAGGTGGAACTCGATCACTGCACCTCCATTTATCTAGCTAACTAGCACTATAGGGAGATGCGGAGTGCGCGGCAAGGAGATGCCGACGTTCCCAACTCGACCCATCACGGCAGTTGCGGGTTGTACCGTGGCGGGAAGTCGTCGGGAGATCGAAAGAGGACCAGTGGTCGCGCAGCAGCAGGTGCCAAACACGCGGTACGGCGGGGTCTGGTACTACGTGGTGACGATCGTGACCGGGGGCGTCTTCGCCGTCATCCCGTTCGTTCACGCGGCGAGCAGGCTTGGGCGGCGGTCCGTGTGGGCGCGGGCGGCGTTGTTCGGCGCCATCGACGCCGTCATGTTCGTGGTCGTCAGTCTGCGCGAGGGGCGTAGTGACGAGCCGGTCGACACCGTCCTCGCCGTCATCGCCATCGCGGTGATCATTGGGGCCTGTGTGCAGTTGCGGCCGTTGCGGCGGGAGGTGTTCGGGCCCGCGGTGCCGCAGGATCCGGCCGTCGCCCGCGTGCTGGTGGAGCGGGGCAAGCGGGACGAGGCGCGGGCGTTGGCCGAACGGGATCCGCTGATGGCTCGGGAACTGGGCATCGGGCGGCCGGACCTGAGCCGCACCTACGACGACGGCGGTCTGGTCGACCTCGCCGCCGCGCCCGCCGACGCCATCGCCGCGTTCTGTGGGCTCGCGGTGGCGGACGCGGAGCGCGTCGTCGCGGCGCGCGGGGTGTTCTCCAGTGTGGACGAGTTGCTGGTCGTGGTGGAGCTGCCCATCGAGGCGTGGGAGCGGGTTCGGGATCGGGGTGTGGTGGTGCGCGCCTGAAACGCCTGTATCAGGGGCGGCTGTCCGTGCATCCGTTGTAGGTCAGCACGACCGAAAGGATGCATCATGACTTACGGCACCGACGTCGCCGCTTCGGCGACACGGATGGCGGGGGACGCCGAGCAGGCGGTTCGGGCGGCCGCGGCCGACCTGGGCGTCAAGGTCGACCTGGAGCGGCTGGTCTACGGCTGGTCCAGTGGCGGCGCGGTCGCGTTCGCACCCGCTTACGACCTGCCCGATCTCACCGAGGCCGACGTGGCCAAGGGCGCGACCGTCGGCGTTCTCGTGGCCGCGCCCGGGGAGGACGACGCGAAGGTCCGCGGCGGGTTGCGGCTCGTCTACTCCGCGACCACCGGCCAACTGGTCGACGGAGACGGCGCGACAGTCGCCACCTCCGACATCCAGGCCGTCCCGATCCCGGCGAACCGGCGGCCCGCCTCGGCGTCGGTCGAGGTCGGCGGGGTCACCGTCACCGTGGGGTGGCTCTACATCTGCTTCGACTGGGACGACCCGCCCGGCACCCCGGGCGGCATGTGCCACCAGACCTGTTACGGCTGGCACTGACAGCCCCGGCGGCGTGGCCCCGAATCAGACCGGGTGAGTCTCCGCTTGGGGACACTCCTAGGGACCAGTGTGACTAGTCCGGTCTGAACCGAGGCCACGCCGCCGGGACTCACACCGCCTCGCGCACCCGCCGCCGGGCCGCGCGCAGGAGTTCGGTCGGGAGGCCGTCGAACGGGAAGTAGTGGTCGCCCCGCACAGCCGAGTGGGTGAAGGAACGCGTGGTGTAGCGGGCCCATTCGAGGCCGAGCGCGGGGGTGGCCAGCGGGTCGTCGGTGGCGTGCCACACCACCAGGTCCAGGTCCATCGGGGTGCTGTCCGGGTGGTAGCCGACGATCAGCCCGAGGTCGGCCCGCAGCGCGGGCATGAACAGCCCCCGCAGCGGCGACGTGCGCAGGATCGGGTTCACCGCGCCCATCTCGGCCAGCGCGTCGATCAACGCGTCGTCATCCATGTCCAGCAGTGGGGCGAACAGCCGGGCCGACGACTGGTGTGGCGGCCGCGATCCGGCCAGCACCACGAACTCCGGCCGCGGCAGTCCTTCCGCGACGATCCGCTTGCCGACCTCGAAGGCCAGCAGGCCACCGAGGCTGTGTCCGAACACGGCGTACCGCCCGGGTCGGGCGACGACCGGCGCGAGCGACGTCGCGAGGTCGACCAGCGACGTCGGGTGCGGCTCGCCGCGGCGGGTCGCGCGGCCGGGCAGGTCGACCGGCTCGACGGCGAACTCCGGCGGCAGGCCCGAGACCCACGACTTGAACAGGGCCGACGATCCGCCCGCCGGAGCGAAGCAGACCAGCCGGAGCGGGTCAGAGGTCATGGGTCCGGGCCGCCTTCCGGTGATCAGAGGTCGAGCACGTCGCGCAGCGCGTCGACGCGGTTGGTGCGCTCCCACGGCAGGTCCAGGTCGGGCCTGCCGAAGTGGCCATAGGCGGCGGTCGGCGCGTACAGGGGGCGCAGGAGGTCGAGGTCGCGGATGATCGCGCCCGGCCGCAGGTCGAAGACCGACCGGATGGCCTCCTGGATCTTCGTCGGGTCGACCGTCTCGGTGCCGAAGGTCTCGACGAACAGACCGACCGGCGCGGCCTTGCCGATCGCGTAGGCGACCTGGACCTCGATGCGCGTGGCCAGACCGGCCGCGATGGCGTTCTTGGCGACCCAGCGCATCGCGTACGCGGCCGAGCGGTCGACCTTCGACGGGTCCTTGCCCGAGAACGCGCCGCCGCCGTGGCGGGCCATGCCGCCGTAGGTGTCGACGATGATCTTGCGGCCGGTCAGGCCGGCGTCACCCATCGGGCCGCCGACGACGAAGCGGCCCGTCGGGTTGACCAGCAGCCGCGAACCTGAGCTGTCGAGGCCGAGCTCGGCCAACTCCGGCGCCACGACGTGCTCGCTGATGTCCGGCGCGAGCAGGCTGTCCAGGCTGACGCCCTCCGCGTGCTGCGACGAGACGACCACGGTGTCGAGGCGGACCGGCTGGTCGCCCGCGTACTCGATGGTGACCTGGGTCTTGCCGTCCGGGCGCAGGTACGGCATCACGCCGGACTTGCGGACCGCGGTCAGCCTGCGCGCGAGCCGGTGGGCCAGCGCGATCGGCAGCGGCATGAGCTCGGGGGTGTCGGTGCAGGCGTAGCCGAACATCAGGCCCTGGTCACCGGCGCCCTGGCGGGCGATCTCGTCGTCGTCGCCCTCGACGCGGACCTCGTGGGCGGTGTCGACGCCCTGCGCGATGTCCGGAGACTGCGCGCCGATGGCGATGTTGACACCGCAGGAGCGGCCGTCGAAGCCCTTGGCCGACGAGTCGTAGCCGATCTCGATCACCCGGTCGCGGACGATGCCGGGGATGTCGGCGTAGGCCTCGGTGGTGACCTCACCGGCGACGTGCACCTGGCCGGTGGTCACCATCGTCTCGACCGCGACGCGGGACCTGGGGTCCTTGGCGAGCAGCGCGTCGAGGATCGAGTCGCTGATCGCGTCGCAGATCTTGTCCGGGTGGCCCTCGGTGACCGACTCGGAGGTGAATAGGCGGCTGGTCATGGATCAGGCCCCTTTCCGGGCGAGAACTGTCTTTTCACACACTGGATGCGGCGGTCTTCCGGGCGCTGTCGAACGAGTCGAGCCAGTCCGCGACGCTGGGCGCGCGAAGTAGAGCGGTACCCACTAGCAGGCCCCTATAGCCGAGGTCGACGAGTCGGGCCGCGGTCTCGGGGGTGTCGATGCCGCTGGCGCTGACCGGGGCGCGGGTGCCGGCGGCACGCAGGAACGGGAGCATCCGCTCGCTGCGGGACAGGTCGCCGGTGTCGCGTTCGCCGGTCTTGATGTCCTTGTTGTTGACCGCGATCACGCACTGGTCGGCCGCGGTGATCCCGGCGATCTCCGACTCGGCGGTGATCTCGACGAACGGGGTGAGCTCCAGCGACAGCGCGGCGTCGATCAGGTTGGCGAGGCTGGAACGGGTGAGCAGACCGGCGGTGAGCAGCACGGCGGCGGCGCCGGACTTGCGGGCCTGCTGGATGTGGTCGCGGCGGGTGATGAAGTCCTTCTGCAGCAACGGCTTCCCGGTGCGGTCCGCGACCTCGCGCAGCAGTTCCGGCGTCCCGCCGAACCAGCGGCCGGTCACCACGGACACGCACGCGGCGCCCGCGGCCTCGTAGTGGGCGACGACCTCGGCGACGGTCCGGCCGCCCATCAGGTCGTTGCCGTGCGGGTCGCGGCGCTTGACCTCCATGACCAGCGGCCGCCGCGCGCCGAGCAGCGCGTCGATGAATGGGCTCATCATCCCACTACCTCTCTGGACCGGGCCGTGCGCCACTCCACCGCGATGGCCGCGACATTGCCGCCACTGAACCGTCCACTGTGGTCACGCGCGGCGGTGTCGACGTCGATGCCGAGGTACCCGGGATAGCTTGTCAGCAGCGGATAGTCGGCGCGGTTCTCGGCGTTGATCCCGCCCGCGAGCAGGAACGGCAGCGTCAGACTCGGCAGGAGGTCGGCGACCGCGGACTCCAGCAGCTGCTGACCGGTGCTGCCGACCTGGCCGTTGTCGCCGACCCGGTCGAGCAGGAACACGTCGGTGCCCGCCCGCTCGTAGGCCGGGACAAGCCTGCGTTCCACGCAGTCGCCATCGGACACATGCAGGACCTTGACGATCTTCAGTCCGCTGTAGCCCTTCTTGCGCAATCCCTTGACCACCAACGGCGACTGGTAGGCGTGCAGCTGCACCCAGGTGATCCCGGCGCGGACGAGCACGTCGCTCAGCCGGTCGACATCGCTGAGGAACGTCACCAGGACCGGCTCCAGCACACCCGTCGCGCGCGCCGCGGCGGCGAGCTCGACCAGGGTGTCCAGGTCCAGCTCCGCCGGGCCGCCCGGCACACCGTGCCAGAGCCCGACCAGGTCGGCGCCCGCGGCGGCGAGCAGCTCGACGTCGGCGACCGAGGTCGCCCCGCACGTCTTGAGCAGGGTCTCCTCCCTGCCCGCCGGGGAGGTCATAAGCCCATCATCGATGCGACTCGGTTGTACTGGATCTCGGTGGTGCCCGAGTAGATGGTGCCCGCGACGGCGTTGCGGACGTCCTTCTCCAGCCCGGTCTCGGCCATGTAGCCGTGGCCGCCGAAGATCTGCACCGCGGCCAGGCTGGAGGCCAGGTTCGCCTCGCTGGTGATCAGCTTGGCGATGGCCATCTCGGTGGTGACGTTGTAGCCCTTGGCGAGGCGCTCGGCGGTGTCGTACAGCCAGCGGCGCGAGTTCTCCACGGCGATGCGCATGTCGACCAGCTTGTTCGCGACCGCCTGGTAGGAGCCGATGGGCTTGCCGAACTGCAGGCGCTGCTTGGCGTAGGCCAGGCAGCGGTCGAGCCGGTGCTGCATCTCGCCGACGTTGATGATGAAGGAGAACAGGATCTCCCGCTTCATCACGTGGTCGAGCACCAGGAACCCGCCACCCACCCGGCCGACGACCTGGGTGGCGGGGATCCGGCAGTCGTCGAAGAACAGCTCGCTGAGCGGCGACGTGCGCAAGCCCATCTTCTTCATGGGCTTGCCCACGGTCAGCCCAGGGGTGTCGCGGTCGACCAGCAGCGCCGTCACGCCGAGCGCGCCGCCCTCCGGCCGCGTCTTCGCGTAGACGACGAACACGTCGGCGATCGGGGCGTTGCTGACGAAGGTCTTGCTTCCCCGCAGGACGAACTCGTCGCCGTCGCGGTCGGCGGTGGTGAGCATCCGCAGGGCGTCGGAGCCGCCCTCGGACTCGGTGATCGCGTGGGCGCCGATCAGCTCGCCGGAACAGATCCGCGGCAGGTAGCGCTGCTTCAGCTCCGGGGAGCCGAAAGCCTCCAGCGGGACGCCGGTGCTGCACATGCTGGTGGTGACCGAGAAGTTCAGGCCGCCGTCGCGGTTGCCCTCACCCAGGGCCTCCAGCACGCCCATCGTGGTGACGATGTCGAGGCCGAGCCCGCCCCACCGTTCGTCGAACGGCAGGCCGAGGATCCCCGACTCGCGCACCAGTTTCCACTTGTCCCAGGAGAACGTACCTTCCTCGTCCCGCTCGACGTGGTCGGCGCTGAGCGCCTCGCACCACTGCGCGATACCCGCGCGCAGCTCGATCTGATCGGCGTTCCACTCGATCACCGCGACACCGCCTTGTCTTAGTAGTGCGAGGAACCGGCCTCGTCGAGGCTGTGCACCTCGTCGCCGCGCAGCGCCGGGGAGAACACGCACACCAGGCGCAGGTCCTCGTGCGGGCTGGCGATCAGGAAGTGCGCGTCGTGCTTGTCGAGGGCGTACATCGTGCCCACGGTGATCGGGAACGAGTTGCCGTCCATGTCGACGACCTCGCCGGACCCCTCGATGCAGTAGCAGGCCTCGAGGTGGTTGCGGTACTCGAGCAGCGACTTGGTGCCCGCGCGGACCGTCGTGTCGGTCAGGGTGTAGCCCATGCCGTCGGACTCGACGAGGAATCGCCTGCTCAGGCCGTTGCCCCACTCGACAGTGCGGACCCCGGAAAGCTCACGGATGATCATCGTGTTCTCCCTGTGTGCAGTGGGTGGTGGGGGTGGAGTGACCGGACGAAGTCGTGGAAGTCCGCGACCACGTCCCGGCCCCGCGTCAGGGCGCTCTCCACCACGGCGACCCCGGCGGACCCGACGATGACCGCGTCGGCCCCGACCCCGTGGATCGCCTCGACGTCGCGCCGCGTGCGAACGCCGAAGCCGACCGCGATCGGCGCCGTGGCCGTCTCGCGCAGGCGGGCGACCGTGCCCGCCAGATCGGCGTAGCCCGCCGCGGGCGCCGAACCGCTGCGCCCGTAGTGAGCCACCAGGTAGATGTAGGCCGTCGCCTTCGCGGCGGCCTCGGCCAGCACCTCCGGAGGGGACTTCCGGTGGTAGCAGGTGGTCACGATGGGCAGCGCCGCCGCATCCGTGGCCAGGTGGTACTCGGCCTTGAGCCGCGGCGGCAGGCCGTGCACGAGCAGGCCGTCGACCCCGGCGGCGGCGACCTCGTCGGCCACTGTGGACAGTGAACGGCGCTTGAGGGAGTGACTCCAGTCGACCAGCAGCGCGATCTTCAGCCTGCGCGTGCTGGTCTTGGCGATGAAGTCGAGGGTGGCGTCGAGATCGACACCGTTGGCGAGGGCCCGGTTGGCGGACTGGCGGACGGTGAGCCCGTCGGTCACGGAACCGGGGAAGGGAACCGCCAGCTCCAGACAGTCCACCCCGGCCTCATCGAGCATGGCGACGAGATCGGCGAGCACGTCGAGCGGCGGATCACCGGCGTTGAGGAACAGCGCCAGCCCGGGGGTGTTCGCCGGACGTCGCGCGAAGAATGCCTCAGGCATGGAGCACCGCCGTGTGCTTGCGGAGGCGGTCCACCAGCGAACGCGCGGCTCCGTCTCGCAGCGCGGACTCGGCGAGCCGGTACGCGTCCGGCCAGGCGGGGGTGTGCCCGCTCGCCACGGCCAGTGCGGCGGCGTTCAACGCGACCGCTTCGAGCGCGGCCCGGTTCGCCTTGCCCGCCAGGACGTCGAGGAAGTGGTCGACCAGCGATCCCGGCTTCTCCCCGAGATCGTCCAGACCGCCCTCGCCGCCTGCCAGCACGCCGGGTGAGACCCGGATCGGGCCGCCGTCGTTGGTGTGGATCACGTTGTGGGCGAAGCCGAGCAGCTCGTCGGCCCCGAAGTCGTTGGCGCACAGCCAGATCCGGCGCTCCTGCGCCGCCGCCAGCTCGCGCAGCGCGGACAGCGACACCGCGCCGGACACGCCCGTGACCTGGGCCGAGACCGGAACCGTGGCGATGAACGGGCCCAGAGCGTTGAGGAACTTGCCGAACGGGCGCATCCCCAGCGGCACCAGGGTCCGCGCCATCCGCGTCAGCACCGACGGGTACACGAACGGGCCGGTGAAGGCCACACCCCAGGCGGCCAACGCGTCCTCCGTCTCGGGCAGGGACTTGGTCATGCGCACGCCCAGGCGTTCCAGCAGGTCGATCGACCCGGCGCTGCCCGTGTAGGCGCGCGAGCCGGACTTGACCACCGGCACCCCCATCGCCGCGGCTGTGAAGGCCGCGGCGGTGGAGATGTTGAACGTGCGCGGTCCGCCGCCGGTGCCGACGATGTTCACCGCGCCCGGCCACGGCTCCACACCCACGCGCACCGACCTCACCAGTGCGCGCAGGGATTCCGGGTCGGGCAACTGAGTCGACAGCGACGCCAGCAGCGCGGCGATCTCGGCCCGGTCGACGGCGTTCGACTCGATCCCGTCCCACAGTGCGCGCCACGCGGGCTCATCGACCTCACCTCGCCCCGTGACCAGGGCCGCGATCACCTCGTGCATGGTCAGGCACCCACCACGGGGCCGATGCGGGCGGCGTCGATGAACCGGTCGACCGCGGCGACGCTGCGGAAGTTGTCCGGGTCGAGGTCGTCGTCGCCGATCGGGACGCCGAAGCGGTCCTCGATCCACGCGATCAGCTTCAGCAGGCCCAGGCTGTCGATGACGCCGTTGGCGAGCAGGTCGTAGTCGACGGCCAGCGCGTCGGCGGCCACATCCGGCAGGAACTCATCGATGATGAACGCCTTGATCGTGGAGACGTTGCTCATGACACCCTTCTTTCGGCTTGGGACGGCCCGTTCCCGGTCCGGCCCACCGCGGCGCGGTCGACCTTCCCGGTGGCGGTCTTGGGCAGCGGCTCGTCGGTGATCCGCATGCTCGACGGGATGGCCGCGCGCGGCAGCCGCCGCACGCAGTGCTCCCGCAGCGCGAGGCTGTCGAGGCCGCTGCCCGGGGCCCGGTGGATCGCCGCGGCCAGCACGGCACCGGCGACCGGGTCGGGCAGGGCGGCCACGGCGGCCTCCAGCACGTTGGGGTGTTCCAGCAGCGCCGCCTCGATCTCGGCGGTGTTGACCGCGACGCCGCGCACCTTCACCTGGAAGTCGGCGCGGCCGACGAGCATGAGCCTGCCGTCGGCGCCGCGGCGGACCAGGTCGCCGGTGCGGAAGTAGCGCAGGTCGTCGGCACCGGTCGGGTGCGGGGCGAACTTGCCCGCGTTGCGGGTCTCGTCGAGGTAGCCCTCGGTCTGGAACGGCGTGGCGACATACAGTTCGCCCGTTCCCGGCCCGGTGACCACGCGGCCCTCGTCGACCAGCAGCGCGCGCACGCCGGGCAGCGGCTCGCCGATGGCCATGGGCAGGTCGTCGACGTCGGCGATGAAGCTGTCGTTGGTCTCGGTGCAGCCGTAGATGTTGCGCAGCCGCGCCTTCGGGAACAGCAGCGGGATCCCGGCCAGCACGTGGTCCGGGGTCGCGTCGCCGGTGACCATGACGTGCTCGACGGTGTCGAAGCCCTCGCCGCCCGCGGCGAGCAGCAGTCCGAAGAACATCGGCACGGCCTGCACCACGTGGATCTCGTTGGCGCGCAGCACCTCGGTGAGGTGGCGGCCGTTGGCGGCGTAGGCCGGGTCGACCATGAC
This sequence comes from Actinokineospora sp. HUAS TT18, assembly GCF_051364635.1. Lineage (GTDB taxonomy): Bacteria > Actinomycetota > Actinomycetes > Mycobacteriales > Pseudonocardiaceae > Actinokineospora. The sequence continues at coordinate 6,397,967 of NZ_CP195645.1, read as the reverse complement.
GACCCGCCCGCCCGCGGCGAGCGTCGTCCACACGTCGAGCAGGCAGATGTCGAAGTTCAGCGGCGCCACGTTGAGCACGGTGCGGCCGGGGCCGATGCCGAAGGTCGGCGCGGCCCAGTCGACGAAGCGGGCCACGGCCTGCGTGCTCAGCGGGACGATCTTGGGCAGGCCGGTGGAGCCGGACGTGGTCAGCATGAACGCGGTGTCGGCGGGCAGCCGCGGCGGCGCGGTGACCGGCGCGGGCGGCAGCATCCGCTTGTCCTGGCCGGGCGTGGTCAGCAGCGTCGTGCAGCCCGCCTGGGCGAACAGGGTGGCGAGGATGTCGTCGCCCAGCGCGGGCGACGGCAGCAGGAACGGGCGGCGGGCCAGCAGGCAGGCCAGCACCAGCGCCACGGCCTCCGGCGACTTCTCCGCGAGGATGCCGACGGGCTGGCCGGGGGCCAGGTCGTGCCCGACAAGCTTGTCGCGCTCGACGCAGGCGAGGTCGAGCAGCTCGCCGTAGTTGATCTCGGTGCCGTGCCAGACCAGGGCGACCGCGTCCGGCGCGCGCTCGGCGTGCCAGACGAAGCTGTCGACCAGATCCTGCAGGATGGGCCTAGCCATGGCGCCTCCCGTCGATCTCGACCCAGCCGCCCTTGAACGCCAGGCCGCGCGGGGTCTTGCAGGTGAACTTGACGACCGGTCCGCCGTCGGTCACATACGTGATCTCCAGCTGCTCGTCGGGCAGGATCGGCGCGGAGAACCGGCATCCGATCCCGGTGACCCGCGCGGCGTCGCCCCCGGCGAAGCGCTGCACGACGTCCTCGGTGATCACCGCGAGCACGCTCATGCCGTGCGCGATCACGCCGGGGAAGCCTGTGGCGATCGCGGCGGCCTCGTCGAGGTGGATCGGGTTGTGGTCGCCGGAGGCGTCGGCGTAGGCGCGCACGGTGTCGGCCGGGATGGACGCGGTGACGGTGGCGCGCTCGGTGGGGCCGGGACCGGCGGCCAGCTCGGTGGCGGCGGGCATGTCCCCGAAGGGTTCCGGCGTGGTCGCGTCGACCAGCAGGGCCCCGGTGAGCAGCTCGGACACCACCGCGCCGTCCTCGCCGACGACCACGCAGCGGATCGCCAGCCGCACGCCCTTGGGCTCGCGGCGCGCGGCGACGACCTCGACGTCGATGCCCACCCGCTCCCCCGGCGCGACGAGCCTGCGGACCCGGAACTCCTGGCTCAAGTGGACGTTGCCCGGCCGCGGCTGCCCGTCGGGGGTGAGCTGGTCGACGATCTCGTCGAAGCTGCTCATGGCGAGCACGAACGGATAGACCGGCGACGCCTGCGGGCCACCGGCGACGGGCTTGGCGCCGAGGGCGGCGCGCAGCACATCGCGGTAGGTGGCCAGTTCGGCGGCGGTGACCGCGCGGATGTCGCTGGCGGTGAACCGCGTCGTTAGCTCGTTCACGGGGCCACCACCAGACACGCGTTGTGGCCGCCGAAGCCGAAGGAGTTCGACAGCGCGGGGCCCTTGGCCACCGGGCGCGGTCGACCGTGCACCAGGTCGATGTCCATTCCAGGCTCGATTCGGTCGTGGTTGGCGGTCGGCGGGACAGTGCCTGCGGCCGTCGTGAGGATCGTGGCGATCAACTCGACCGTCCCGGCGGCGCCGATCAGGTGGCCGGTGACGCCCTTGGTCGCGGTCACCGGTGGGGAATGGCCGCCGAAGACCTTCGCCAGCGCGGTAGCCTCGGCGCGGTCGTTGTGCGGTGTGGACGTGCCGTGCGCGTTGACATGGGTGATGTCCGAGGGACTCAGCCCCGCCGCCGCGATGGCCGACGACATCGCCGCGACCGCGCCGCCGCCGTCGGGCAGCGGCATCGCCAGGTGGTGCGCGTCGGAGGTCGCGGCGTAGCCGAGGATCTCGGCGTGGACCGCGGCGCCCCGGGCGACGGCGTCGGCGCGGCGCTCCAGCACGACGAACCCCGCGCCCTCGCCCATTACGAAGCCGTCTCTGTCCACATCAAACGGTCGGCAGGCCAACTCGGGCGCGTCGTTGCGGGGCGACATCGCGTTCAGGTTGGCGAACCCGGCCAGGCTGACCGGGGTCAGCGTGGACTCGCAGCCGCCCGCGATCGCGACGTCGACCAGCCCGGACCGCACCATCGCCGCCGCGTGGCCGACCGCGTCGACGCCGCTCGCGCAGGTCGTCGAGATGGTCAGCGACGGACCGTGCCAGCCAAGCCGCATCGCGATCTGCGCGGCGGCCGAGTTCGGCATGGTCACCAGCGGCATCAGCGGGTTCACCGCGCGGGGCCCGTTGACGTAGTAGTTGCGGCTCTCCTCGTCGCTGGTCCACCGGCCGCCGACCGCGGTGCCCACGACGATCGCGGTGCGCGCCGGGTCCGGGGCTGGGCCGCCCGCGTGCTGGTGCGCCGCGAGCGCGGCGACCAGGCCGTAGCGGGCGAACGGGTCCATCCGGCGGGCTTCCTTCGCCGTGACCAGGCCGACCTCGTCGAGCCCTGCGACCCGGCAGCCGAACCGCACGCCGTGGCCGCTGAGGTCGAAGTGGTCGAGTGGGGCGGCGGTGGACTTGCCCGCGAGCAGCGCCGACCAGAAGCGGTCGAGGTCGCAGCCCGCGGGCGTGACCACGCCCATCCCGGTGACGACGACGTCGGGAGAGTCAGTCATCGCGCGCCTCAGGCCGCGATGAGCCCGCACTGGCGGGCCGCGGTCAGGAAGGCGTCGGCGGCGACGTCGATGTCCTCGGCCGAGTGCCGGGCGGTCACCGCGATCCGCAGCCGGGCCAGCGTGTTCGGCACCGCGGGCGAGACGACCGGCAGGCCGACGACCCCGGCCTTGCGGCAGGCGGTGGCGTAGTCGTAGGCGAGCTCGTCGGACCCGGCGACCAGCGGGATGACCGCGGTCTCGCTCGACAGCGTGCGCATGCCGGCGTCGGTGACGATCTTGCGCAGGCGGGCCGACTCGTTCTGGATGTGGGTGACCCGCCACGGCTCCTGCCGCAGGATGCGCAGCGACTCCAGGGCCGCGCCCGCCTGGGCTGGCGGCAGGGCCGCGGAGAACAGGAACGGGCGCGCGTTGTACTTGAGGAACACCGCCAGCTCCGGCGAGCCGACGACCCAGCCGCCGGTCGACGGGATGCCCTTGGACAGCGTGCCGACCTTGATGTCGACCTTCACCTTGAAGTCGTAGTGCTCCTCGATGCCCCGGCCGGTGGCGCCGATGACGCCGAGCGCGTGTGCCTCGTCGACCATCAGCAGCGCGTCGTGCCGGTCGCACACCTCGCGCAGCTCGGGCAGCGGGGCGATGTCGCCGTCCATCGAGTAGACGGAGTCGACGATGACGAGCTTGACGCCCTCGCGGTGCGACTCGGCCAGGCGGCGGTTGAGGTGGTCGGCGTCGTTGTGCCGGAAGCGGGTCACCGTGGCGCCGCTGAGCTGGCAGCCGTCGACGATGCTGGCGTGGTCGTACTTGTCGATGAAGACCGTGTCGCCCGGACCGACCAGCGCGGCGACGGTGCCGACGTTGGCCGCGTAGCCGGAGCCGAAGACCAGCGCGGTCTCCCGGCCGAGGAACTGGGCGACCTCGGCCTCCAGCTCCTCGTGCAGCGGCGTCGAGCCCGCCAGTGCCCGCACACCGTGCGCACCGGAGCCGTAAGTGTCCACAGCGGACTTCGCCGCGGCGACGACCCGCTCGTCCCCGGACAGTCCCAAGTAGCTGTAGCCCGACATCTGCAGCAGGCGCTCGCCGTACAGGTCGACATAAGGGCTGTTGCGCTCGGGGGTGTAGGGCATGAAGCTGTTGCGCCGGTCCGGCTCGGACTCGAGCTGCCCCAGCCGCTGGCGAATCGCGGTCAGTTTCGGCTCGAGCCGGTCCCATGCTGCAGAAGCGCTCACTTTGCGTCTCCTCTTTCCGCGTTTCCGGCGAATTCCACAGTCGAATACGCCCACCGACTCCGCGGTGGCCGTTCGCCCTTTTGCCGTTTCCCTACGTGCGAATTTCGGCCTGGCGCAATTTCTACGGCAGCGCGCGCAAGCGGAGCGCAACAACGGCGTTGCGTGCCCTGGATGCCTGCTGCCGCACCAGGTTCGCCGCGACGCGGCCGCTCGTGGCCACTATCGCGTTGCGCTGATCAGGTGACCCCAGTACTCCGAAAATGCCCTCGTTGTTCACGCTCAGGCTTGACACCTTGATCCTGTCCAGCGGTAGAGTTTCTCCCGCGAGTGCTTCAAGCAGGGCCTTTCAATGTTTAGATCGCCTAGTGGATTGTGCCGAGCCGCCTAGGCGGGTATTGGCGCAGGGCGTCAGGTACCCGGGGCCGTGGGGGAGTTGCGCGCATGCTGGTCAGACTCATCGGACTGATCTCCGTCGAGGAGCCGGGTGGCCCGGCTCGACACTTGTCCAGCGCCCAGACCCAGGTGGCCTTCGCCAGGCTGGTCATGGAGCGCGCGACGGGCACCGACCGGGATCAGCTCGCCGACACGGTCTGGCCGGACGGGCTGCCCGACACGTGGGCCTCGGCGCTGCGCAGTGTGGTGAGCCGGGTCCGCACCTTCGTCGCCCGCGACGACGCCGAACTCGTGGCGCAGGGCAGGCGCTATCTGCTGAAGCTGCCGGAAGACTCCGTCATCGACCTGGAATGCGCCGAGCGCGCGGTCGGCGACGCCATCGCCGCGCTGACCGACGGCGTCCACACCGACGCGCGGAAATACGCCGAGACCGCGCTGTCCTATTTGCGCGAGCCCTTTCTCCCCCACCACGAGGGCGAATGGGTCGCGGGCGTGCGCGAGCACCTCGACGGGCTGCTGTCCTCGGCGCTGGAGACGGCCAGCGCGGCCGCGGCGGCGCTGGGCGTCGACCGCGACGCGGTGCGCTTCGCCGAGGAGGCCGTGCGCCGGTCCCCACTGAGCGAGAGCGCTCACCGGTGTCTGATGACCGCGCACGCCGCGGGCGGCAACCGGGCCGAGGCGCTGAGCAGCTACCAGCGGCTGCGCCGGGTCCTGTCCGACGAACTGGGCATCGACCCGTCGCCGCAGACCCAGGCCGCCTACGTCGACCTGCTCGGCGGACCCGCGCACCGCGGCAGGCCGCGCGCCGGGTCGGTGAGCGCGGCGACGGTGCCGTTCAGCGGCAGGCGCGCGGAACTGGCCGCGATCGCCGAGGCGTGGACGCAGACCGAGCAGGGCGTCGGACACCTGGTGCTGGTCACCGGCCAGCCCGGCATCGGCAAGACGCGGCTGGTCACCGAGGCGGCGCGGCGGATCGGGCGCGCGGGCGGGCTGGTGGTCTTCGGCCGCTGCGAGCCGGGGGCGACGCTGCCGTGCCAGCCGATCCTGTCCGCGCTGTCCGACTTCGCCGCCGCCACCCCGCCCGAGTCGATGCCGCCGCTGAGCGCCGGTCCACAGCGGACACTGAGATCGCTGGCGCCGGGCACCGACGCCCGACCGGACGCCGCCGAGCTGGGCAAGCTGCTCACCGCCTTGGCCGAGCGGCCCATCTGCCTGGTGCTCGATGACCTGGACCTCGCCGACGAGGACACGTTCCTGTTGCTGCGCCGGGTGTTCCGGCTCGGCGGCGCCGACTGCTCGCTGCTGCTGATCGCCACCGTGAGCGGCCGCGCGCCGCGCAGGCACGCCGACCCGCACACCGACTTCGTGCACGACATGGACCGGCTGGGCCTGCTGCGCCGCGTCGCGGTTCCCGGGCTCGAAGAGTCCGACATGCGCGCGCTGTCGCGCCAGATCATGCCGACCACCCGCGCGGCCGACGTGCCGCCGCCGTACCGGCTGCTCGCCGACACCGCGGGCAACGCCTACCTCGCGGTGGAGATGCTGCGCTGGTACCGCGAAGGGCCGCCCGAGGTGGGGCGGCGGCTGCCGGTCGGCATCCACGACTACGCCGAGGCGAACCTGGCCGCGCTGGAGCCGGAGCCGCGCAGGCTGCTGCGCGCCGCGGCCGTCGCGGGGTTCACCTTCGAACTCGACCTCGCCGCCGACGCCGCGGGCCTGACCCCGGACGACGCCATGGACGGCCTCGACGAGTTGGTCGAGTCCGGCCTGGTCACCGAGGTGATCGCGGGCCACGGGGCCAGACCGGTGCCGAAGTACCGCTACACCCACGACGTCGTGCGGCGCGCGGTGTACGAGCAGCTCAGCGAGACCCGGCGGCGGTGGCTGCACGCGCGCCTCGCCGACGCCATCGAGCACCGCCGCGCCGACAACCTCGCCACCCACAGCCGCGCGCTGGCCCACCATCGCTCGGCGGGAGCCGCGGCCGACGGCGACACCCGCGCGGTGCAGGCCAGCTGGCACGCCGCGGCGTGGGCCACCCGCAAGGGCGCGCAGTCCGAGGCGGTCCGGCTGCTGGAGCAAGCGCTTTCGCACGTGCCGGAGTCCGACAACGAGCTCCGGGCGGACGCCTTGACCAGGCTGGGTCTGGCGCAGTTGGCCGCGGGCCACCAGGACTGCGACCAGACCCTGCTCGACGGCACCATCCAGGCGCTGCACACCGACCGGCTCAACATCGCCGCCCAAGCCGCGCTCGGTCTCGCCGACGCCGTCGGCACCCGGCCCCGCCTGCGCGGCGAGGCCGCCGCGATGATCGATCTTCTGCTGCGCACCGTCGCCGAGGGCCGCCCGAACCGGGCGGTCGCCGTGGACGACGTGACCGTGGGCCGGTTGATAGCAAGGCAATGCGAGCTTTCGACCACCGTGTCGACCGACCCCGCGGTGGCCCGCTCGCTGCGCGCGATGATCGGTGAGCTGCGGCTGCTGGAGGGACCCGACCACGTCCGCTGGCGCGCGATCCTCGCCGCCGAGGCACTCGTGGTGGCGGGCGCCATCGGCGACACCGCGGGCCGGGTCGCCGCCGCGCACCACCGCGCCGCCACCGCCGAACTCACCGGCGACATCGAGGCCCGCGACGCCGCCCTGGCCACCCTCGCCGAAGCGGTCAACAACGGCGACGGCGACGAGGTCGCCATCGGCGACGCCCTGCTGGCCGAACACACCGTCGCCATCGCGGTGACCGAGGGCCGCCTCACCGACGCCGCCGCCACCGCGCGCCACATCGAGACCACGCGGACCGCGTCGGAGGTCGCGCCGCCCCCGGGCGACCTGGCCCAGCGGCAGATGCTCATCGCCCGCTGGCTCCGCTACGGCGGCGGCTCGATCGCCCCGGACCAGCCGACCCTGGGACACGAAGGCGCGGAGCGCGCGCTCGCGGCGATCCTGCGCGGCGACCGGGGCCTGCCCCACCTGACCGTGCGCGCGCTCGCCATCAACGCCGAACCACTCCCCTCCGGCGACGAGTGGCCGCACGCGGTCGGCGTCCTCGCGCTGGCGGCGGTCGAGCTGGGCGACGCGGCGACCGCGGAGTCCGTGCGTGGCCTGCTGGCCCCGTACCCGGACCTGACCTGCGGTGTCGGCTACCGCACTTTCGTTGGCACAGCGGCGTTCCACCTCGGCCGACTCGCCGTGGCCGTTGGCGACTGGGACGACGCCGAACGACACCTGTCCGCCGCGCTGTCGCAGCTCGCGGGCCGCCGGGCGCGGCCGTGGATGGCGCTGGCCCAGCTGGCGCTGGCCAAGGCACTCGACAACCGCAACAAGGTGGGCGACCGCCGCACCGCCCTGGCCCTGCGCGCCGAGGCGACTTGGACACTCACCAACCTTGGCTTGCGCCGCAGCGCCTGACCCCCGGGACCAGCTTGGTCCCGGGGGTCAGTCACGCCGTGATCAGATGAGCGGGATCCGCTTCACGGTGCCCGTTCCGGGGCACGCGCCGCAGTCGGAGACGTACGCGGCGCCGTCCTTGATCACCAGGCCGGCGGGGGCGAACAGGTCCGCGGTCACGGTCTGGCGCGAGCCGTCCCGCTTGACCTTGATCAACGCACCCGCCAGGTCGCCGGAGTTGATCCCCTTGCTCGCGAACTCCAGCACGTACAGGTTGCCGCGCCGGTCGAAGGCGATGTCGGTGATGTTGGTGAAGCCGCCCGCCACGACGGTCGGCTCCTGCCCCGGGACCACCCGGAACACGTTCGCCGTGCCCACCGCGAACGGGTAGCCGGTGAGCTGGCCGACGTAGAACGCGCCGTCCGGGCCCTGGACGACGGCGGTCGGCACCGCCTGGGCGGGGATCTGGGTGCCGGGCGGCAGGCCGAGCTCGGCGGGCGCGTCGACCAACTGGCTCGGGAACAGCGCGATGGTGGACATACTGCCGTCACGGGCGACGCGGAGCAGCGAGTTGCCTGCCGCGTCGGCGATGACGGCGCTGCCGTCCCAGGTCAGCGCCAGGGAGTTCGGGTTGCCGCCGTCCGGGTTGGACTGGATGGCGTAGCCGGTGATGTCGGCGATCCTGGTGGTGGTGCCCCCGGCGCCGACCCGCAGCAGCCAGCCCGCGTCCTCGCCGCCCGCGGGGAAGGTGGGCCGATTGGCCGCGTTGACCGCGAGACCGGCGGTGAACACCGGGCCGCGGCTGGTCACCGCGACGTCGGACGGGCCGATCGCGGCGAAGCCGCCGTCCTCGGCGATGGACGGCAGGCCCGTCACGATGCGGCGCTGCTTGCCGTAGCTGATCTTGGTGATCGCGCCGGTCGCGCCGTAGCAGACCTGGCCGCCCGCCTCGCCGGGGAAGCACGGCCCAGCGCCGCCGGTGCCCGCCTCGGCCACGTACAGCGCGCCGTCCGGACCGAACGCGAGGCCGTGCGGGCTGTCCAGGCCGGTCGCGACGGTGGTGATCCGCAGGTCCGCCGAGGCGACGGCTGGGGTGAACAGGGTGATGAGGACGGCGGCGCCGACGGCCAGCCTCGTCCTGCGTCGAGTGATCATGTGGAGCCCTTTCCGGGACATGTTTCGTCCACTGAGGACACTCGCCCCCAGTGTTTCGGTGTTGTGGTTCAGGAAAGAGGGATTCGGACCAGTGCCGAGGAGTCCGGGTGGACGACGACGTCGGCCAGCCGGTCGGCGACCGGGGTCTCGGTGGCGGTCGCGACGACCATCAGCGCTGACGAGCCGCACGAGTGCCACAGATGGCAGAGCATCGAGATGGATGTCGGGTCGGCCCGGTGCGCGTCGTCGAGCACCAGGACGGTGGGAACGCGGCTGGTGATGGCCTGGACCCAGTGGCCGACCGCGTCGAACATGCCCGCGCGTTCGAAGGTGGATCCGACCCGGCCGGGGACGGTGCCGCCGACGCGGGCACCGAGGTCGGGGAGCAGGTGGGCGATCTCGTCGGCGCAGCCCTGCAGGTCGGCCACCAGTTGCTCGGTCGCGCAGGCGGCGGCGTGGAAGCCGAGGGCCTCCTTGAAGGCCCGGTAGGTCTCGTACCGGCCCGCCGTCCAGCGGCCGTACAGCACGAGGGCGCCGTCGGCGTGCAGGCGCAGCGCGAGTTCGGCGGTCACGGCCATCCGGTCGGCGGCCGATCCCTGGTAGACGAGCACCATCCGCGCGTTGCCCGACCGGACGGCGGGCCAGGCCGCCATGGCCGCACGCAACGCGTGGTCGACGTCGACGACGACCGTAGCCGTCGGGTCGTGCAGGGCGCGGCGCGCCCATTCGAGGTTGGAGGTGCCGGTGCCCTCCGGGGTCGCCCCGCCCACGCACATCTCGTAGACGCGCTCCGGCTGCGCGCCGGGCAGTGGAGTCCACAGGCCGCGGTCGAGCAGTTCGATGCCGGGGGGCAGCGTCGGACCGGCCACGACAGCGGTCGGCGCGGTCGCGAGGATCTGACCGGCCGCTGCCTTGAGCAGCAGGGTGCGGGCGTGGCGCAGCGCCTGCGTGCCGACCGGCGCGTCGGGTTCGTCGGCGGCGGTGCACAGCACGATCCGCATGCCGCCCAACGGGTTCTCGGCGTCCGGCTCGACCAGCGCCACCATCGTCGCGATCTCGAGCGAGGCTCGAGTCGCGTCGCAGACACTGTGGAAGACAGCGCTGATCACGCCGGGCCCGACCGGGTCGCCGTCGGTGATCTCCTGGCCGCCGAACCGCAGGGCGATGTCGTGGGCGCCCGCGGTCACGTCCAGCGTGCGGGCGTCGAAGGCGGCGTGGAGGACAGTGACCATTCCGGGCATGCTGTCGTCCTCATGGGGCCACGGTGCCTCGACGATGCGCCGCAGGCTGCGGGCCAGGTCTTGCGGTTGTCCGGAGTCCGAGCCTGATAAGGCAGGACCTTGCACGGACATGTGGGCTCCTCCCGAGAACCACGCTCCACAAAGGCAAATGCCCTGGAGACCCCCGTCGCCCAAGTCAATTCGCCCACAACCGGACGAATGCTACAGATCGACTCCGGCGAGCGTCAACGCGGTCCATCCTGAACTAAAACTGTCATCTCTAATTGCGATGGTCCGTCAAGGACTGTTGTAGGTGCCTCCGACCTGCCGATGTGCGCATGCGACCGACCATTTCGGCCCCGAGAACCGACGGCTAATCATCAACAGTTCATGCGCCGGAAAACCATCGGCGGGCGACACAATACGCACGCCAAAACAGTTCGGTTCACCGATGCGCGAATGTTTGCACAAATGGCCCACACCCAGCGGGAACGGGAGCAAGCCGAAATGGATTCGGGTCACGGCGCGTCCCAAGCGGCGGGTGCGCGGAATACCTCGCGGGGAAGCGTCCACCGAGGAACCGGTGGCGGCGCGTCCTCGGTGGACGCGGCCAGCGCGGCCAGCGCCCCGACGATGGCGGCGACCTCCTCGTCCGCGGCCTGGTCGGCGCTCACAGCGGCGGGTTCCCGTGCTTGGTGTGCGGCAGCGACGCCCGCTTGGTCCGCAGCATCGCCAGCGCCCGCGCGACCGTCGCCCTGGTCTCCCCCGGTTCGATCACGTCGTCGACCAGTCCGTGCTCGGCGGCGTAGTAGGGATGGACGAGGCGCTCCCGGTACTCGGCGATCCGCGACGCCCTGGTCGCCTCCGGATCGGCCGCGGCGGCGATCTCCTTGCGGAAGACCACATTGGCCGCGCCCTCGGCACCCATCACCGCGATCTCGTTGGTCGGCCACGCGAAGGAAAGGTCGGCCCCGATCGACCGCGAGTCCATGACGATGTAGGCCCCGCCGTACGCCTTGCGCAGGATGACCTGGACCCGGGGAACGGTCGCGGCGCAGTAGGCGTAGAGCAGCTTCGCGCCGTGCCTGATCAGCCCGTTGTGCTCCTGGTCGGTCCCGGGCAGGAACCCCGGCACGTCCACCAGCGTGACGAGCGCGATGTTGAAGGCATCGCACGTCTGCACGAACCGCGCCGCCTTCTCGGCCGACGCGATGTCGAGCACCCCGGCGAGCGAACTGGGCTGATTGGCCACGACACCGACGGTCGTGCCGTCGATGCGGGCCAGAGCGCAGACGACATTGGTCGCCCAGGTCTCGTGCAGCTCGATGTATTCGCCGTCGTCGACCAACTCGGCCACGACGTCCCGCATGTCGTAGGCCCGCCCGGGTTCGACGGGCACCAGCTCGGCAAGCGCGTCGGTCCGCCGATCAGCGGGATCGCTCGCCTTGAACGTCGGCGGCGGCTGCTGATTGTTGGACGGCAGCAGGGAGACGAGGTAGCGCACGTCGAGCAGACAGCTCTCCTCGTCATCGTGGACGAAGGTGGCCACGCCGGTCCCGCTGTGCACGTCGGCACCACCGAGCTCGTCGTGGGACACCTGCTCGCCGGTGACGGCGTGGACGACGTCGGGCCCGGTGACGAACATCTGGGAGATGTCGCGGACCATGAACACGAAGTCGGTGAGCGCAGGCGAGTACGCGGCGCCGCCCGCACATGGTCCGAGCATCACGCTGATCTGCGGCACGACCCCGGACATCCGCACGTTGCGCCGAAAGATCCCGCCATACCCGGCGAGCGCGGTCACACCCTCCTGGATGCGCGCCCCCGCACCATCGTTGAGCCCGATGAGCGGCGCCCCGGTCGACTCGGCCAGGTCCATGATCTTGTGAATCTTCTGCGCGTGCGCCTCGCCGAGGGACCCACCGAAGACCCGGAAGTCGTGGGCGTGGACGAAGACAGTGCGCCCCTCGATCGTGCCCCACCCGATGACGACACCGTCACCCGGCGGTTTGCGGTCGGCCATACCGAAGCCGGTGGCACGGTGCGTGCGGAGGGTCTCGATCTCGTTGAAGGACCCGGGATCGAGCAAGATGTCGAGCCGCTCCCGAACAGTCAGCTTGCGCCGGGCATGTTGCGCCTCGGTCGCGGCCGGACTCGGCCCGTCGTAGGCCTTGACCCGTCTGCGGCGCAGCTCGCGGACACGGGCGGGCATGTCGTCCACAGTGGATAGTGCGACCAGGGCGCCTTCGGCGGACGGATCGGCAAGCGCTGTCACGAGTGCTCACTTCCTCGCTTTTGGCTCGGCGGCGGTAGACAGTCCCTTGATTGAATCTTGAACAGCGCAACGCCCCCGCAACACGCCACCAGACCCCAGGAAAGAAGGACGCCCCACCCCTAGCGGCAATCAGTCATCCCAACAACGAGACAGGACCAGCGACAAACCCGCGCTAGATCCGCCGCCCAACAACGCAAAACCAAACCGGCCACAAACGCACGAAACCGCCGGCAGGAAACGCCACGAAACCCACTACGGACCCAGTCCCCGCCCGCACCCCGTCTCTTCTGCTACCGCAGAGTCTGCTGAAGCAGAGCCTCTGGATGAGCTAGCTTGAGCAGGGCCGGCAAGCGGGGCGCTCCCTCGTCAATCAGCGTCTTAGCCGAAAGAAGGCTCGTCAAGGGCGCCTACGGCGATCGGCAAAGCCGACCCTTGACAAGCCTTCTTCCGGCTAAGGGAATGCAAGGACGAGGGTGCAGGGGAAGTGCAGGGACCTTCGGTCCCCAAAGACAACAAGACCAAAGCAAGAGACCTAGCGGTCTCCCCCTGCGAGCAAGGCCGCCCCGAAGTACTTCCTCCGGGGCGGCCTTTGCCGTCAGGTGACGCTCACGCCACCATCAATGCTCACAACCTGCCCAGTCATGTAATCCGCGTCCAAGAACAGTGACATGCTCCGGGCGACCTCCTCGGTCGTCCCGAATCGTGGCACCGGGCACTTCTCCTTGATCGCGTTCTGTACCTGATCGGACAGGTCCTTCGTCATATCCGTGATCATGAACCCAGGCGACAGCGCGTTCACCGTCACACCCCGCCGCCCACACTCCGCCGCGAGCGTCCGAGTGAACCCGATGACCCCGGACTTCGACGCCCCGTAAGCCGTCTGTCCCGCGGTAGCGATGATCCCCGAAGGCGACACGATGTTGATCACCCGTCCCCACCGCTGGCGAAGCATGTGACCGACAGCGACCCGCGCGGTGTGGAAGGTACCGATCAGGTTCGTCTCGATCACCTCCCGCCAGTCCTCCGGGGACTGCATGGCCATCAGACCGTCCTTGCGGATCGCACCGTTGTTCACCAGCACGTCCACGGGGCCCAATGCCTCAGTGATCTCCGCGTACATCGCCACGACCGCCTCGTAGGAGGCGACCGAGCCCCCGACGACGACGGATGGGTTCTGGAGCTTCTCGGCCACCGCCAAAGCGCGGTCACGCGAGCTGTTGTAGTGCACCGCCACTCGACATCCAAGGGCGTCGAGTTCCATGGCCAGTGACTGGCCCAGGCCGCCGGACGCGCCGGTGACCAGGGCGACCGGCTGGTCCGGCCGTGTTCCCGCCTTACCCATTGCGCACCCCACCCCACTCCAAGAGCACCGAACCCCAGGTCATCCCGGCGCCGAAACCCGCGAGCAGCACCAGGTCGCCGTCGTTGATCCGGCCGTTGTCCAGGGCCTCGGCCATGGCCAGCGGGATCGACGCCGACGCGGTGTTGCCGTACCGGTCGAGGTTGGTGACCAGCTTTGCCGGGTCGAGGCCGGTGTGGCTGAGGATCGAGTTGATGATCCTGATGTTGGCCTGGTGCGGGATGATGTGGTCGATGTCGGCGACGCCGACCTTCGCCTGCTCCAGGGTCGCCTTCACCGTCCGCACGGTGAACCGCACCGCGTTGAGGTAGATCTCGTTGCCGTTGATCTTGGCGTAGTGCAGGCCCTGCTCGACGGTCTCGGCCGTGGTGGGCATCCGGGCACCGCCCGCCACCACCTTGAGGCTGTCGTGCTTGGACCCGTCAGCGCCGAGGTTCCACGCGCGGATCCAGGTGTCGGGGCTGGGCATGAGGACCACCGCGCCCGCGCCGTCGCCGACCAGGATGCTCAGGTCCCGGTCCTTCGGGTTGACGGTGAGCGAGTGCGTGTCCGATCCGATGATCAGGATCGGCCGCGGGTCCATCAGCATCCAGCCCGCCGCCGTCATCAGCGAGTACACGAAACCCGAGCACTCGGCGTTGACGTCGTGCGCGCTTCCGGCGATCCCCAACTCGTGGTGCACGAACGCCGACGTCGCCGGGGAGAGCTGTTCCGGCGTCGCGGTGGCGACGATGAGGTGGGCGATGTCGGCGCCGGTGACCCCGGCCTTCTCCATGGCCTTGCGGCCCGCGTCGATGGCCAGTGACGCCGTGGTCTGGCCGGGGCCGACGATCCGCCGCTCCTTGATACCGCAGCGGCTGACGATCCACTCCTCGTCGAGGCCGAGCCGGTCAGCCAGTTCCACGCTGGTCAGCACGGTCTCCGGGACGCTGACACCCCACCCGGCGATCTCGAAGCCGTTCACGGCCCGCGCCTTAGTTCGCGGGGACGAGGGCCATCAGCCGCTCGTGGACGGCGCGCAGCGTGGTGGTGTCGTCGATGTCCTTGAACAGCGACTCGTCGGCCGGGATGTGCGGGTACTTGTTCTGGAAGCCGTAGAGCCACTCCATCAGGTCCAGCGAGTCCACGTCGGCGAGCTGCAGCAGAGGGGCGTCGACATCGACGTTCTCGGCACCCGACACGGCCGCCAGCTGGGTGGCCAGTTCTTCGACGTTGGGCAGTTCCATCTTCGTCGCTCCTCACAGTCGCGTTCGTCCCGGCACCGCCGCCTCCTGGTGCGGCGAGGTCCTGGGGGGATGTAACCGACAGACGCGCAACGAAGGCGCAACTCCCGTCCTGTTGCGCCGGTGTTGCAGGGGTCGCGATTACCTCTAGCCGCAGAGGCGTCACACGGCCAGGAAACGTGGAAAAGGGGTTTTGGCATGACTGCGGTGACAGGCGGGGACCAGAACAAGGTGATCAACCCTGAGGTCGACGCGATCCGGCACCACTACGAGGTCAGCAACGACTTCTACCGGCTGCTGCTCGGTCCGGCGATGATGTACTCGGGCGGCTACTGGAACGAGGGCGAGGACCTCTACGACCTCCACGACCTCGCCCAGGAGCGCAAGCTCGACAAGTTCATCGAGCTCGCTGGTGCCGGGGGCGCCAAGCGTGTGCTCGACATCGGCTGCGGCTGGGGCACCATGCTCGACCGCGTCACCCGGGTGCACGGCGCCCAGGAGGCCGTCGGTGTGACGCTGTCGCGCACGCAGGAGCAGTTCATCAACTCCCTGGGCAACGCCAAGGTCACCGTGCACGTCGAGTCGTGGGAGGACCACAAGACCGACGAGCCCTACGACTCGGCGTTCTGCATCAACGCCCTGGAGCACTTCGTGCTCTCGACCCTGCCGCCCAAGGAGCGCACCCGCCGCTTCCGCGCGTTCTTCCAGCAGTGTTACAACCTGCTCAAGCCGGGCGGCAAGCTCGTCCTGCACATCATGACGATCGAGAACCCGCCGCTGCGCCGCGAGCTCATCGACGACCTGAAGTTCCTGCAGCGCGAGGAGTTCAAGGGCTGCTACATCCCCAAGCTCCAGGACCTCGCCGCGGGCGCGGAGTCGCTGTTCGTGATCGACGAGATCGTCAACGAGCCGCTGTCGTTCGCCCGCGCCTGCCGCGTCTGGCTGCAGCTGCTGGCCGAGCGCCGCGACGAGGCCGTCGCCATGGAGGGTGAGGAGATCGTCCAGCGCTTCGAGCGCTACCTGGACATCTTCGCCTACACCCTCGAGGACGGCATCTTCAACAACTTCCGCATCACGCTCACCCGCCGCGGCTAGGAGCATCGACATGACCAGGACGATCAACCGGGTCGAACCCCCGGCCGATGGCTCGGGCAGCCGGGTCCCCCACTTCCGTGTCGCGGTGATCGGCACCGGGTTCTCCGGGCTGGGCATGGCGATCCGGCTCAAGCAGCAGGGCATCGACGACTTCGTCGTGCTGGAGCGCGCCGACGAGGTCGGGGGCACCTGGCGCGACAACTCCTACCCTGGCTGCGCGTGCGACGTGATGTCGCTGCTGTACTCGTTCTCCTTCGCGCAGAACCCGAACTGGTCCACCACCTTCGGCAAGCGCGACGAGGTGTTCGCCTACCTCAAGGAGTGCACCGAGAAGTTCGGCATCCGCCCGCACATCCGCTTCCGCCACGCGCTGGTCGGGGCCCGCTGGGACGACACCGAGCGCCGCTGGCACATCGAGACCAGCGGCGGCGACTTCACCGCCCAGGTCCTCGTGACCGGCACCGGCTACCTGTCCGACCCGGTCATGCCCGACATCGAGGGCCTGGAGTCCTTCCCCGGCGCCAAGTTCCACTCGGCCAACTGGGACCACGACTTCGACCTCAAGGGCAAGCGGGTCGCCGTCATCGGCACCGGCGCGTCGGCGATCCAGTTCGTGCCGAAGATCCAGCCCGAGGTCGGGCAGCTGTTCGTGCACCAGCGCACCGCGCCGTGGGTGGGGCCGAAGAACGACAAGACCACCAACAAGCTGCAGTTCGCGCTGCGCAAGAACGTGCCGGGCTACCAGCGTTTCCGCCGCGGCTTCAACATGTGGGGCCGCGAGATCCTGGCCTTCATGCTGGCGCGGCCCAACGTGGCGGCCAAGACCATCACCGGCATGGCGGAGAAGAACCTCAAGAAGCAGGTCAAGGACCCGGTGCTGCGCGCGAAGCTCACGCCGGACTACGCCGCGGGCTGCAAGCGCCTGCTGTTCTCCAACACCTGGTACCCGGCGCTGCAGCAGCCCAACGTCGAGCTCGTCACCGACTCCATCGTGCGTGTCGAGGGCAGCTCGGTCGTCACCGCCGACGGCACGTCGCGTGAGGTCGACGCGATCATCCTGGGCACCGGCTTCGCCGCGACCAACCGGCCGATCGCGCGCCAGATCTGGGGCCGCGACGGCGTCCAGCTCGCCGACGCGTGGGGCAAGGGCATGTCGGCCTACGCGGGCACCACGGTCGCGGGCTTCCCGAACCTGTTCATGCTGCTCGGCCCCAACACCACCCTGGGCCACTCGTCCCAGACGGTGATGATCGAGGCGCAGATCGCGCACGTGCTCGACGCGCTGAAGGTCATGGACAAGCGCGAGCTGGCCAGCGTCGAGGTGCGCGAAGAGGCCCAGGATGCCTACAACACCGCGCTCGACGCCAAGCTCGAGGGCACGGTGTGGACCGCGGGCGGCTGCGTCAGCTGGTACCAGGACGGCTCCGGCCGCAACCCCTCAATCTGGCCGACCTACACATGGCGGTTCCGCAAGGCGACCAAGAAGGTCGACCTCGGCGCTTACCGGATCGCCACCACCGTCGGGCTTCCGGTGAAATCACAGTGAACGTGGAGAGAGCAATGAGCAGTGGATTATCCCGTCGCGGCGTCCTGAAGGGAGCCGCCGCAGGGACGGCCGCCACCATCGTCGGGTGGAGCGCGGCGAACTCGGCGTTCGTCACCGCCGCCCAGGCGCAGACCAGCGGGATCTCAACGGTCCCCACCCTCGACGGCGTGCTGGAGACCTACAGCCCGGCGCTTGGCAACTTCAGCAAGGACTTCGGCGAGCTGGTCACCGGTGCCCCGCGCGCGGTGCTGCGCCCGGGTTCGGTGCAGGACGTCAGCAGGATCATCACCTGGGCCCGGCGCAACCGGCTCAGCGTGGCGATGAACGGGCAGAGCGGCAGCGGCAACGACCTCGAGTCGCACTCCTCGTACGGCCAGGCGCTGGTGCCCGGCGGCATCGCCATCGACCAGCGCAAGTTCAACAAGATCCACTACATCAGCAACGGGCGGGCGTGGGTCGACACCGGCGTCACCATCCGCGAGCTCTGTGACGCCGCGCTGGCGCAGGGCCTGTCCACGCAGGGCACCACCGACTACCTGAACCTGTCGATCGGCGGCGTGATCAGCGTCGGCGGCATCGGCGGCATGGTGCAGAAGCACGGCCTGTTCTCGGACATGGTCGAGGCCATCGAGATCGTCACCGGCACCGGCGAGATCCTGCGGGTGTCGCCGACGACGCGGTCGGACCTGTTCTTCGCCGCCGTCGCGGGCGCGGGCCAGTTCGGCATCATCACCAAGGCGCTGATCAAGCTGGTGCCCGCGCCGACCAACGCCCTGGTGATGAACCTGTTCTACGAGGACTTGGCCACGTACTACGCCGACTCGGAGAAGATCCTCGTCGAGAACCGGCTGTCCCACCAGTCCGGTGAGATCGTCCGCAAGCCGGACGACTCGGGCTGGCGCTACAAGGTCGAGGCCGCGGTCTACTGGACCACGACCCCGCCGGACCAGGCCAAGATCCTCGAGGGCCTGCGCGACACCCGCGCCGACATCCAGATCACCCCGATGTCCTACACGGACTGGATCTTCCGGTTCGACGCGATCGAGGCCTACCTCAAGGAGAACGGCTTCTGGACCGCGCCGAAGCCGTGGCTGAGCATCGTGCTGCCGACCTCGACGATCCAGCGGTTCATCCCGTCGGTGATCGCCGACCTGCAGCCGACGGACATGGGCGTCGGGTTCTCCGGCCTGTACCCGTTCTACCGGTCGAAGCTGAAGCACCCGTTCTTCATGCTGCCGGAGACCCGTGACGAGAAGCTGTGGCTGTTCGACCTGCTGCGCTTCCCGTTCCCGAACGACCCGAACCTGCAGCGCATGCTCGACCAGAACCGCAGGCTCTACAACCTGAGCAAGCCCCTGGGCGGCAAGCGCTACACCGTCGGCGCCATCCCCGGCATGACCCCGACCGAGTGGAAGGCCCACTTCGGCGGCCAGTACACCCGGCTGCTCGACCTCAAGCGCCGCTACGACCCGGACCGCGTGCTCACCCCCGGGCAGCGCTTCTTCGCCTGATCGCCCTTCCTCGGGAGCAGGTCCGTGTCGAGAACGCTCGGCCCGGGCCTGCTCCCGGTTCTTCCTGGAGGCTCACCATGACCGACTACGACCTGATCGACGAAGCGTTCATCAACACCTCACCCGACGTCGTGTGGGAAGCCCTCATCGCCGAGCTCGGCGGTGCGCGGCGCTGGTGGGTGCCGACCAACACCTTCGAGGCAGGTGCCATCCCCGCCGACAAGGTCGGCGCCGAGGTGCACGTCACCGTCCACACCAAGGGCGTGGACAAGGGCGGCCCGAAGCTGAAGTTCACCAGCCGCACCACCTCGGTCGTGCCCGGCCGCAGGCTCACCTTCGAGTACGTCGACGGCGCCTTCCTCGGCACCGGCGACTTCCGCCTCGACGAGGTCGACGGCGGCACCAAGCTCGCGATGCACTTCACCGCGGCCCCGCAGGGCATCCTGAAGGTGCTGGCCAAGGTCAAGGACCTCGGCGAAGCGCACTCGCAGGGCACCCAGGGCGCCTTCGCCAACCTCAACGCGCTGGTGGGTGCGCGGTGACCCGCAGCATCTCGACCGCGGCCGACCGGGTGGTGCGCACCGACGACGGCGCCGAACTCGCGGTCACCGTCGAGGAACCGCGCGACGAGCGCGCCGCCACCGTGGTCCTCCTCCACGGCTGGGGCGCCGCCCGCGCCGTGTGGCACGACGTGGCGGGGCAGCTGCTGACCGCGGGCCACCGCGTCGTGCGCTACGACCACCGCGGCCACGGCGCGTCGACCGTCGGCAAGGACGGCATCACCGTCGAGCGGCTCGGCGCCGACCTCGCCGCCGTACTCGCCCAGCTCGACATCACCGCCGCCGTGCTCGTCGGCCACTCCGGCGGCGGGTTCGCCGCGATGTCCTATGCCACCACGTACCGCACCGAGGCCGAGGCCCGCGTGCGGTCCATGGTGCTGTTGGCCACCGCGGCGCACGACCGCAAGGAGCCCGCGAGCGAAGTGAAGATGATGGGCAACCCGGTGTTCCACTTCGCGCTCAACCGCGGCCCGGTCGGCCGGGCGATGCTGCGCCAGACCCTCGGCGAGAGCCCGAGCGCGGCCGTCGCCGAGGCCAACCGGCGCATGTTCGCGGCGACCCCGCGCAAGGTGCGCCAGGCGTACTTCGGCTGCATGGCGGAGATGGACATGCGCGCGGACCTGAGGACGGTGCCCATTCCGGCCCTGGTGATCGCGGGCTCGCGGGACAAGATGATCCGGCCGGAGCTCGGCGCCGTGGTCGCCGACTCGCTGCCGGACGCCGAGTTCCGCATCGCCAAGGGAATCGGGCACATGGTGCCGCTGGAAGCCCCGGACGTCGTCGTGGCCGCCGTGGCGGAGATGGCGGCCCGCTAGCGAGATCCCGGTCGGGCGGCGACGCCGCCGCCCCCACAGTCACCCGCGCCGTCCGCCACTAACCCCGGGCGGGCACGCGGGTGCGGGGCACTCCCCCCGGGTGCCCTCCCGTCGTCGCCGTGTCGCGGTCCCTCCAATCTCCGCGGCACGGCGACGGCGTACGCCGTGCCGAGAAGGGAGCGGAAGTGGACCTGCGCAGCTGGCTGCCGCGTGCGGTCGACGTGGTCGAGGAGTGGGGCGCGGCGTTCGGCCCGTTCACCCCGCACGCGTCCCACCAGGTCGACGACGCCGCGTTCGGCGCCGCGTACGCGCGGTTCGCCAAGCGCCTGCACGACAACTACCCGTTCTTCCACCCGCGCTACGTCGGGCAGATGGTCAAGCCGCCACATCCCGCCGCCGTCGTCGGCTATGTGACCGCGATGCTGATCAACCCGAACAATCACGCCGCCGAGGGAGGCCCCGCCACCACGGAGATGGAGCGCGAGACCGTCGCCGCGCTCGCCGACATGTTCGGCCTGCCCCGCCACGCGGGCCATCTGACCACGAGCGGCACGATCGCCAACCTCGAAGCCCTTTACGTGGCAAGGCAAGCGCACCCCGGCAAGGCCGTCGCGTACAGCACCGAGTCGCACTACACCCACGAGCGCATGTGCCACGTCCTGGGGATCGAGGGCGTGCCGCTGCCCGTCGACGCCGCGGGCCGGATCGACCTCGACGCCCTGCGCGACGCGCTCGCCACCGGCCGCGTCGGCACCGTCGTGGTCACCGCGGGCACCACCGGGCTCGGTGCGGTCGACCCGGTACACGAGGTGCTGCCGCTGGCCCGCGAGTTCGGCGCGCGCGTGCACGTCGACGCCGCGTACGGCGGGTTCTACGCGCTGCTCGCCGGGTCCGACCCGACAATCGACCCGCGGCCGTGGGCGGCCGTCGCCGGGTGTGACTCGGTGGTCGTCGACCCGCACAAGCACGGCCTGCAGCCTTACGGCTGCGGCGCGATCCTGTTCGCCGACCCGGCCGACGCGCGGCACTTCGGGCACGACTCGCCCTACACCTACTTCACCGACGCGGACCTGCACCTGGGCGAGATCAGCCTGGAGTGCTCCCGCGCCGGTGCCGCCGCGGCGGCGCTCTGGCTGACGACGCAGCTGCTGCCGCTCACCCCGACCGGCCTCGGCGCCGTGCTCGCCGCGGGACGCCGAGCCGCCCTGCGGTGGGCCGATCTGCTGGAGACGAGCACCGAACTGCGTCTCTACCAGCGCCCGGACCTCGACATCGTCACCTACGCCCCGCGCCATCCCACGCTCAGCGCCACGGACCTCGGGTCGGAACGCCTGCTGCGCGGCGGCATGTCCGCCGACGACGACCCGGTCTACGTGAGCCTGCTGCGCGTCGACGCTCTTGCGTTCCGGCGCAGGCACCCGGAGGTCGCCGCCGACGCCGAGACCGCGCGGGTCTGCCGCAGCGTGCTGATCAAGCCCGAGGCCGAGCACCACGTCGACCGAACCCACGACCGGGTGCGCCGTCTCGTCACCGCGACCCGGTGACGCCCGATCCATCCCCGACGAGGCGGAAGGAGTCACCCGAGGTGACCTTCATCGAGATACCTGGCCGAGCCCCGAGCCTGCCGGAGCCGCACGAGCTGCCCGCGGGTGTGCGGCTGGCCACCGCGGCCGACCAGGACGGGCTCGTCAGCCTGCTCAGCGCCTCGTTCCTGGAGGACCCGCTGACCAGGTGGATCCTGCCCGACCCGGTCGCCCGCGCGGCGGCGCTGCCCGGCTTCTTCGAGGTGTTCGTCGAGCTCGCCCTGACCCACGGCGGAATCCTCCTCGGCGGCGACTACGAGACCGCGCTGCTGTTCACCTCGCCGGTCGCCACCGAACTGGCCGACGAGCGCGCCGACGACATCCAGCGCAGGCTGTCGGACGCGGTCGGCGGCGGCGGCGCCGCGTCGATGCTGCTGACGATCCTGGGCATGCAGGCGTCACACCACCCGACCGACCGCGCCCACTACTACATCTCCTTCGCCGGGGTCCGCCCCGACCTCCAGCGGCGCGGCGTCCTCACCGGGATGATCGCGCCCCTGCTGCGCCTCGCCGACCAGCAGGGCTACCCGATCTACACCGAAGCCAGCTCAGCGGGCGGCGCGGCGGCGGCCCTGCGCTTCGGCTTCACCCCGATCGGCAGCGTGATCAGCCTGCCGAACGGCCCCGCATTACGTCCATTGTGGAGGGAGCCGCAATGACCGACCTGCGAGTCTGGACCGCGGCGGAGGTGGAGAACGGCGCGGCGCCCGCGCTGGCGCCGGTGCTGCGGTGGAGCCAGGAGTATCTCGTCTCGCCGCACCCCGATCTTGGGCGGACCGGCCCTGTCTGTCCTTATACGCAGCCGTCTTTGCGCAAGAACCTGTTTTACCTGGCCTTGCCGACTGTTGGCGACCCCGCGACGGCGGTGGCGGCGCTGCGGTCGTGGCACGCCCGCCTGTCCGCCTCGCTGTCCGAGGGCGACCGTGAGCTGTTGACGCTGCTGCTTGTGCTGCCGGAGGTGGATCGGGCGGACTCGACTGAGTTGGATCTGTTGCAGCGCAAGGCCAAGGACGAGTTCGTCGCTGATGGTCTGATGATCGGCCAGTTCCATCCCACGTGTCCGGAACCTGGCCTGTGGAACCCGGACTTCCGCCCGCTGCGATCTCCTGTGCCGCTGCTCGCGGTACGCCAGATGCTGGTCTACGACCTGCTCTTCCTGGTCGACGACCACGGCCACACCGACAGCTACCTCCGCCGCTTCGCCCCGGAGATCCCGGCGCGGGTCCGCGACCAACTCACCACCCGCCTGGTCAACGGCCCCTACTCCGAAGCGATGAGCGCATGACCACGTCCATCCACAACCTGGCCAACGATCCACAGCTTTTCGCACACCCTCCCCACAACCCCCACCCCCCGATAGACTGGCCAAGGGCCGTCCCCCCGGGACAGGGTGGGGGCCGTCGACGTGGGGATTGCCTCGGCGGCAAAGATTTGCGGCCCGCCGCGATCCTCGTGCCTGCTACCGTCGTGGCGGCGTCGGCGGCGTGGGTGCTGCGGGCGTACACCGGGCCCATGCCCACCCCCGCCACCCGAGCGCACGCGCTCATCGGGTCCGGCCATCACACCGCGGGCGCTACCCTGCCGCCCCCAGTCGTAGGCGACGCCCTGGCCAACACAGTCGGGCTCGCGTTCCTCATCCTCCTCCCCGCCGCCGCCGGGATCGCCGGTGCGGCGGCTGTCGCGCGCGGGCTCTCCGGGATTCGGAGCTACGCCGCCTTCGCCGCGGTGGCCGGGATGCTGGCTGCCCTGATCACAGTCGCCGTGGGCGCGATCGCGCTTGGGGGCGCGGTGTCGTTCACCGATTCGCTTGCGGCAGCGGTCTCCGTGCTGCGGAACACGTTCGTGGTCGTCGTCGGTGTGTGTGCCGTCGGGGCCGTTCCTTGGCGGCAGTTGCCCGCCCGATCCCCAAAGGTGTGATGAACATGATCAACCGTCGCAACGCGTTGACTCTCGGGGCGGTGGGTGGGGCGGCCCTCGCGCTGCCGACCGAGAGCCTGATGAACTTGGCGTTCGGTCCGACGTGGACAGTCGACCCGTTCACGCGGGCGCTGCCCATCCCGCAGGCACTGCGTCCGTCGGCGACGCGGATCGACGCCGACATCTACCGGCTGACCGTCGGGGAGGGCACCGCGGAGATCGTGCCCGGGGTCCGCACCAGGGTGCTGACCTACAACGGCCAGTTCCCCGGCCCCACGATCCTCGCCCAGCAGGGGCGCACCGCCAAGGTCGTCGTGACCAACTCCCTACCGAGCACGACCGCGCTGCACCTGCACGGCGGCAACGTGCCCGCCGAGAGCGACGGGCACCCGATGGCGGTCATCGAGCCCGGCCGCTCCCGCACCTACACCTACCCGAACCTGCAACGCGCGGGCACGCTCTGGTACCACGACCACGCCCACCACATGGAGGCCGAGAACGTCTACCGCGGCCTGTCCGGCGTGTACCTCATCGAGGACGCCCGCCCGACGCACCGGCTGCCGAGCGGGGCCCACGACATCCCGCTGCTGCTGCGCGACGCCGACATCTCCCGCGACGGGGAGCTGCACTGGCAGGTCTTCGGGCAGGCGGGCCGGTCCCTCGTCCTGGTCAACGGCGCTGCCCAGCCGCGGCTGGCGGTCCGGCGGCGGCGGTACCGGCTGCGGCTGGTCAACGGCGCCAACGAGCGCACGTTCAAGCTGCGCCTGAGCAACGGCGCCGAGTTCGTCCAGGTCGGCAGCGACGGCGGCCTGCTGCCCCGGCCCGTCCGGCGCGGCGAGATCACCCTGTGGCCCGCCGAGCGGGTCGACGTGGTGGTCGACTTCAGCGGGTCGGCCGACGGGACCCAGATCGTCCTGGAGAACGTCGACGGCGAATCCGACGCCACCAGGCGGATCCTGCGGTTCGACGTCACCGGCGGCCACGAGTTCGACCCGTCATCGATCCCCTCGACGCTGGCGGCCGCGCCCACTGTCCGGACCCCGACGGTGACACGCCGGGTGGAGCTGAGCTTCGACGCGCTCGCGGGCACGTTCCTCATCAACGGCAAGTCCTACGACCCCAACCGGATCGACTTCACCGTCAAGCGCGGCAGCACGGAGCTGTGGGAGATCGTCAACCTCGACACCCAGTTCGAGATCCCGCACTCGATGCACCTGCACCAGATCCAGTTCCGCGTCCTGGACCGCGACGGCGTCCCGGCCGCGGAGTGGGAGGCGTATCCGAAGGACACCGTCGCGGTCCCGCCGGGCACCACGGTGCGCATCCTCGCCACGTTCGACAGTCCCTACACCGGGATCTATCCGTTCCACTGCCACTTCATCGACCACTCGTCGCTGGCGATGATGGCGCAGATCAAGATCGTCCCGTGACGGGTAGGGGTCCGGCCGCGCGCCGGACCCCTAAATCCCTTATCTAGATGGCAACACAGAGGAGAATGAAGCCCACGGCCACGGCGAGGCCGCGAAGATTGTGCCACCGGTTCCACGGTGCTTCGAACATCCGCCGGACCTCGGCGGAGTTCTTCTGACGAGAGACCGGCCCGGCCGCCTCAAGCCGGGCGTTCAGCGGAAAGTTGCCGCCGAAGGTGAACCCATGAGACAGCAGGACAAGCACCGACCCGATCACCGCGGCGGCGTCCACACCGCCGCCGTTGAGCAGATCGATCACCGGGATCGCCAGCGCCGTCAGCATGGACACCAGGAACGTCAGGCCGAACAGGCCGTTTCCGATCACGCGGTTGATCCGCTGCATCACGTCGATGAAAACCTTGTCGTCGACCTGTTTGAGCGCGGGCATCACCCCGACCGAGAACCCCAGGAACACCCCCGCGATGAGTCCCGACGCGATCGCCGCGACCAGCACCACTACCTCGAACATCCGACACCTTCCATCGACACCGACGTTTGCCCGGACTTCGCCAAGCGCAACCTACTGGGCGGGCCGGACAAGATCGATAGGTTGAGATCACATAGACGATTCATGCGTTTTTCACCCATGAGCATGTGCGTTCGTCTATAGTAGAGGCCATGAGCACGCTAGCGGACGACACGTTGACCGGTCTGCTGGACGGACCGAGAGCCCGCGGGGCCTTCCTGCTCCGCTCGATCCTGAACCCACCATGGTCCATCCGCGTGGAGGACCGCGCGCCGCTGTCCTTGGTCACCCCGGCCCAGGGCGACGCGTGGATCGTCCCCGACCACGGCGACCCGGTGGAGCTGCACCCCGGCGAGGTCGCGATCATGCGCGGCCCCACGCCGTACACGATCGCCGACGACCCGACCACCCCGCCGCAGGTGATCATCTACCCCGGTCAGCGCTGCGTCACCATCGACGGCGACGACATCGGCGAGTCCCGCAACCTCGGCGTGCGCACGTGGGGCAACAACGAGGGCTCCGCGGTCATGCTCAGCGGCACGTACCAGATGCAGCGCGAGATCGGCCAGCGCCTGTTCGGCGCGCTCCCCCCGGTCCTGGTCCGCCCGATCGACGCGGGCGACAGCGCGCTGGTGGCGTTGCTGGAGAACGAGATGCTGAAGCAGGAGCCCGGTCAGGAGCTCGTGCTCGACCGCATCCTCGACCTCGTGCTGGTCAGCGTCCTGCGCGCGTGGCTCGCCTCCCCCGGGGTCGGCGCCCCGGCCTGGTACCGCGCCCAGCACGACCCGGTGGTCGGCGCCGCGCTGCAGCTGCTGCACACTGAACCCGCCCAACCGTGGACCGTCGCCACCCTGGCCGCCCGCGTCGGGGTGTCCCGCGCCGCATTGGCCCGCCGCTTCACCGCACTGGTCGGCGAACCGCCGATGAACTACCTGACCAGCCTCCGCCTCGCCCTGGCCGCCGACCTGATGCGCGAGTCCAACGCCACCATCGGCTCGGTGGCCAGGAAAGTCGGCTACAGCAGCTCTTTCGCCCTGAGCACGGCGTTCAAGCGCGTGCGCGGCATGTCCCCCCAGGAGTACATCCGCCAGGCCGCCGCCAACCCCGGCGTCGCGGTCGCCGCGGTCTCGTAGGGAAGAATCGACGGAGCGCGGTGGCGGTCGCCGCGCTTCTCGTCGGGGGTGTGATGTCCAAGCTGCGCCACGGTTTCCGGACCGTTCTGCGGACCAGGCGCGGCCGCAGGACCATCGCGCGCGACTCGCTGGCGACCTTCGGGGTCATCGGCGGCTCGCTGCAGGTCTACGACATCCTCACTCCCGGCGCGACCTACCACCCCGTCGCCATGGTCGGCCTCTTGGCCGTCGCCCCGCTGGGCGTCGGGCTGTTCCGGTCCTGGCCGCGCCGGGTGCTGTCCCGCGGCCTCGACCGCCCGGACGTGACCGTGAGCGTCAAGGTCGGCGACCTCTTCGAGCAGGACACCCACCTCGTCATCGGCTTCACCGACACCTTCGACACCGACGCGCGGATCATCCATCCGAGCAGCGTCCAGGCCCAGTTCCAGCGCCGCCTTTTCCCCGACACCGCCGCCCTGGACGAGGCCATCGCGGAAGCCCTCGCGAACACGCCGAGTGAGCCCGCGAACAAGCCCAAGGGCAAGACCCAGCGCTACCCCATCGGCACCACGGCTGTGCTGGAGTCCAACCGCAGACTGTGTTTCTGCCTCGCCTACGCGGTGATGGGCGAGGACATGCTGGCGCGGTCGACGGTCGACGACATCTGGACCAGCCTCAGCACCCTCTGGGACGCGGTCTACCTGCACGCGCACCGCGAGCCCGTCTCGATCGCCATCGTCGGCTCGGACCTGGCGAAGATCGACACGCTCGACCGCGCCAGCCTGATCCGGCTCATCGCGCTGTCGTTCATCGCGCGGTCGAGGACCAGCGTGGTCAGCCGCGAGCTCACCATCATGGTCCACCCGGCCGACGTCGAGAAGGTCGACCTGGTGGAACTGGGCGCTTTCCTCAGCACCATCTAGAAAAGCCGCCGGTTTCGCTCCAGGAAGCGAAACCGGCGGCCGGGGTTGTGCTGACGGGACCTACCGGGGGAGCAGTCCGTCGGCACGATCGGGGCGGCCGTGCAGCCACAGTGCGCGGCCGAGGCAGCCGAGCGCGAGGACACAGGCCACCGTGCGCGCCATGTGGGCGGAGTTCCACGGGGCCTCGAACGCGGCGCGGACGGCGGCGAGGTCGGCGATGCTGGAAGGGGCGCCCGCGGCTTCCAGCTTCTGGTTGAGCGGGATGTTGATTCCCATGGTGATGGCCACGCTCACCACGTAGAGCAGCAGCGACGCGAGGATCCAGCGGGCGGCGGCGCGCCTGCCCATGCGGTTCTCGATGATCGCGGCGGCACCGGTGAAGATGAAGGAGCCGAGGAACGCCGAGCCGAACGCGCCGTTCTCGATGGAGCGGTTGATGTTCTGCATGCTGTCGATGAACGACTTGTCGTCGGTCTTGGCCAGCCCGGGCATCACCGAGATGGCGAAGGCGTAGAACACCCCGGCGACCACCCCGACGCTCGCCGTGGCCAGCCACAACACCGGGCCCGCCAGCTTTCCCCTCGCCGGGATGCGCTGGTCGACCTCGCCCGTACCCGCCATGTTTCCTCCTCGTCGCGTGCTCAGCTGAGGACCGTCGACAGGCTGCTCGTCGACCCCTCGGCGACCATTGTTCCCTTGTGCAGGAGTCCAAACCGGTCGCACAGCCACCGAACCTCACCAAGATCACGGCACGCGTACAGCACCGCCACACCTTCGTCGCGAAGCCGCGCGAGGGTGCCCAACAACCGCTGCTTGCTCTCCGGGTCGATACCCGTGGTGGGCTGGTCGAGGACCAGCAGTCGCGGCCGGTGCAGCAGCGCCACGGCCAGGCTGAGTTCGCGCAGGACGCCGCCGGTGCAGCGGTCGACGCGCTCGCCCGCGCGGTCGAACAGGCCGACGGCGCTGAGCACCTCCGCGGCGCGGTCGCGGCGCATGGCGCGCGGCAGGCCGAAGAACCGCGCCCAGAAGCGGACCGTCTCGCCGATCGTGGCCGACGGGATCATCACCACGCTCTGGGGCACATAGCTGACCGACTCGCGCAGGGAGCGGCCGCCGATGGCATCGATCGGGGTGCGCCGCACCATGACGGTGCCCTCGTCGGCGGTGAGCAGGCCGCAGACCATGCGCACGGTGGTGCTCTTGCCCGCCCCGGCGGGGCCGACGAGGCCGTACGCCTCGCCCGCGCGAACGTCGAAAGACACGTCGTCGACGACGACGTGCTCGTGGTAGGACGCCTTGAGGCCGCGCACCGACAGCAGCGGTCCTGGTGGGACCGGCGCGGTGCGCTGGGCCGGGAGTGTGTGCTCGGCTAAACCGACGGCTCTCGTGGGTAAGTCGACGGCGGTGTTGGTGGATCCCATGGCGATTCCCCTTGTGTCTAGAAGCCCTGCTCTTCCCCTCAAGGCCGGCCCGCGCTGTGGACGCGGGCCGGTCTACGCCGCCGTCAGCGACCGTGTCGCGTTCACCACCAGCGGTACTGGCGGTGGTAGTTCCAGCGCAGCACCGTGGTGCCGAGCAGCCGTACCGGCGGCGGCATCGCGGAGGCGGCCCCCACCGCGCTCGCGTTGTCGGCGCCGTCGAGCATCCAGGGAACGAGGAACTGCATGATGGGCAGCGGCGCGCTGGTGATCACGCGCTGCTCGATGGCGGAGTACTCCCGCTGCGACAGGTCGACGCAGAAAGCCTTGAACACCACCGATTCCTCGGCTCGCAGGTGGTCCCGGATGATCGCGTCGAAGCCCAGTGCGGCGGCCTCGACCTCGCCGCGCGGGCGACCCGGCTTGAGCGCGGCCCCCACCGCGTCCATCGCGTCGTCGAGCGCGGCGTGGTCGGCGTGCATCGCCTTCTCGGTCTCGGCGAAACCCGGCACGCGGTCGCGCAGCGCGGGCCACAGGATGTCGTCCTCGGTGTGGTGGTGCCAGTCGATGACCGCCCGCACCTGCTTCCACCAGTCGGCCACCTTGCCGACCCTGTCCTGGGGCAGCACGGGCGCCACCGAGACGAGCCGACGCGCGTCGCGGCGCATCGCCACGTGCATCAGGGCGAACCCGTGCACATGCTTGGGCAGCGAGTCCAATCCGTTCTCAGTGGACAGATGAGCCTGCATGAGCACAGCCCTCCTCGGTGGCGTTCGTGCGGATCGAACCGGTCAGACGTTCCAGACGCCCGTCGCGGCGGCGTCCTTGATGTAGTCGGTGAAGTCCTTCGCCGGGCGGCCGAGCACCTGGCGGATGTCGTCGCTGGTGTGGGCGTTGCGGCCGTCGAGGACCTCTTCCATCAGCTCGGCGAAGTGCGACGGCATGCCGTACTCCTCCAGCGCGGCGGCGTACTCCTCGTGCGACATCGGCTTGTAGACGACCTCGCGGCCGAGCACCTTGGTGAACTCGGCGGCGACCTCGGCGAAGGTCAGCAGCCGCGGCCCCGTCATCTCGTAGATCCGTCCGATGTGGACGTCGTCGGTGAGCGCGGCCACGGCGACGTCGGCGAGGTCGTCGAGGTCGACGAACGGCTCGGCCACGTCACCGGCGGGCAGGGCGATCTCGCCCGCGAGGATGTACTCGAGCAGGAAGTGCTCGCTGAAGTTCTGGTTGAACCACGCGCCGCGCACGATCGTCCAGTCGGAACCGTTGGCACGCACGACATCCTCGCAGCGCACGGCTTCCGCCTCGCCGCGGCCGGAGAGCACGACCAGCCGCTTGACGCCGTTCTCGACGGCGATCTTGGAGAACGTGTCGAGCGACTCGTAGGCGCCCGGGAAGGTCATGTCCGGGTAGTAGCTGATGTAGGCCGCCTTCGCGCCGCGCAGCGCGGGCTCGTAGGTGGCGGTGTCCTCCCAGTCGAACGGGATGGAACCAGTCCGCGAGCCGATTCGCACCGACTCCCCACGGTTCACGAGTCGTTCGGCGACCCGTCGGCCAGTCTTTCCGGTGCCGCCGGTCACCAAGATCGGGTTCTGGTTTTCCGCCTGTGTCTCTCCCATGTGATTAGTACACAGTCCGGACACCTAGACGGGCCATAGCCGAGAAGCTCAGGCGCATATCCGGACGTCTCACCCCACGGGGCTAGTCCTTGCCGTAGACGATCGCCCAGTAGTAGCCGCACTCGCCGCCGACGG
Organism: Actinokineospora sp. HUAS TT18; assembly: GCF_051364635.1. Classification (GTDB taxonomy): domain Bacteria; phylum Actinomycetota; class Actinomycetes; order Mycobacteriales; family Pseudonocardiaceae; genus Actinokineospora. The sequence continues at coordinate 6,366,895 of NZ_CP195645.1, read as the reverse complement.
CCCGGCCGACGCCGATGGTGTCGACCTCGCAGGACAGCGCAGGCGTGTCGCCCGCGGCGAGTTCACCGGCCAGTTCGGCACCGGTCTCGCGGTAGGCCGCGACATACGCCCCGCGCATGCCGCGGTAGCCGGTGGCCTTGACCCTGTCGGCGAGGGAGGTGCCGTCCGGGCTGGTCAGGCCGATGTAGCCGCTCTTCATCATGTCGGTGCTGTGGGCGCGGGCCGCGGTGGTCAGCTGCGGGATCGACCGCACCGGGCCGCAGCCCTCCGCCGAGCGGCGCTTGTTCAGCGCGGTGATCAACTTGTCCGCTTCGGACGGTGGCTTCGGCGTGGTGGTCGTCGTGGGTGCCGGGGTGGTCGTCGTCGGCGCAGGCACGTCCGCGACGGGCGCGGCGGGTGCCGGGACGGTCTCCTGGGTGGTCGGCGGCGGCGCGGCGGCGGGCGGCGGTTCCTGCGGGCTCGGCACGAACCACCAGCCGACGGTCAGCGTGAAGGTCAGCCCCAGCGTGACGAGGCTCTTGCGGACCAGGTGGCGCGACGGGTCGGCCAGCGCCCACGCGACATGGTCGACCGGGACCGACGTGCGCCCGGCGGCGATCAGCAGCACACCGAAGGCGGCCAGCGGGGCGGTGAGCCTGCCCGCGAGGTCGCGGCACTCCGGGCAGCGCCGCAGGTGCCGGTCGACGCTGGCGCGCTGGGCGCGCGACAGGGTGCGCGGCCGGTCGGGCACCAGCCCGGCCAGCCGCGAGCAGCGGCGCGGGTTGCGCGCGAGCAGCAGCAGCCGCACGGCGTGGCCGAGCGCGGAGCGGGCGCGGTGGGCGAGCACGGCGGCGTGCGAGGCGCGCACGTCGAGCGCCTGGGCCAGCTCGGCGGTGGTCACCTCGTCGCGGACCGTCAGTTCGAGGATCGCCAGTTGGCGCGGCTCCAGGCTCGCCGCGGCGTCCCACACCAGCCCGGCGGCCTCGCGGGCCGCGGCGTTCTCGTGCGGCGAGTCGTCCCCGGCGATCTCCGGCAGGTCCCACAGCAGCACCGGGCCGCCCCGGCGGACGTGGTCGAGCGCGGCGCGGTGGGCGATGCTGAACAGCCACGGCCGGAATCTGGCGGGATCCCGCAGGTCACCCAGCAGGCGCAACGCCCGAACGAACGCGTCCTGGACCAGGTCCTCGGCCAAGTGCGGGTCGCCGACCGTACGCGCGACGAACCGGGTCACCGAACCCCGATACCGGTGGTAGAGCTGCGTGAACGCGTCCTCGTCACCAGCCAGGGTGGCTTCGACGAGTTCGGCGTCCGCCGCTTCGGCTACCCGCATCCGTTGTCGCCTCCGCGCAAAAATCTTCGACGGCTTTCGACATCAGACCGTAATCCCTGGCGCAACCCCTCCGTCCAACGGGCGTAGCCACTCCCCGAATTCCCCCAGAAGGATCAACCGTGCACTACACGCCGAAACCGCAGCGCCGCCGCCGCGGCCTGCTGATCGCCGTATGCGTCGCGGTCGCCGCCGTCGCGGTCGTGGTGGCCCTGCCGACCTGGCGGGACCCCGCCTCGGTCGCGATCGTCGACTCCCCGTCGGACGGCGCCCGGTCGGACACCGAATCGAGCATCACCCCGGACCCGGCCAGGTCGGCGTCGGCGACGGTCGCCGACGCGGGCGCGGCCTCGACCGCGCCGACCACCACGGTCACCACGACCACGGCGGCGCCCCCACCGCCGCCGCCCACGACGACCACCACCAAGCCGAAGCCGACGACCACCAAGCCCAAGCCCGCGCCGGTCCCGGCGGGCACGGACCCGGCTGAGTCGGAGGTGCTGACGATCGTCAACGCCGAGCGGTCGAAGGCGGGCTGCGGTCCCCTGCGCTGGCACGACACGCTCGCGCTGGCCGCGCGCAAGCACAGCGCGGACATGGCCGCGAACAACTACTTCGACCACGAGTCGCTCGACGGCCGCTCCCCCTTCGACCGGATGAAGGCCGAGGGATACGCCAAGGGCGGCGGCGAGAACATCGCCGCGGGACAGTCCACGCCCAAGTCGGTCATGGAGTCGTGGATGAACAGCCCCGGCCACCGCGCCAACATCCTGAACTGCGACTTCAAGGAGCTGGGCGTCGGCATGGCCAAGGGCGGCAGCTACCGGATCTACTGGACCCAAGCCTTCGGCTACGCGTGACGCCGAAGGTAATCCGCCACGTTCAGGTGGCCTGAGTGCTCGGCCCACCCCTGCGGTGTCGCCCCGAATCCCGTGTCCCGGCGGGTCGGGTCGGCGCCGAGGTCGAGCAGCAGCCGCACCAGCGGCAGGTCACCGGCGAACGCGGCCTGGTGCAAGGCGGTCTCGCGGACGGAAGCGTTCACGTCGAAACCTGCGTCGACGAGCAACCGGACCGAGACCGCCTTGCCTAGCTCCGCGGCGTCCACGACCGCGGCGGGCCTGCGCTCCCGCGCCGCCCTGACGACCTCCGGCGCGGTCGCGGCCACGGCGGCGGCGTCACCAAGCATCGCCGCGGCGAGGAACTGGTCGACGTCGTCGAGGTCCACCGGCCGGGCGCCCGCGGCGCGCAGCAGTTCCGCGATCTCGGACTCCCCCGCCCGGATCGCCAGCTCGTAGGGGGAACGGCCGTGGTGCAGCGGGTGTCCGCGGAACCCGGACTCGGGCGCGACCCCGTTGGCGAGCAGCAGCTCGACCCGATCACGCCGGCCGTGGCCCGCCGCCCAGAGAAGAACGTCGTGGAGCATCTGCTCCGGCGTCGCCTGCTTGGCGCCCAGCCTGGCCTTCCACGGACCGCCGTCGCCGCGGCCGAGGCCGAACTCGAACAGCAGCCGCAGGTGGCCGTCGTCGGTGCCGAACATGCGGTTGTAGAGGGCTTGGCCGTCGTTGGGGTCGGCGCCCGCTTCGAGCAGCAGCCGGGCCAGCGGCTCCTCGGCCTGGTGGCGCGGCTCGTTGACCGCGTCCTCCCCTTCGCCGAACGCGCCGGTCAGCGCGGTGAAGGGTGGGCAGAGGCCCTCCCACAGATAGCCCGCGTTCGGGTCGGCGCCCGCGTCGAGCAGCAGCCGGGCGACGGCGACCGGGTCGCCGCCGGGCAACCGGGAGTAAGAGAGGTAGAGCAGTGGCTCCCAGTCGAAAGGGCCGCCCTGTTCCTGTGCCGCGCCCGGATGATCGGCCAGCCAGGCGCGCGCGGCGTCGACGTCGCCCACAGCGGCGATGGTGTTCAGGTTGGTGGTCGCCAGACCAGGGTCGGCCGCCAGCAGTGCCCGCGCGTGGTCGAGGCGGTGCGGGCCGTCGCCGCCATAGACAAGGCACGCGTGGGCGAGGAACTCGTCGGCGACACTGTCGAACTCGGTGACCTGGTGCGGCGAGCGGGCGAACGTCATGACTCCGCCACCCGCAACAGCGTGTTCATGCCTGCCGCGTCGAGCACCCGCGACACCGCGGGCGACGGGTCGACCAGCCGCATCCACCCGCCACCGGCCTCCAGCCGACGCTGCGCCGCCATGAGCGCGTTGACGCCCGCGCACCCGAAGAACTCGGCGTCGGACAGGTCGATGATCAGCCCCGGTTTGCGATGGCGCTGCTCGGCGACCGCGCCGAGCAGGAACCGCTCCAGGATGCCCGCGGCCACGAAGTCGACCTCACCGCCGATGGCGACCAGGACGACACCGGCCGCGGGCGGGTCCTCCAGCCGAAGGTCCACACACGCTCCCCAGGCAGCCGTTCCCCGAATGGGAAGGTTACCTGCCAGCCAGCCACCGCACGACCCGCGCGGATCGTCTGACGTCCTACAGCCACCTTCCTGTAGGACGTCAGACAAGTAGGTTGGTCAGCCGAAGCGGCCGTGCACGTAGTCGGAGGTGCGCTGGTCCTGCGGCGACCCGAAGATCTTCTCCGTCGGCCCCGCCTCCACGATCACCCCGGGCGTGCCCTGCTCGGCGAGGAAGAACGCACACTGCTGCGACACCCGCGCCGCCTGCTGCATGTTGTGCGTGACGATCACGATCGTCACCTCGTGCGACAACTCCGCGATGGTCTGCTCGATCCGCCGCGTCGAAGTCGGGTCCAGCGCCGAACACGGCTCGTCCATCAGCAGGATCTTCGGCTTGACCGCCAGCGACCGCGCGATGCACAGCCGCTGCTGCTGCCCACCCGACAGCGCCCCGCCGGGCTGGCGCAGCCGGTCACGCACCTCGTTCCACAAACCTGCCTTGGCCAGACACAGTTCGACCAGGTCGTCGCGGTCGGACCGCGCCACCTTGGTCCCGGTGAGCTTCAGGCCCGCGACCACGTTGTCGTAGATCGACATGGCCGGGAACGGGTTCGGCTTCTGGAACACCATCCCGATCTGCTTGCGCGCGTCGGTCAGCTTGCGCCCCGGGTCGTAGATGTCGGCCCCGGACAGCAGCACCTCACCCGCCAGGGTCGCCCCCGGAATCAGCTCGTGCATCCGGTTCAGCGTCCGCAGGAACGTCGACTTGCCACACCCGGACGGCCCGATCAGCGCCGTCACCGTCCCCGCGGGCATCACCAGCGACACCCGGTCAAGCACCTTGCGCTCCCCGAACCACGCCGAGATCGACCGGGCATCGAGCTCGGCGAGGCCCGCCTCCGCCGCGGGCATGAACTGCTGGGTCACGGTCATCGTCATCTCTCCTTGCGTCACAGCAGATTCGGCAGCAGGGCGGCGGCCTGGTCGGCCAGGGTCAGACCGACGGTGCCGATCACGGGCACGCCGATCACCCAGGCGTGCCAGCGGCCGACCCGCTTGCGCACGTAGACCACGAGAACGGCGACCACGGCCAGGACAAGGCACCACAGCGCGACCGGCACCAGCGCGCCGCTGTCGCCCGCCATGAGCCGCTCGCTGTCGGGCACGGCGAAGGCGGGCACGGTCCCGGAGCTGCTCTGGACCTCCGAGCTGAGCCGCGCGTCGACCCGCAGCACGTCGTTGGGCAGGAAGTACTCGCCGTCCGCGGTGGCGAGCACGAGCCTGCCCTGGCCTGCGGCGACCTGCCGGTCAGGATCGTTGGCACGGCGGATTCCCTGCACCACATACCGGTGTTCGCCCTGGCCGGTGGTGACGATGACCAGGTCGCCGGGGGCGAGCCGGTCGAGGAGGCTGAACGGTCCGCCGTAGGCGGCGCGGCGGCCCAGGATCACGCTGGTCCCGGCCTGGCCGGGCAGCGGGGTGTTGCGCAGGTGGCCTGGGCCGGACTTCAGCGCCCGCGACGAGGTGCCCTCACCGACGACCTCGCGCAGCCGCAGCCGCGGGATCTCCAGGATCGCGACAGGCGTGCCGGGGTCCAGCAGCCTGCCCTCTTGGGTGACCGGCGAGACCGGCGCGGTCGCGTTGGCCAGCTCGTGCCGGAACTCGGTGTAGGCGCGGTCCTGGTCGCGTTCGTGCTTGATCGCGCCGATCAGCGCCAACTGCGCGACGAAGCACAGCAGCACCGCGCCGAGGATCGCGAGCATCTGCCCGGCGAGCAGCAGCCCGGGGGTCTCCTTGTGCCGCGGCGGCGCGGGCAGCGGCACCGGCCGGGCGGTCTCCTCGATCACCGTCACCCTTGTGGTCCTTCCGTAGGACACCGGTGTGCGCCGGGGCGGGTTTCCCGCCCCGGCGCACGTCGGCGACTGTCAGCTGTCGGCCCTGGTCAGACCGGGCACGGCGGCCCGGCGCCTGCGGGTGACGATCACCGCGAACACACCGGCGGCGACCAGCGCGGCGCCGACGAGCAGGCTGAGTCCGATCGACGCGCCCGTGTTGGCCAGGCCGTCGTCGTCGGAGTCGGTGCCGCCCGCCGCGGCCGGGGTGGTCGTGGTGGTGTCGGTCGTGGTGGTGGTGTCGGTCGTGGTGGTCGCACCGGTGGTCGACTCGGTCGTGGTGGACGACGAGCCGGTCGTGGTGGTGGTCGAGGTGGGCGTCGTGGTGCCGCCGTCGCCCTTCACCTTCCAGTGGGTGGCGTCGGTGAACTCGATGTCGAGGTCGAAGTAGCCGACGCTCTCGTCCTCGAGCGCGATGTGGCAGGACAGCACGAGGGTGTACTCGCCCACGGGCATCGCGGCCAGGTTCGCGTCCGCCGCGATGTCCTTGAAGGTGAGGCTCTGGGTCGCGGTGAACGGCCCGGTGTGCGAGAGGCCGACGTCGCTGCCCGCCACCAGGAGCAGGCCGTCCTCGAAGACGCCCGCGCCGAAGATGCTGCCGACGTAGGAGTCAGCGGTCTCGGGGCAACCGGTCTGCGTGGTGTAGATCAGCGCGTCGGTGTCCAGGCCCGCGGTCTTGGTCGGGGTGAGCTTGCCCAGGCGCGGCAGCCCCGGCTCGGTGGTCGTCGTCGGCGCGACCGTGGTGGTCGTGGTGGTGGTCGTCGGCTCCACCGTCGTGGTGGTCGTGGTGGGCTCGACCGTGGTGGTTGTCGTCGTGGTTGTCGTCGTGGTCGTCGTGGTCGGATCCACGGTCGTCGTGGTCGGATCCACGGTCGTGGTCGTCGGATCCACCGTCGTCGTGGTCGGATCCACGGTCGTCGTGGTCGGATCCACGGTCGTGGTCGTCGGATCCACCGTCGTCGTGGTCGGATCCACGGTCGTTGTCGTCGGATCCACCGTGGTCGTCGTCGGATCCACGGTCGTGGTCGTCGTCGGCTCGGTGGTCGTCGTCGTGGTCGTGGTGGTCGGCTGCGGCGTCGTGGTGGTCGTCGTCGGCTCGGCCGGGTCGGTCAGCTGCCAGTGCGTGGCGTCGGTGAAGTAGAAGTTCCGGGTGAACGTGCCCTTGGTGACGTCCTCCAGCTGGTCCTTGCAGCTGACCATCACCGTGTAGGTGCCCGCGCTGATCGTGGTGCTGTTGTCGACCGCGATGTCCTTGAACGTCAGCGTCTGGGTCACCGAGAACGGGTTGGACGAGGAGAAGTTGACGTCGGTGACGGTGGTGCCGACGAGTCCGGTCTCGAACTTGCCGGGACCGAACACCCGCAGGTCGTAGCCGTTGGAGTCCTCGGTGCACGGTGCCGAGGTCTCGTAGCTCGGCGCGTCGATGTCGGAGCCGGTGCTCTTGTTGACCGACAGGGTGCCGAGGGTGCCGACCGGCGGGGCGGCCGCGGAGATCCCCGCCGCGAGGATCACCCCGGCCGTCGCGGTGGTGAGGACCGCCGCGCCTGCCGCGATCAGATGGCGCTTACGCATGGAACATTTCCTCCAATGTGGTGAGCAGCGGCCGGTTTCGGCGTCACTCGGATGCGGAATCGGGGGTCTGGGCGTTGGGGCGCTTGCGGATCGACGAGACGCCGAACGCCACGGCGATCAGCGCGAGCACACCGCCCGCGATGTAGAGGAACGTCCGCCCGCCTCCGCCCGACGATGACGCCTGGCTGGCGGCCGGAGCGGTCGACGCGGGCGCGGCCTGCTGGTCGGCGGCGGGTGGGGCGGCCTGGCCGGGCTGATCGGGTTGCGGCTGACCTGGCGCGGGCAGGCCCTGGTCCTGGTCCGGCGGGATCACCGGGTTGGTCGCGCGCTGCGGTCCCTTGGACTTGCCCTGCGCGACGTACTTGGTCGGCTCCGGGAAGTCGACGGTCGCGGTGAACTCGCCGAAACTCTGCTGGGTGAACATGTCCACGCACCGCAGCGTGATCACGTAGGCGCCCTGCAGCGTGGTGTTGTTGTCCGCGGCGACGTCCTTGAACGTGAGGCCGAGGTGCACCTCGAAGCCCTCGTTGAAGGACAGGCCCACATCGGAGGTCGCCACTACGTTGACCTCGTCGAGGCCCTTGCCCTTCATCGTGGCCACGTAGCCGGTGGCCGGGCGCGGGCAGCCCTTCTCCGTGGTGAGGCGCACGGGCACCGCGTCGACGCTCGCCCCGGGAGTCACGACGAGCACGCCCACCGGCGCGGCCGACGCCGAGCCCGGCACCCCGATCAGCGTGGCCAGCGCGAACAGCGCGCACACGAAGCCGTTACGCCACAGCATTCTCGACCTCCGGCAGCGGCTGCGGCTCGACCGGCCCGGGCCGGGAGCGCTTGCGCTTGCGGCGCCAGAGCAGGAACAGCACCAGCAGCAGCACGACCGCGAGGATGATCACGAGCAGCCACGGCACGGCGATGACGGTGACGCTCGCGTCGACCGCTTCGGCCTGCGGCTGCGGACCGGGCGGGGCGACGGGGTCGATGTGCACGAGGCTGTCGAGCCAGCCCGCCGGGATCACGCCCTTGACCGTCGTGGTGATCCTGACGGCGTTGTTCGGCAGCAGCTCCGGCAGGTCGGCGAGGTTCTCGGCGCTGGTCCCGGAGCCCCAGGGGGTCTCGACGGTGACCTTCTGCTTGCCACCGAGGCGGACGTTGCCGACGTTGCGCACGGTGTAGGTGACCGTGGTCTCGCCGGAGCCGAACAGCGAAGCGCGGTACTTGGACTCCAGGTCCTCGATCGCCAGCTTCGGCTTGAGGTCACCGGAGATGCGCAGGTAGAACCGGGAGCCGACGCGCTGCTCGACGGCCACGCGCTGGCCGTCGCTGCCGGTGGCCTCGGTGACGAGCGCGGCCACCACACCACCGGCGTGGTCGCCCGGGGTGGCGTCCGCCGGGATGGTGATGGAGAACGGCACGATCTTGGTCGTGCGGCCCGGAACCTCGACCGACTCCACGGCGATCTTGGCCCACGCCCCGACATCGGTGGGCTTGCGGCCCGCGTCGAGCAGGTCGTAGCCGCCGTCGGGGGTGTTGAACGCGTCGCTGGCGTAGATCTTGAGCGTCAGCGGGTCGTTGGAGATGTTCGCGACCGCGAGGTGGTCCTTGATCACCGCGCCGGGGGTCGCGCTGTAGCTGAAGTTCGGCCGGTTGTCCGGCTTCTCCGCGGTGGCGGGCCGCACACCGAAGGTGGCGGGCCCCTTGCCCTGCTGCGCTGGCGCGGCGGGCGCCGACGGCGCGGGCTGGGCGGCGTGCGCCGACGTCGGGAACACTCCGACGGCGAGCGCGGCCAACAGACCGGAGAGCACCGTGTGGCGCCAGATCCGCTTCATGATCAGTCCTTAGTGGAGCTTTGGGGTATACGGGGCGTGAGGGTGGACCGGGATGCCTGGTCCCGGTCCACCCTCACTGGCGTGAGCTAGCTATCCCGAATGGATCAGATAGCGGTGAGGGTCAGCCGCGCCGTGTAGGTGCCCGCCACGGTGGAGGTGGGCACGTTCAGGGCCAGGTCCGCGGTGAGGTTCGCGGTGCCGTTGCCGCCGAGGGCGGCCGCGGTGGCCAGGACGCGGGCCGAGGCCAGACCGAAACCGGCCGGGGCGGTGGCGCCCGGGACGATCGCGTTGGCCGGGGCGACGACCGCGCCCGCGGTGATGTTCTGGACCGGGGACTTGTCGACGATCTTCGGGGTCCAGCCCAGGTTGGCACCGTTGATGGCGTTGGCGCCGTTGACGAAGTCGGTCACCTGGCCGGAGACGTTCCAGCCCGGGTTGCCCGCGCGGGTGTCGGTGACCTTGATCGGGTTGAGCGAGCCCGCGGTGGTGAGCAGCGAGCCGTCGGCGGCCATGACCGGCGAGGGCAGGACCACGTTCTGGTTCGCGACCGAGATCGTCAGCTCACCGGCGAGGACGGTGGTGGTGATGTCCTCGTAGGTGCTGACACCCGCGAACGCGGTGACGTTGAGGGCGACGGCAGCCGAGGTCGAGGGCTCGTAGGCGGCCGGGTTGGTGGCCACGAAGCGCGCGGTGAAGTTGTGCGCGCCGACCGCGAGGGACGCGGTGCTGTAGGTGGCCGAGCCACCCGCGACGGCGACCGGGCTGCCGATGGCGTTGGCGCCATCGAAGAACTGCACCGAACCCGCGGCGGCGGCCGGGGCGACCGTGGCGGCGAGGGTGACGGTGCTGAACTGCTCGGCGGTGCCGCTCGGGGTGACCGCGAGGGCGGTGGTGGTGACGACCGCGGCCGGGGCGTTGACCTGGTAGGACAGCGCCGACGAGGTCGAACCGTTGTGCGTGGCGCTGCCCAGGTACTCGGCGGTCAGCGAACGCGCGCCCTGGACGAGGGCCGAGGTGGTGAGGGTGGCGACACCGTTGTTCACCGCGACGGGGGCACCGAGGGCGGTGGCACCGTCACGGAACTGGACCTGGCCGGTGGCGGCCGGGGAGACCGTCGCGGTCAGGGTCACCGGGGTGCCCTCGGCCACGGGGGCGGCCGGGGACGCGGCGATGGCGGTGGTGGTGTTGGTCTTGTTCGCCACCACGGTCCACGCGGTCGCGCTGGAGAAGTTCAGGTCGACGGTGAAGCCGCCCTTCTCCGCGGCCGCGAGCTGGTCGAGGCAGTTGACCGCGACGGTGTAGACGCCGGGGACGATGGTGGTGCTGTTGTCGACCGCGACGTCCTTGAACGACAGCGTCTGCACCACGGAGAACGCGCTCGAGGTGGAGAAGTTGACGTCGGTCACGGTGGTGGCGACGAGGCCGTTGGCGAAGGCGCCGGGGCCGTAGACGCGCACCTCGTAGCCGTCGGAGTCGGTGGGGCAGCCCGCGGCGGTGGTGTAGGCGGGGGCGTCGATGTCGGTGCCCGCGGTCTTGCTCGGGGTCAGGTCGCCCAGCTTGACGGCCGGGCCCGCGGCGGCGGCGATGCCCGCGGCGCCGATGGTGGCCGCGGCGGCGGCAGCGAACGCGACGGCGAAGCCGACGGCGCGACGCATGGTGTTTCCTCGCACGGTTGTGCAGACCTTTCGTGAAGGGATCAGCAAGTGAGAGAGGTCGCGCTCAGGTGAGCGCGGCTCGGCCTAGCGGCTCGAACTACGGGGTGACCGCGACGCCACAGTTGGCGGCGACACCGAAGCCGTAGCGGGTGATGACGTCGGTCTTGGTGCAGATCTGCGAGGTCGGGCCGTCGAAGACGGTCTTGTAGGGCTCGAGACCGATCTTGTCGGCGGGCACCACGTTGTAGACGTCGCGCTTCAGCGAGGAGGCGGTGTTCAGGTTGCTCGGCTGGATGTTGTCGAGCACGCCCAGCACGGCCTTGCCCTGCGCGGCGGGCGCCTGGCCGTAGATCTGCGAGTTGTAGACGGCGATCGAGTAGGGCAGCAGGTGCTTGACGTCGGTCAGGTAGGTGCCGACGTGCTCCTGGATGCCTTCACCCGCGGCGTCCTTGTCGCTGACGCACGGGTACTGGCCGCCGGGGCCGAACAGCGTGGCCGAGTCGACCGTGCCCGCGGGCATGACCGTGCGGACGAAGAACTGGCGGGTGCCCGAGCCGAACTGCGGGGCCAGCGGCTTGAAGGTGGTGCTGGCGCAGGTGTAGATCGACGTGAGGTTCGCCTTGGTCAGCTTCTTCGGCACGGTGCTGTCGCCACGCACGGCGTAGGTCAGCGCGTCGACCGCGAACGGGATGTACTTGAGGGTCGGGTTCGCCGTCGCGTTGTTCGACGAGGAACGCGCCCACTGGACGCAGCCGTTGCCCGAGGCGATGTCGGCCTTGAGCGCGTTGACGCCCGGGGTCGAGCCCTCGGGGCGCGCGATGGTGCAGTTCGGGTTGGTGGCGGCGTCCTTGGTGGTGATGGTCGCCGAGCCGCGGGCGTCGTAGGAGCCCATGACCTTGACACCGTTGACCGTGATGGCGTCGGACAGACCGTTCATGACGGTCTGAGTGGTGTCGGAGCCGGTGCCGACGAGCTCGCGGTAGGTCGGCGCGCCGGTCGGGTCGGCCTGCGCCGAGCCCGACGCCATGGCCAGCGCCGCGAGGGCGGCCGAGGCCGCGATGAGCATACGCTTCTTGCTCACTGCATGTATCCTTTTCTACGCAGTATGTGCACTGGACTGTTGTCCGGGCACGTATCCGGTGCGGTCAGAGCAAGGTCCACACACCGTGGTGCGGTTGACTGGCCGGTTCGTGGCGGGAGCGGCAACTCCTGTCACGGGCCGGTCGGGCGCACCACCCCCTCATCTGCGGTTGTCCGTCCGAGACACCGTGTGGCAAATATGTTTCGGCCGTACATTGGGAAGTATCGTCGCGAAGTTTTCCGCGCAGGCAATGCGAAGTGACCAATGGGCGAACAGCCAGTTCGCAACGAACTGTCTATTTTGGATGATCGAACCGAAACCCATTCGACCGTCACCGCGCGGTCCATATCGGACACGCGGGGACACTGAATGCTGAAAGCGCGCCGAGAAGTCCGGGCTCGTCATCTTGATTCGCCAGTCGGTCAAGGGCGTGGTCCGATCGTCCGAGCGCCGAGGCGCATCAGCAGCGGGCCCGCACCGGTCGCCAGGCCGCCCAGCACAAGCAGACCGGCGAGCAGGTACCTGATCTCCCAGCTGATCGGCAGCGACGGCGTGTTGCGCACCGCGCGCGCCGGGGTCGCCTCCGCCGACGGCGGGACGGCGGCGGGCGGCGCCGGTGCCGGGGCGGGCGCACCGGGCGCCGGTGCCGGGGCAGGCGGCTGGCCGTCGCCGGTCGCCCCGCCGGACGAGCCGTCTGAGCCGCTCTCGCCGGACGACTCGCCCGACGCGGTCTCCGACGGCTTGGGAGCCGCGAGCTTCTTGCCCGCGTCCCGTTCGATGGTGGCCGCCGCGTCGCTCGCCGCGCGGGTCATCGCCGACGGCAGCGGGAGGTAGCCCGATGGCAGCGTGCCGACTCCGTCGCCGGGGACCTGGCCCTGGCCGGTCGCGTAGCGCAGGAACGTGGCGTAGTCCTTGCCCGAGGCCGCGTCCATGGTGGCCGGAGCGGCCACGGCGTAGGTGACCAGCGGCAGCGGGTAGGCGTTGCGCGCCGAGACCGAGGGGTTGGTGAGCAGCACGCCGGGCACCTTGGACTCGATCATCCCGTCGACGCCCGCCTGCACCGCGCCGTTGTCCTTCGGTGAGACGAACTCGCCCGCGGCGTTGCGCAGCTTCGCCACCGGCAGCCCGTAGCGGTCGGCGGTGGGGCTGTCGACGATGGCGATCAGCGCGCGGGCACCGACCCGGGTCCGCTCGTTCTTCTTGTAGAGCGGCTTGCTCGGGTCGTTCGGGTCGGGCTCGGGCTGCGGCTCACGCTGCAGGCTGTCGCCGCGGCTGGCCGCGCGGGCGGCCTGGTGCAGGTCGGCGGCCATGCCGCGGGAGTTCAGCGTGCACTTGGGGAACGTCCCGGAACCGCCGCCGAGTTCGACGATGATGCAGGAGCTGTCCGCCCTGGCGAAGAAGTCGATCGGCAGCCGCATGTTGGTGTAGTTCTTGTTGACGACCATGTTGTACGGGTCCGGCTTGCCGTCGAGGAAGTCGCGCGCCTCCCGGTCCTGGTTGATCCAGGTCCACATCGCCTCGGTCGCGTCGGAGTCCACCGACGTCAGCAGCGGCTCCACGGTGTGCATGGAGAACCCGTAGTCCTTGAAAACAGGGTTCAGGGCAAGGAATTCCTGGTCCTCGACGAGCCTGCGCGGGTTCTTCGACAGGTAAGTCTCTTTGGTGTAAACGGCTCCGCTGTAGGACTGGGTCAGCAGCTTGGCCATCAGCCGGGGCGTCAGTTTCAGCTCGGTGATGATCTGGCCGTTCTGTCGCACCACCTCGGGCGGCGCCGAGATCGAGGCCTGCCGCTCCATGATGAACGCGACCACATAGCTCGACACCGCTGTCGGCGCGTAGACCAGTTTTCGGTCCGGGGGCACCAATGCCGGATCCAGCGGCTTGGAGGTGAACACCAGGCCCGGTTCGGGCGAGGCCAGCTGGTCGCGGGCGAGGCGGTCGGGGACCTGCGCGTAGCCGAAGACCGGACCGTTGCCCGAGCAGAGCGCGGGCTGCCACCGGATGACGGCGTCGGCGAGCAGTTCGCTGCCCGACAGCGCGCGCTCGTTCGCGCCGATCGGGCACGCGTCGCCGACCATCAGGAAGTCCAGCTTCACCGTGAGCTTGTGCTCGAAGTTGGACTTGCTCAGCGGCGACGAGTCGAGGTAATTGTGCAGGTGACCGCCCGGGCCCGCGACCTTGCCGGTGACCTCGATGTCGTCGCGCGGGACGATCACCAGCCAGCAGTGCCGCGGCTTGCCCTTGTCCGGCCCCTCGGTGCGCGGCTTGCCGCAGCCGAGGCCGTGCGACTCCAGTCCGGTGAGGACCTCGAAGTCGAGTTCGCCGGTCCCGCCCTCCTGGGTGGGCGCGACCGAGATCTCGTTGGTGTTCTGCGAGTCGAAGAACTGGTCGTAGTCGGGCACCGTCGTGCTCGTGGTCTTGCCGGTGACCGAGCGGAACGGCACGATCGAGTACGGCGCGCCCGGCGGCGTCACCACTTCCTTCGGGTCCTTCACCGACTCGTGGTAGGACAGCGTCCGGCTCTCGATCTGCTCGCCGAAGTAGTCGATCACCGGGGCGCCGTACTGGCACTGTTCGCGATCCGGCCCGGTGGGGTTGTCACCCCAGCACTGCATGATCTGCAGGAAGTTCTTGCCAGGCGGGTTGTCGGTTGGCGCGGCGCCCTTCCACGACAGGTGGATCGTCTGGTTGATCAGGTCCTTGGTCTGGCTGACCGTGACCTCCAGCGAGGAGAACCGGCCGGAGCCCTTCACCGTCACCGCGGACGACCCCGCGCGCGGTGCGGGCTCGGCGGCGGCAGGGGTCGCGGTCGGCAGGGCGGTGAGCCCGACCCCGGTCGCGACCATGGCCACCGCCAGCACCAGTCGGGCCGCTGAGCGCAGGCTGGTTCGGAAATTCGAGCGGGTCATGCCTGGCCTCCGCGCCGGTTCAGCAGCCGGGCCACCAGCGGTGGGCCGACCACGAGAGCGAGCAGCAACACCACCGCGACGACGATCAGCAGCACGTTGTCGTCGGCGGGCAGATCGACCGACACCGGCACCGCCGACGCGCTCTGCGCCGACCGGTTGACCGGGTCGCCGTTCTCATCGACGGCGCCTTCCGCGCCGCCTTCACCACCCGCGGCCTCCCCCGCGGGGGCCGCCGCACCCGGCGCGGCGGCCCCCGGCGCCGCGGCACCCGTGCCTCCAGCGCCCGCGCCCCCGGCGGTCCGGCCGCCCGCGCCACCGGTCGACTTGGTCGACTGGGTGGCGCCGCCGGTGCCCTCCTCGCACTGCGCGGGCCCGCCCCTGCGGTCGCATTCCTTGGGCTGGGGCGCGTTCTTGGCCAGCGTGTTGGTGCCGTCGGTGGAGAACGTCGGGTTGTTGCACTTCTTGATGTCGAGCGAGTGCGCCTGCACGCCGGGGATCCGGCCGACCTGGGTCATCCCGGCCTGCACCAGGTTGATCGGCAGCGGGGAGAACCCGAGCCTGCCCGCCTGCTGCTGCCCCTCACACAGGAAGTAGTAGGCGAAGGCGCCGAGTGTCTTGCCCTTGTCGGTGGTGAAGCGCTGGTTGGTCTGCGTCGGCAGGATCATGTAGCTGTAGCTGGAAAGCGGGTAGGTGCGCTTGTCCACATCGGTGTAGACCTTGCTGAGTTCCTGCGTCAGGTCCGCACGGATCTCGGCCTTCAGCAGCGCGACCGCGACCGCCTCCGGGGTGGGCGCGACGTAGTAGCCCGCCTGGTTCAGCAGCTTCGCCACCGGGAAGCCCGCCGCCTTGGCGTAGGAGTACTCGACGTAGGTGATGGCACCCTCGGCCTGGTCCTGCCGCACGTAGTTGGACACGCCGATCGACTTGTCCTGGGCGACGACGGGGTCGACCACCGGGTAGTTCGAGGTGAACCCGCACGGGGTGGCTCGGCCCGCCTTGCGGCAGAAGGCGTCCCAGACGCCGCCGTGCTGACTGGCCAGCCAGGTGGTGAACTGCGCCGTGCTGCCCGAGCCGTCGCTGCGCACCACCGGCACGATCTTGCGCGCGGGCAGCGTCAGACCGGGGTTCTCCGCCTTGATCGCCGGGTCCGCCCAGCTGGTGATGACGCCGGTGAAGATCTTGGCGACGAGTTCGCCGGACAGCCGCAGGTTGGTGACCCGCTGGCCGCCGATCTTGAGGTTGTACATCAGGGACGTGCCACCGGCCACGATCGGCATGTAGGCGTAGGTGCCCTCGGGCGGGCCGTAGTCGACCACCCCGGCGTCCTTGAGGCCGTAGGGGATCTCGGAGACGGCGAAGTCGACCTGGTTGACCTTGAACTGGTTGCGGCCGGTCGTCGACCCGGTGTCGGAGTAGGTGATCCGCATGCCGTACTGCAGGACGTTCTTGCGCCACTGGTCGAGCGCGTTGAAGCTCCAGGACGACCCGGATCCGCTGATCGGCACGTAGTCCTCGGCCGCGGCGGTGGGGGCGAAGCCGACCGTCACCGAGAACAGCACGGTGAGCACCGCCATCAGCCCGACCGCGCGGCCGTGCCGCCGTGGCCGGAGGGGCAGGTGGTCGCGGACGGTCATGACTCTCCTCGATGCGTTTCAGACCAGACGTTTTCGCGGTGTTGAGCGCGTTGGCGCAGCTTCGCGGTGTACCGCGCTTGATCGCGGGCAGATGCCCGCAGGCGGCGGCGCTGCTGACCAGCCGACAGGTTGCCCGCGGGCCTGCCGCCGATGACACGGGCGAGGACGAAAAGAATGAGCACCAGCACCATGAGCACCGCCGCGGCGCCGAACCCGCGCTGCTGCATGGTGCCCTCGGAGTTCTTGACCATGCTGAACGTCGCCAAGGGAAGCGACACCTGCGGACCGCTGAACGGGTTGGCGTTGAAGAACGGGGTGAGCCCCGCGGTGATCAGTACCGGCGAGGTCTCCCCGATGCCGCGCGCGGTCGCCAGCAGCACACTGGTGGTCAGGCCGGAGCGGGCCGTGGGAAGCACGACGTGCCACGCTGTGCGCAGTTGGCCCGCGCCCATGGCATAGGACGCCTCTTTCAGCGAACTGGGCACCATGCGGACCACGACATCGGCGGCCCTGATCATGATCGGCAGCATCATCACGCTGATCGCGCAGCCCGCGGCGAACCCGGACCGCTCGACGCCGACGACCAGGATCAGCGACGCGTAGATGAACAGGCCCGCGACGATCGACGGCAGCGCGGTCATCGCCTCGACGACGGTGCGCACGGTTCGGGTGAACGTGCCGCGGGTCTCGTTGAGGAACACCGCGCAGGTCAGTCCGAGCGGGACGGTGATGATCAGCGCGATGCTGATCTGCTCCAGGGTCCCGATCGCGGCGTGCAGGACACCGCCGAGTTCCAGCGGGTCGGCGGGCCCCGCCTGGGACATGTCCTCGGTGTAGAAGTTCCACCGCAGCAGCGCGGACCAGCCCGCCCAGAACGGGTACACCACGATCACCAGCAGCGCGCCGAGCGCCAGGGCCGCGACACTGTGGACGATCGCCGAGACGACCTTGTCGCACACCGCGATCGCCCGGTCCTCAAGGGAGATCAGCAGCGCGTAAAGCCCGATGAAGAGCGGGTAGGCGATGGCGATGAACCCGACGACGCCGGAGAACGGGGCGATCTGGTCGAACAGCAGCCCGGTGAGCGCGATGGCGGCCACCCCGGCGCCGAACGCGGACACCACGTCGGCCCGCGAGCGGGACTTGGTGACCCGGCGTGGCTCCACCCCGGCGGGTGGACGGGCGGCGGTCACCACCGTGCCCGCCGTACTCGCCGGTCGCTGAACCGGCCGCGTCGTCTCCACAGTGGACATCAGTCACTCCCCTGGCCGGAGCGGCTGCGCGCGATCACCGCGGAAGCCGCGAAGTTGACCACGAGGGTCAGGGCGAACAGGCTCAGTCCCGCGGCCATCAGCGCCGAGAGTCCGAAGGGGCTCGCTTCGCCCCACTTGAAGGCGATCAGCGCGGACACCGAGTGGGCGCCCTGTTCGAAGATGTGCGGCTGGATCAGGTACACGGGCGTGATGATCATCGCGACCGCGATGGTCTCGCCGAGCGCGCGGCCCAGGCCCAGCATGGTGCCGCCGATGATCCCGCTGCGCCCGAAGGGCAGCACCACACTGCGGATCACACCCCAGCGAGTGGCGCCCAGCGCGTAGGCCCCCTCCCGTTCCCCTTGCGGCGCCTGGGTGAACGACTCCCGCATCACCGAGCAGATGAACGGCATGACCATGAAGCCGACGACAAGTCCCGCCCAGAACGTCGAGGTGGCATAGACGGTGTTGCTGGCGAGCGGGTTGTCCGGGTCGGAGCCGGACACACTGAACAGGGGGATCCAGCCGAACTGGATGGACAGCCAGCGCGGGATGTCCAGGCCCTCCCACTGCAGCAGGGTCGCGCCGAACAGACCGTAGACGACACTGGGTACCGCGGCCATGAGGTCGATCAGGCTCGTGAGGAAGCCTTTGAGCCTGCGCGGGGCGTACTCGGAGACATACAGCGCCATGCCGAGCGCCATCGGGAACGCGATCGTCAACGCGACCGCGGCGATGAGCAGGGTGCCGATCAGGACCGCGGCGATGCCGAAGTTCACCGAGTCCGGCTCCCACGCCTGGGTGGTGAAGAAATCCCAGCCCACCGCGCCGAACGCTTCCGCGCCGCGGGTGCCCAGGAACAGGCCGACCGTGGCCATCATGGCGAGCACGGCCCCGCCTGCGGTCCGCAGCACGAGCCGGAACACGCGGTCGGACCCCCCTGACGGCCGGATCTTGCGACGCGGCGCGTCGGGGGGCGGCGCACCGCCGACGGAGTCGGGCGCGGTGATCACTTGTGCCATGCGGGGTTACTCCACAAAGGGTGGGCAGAGTTGCGCCGTGAGCAAACCCCGGCGAGTTGGCCGCACCCGGTTGGTGAAATGAACAACGAACGAACGAGCCAATGCGCCGAGGCCGCAATAGACCGGATGGCGGCACGGCAATACCCGGTCAAGAGCATCAGAAATGCACCAGGCGCGGCAGTTCCGAGTTCGGCGACTCGGCGACGAGTTCGAGGAAACTGCGGCACGCATAACTGGCCTGAACGCGCCGGTGGTATCGCCTGCTGGAAACGGCGAGATCCTGGTCGGCGATACGGATGCGCCACGCCCACAACTGCTTCGGGCCCTCGCGGTTGATGATCACCGACGCGGAGGCGAGGCGGTCGCGGAGGTCACGAAGCGCTACGGCACAACTACTTGCGTCGTCGAAGGTGTCCGCGGCCTGACCGATGCTGCGGTTGTTCGCCGAAAGGAATCGCCACGTGACCCCGGTTGCGGCAGATCTGTAGATCTGGAAACGGGCGACGGCCATATTGGGTTTCTCCCATCGTCTGGCGCACCCCGACCGTGCCTTGAAATAGTCATGTTCACGAGTGAACGACAGCGAAATTGAAGGCGTTGCAGAGGTTGCGATCACGCTCACGCCGGACGACCTGCCGAGTAATTCTCACGCTCCGCTGGCGGCCGAATACGGTTAGCAGAGGAAACTATCCGGACGAATTTATGGCGGAAATTAACCAGCCAGGCGGCTGACCGGGAAATACGGCTCAGCTGGCGGGCGCGACCTCGCGCAACACCCGGATCAGTTCGACCGTCGGCAGGCCGCAGAGCGCGGCGAGCGATTCCAGCGCGGCGAGGTCGAGTTCGCGTGCCGCGGCGGCGTGCCTGGCCACCTCGGCGTGCGCCCAGCCGCGCGCGGGTGCCAACTGTGGACGGTCGGCCTCGGCGAGCAGCAGCAGGTCCACGCGCAGCGACGCGGGGTACTGGCTCTGGGCGACCTGGTCGTGCACGCGTTCCAGCAGATCGTGCGGGGAGGCGTCCAGCGCGGCGCACAGTTCGACGAAGCGGACCACGGTGCACGAGCGCGTGCCGGTCTCATAGGACGCGAGCGCCTGCGCGGAGAGTTCCCCGGGCAGCCGCTGCACCAGCTGCGCCCTGGTCCACTTGCGCCGGACCCGCAGCTGCTGCAGTTCACGCCCGAGGGCGCGTTGGTATGCGGCCCCGTCCATCTTCTTTGTCCCATCCGGCTGCCCGTGCCGTCCCCGACAGCAACTCCCGACCCGACGTTCGCGGATGGGGAAACGCTACGCACAATTCCGCCCCGGCAACCCGGACCACGCCTAGTGGTAGCCGATCGAGTGAGGGCAGGCTTACCCGGACGCACACTCCGTAGACACCGGCCGGGTCATTCACTACCGATGAGTAACGCTGGACCGGGAGGGGTCGGCGGCTCATACTCGCTGGGCACAAGGCTCGCGACCCGCATCGAGGCCCGCCGTCACACCCCACGGCGGGGCGGATCGGCCGAGAGTGCGCGCCCCGGGGCATGGTCGTGCCGGACCCGCCCCGGGGCGCTCTCCCGTTCTGGCCCCCGATCAGGTGATGAACACCGGACGTACGCACGGTTGCGACACGGGGGTCGTCACCCGGTTGGAAAGTCACCCAATCGCCTGATCCAGCGACAGCTCGTAACCGATTCTGGCGGCTTCCTGCGCACGGATAGCCGGTACCGATCGTCGTGGGGCACGCGTAGCGTCGATCGACAGGTGCGCACCCGTTCACAAGGCCGGCCCATTCATCCCTGCTAAATGGAGGCCGTTCGTGAGTCGACGTTTCCTGAGCACAACCCTGTCCCTGGCCTGTGCCGCGATCACCACCGCGGCGCTCGCCACCCCGTCCGCCGCCGCGGCGCAGGCGTTAGACGCCACGGCGAGCGCGGACACGCTGGCCACCGCCGAGCAGACCCTGCGAACAAGCCTCGGCGGCGCCTACGCCAACTCGTGGCTGGACACCGCCACGGGCAAGTTCACCGTCGGCGTCACCGACGCCAACCGCGCGGGTGAGGTCCGCGCGGCGGGCGCCGTGGCGAAGGTGGTCAAGCACAGCGCCGCCACCCTGTCGGTCGTCCAGTCCACTCTGGACGCGCGCAAGGCGTCGGTGCCCGACTCGGTCACCGGCTGGTACGTCGACCCCGCGGCCAACCAGGTCGTCGTCTCGGTCCTGCGCGGCGACCCCGCGGGCCTGGCCTGGGCCAAGGCGTCGGGCAACTCCGCGCTGCGCGTCGAGCACGTCACCGAGGCCCCGCGTCCGCTGTGGAACATCATCGGCGGCCAGGCGATCTACTTCGGCAGCGGCCGCTGCTCGGTGGGCTTCAACGCCCGCAACTCCGCGGGCACCCGCTACGTCATCACCGCGGGCCACTGCACCAACCTGGGCGGCACGGTGTCCGGAGTCGGCGGGACGATCGGCCCGGTCGCGGGCTCGTCGTTCCCGACCAACGACTACGGCATCATCCGCGTCTCCAGCTCCACTGCCGTGTCCACCCCGCTGGTCGACCGCTACTCCAGCGGCACGGACGTGACGGTCGCGGGCTCCACGGTGACCCAGGTCGGCGGCACGGTCTGCCGCTCCGGCTCCACCACCGGCTGGCGCTGCGGCACGGTCCAGGCGTTCAACCAGACCGTGAACTACGGCGGCGGCCAGATCGTCTACGGGCTCACCAGGACCAGCGCCTGCGCCCAGCCGGGCGACTCGGGCGGCTCGTTCGTCAGCGCCGTGGTCAGCGGCCGCGTCCAGGCCCAGGGCATGACCTCGGGCGGCTCCGGCAACTGCACCACGGGCGGGACGACGTTCTTCCAGCCCGTCCGCGAGGCCCTGTCGGCGTACGGCTTGACCCTCTACACCGGCTGATCAAGTGGGTACCCGGGGGCGCGCTCCGGCGCGCCCCCGGGCTCAGCGGTGGCGGTGGGCGGCCATCGCCGCGGCGGTGCCGAGGACCAGGACCAGCACGGTCACTCCCCACCGCCGCTTCTTGGCTGTCTTGTCGTTCTTGTCGGCCTGTAGCTGTTCGGCCTTGGGCGGTGGGCCGTAGGGGCGGCGGGTCGCGGGCGGTCGTTGGACCTGCGTCGGGTTCTGTGGCGGTGCGGCCTGCTGGACGGGTCGGATGGCCTGCGCCCGCGGGGGCGGCGGCCGGACCGGGGTCGACGAGCCGGGCACCGGCGGCGGTGGCGGCGGCTTGAGCTGCGTGGCCGAACCCCCGACCGGCGGCAGCAGCGGCACCGGGAACTCGATCGTCAGCGAGCCGCCCGCCGACAGCGGGGGTGGCGGTGTCTGTGTCGCCGAGCCATTCGCGGGAGGTGGCGGAGGCGGGGGCAGTTGCGTGGCCGTCCCGCTCGCGGGCGGCAGCAGGGGAACCTGCTGGGTCGCGCCGCCGCTGCCCGGCAGCGCGGGCCGCGTCCCCGTTCCCGAACCACCCGCGGCATGGGAGGGCACCGCCTGAGTGAGCGAGCCACCGCCCGCCTGCGTCGGTACCGCCTGAGTCAGTGAGCCACCACCGGCCTGCGTCGGCACCAACTGACCAGCCGAACCACCACCAGCCTGCATCGGTACCGCCTGAGTCTGCGAGCCACCACCCGCCTGCGTCGGCACCAACTGACCAGCCGAACCACCACCAGCCTGCATCGGTACCGCCTGAGTCTGCGAGCCACCACCCGCCTGCGTCGGCACCAACTGACCAGCCGAACCACCACCAGCCTGCGTCGGCACCGGTTGGGTCGCCGTTCCGCTCGCCGGGGGCTTGGTCTGCGTCGCCGAGCCGCTGTCGGACGCGGGTGGCCGGGTCTGCGTCACCGATCCGCTCGTCGGCGGCGAAGGCTGCGGACCCGGCGTCATGCAGCCCGTCGCGTCCGCCGAGTCGACCGCGGGCCAGGCCGCGACCTCCCGCACCTCCGCGTCCGCCCGCAGCTCGACCCGGTACAGCCTGCTGCGCTGCGCGGTCCGGTTCCCCGCCGCGTACAGCGCCCCGTCCGGCCCGATCAGCGCCGCCCCATACGCCCGTCCCCCAGGCAGCCGCGGCCCGGGAACCTGCGTCACCGCACCGGAAACCGGGTCGATCCGCACGACCTGCCCGAAGTAGGCCGCGTACGTCGACACCCCGTAGAGCATCCCGTCCCGAACCCCGAAGTCATCGACCGTCCGCGCAAGCTCGGCCGGTCGCAGCTCGACAGTCCGAACGACACTGAGGTACGTCGGCCGCCGCGGGTCGATGTCGATCGAGTACAGGCTCCGCGCGTCGCGGACCACCAGCGTGTCCCCGACGACCGCGCCCGCCTTCGCGTCGACCAGCCCGTCCCACGGCACGTCTCCCCGCACCGGCCCGAGATCCCGGGTGGACCCGGACCCGTCGAACGCCAGCACGTGCGCGCCATCGTGGAACGGACCGGTGAGGCCCCGACTCGCCAGGCCGTACGCGACCGCCGAGCCGGGCACATGCCCGATCGCGTCCACCCGGTACCCGAGCGCGCCGACCCTGTCGATCGTCCCGTCCGACAGCCGCACCCTGGTCAGCACCGACAGGCCGGTGTCGCCGATGTTGTGCACCCGCAGGAAGACGCAGGTCGGCTGCGCCGCCGCGCCGGGGCCGGCGCCCAGCAGCATCCCCGCCGCCCCGAACACGAACACCCCGGCGAGGCTCACCGCGGACGCCAGGCGGCGTCTCATTGCAGCCGTGCCATCACGGACTCGAACGCGTCGGGCTCGACCTTCGCGCCGCCGCTGTACGGGTTCTGCAGCTGGCTCGTGGCGAACAGCAGCAGCGACAGCGTCCCGGCGAGGATCGACACGATCAGGATGTGGGTGCGCGGGCGCGGGCCGCCGAACAGCAGCGGCAGCGCGATCGACATGAAGCTGCCCGCGATCAGCGCGAACCAGACCACCGAGCTGACGCCTTCACTGCCCGCGGCGTTCAACCGCTCCTGCCTGGCCTGGTAGACCTCCCACAGCTTCGCCGCGGCCTCGGTCTGCGGTCGTTCTGCCACTCGTCGGACACCGCCGCCGCGGCGACGGACACGCGCAGCTGATCGAGCTGCCGCCAGCCGTCGTCGCCCGCGTCGCCGTTGCCCTCCCGCATCAGGGGCCACTCTTGGTCGGCCACCGTGCCCGCGTACGAGATCGACAGGTCGCGGACGTCGGTGCGGGTCGGTTCGGGCAGCGCGTCGGCCGCCCACGACGCGGCGACCAGGCTGTCGGCCTCGCGGTAGGAGCCGTCCTCAGCGGCGTTCACCGAGTCGAACAGGGAGATCAGCACGAAGGCCAGCAGCACCGCGTGCAGCCCGCCGACGATGGTGAACACCTGGCCCGCGGCCTCGTTGTTCTCCATGATCCCGTCGGTCTCGCCGATCCGACGGACGAGGTAGGCGACCACGGCGGCGACGGCGGCCGCGCCGAGGACCCAGAAGATGCCCGCGACGTAGATGTTCATCCGCTCAAGCATGCCGATGGACGCATGCGTCCGCGCGACCGAAATGATCTATGCACACGATCGTGCGACATCCACGACGCGCCCTGACGCCCGCGCTCGGCTCGGCGCTCCTACACTCCACCCGTGGAATACCAGCTCACCGCCGACCTGTCCCCCGCGACGGGCACCGCAGACCTCGACCCGCTGCAGCGGCACGGCGTGGCCGCCCTGCTCGACGAGCAACTTGATCTCCTCGCCGGGATCGAGGGCCCGGACGGGGTCGAGGTCGAGCCGCTCGACCACCGCATCGCCGTGCACCCCAAGGGCGCGGTGATCACCTGGCTGGTCGACTCCCCCGCGCTCGCCTTCGCCGAAGAGGCCGCCCGGCACGTGCTGACCGAGATGATCGCGCAGACCGAGCTGCTCGAGGGCTGGACCGTCGGCCGCTGCGAGGTCATCGCCAGCGACGACGACCTCGAGGCCGCGCTGGGCACCAAGCCCGCCGAGCCGGAGGACGAAGAGGACGAGGACGCCGAGCTGTCGGAGGAGGAGGTCGCCGCGCTCCGCGAGGAGCTGCTGACCTCCGCGGCCACGCTGCGCGCCTTCGACGCCGCCGCGTTCGGCCACAACCCCGACGACCCGGACTGCCCGGTGTCGGCCGAGGCCGCCAGGCTCGTCGCGGGCGCGCTGGTGCAGGGCATGGAGATCCTCACCGACGAGTTGTTCGCCGACATCCAGGAACTCGACGACGCCGAGTCCGCCGCCGGTGACGTCGAGGCGCTGAGCGTGATCAACCAGCTCCCGCTGCGCTACGCCGACCACTACAGCGCGCTGTTCGCCAAGCAGTTCCTGGTGACCGCGTCGATCCTGGGCTACCGGCTGTCCCAGCCCGACTGGGTCCCGCCGCTGTGCACGGCCGAGGCGCTGGCGCTGCACGTGCTCAAGGCCGAGGCGGGCGTGCAGCTCGACCTCGCGGGCCTGCTCGACGAGCTGCCGATCAAGGAGATCTACGCCGCCTTCGACGAGCACGCCTTCGCCGACCTCGACCACGAGCGCCTGTTCGACCTTGAGGCGGGCGAGGACGACATCGACCTGCTCGGGACCCCGGGCCTGGACTTCGACGAGTGGTTCCTGCCGCGCAACGCCGGTCCGCTGCACCCGTACCTGGCGATCGAGCACTTCCCGGAGTAGTTCCGTGACGTCGACGCCGTCCCAGGCTCCGGGACGGCGTTGACGGTGTGTGCCGGGTTTGGTCGACTCAGTGTGTGCGTTCCGTGACTCCAGCCCAGCGATGTCAGCGCTGACCCGCAGCCCTCGCCACCCGTCACGCACTCACCTTTTGGGGACCTCCATGGCATCGCCACTGTTGCGCGCGCCCGAACCGACCACGCTCTCACTGACCGTCCACCTCACCGCGACGCCCGACCGGATGCCGCAGCTCACCGCGGAACTCGTCGACGCGCTCAGCGCGCTGGGCACCGTTGAACACGCCACTCCCGGCGTCGTCGTGCCGATCCGCACGGCGCCGCTGCGCGTGGTCGCCGCGTCCCGCCAGGTGTTCTGGCGGGGCCGGGAGATCGCGCTGACCCGGCTGGAGTTCGACCTGCTGCTGTTCCTGGTCACCCGCCCCGACCGCGTCCACCGCAGGCGCACGCTGATGAGCGAGGTCTGGAACACGACCTACGTCAGCGAGCGGACCGTGGACGTCCACGTGCGCAGGCTGCGCAGCAAGATCGACGCGGACGACGACCTGATCAGGACCGTGCGCGGCGTCGGCTACCAGTTCGCCGACCCGACCCAGGTCCACGTCGAGCCTTAGCCGCGGAACGCCTTCCGGTAGGCCGAAGGCGATGTTCGCAGCGAGCGGGCGAAGTGGTGGCGGAAGGTCACCGGGCTGTCGAAGCCGACGGCCGCGGCGATCTCGGCGACGGCGAGTTCCGAGGTCTCCAGCAGCGGCAGGCTCGCCTGCACGCGCTGGGCGATCAGCCAGCGGATCGGGCTTGTGCCGCTGCTGTCCTTGAACCGCCGCAGGTATGACCTGGTCGACAGGTGCGCGCGCCGCGCGAGGGTCGCCACGGTGATCGGCTCGGTCAGGTTGGCCAGCGCCCAAGACATGCTCGCGGTCACCGCGTCGTCCTCCGGCTCGGCCACGGGTGACTCGATGAACTGGGCCTGCCCGCCTTCGCGGTGCGGCGGCACGACCAGCCTGCGCGCGACCGCGTTGGCCACGGCGGCGCCGAAGTCGCGCCGGACGATGTGCACGCAAAGGTCTAGCCCGGCCGCACTTCCCGCGCTGGTCAGGACATCGCCTTCGTCGACGTAGAGCACGTCCGCGTCGACGGTCACCGCGGGGAACCGGGCCGCGAGGCGGTCGGCGTAGCGCCAGTGGGTGGCGGCGCGGCGGCCGTCGAGCAGGCCCGCCTCGGCCAGCGCGAACGCGCCTGAGCAGATCGAGACGAGTCGGGCGCCGCGCGCGTGGGCTTTCCGCAGCGCGTCCAGCAGGGCCGGGGAGCAGTGGCCGCGCACGTCGGCGACGCCCGGGACGATCACGGTGTCGGCGGCGGCGAGGTCGTCCAGCCCGAAGTCCGACCGCAGGACCGCCCCGCCGATCACCGGCACCGCGCCGCGCTCGGCGCAGACCGTCAGCCGGTACCAGTCGACGTCGAGTTCCGGCCGGGGCAGGCCGAAGACCTCGGTGACGATGCCCAGCTCGAACACGGACATGCCCGGATAGGCGAGGACGCTGACGGTGGGCATGGCGAGATCTTAGCGAACAGCGGCGTTCACGCCACTCCCGTTCCGTCGCCGCAGGTCAGAGGATTGCCCCATGAACGCCATCGCCCACTTCCGCGCCCGCCTCACCTTCGAGACCGACGTCAGCGACGTGCACGCCGCGCTCACCGCCGCAGAGGACTTCGTGCTGATCGACTCCCGGTCGCCGGCGGCCTGGGACCAGGGACACATCCCGGGCGCGGTGCACCTGCCGACCGCCGAGATCGCGGAGCGCGCCCGCGAGGTCGTGCCCTCCGGAGCGCGGGTCGTCACCTACTGCTGGGGTCCCGGCTGCAATGGCGCGACGCGCGCGGCGCTGGCGTTCGCGGAACTCGGCTATTCGGTCAAGGAGATGCTGGGCGGCTTCGAGTACTGGGCGCGCGAGGGCTTCGCGGTGGAGACGGCTTCCGGCCGGGTCCGCGGCGAGGTCGACCCGCTGACGGCGCCCGTCCACGCGGTGTCCTGCGGCTGCTGACGTTTCCGGAGGTGGTCGGGCGGGTAGTCGACCCCGTCCGACCCTTTCGGAAGGAGACCCGATGTCCACCGGCGCGATCATCGCCATCATCGCCGCGCTCGTCGTGATCGGCGCGGCCGTGTTCTTCTTAGTCAACTCCCGCCGCAAGAGCGGGCACCTGCGCCAACAGTTCGGCCCCGAATACGACCGCGCCGTGAGTGAACAGCCGCGCCGCCAGGCGGAACGGGAACTCACCCAGCGCGAGCAGCGCCATGCCGAGCTCGACATCCACGACCTGTCCCCCAGCACCCGCGAGCGGTACGCGCAGCAGTGGGCGCTGGTCCAGGAGCAGTTCGTCGACCGCCCCGGCCCCGCACTCGATGAGGCGGACCGGCTGGTCAACGCCCTGATGTCGGAGCGCGGCTACCCGACGGAGAGCTTCGACCAGCAGGCGGCGGACCTGTCGGTGTCCCACGCGGAGACCCTGGAGCACTACCGCGCCGCCCACGACATCCAGACCCAGAACGCCCGCACCCAGGTGTCGACCGAACGCCTGCGCGAAGCCATGATCCGCTACCGCGCCCTGTTCGACGACCTCCTCGGCCCCGGCGCGCAGCCCAGCCACTGATTGTCGGTGGGGTGGGGCACACTGCGGGCATGACGGAATCTGGGTACGCCCAGTTCGACACCCGACTGGGCACCTGCGGTGTCACGTGGGGGCCAGCCGGGATCAGCGGGGTCCGGCTGCCGCCCGCCACGGGCACCGCCGCCGGCACCCCGCCGCCGCCGGTGGCGGCCGCCATCACCCGGATGACAGCCCTGCTGAACGGCGAGGCCGACGACCTGACCGACATCGAGCTGGACCTGTCGGGGCTGCCGGAGTTCAACCTGAAGGTCTACGAGGTGGCGCGCGCGATCCCACCCGGCCAGACGATGACCTACGGCGAGGTCGCGCGCGCGATCGGCTTACCCGGCTCGGCCCAGGCGGTGGGGCAGGCGCTTGGCCGAAACCCTTGTCCGATCATCGTGCCGTGCCACCGGGTCCTCGGTGCCGACGGCAAGATGGGCGGCTTCTCCGCGCCGGGCGGCACGGTCACGAAACTGAAACTGCTCGCCATCGAGGACGCGGCCCCGAACGGCCAGCCGTCACTGTTCTAGCGGGACGTACTCCGCCACGCCGTCCACAATGGACGACTTGAGTGCGCCCCGGACGACCAGGACGTCGAGGTGTGCGGAGGTTTCCCCGATCGCGAGTGTGCGGTTGAAGGTGTCGAGTTCCTCGAACTTGCGCTTGCGGCTGGTCCACGTGAGCTTGTGCGCGGCGTCCCACGCGGTGGTGGCACCGTCGCGGACCACTTCGAGGGTGGCGGCGAGGCGGTCGTCGTGGTGGACGATCAGTTCGTCGACGCGGGTGTGCACGCTGTCGCTGACGGGGCCGTGCGCTGGCAGCAGCCGCATGTCGGGCAGGGCCCGCACGAGCCGCAGGGAGTCGAGGTAGTCGCCCAGGGGTAGTTCGGCGCGCGCGGGTTCGAAGCCGATGGACGGGGTGATGTGGGGCAGCACGTGGTCGCCGGAGAACAGCACGCCGGCAGCCGGGTCGGCGAAGACCAGGTGGCCCCGCGTGTGCCCGGGTGTCGGGATGGCCCGCAGGACGCGGCCGCCGATCTCGATGTCCTGGGCGCCGGGGATCCATTCGTCGGGCAGTTCGTAGACGCGCTTGATCGCGTCGTGGTCGGTCTTGGCGAACACGGGCCGCAGCTTCTCGGCCAGTTCCGCCGCGCCCCACCGGACCATGTCGGCGAACTGCTGCTCGACGTGCCCCTCGATCATCGCGGTGAAGTTGGCCTGCTCCCCGACCCCCACCGCGATCCGCGTGCCGAACAGCCGCCGGACCTCCACGGCCATCGTGTAGTGGTCGCGGTGGGAGTGGGTGATGAGGAAGCGGGTGATGTCCTCGAACCCGAAACCGATCTGCGCCAGCGACGCCTCAAGCTGGCCTTGGGCCTCGGCGAGCGCCCACCCGGAGTCGATCAGCACGACCCCGTCGGCCGTGGCGATGGCGTAGACGTTGACGGCGTGCAGGCCGTCGTTGGGCAGGGGCAGCGGGATCCGGTGGACACCTGGGGCGACCTCGTAGGCGCCCGCGTCACCCCAGTCGGCCATTTCAGCCCCATTCGTCCTCGCCTGCGATCTTGGTCAGGAATCGCACCGATTCGGCGGAATTCAAGGCCAGTCCAAGCAGCCTAACAGCCAGCCCCTGGAAGAAGTCGATGTCAGGCGGGTCACTCCGGCGGTGCTCGAGGTGCACGACCGGCGGTTTGTCGAGGTATCCGGACATGAGGAAGGGACCGGAATTGGCGTACCCGCCGCGGCGGAACGGAATCACGTGGAAATCGATGTGTTTCTGCCTCGCGCACCCGGCCAGCCAACTGAGCTGCTGGGCCATCACGTCCCGCCCACCGAACCCCCGATGCAGCACCACCTCGTCAACGATGACGATGTACCTCGGCGCCCCTCGCTTCGTGAGCACCGCCTGCCGCTCCATCCGCGCCTCAACCATCCCGTCGAGGTGCGCCCCACTGATCCCGGCGGCGGCGTGCATGGCCCGGGCGTAGGCGGGCGTCTGCAGGAGCCCGGGCACCGCACACGCGTTGAACTGCACCATCCACAACGGGGCCTGGGTGGACTTCGGGGCGTCATCGTGCGGCTCGGTGTAGGCGCGCGGCCTCTCGCCGTCAAGCACCCGATGCCGCTCTTCGCCATACACGCCGAACAGATCCAAGAGAGCGACGGCGTCGGCGCGGAGTTTCTTGGGTTTCTTCGCGGTGGCGGTAGGTTTTCCCGTCACCCAGTCGACTTCGAAACGATCATTGAACATGGGGACATGAGACACAGAAAACCTGTTGTGCCGCAACGCCCCCGATAGGCTTAGCCGTTTCAGGGTGGGAAAACCCTAGACAGAAGCCAAATGCTGAGGTAGCCAGGTGTCGGCCGGGAACGCCAATGTGCCGCCATCAGGGTTTTTGGAGTCCCGAACACGGACTTGGGTGGCGTAGGCAACCTCAACACAGTCCTGTCCACCAGCCTGGCTGACACTCGACTTCCGCCACTCCGCGTCCATCCTGTTTCAGCTCCGTTCGTAATCGGCCGCCATCCTGGCCAGAAAGTTCACCGAGTCGGCTGAACTCAGCGCGAACCTCATGACCCTAGCAGCGAACCCTTGGAACAGGGCCATGTCTTGCGGGGCGTCCAGGAACCCGGACACCCCGCCGTGCTCCACGTAGACGATTGGCGGAATGTCGGCGAACCCCATCATCAGGAACGGGCCGGTGTCGGCGTACCCGCCGTGTTTGAACGGGATCACCCGGACGTCGATGTTGGGCTGCTGCGCGCGACCGATCAGCCAGTTGATCTGCTGCACCATCACCTCGGAACCGCCGTACCCCCGACGCAGCGCGGCCTCGTCGAGAACCGCGCTGTACTGCGGTGCGGCCAGCTTCGCGAGTACCTTCTGCCTGTCGATACGCGCCTCGACCATCGCGTCCTGCGTGGTACCGGTGAGCCCCGCGACGGTGTGGAGCGCACGCGCATAGGCAGGTGTTTGCAGGAGTCCGGGGACGATGGTGGGCGCAAGGTGGAACAACGTCCGCGCCTTCGCCTCGAAGTCGGCGAGTGTGGGTAGGAACTGGTGAGCCCGATCTCCTGGCTCAACCCACATTCGCGCGTCCAGATCCTCAGCCATGTCAAGGAGCCGCTGACGATCGGCCCCGGTGATGCCGTACATCCCCAACAGACCCGCGACATCCGTGGCCAAGCATCCCCGCTTGGCGTTCTCACTACGACTCAACGTCGCAAGAGACATTCCGATACCGAAGGCCGCTTGTCGACTGGTCTTCCCAGCCCGAACCCGCGCCGCCGCCAACTCCATACCCAATGCCCGCATCCGGGCAGGCTGTCGATCACTGATCATGGGCCAATGAAACCAGCGGCCCGCAATTCCGCAACTCCCACGATCAGCTGACTAGTTTCAGCCCTGAAACGTTTAGCCAGCCTTGATGGTCGTCAACGCCATCCCGGCAACCCGCGCCACAACATCACAGGGTTTGTTGTCGGGACTCACTTTGTCCGCCGACTGCTCAATGAACATGTTGAAGATCAACTTGTCGCTCATCCCGACAATCACCAGACACTGGCCCTGGTCGCGGCGGTCATCAGCACTGGCGAATACGGCAGGCTGGCCGCCGATCTCCGTGGGATCGAAGTACTTGAACGCGCCAGTCTTGTTGTTGGCGTAGGGCGCGCTAAGCCCCTTGGTGTTCTTCTCGAGAAAAGTCAGCGTCAAGAGGCCGCCGCCGTTGCTGCGCCACTTGCAGCCCTCACCGAGGGCGCCGTCCAACGACTCGCCTGCGTTGATTCCAAGTTCCTTGCGCTGGGCCTCGGTAAACACCGGGCATGGCTGCTTGAGGAATCGCCCAGGTTCGATGGGTGTGTTGACCTTCGGCGCCCCATCGGTGGGCAAATCGCCGGAGGACGTCTCCTTCGTAGTCGGACTCGGCGCCGTAGTCGAGTCGTCGGTCGAGGTCACGGGGGCGGCCGTCGGGGTTCCCGGTGATTCCGACGTGCAAGAGGCGAGGGTCAGAACACAGGCGATGAGAGGCAGTAGGCGGGTGCGCAAGATCAGATCTCTCCAGATGTGGAGGGGGCGGAGTCCCCAGCGGCGGTGATGCGACGAACGCTGGACCGTTCCACACCTTTGTAGTCGCTTAGCGCGTCTTGGAATTTCTGGGCCTGGCTGTAGCAGTACTCGACCTTGTCGTTCAGCGAATCGAGGTAGGCCTGGCCAGAGATCCGCGCCGTTGACGCATGCATCTCGCTCGCGACCTCGGCGCCCGGGCCGTTCACCACCACCATCTCTTGCGACCTGGCCCGGGAGTCCTCGTAGCCCTCGGCGAGGGTCACCCAGTCCTTGACGATCGCTTCGATCTCGTCCGGCTTGAAGGAGAACTTGCCGCCGCTGCCGGGACCGGGAGGAGCTGGTGGTGCGCCCATCGGGCCGCTGTTGACGATGTCCGACAGCGAATTACCGATGCTCCGGAACGCATCCACACCTGACCCCCGACATCCCGACCTGCACTTCGGTGACGACCTTACCGAACGTCACCCCGCCACGGGTCCGTTTCACGATTTCCGGACCCACGGGCCGCCCGAGGATCCCGTCCCACGTACTGGCCACTCACCCGTTTCGGGTGGTGAAACGCCACGTGGACGGCCTATCCTGCCCGGCGGACGCCCGGAGGACACCGCATGCCCACCCACCACCCCGAGGCCGCCCGCTTGGCTGAGGCGCTGGCCAGTGGGCCGTTCAGCCTGGCCCTGCGCCTGGCGCTCAAGTCCAGTGGGCTCAGTCTCGACCGGATCCAGGTCCGCCTAAGAGAACGGGACGCCGCCGTCAGCAAGACCGCTCTGAGCAACTGGCAGTCCGGTCGGACGCAGCCGGAGCGTCCCGACTCGCTGCGGGCGCTGGCCGTGCTGGAGGACATCGTGGGGGTGCCGGGTGGGGCGTTGTCGGCGTTGCTCGGGCCGCCGCGGCCGCGGGGGCGGTGGCTGACGCAGGCGCCGGGGGACATGCGGGCCGATCAGGCTTGGGCGCGGCCGGATGGGCTGGCCAGGGCGCTGGAGCGGATGGGCGCGGGGATCGACGCCGTCAGTCGGATGGCGAAGGTGGCCATCCACATCGTCGGGACGGTCGATCAGGACCAGCGGCTGCGGACCATGCGCCACCAGCTGGTCCTGCGCGCCGAGGTCGACGGGGTCGATCGGCATACAGTGGCGCATCGCAGTGACGTGCCGCGGACCATGGAGATCACCGACACCGTGGGTTGCAGGCTGGGCAGGCGGCGGGCGGACGCCGAGACCGGGTTCACCACCTTCGAACTCCTCCTCGACCGGCCGCTGCGGGCGGGCGAGCTGGTGTCGGTGGCCTACACGATGCGCACCGACGCCAAGGAGCCCTACCACTCGCAGCGGGTGGGGCGGGCGACGCGGGTGGCGGGGATCCAGGTCCGGTTCAGCGCGGGCGCGCTGCCGGTGCGGGTCTACCGCACCTACCTGCCGTCGATCGGGGAGCCGGAGTGCGACGAGACCGAGGTGGCCCTGGGTGCCAGCTACACCGCGCAGGTCACCGTGGCCGATCCGGCTCCCGGGATCTACCGGCTCTGCTGGGACTGGGACTGACCCAGCGGCGACGGCGAACTCGCGTCGGCCTGCACCAACCTCGGCTCCCCCGTGCCGTCCGCGGGCACCGCGAAGATCGCCAACGGCTCCCCCGCCGCGGGCGGCCTGGCGTACCCGATCGTCCGGTCGTCCAGCCAGACCGCCTGGTCGTCGAGGTGGTTGCGCTCCGCCAGTGGGGTCTCGACGCCGGTCGCCAGGTCCAGCACAGCCAGGCTCCAGTGCTCCCCCGACCGCTTCTTGTATGCCACCCGCTTGCCGTCCGGCGACACCGACGGGCACTCCGCGTTCTCCCGGACGGACACCAGTGTCCGGGACGACAAGTCGCCCTTCATCAGCCAAGTCCGGCCGCCTGACGCAAGGGTCGCGTAGAACGTGCGGTCGTCGAGCCCGAACGTGACGCCCCAGAAGTTGCGGTCCTTCGCGTGGTTCTCCACGCCGTCCACAATGGATGTGAAGTCCTCCATCGACCCGTACAGCGTCCCGCTGCGCCGGTCGTAGATTCCCGCCGTCGTGGAGAAATACCCCGACGGCATATAGGAATCGCCCGAGCGGAACACCGTCCAGCCGACCAGGTTCCCCGACGCGGAGACCCGTGTCCGGCTGGGGGTGCCGTCGAGCTTGATCTTGTGCAGCTCGGCGAAGTCCGGCCCGTACAGCACGGCCTCATAACTCGGCGGCACCGCCACCGACCGCAGGCAGACCGTCGTCCCGCCCGCCGAGTACACCCGGGCGCATGGACGATCGCTGACCACCACGGACGAGCCAGTCCGCTGCGCCAGCCTGCCTTCCGTGACGTACAGCAGCGAGTCGCGCGCCGTCAGGTCGACCGTGCCCGTCGGGGCGGGCCGCGCCGACGCGACCACGTAGACCACGCAGGCGAGGACGACGGCGACGATCGCGCCGACGCCGATCATGGTTCGTTTCACAGTGACCTCCGGCTGAACACGACCGCGACCAACAGCACTCCCCCGAACACCGCGAACGACGGCCCGAGCCCCCACCCGGCCGCCGCGACCCCGAACAGCACCGCCGCCACGGTCCGCGCAAGCGCTTGCCCCGTCTGCAGGACCGCCAGCCCGGACGCCTTCATCGAGTCCGGCAGCAGCGGCCCGGCGCACGCCATGAGCACGCCGTCAGTCGCCGCGTAGAACAGGCCGTGGAGTCCTAAAGCGACGAACAGCAGCGGCAGGCCGCCGAATCCGACCGCCAGCAGCACATAGACCGCGAGCAGCAGGACGTGGCCCGCCAGGAACACGCGCCACCGGCCGAGGCGGTCGGCCAGCCGTCCCACCGGGATCGCGGCGCCGAGGAACGTCACGGCGATGCCCAGGGGCAGCAGCGGCAGCCAGCCCGGCGCGATCCCGGTGCGCTGCTGCACCGCGACCAGGATGAACGCGTCGGACACCGTGGCCAGGCCCAGCAGCACCGCATACCCGCAGATTCGGCGGAAACCTGAGTCGGCCAGCAGCCGGACGCCGTCGCGCACGCGGATGTCGCGTCGCGCGGGTGTCCCGGCGGGCTCGCGGACCCAGACCAGCAGGATGACCAGCCCGACCATGGCGAAGCCGAAGCTGACCACGAACACCGTGTCGTGCGCGGCCCACGCCACCAGCGCGAACGCCGCCACCGGGCCGAGCAGCGCCCCGACGGTGTCCATCATCCGGTGCACGCCGAAGGCCCGGCCCAGGGCCGACGGCGGGCTGCTCAGCGCGATCATCGCGTCCCGCGGCCCGGTGCGGATGCCCTTGCCCGCCCGGTCCACGGCGAGCAGCCCGCCGATGGCCCCCATCGACCCCCCGGCGAGCGGGAAGCCGAGCTTGGTGACCGCCGAGAGCCCGTAGCCGAGCGCGGCGACCGCCTTCGGCCTGCCCGTGCGGTCAGCGAAATGCCCGCCGAGCAGGCGCAACAGGGCGGTCGCGCCCGTGTAGAGGCCGTCGACCACGCCGAGTTGCAGGTAGCCGGCGCCCAGCCCGTAGACCAGGTACATCGGCAGGAAGGCGGTCACCATCTCGGCGGAGATGTCGGTGACCAGGCTGACCATGCCGAGCGCGAGCACGGTCGGCGGCACCTTCGCCGCCGACCGTGCCGCACCGCGCCGCAACGGCTCGGTGGAGACGTACACGTCAGGCCTTGGTGATCTTCACGTCGTCCACCTGGGCCTCGATGAGGCTCGCGGTGGAGACGTCAGCCGCCTCGACCAGGATCTGGACGGTCTGGCCCGCGAACGCCGAGACGTCCGCGGTCAGCGTGCGCCACGACCCGCTGATGTGCGCGCCGGTCCCACGCTGGTCCAGCACCACCTTGTCCGTCGCGCCGACCACGGTGATCTTGAAGTAGTCGGAGCTGGTGGCGTTGGCGCCGAACCCGACGCTCCACCGCAGCGACAGCGTCAGGGTGCCGCTGGGCAGGGTGATGTTGGGCGAGATCCGGGACGTCACGCCGCCGTCGACGTCGTAGCTGCCCGCGCTGGACCCGGCGAGGCGGCCGGTGACGAGGTTGCTCACGCCGCTGGTCGTGGTGCCGAGCTGCTTGGCGCCGCTGTCGGTGGTGGACTCCGGGTCGCCGCGTTCCCACATGCCGGTGGTGGCGGTGTCGGTCCCGTCAGGGTTGGTGGTCCAGCCCTTGCTCGTCTCGAAGTCGTCGCTGAACACCGTGCTGGGCGGCGTGGATGTGCCGACCTGCAAGGTGAACGTGGCCGTCTTGGTGAGCGAGCCCGACGTGCCGGTGACCGTCACCGTCGAGGTGCCCGACGCCGCGGTGCTCGACGCGGACACGGTGACCGTGGCCGACGCGGAGCCGTTGGCGGGCGGGGTGACCGAGGACGGCGACACCGACGCGGTGACGCCCGATGGCAGGCCGGACACCGTCAGCGCGGTGGCGGCGGTGAAGCCGCCGGAGCTGGTGACCGTCGCCGTCGTGGTCGTGGAGCCGCCCTGCGCGACCGAGACCGCGGTCGGGTTGAGGCCCACGGTGAAGTTCGGCGTCGGGGTGGTGCTCTTGGCCTTGCAGGTGCCGGTGAAGTGGTCGGTGTAGGTGCGGCCCGCGACCGGCACGAAGTCGCCGACGTAGCCGGTCGACGACAGCGACAGCTTCAGCACGCCGTAGGTGTTGTCGTTGGCTGCCTCGATGTTCGGGCGAGTGGTCTCGAAGGTGTAGAACGCCCGGCCGCCGGTGCCGACGACGAGCTCGCGGATGCCGTTCGACGAGGCGGTGCCGTCGGGCAGCTGCGGGGCGAACCGCTGGTAGTTGTGGTCGTGGCCGTTGACGATCAGGTCGGCCTTGTAGTCGATGAGCGCCTGCCACAGCGGGTTGGTGTTGGTGTTGTTGCCGTGGCTGCCCTGGTTGAACCGCGGGTGGTGCCAGTAGGCGGCGGTGCAGGGCTTGGTGCTGGCGCGCAGGTCGTTACGCAGCCAGGTCTCCTGGGTGGAGCCCGTCGACATGCTGATGTTGCTGTTCAGGGCGACGAAGTGCCAGTCGCCGATGTCCCAGCTGTAGTAGCCCTTGCCGCGTTCGCCCGCGGGGCCGTTGTTGACGTTGACACCGTTGAAGTAGTCGAAGTAGCCGGACGCGCCGCTGGTCTGGTACTCGTGGTTGCCCGGCGACGGGTGGGTGATCGACTTCCACTGGC
The DNA here is from genome assembly GCF_051364635.1 of Actinokineospora sp. HUAS TT18. GTDB lineage: Bacteria > Actinomycetota > Actinomycetes > Mycobacteriales > Pseudonocardiaceae > Actinokineospora. The sequence goes on along the minus strand of NZ_CP195645.1, from coordinate 6,329,832 downwards.
CCCACGCGGGGTCGTAGCGGGTGCGGTAGTCGTTGAGCGAGCCGTTCTCGTAGGCGTTGTCGCCCGCGAGGAACAGCGCCGCCGGGTTGATGCCGGCGACGACGTCGGCGGTCTGGGTGCAGTTGCTGCCGCAGATGTCGCCTGCGCCCGCGACGACGACGTCGGCGGCCGCGGTGCCCGACTGCAGGGAGTCGACGGCGAACTTGCTGTCCTTTGAGGACAGATTGGCGTCGATGGTGACGCAGGAGCCCTTGAACGACCGGGTGGACAGCGCCCGGTCGTCGCCGTGCTCGATGGTCAGGGTCTGGCTCTCACCGCCGGATCCGCGGACGGTGACGGTGTCGGCGCCCTTGAGGGTGAGGGCGGCGAAGTGCGGACGGACCCAGGCGGCGCCGTCCTGGCAGAACTGGCGCGAGAGGGTGCTGGGCCCGTCCACGGCGTGGCGCTGCGGGTGGTCGACCGCGCCCGCCACACCGATCTGCGGCACCGAGTTGGCGGCGACCGCGACGGACTGCTGCGCCGTGGGCGCGACTGGCTGAGCAAGGGCGATGGCGGTGGTGGCGCCTAGCAGGGCGGCGCCACCGACGGCGACACCAGCGATGTGCCAGTGTCGACTTCGTTTAAGGTTCACCGTTTCCGGCCTTCCTTGGGGAGTGGATGCGCAGGGGACTTCCGAGACAGGAACGTATTCAGCAATTCGCGCCGGACAATGGGCCGACGCCGCCGGGGTCGTATTCCGTGAATGAACCGGGGTGGGATCCGCAGGTCGCGCGGCTGATCACGGTGTGCGACGCCGGTTTCGACGGACTGTTCCGAGTTTTCCACCCTGGGCGTTTGCCGAGATGGGCGCGGATCGGCCCGCCGACGCTGTGGTCTCATGCGCTTCATGAGCTCGCACGGCCATGGTCATGGCCCCGTCGCCGACATCACCGACGACCGGGTAGCGCGGCGCGTCCGGCTGGTGGTGGCCGGGATCCTGCTGCCCCTGCTGACCGCGGCGACCATCGTGATGATCAGCCTGTGGCCGTCGGACGGCTTGGTGCTGCAGTCCATCCAGCAGGTCCGCGCGTCCGGCACGGTGGTCGAGTTGATCGCGTGCCCGATGGCGCCCCACGACTGCGACATCGCCACCGTGGCGCTCGACGAGGGCCCGGGCGCGGGCACGTCGGTGCCCGCCCAGGTGTCGAAGGCGAGCGGGGTCCGGGTGTCGGTCGGCGACCCGGTGATGATGGTGCACCGCCCGGAACGCGCCGTGGTCTACGAGCGCTACGACGTGGTCGACCGGGACAGAACGCTGCCGTTGCTGCTGCTCGGCGGCGTCTTCGCGCTCGCGGTGGTGGCGCTGTCCCGCTGGCGCGGCCTGGCCGCGCTCGGGGCGCTGGCGGTGTGTCTGGCGGGGCTGACAGAGTTCGTCCTCCCGGCGATCATGCAGGGCGCGCCACCGCTGCTGGTGGCGGTCAGCGGCGGGACGATGATCATGGTGGTCGCCCTGTTCATGACACACGGGTTCAACGCGCGGACAGCGGTTTCAGTGGTCGGAACGGTGGCGAGCCTGGCCCTGACCGGCGTACTCGGCTGGGCGTCGCTCGAGTTGGCCGGGGTGACGGGCCTTGGCAGCGACAACGTGGGTTTCATCAGCGGATACCTGCACGGGGTCGACCTGCAGGGCCTGCTGCTGGCGGGCCTGGTCATCGGCGCCTTGGGCGTCCTGGACGACGTGACGGTCACCCAGTCGGCGGTGGTGTGGGAGCTGTCGGCGGCTGATCCCAAGGCGTCCCGCCGCAAGCTGTTTGCCGCCGGGCTGCGCGTGGGCCGGGCGCATGTCGCGTCGACGGTGAACACGCTGGTCCTGGCCTACGCCGGAGCCGCCCTGCCCCTGCTGATGCTGTTCGCGGCGAAGGGCGTCCCGGCTGACCACGTGCTGTCGGCGGCGCCGGTGGCGGAGGAGGTGATCCGGGCGCTGGCGGGCAGCCTCGGAATCATCGCGGCGGTGCCGTTGACCACGGCCCTGGCGGCGATGGCCGTCGGATCACGCGGTGATGGTGATGGCGGTGACCGCGAGCCCGTTGTCGACGAGCCAGCGCCCGTGGAAGGTCTGCGTCTGGGCGCCGTGGATGACCGGGCCGGGCACGAGTAGCTCGGCGGTGAAGGTGCCTTCGGGATCGAAGGAGACGCGGGCGTCCTCGAAGCCGAGCCACTTGCGCATGAGCGGGAACCAGGCTTTGTAGACCGACTCCTTGGCGGCGAAGAGGAGTTTGTCCCAGTGGATGTCGGGGTGGGACTCGGCCAACTGGGCGAGGTGGACACGCTCGTCGGCTTGGGTGGTGGCGTTGAGGACCCCATCGGGGAGGACGACGTGCGGCTCGGCGTCGATGCCGACGGTGACGACCTCGGTGTCCCTGGCGACGACGGCGGCGCGGTAGCCCTTGCAGTGGGTCATGCTGCCGACGATTCCGTCGGGCCAGGTGGGGGCCCCTTTTTCGCCGGGGAGGATGGGGAGCGGGGGGATGCCGAGCTTGCTGAGGGCTTGGCGAGCGCAGTAGCGGACGGTGGTGAACTCCCGACGGCGCTTGTCGACAGCCTTGGCGATGAAGGGTTCTTCCTCCGGGAGGGGGGTGGCCTCCGGAGGGTCGTCGAATGCCTCAACCGCGATCACGACGGCGGGCAGGATGCGCTCGATCATCGGGTCGACCTTATCGGCCGCGGAACGCCCCTGCCGCCGCACGTGGCCCGGATCATGCTCAGGTCCCACGCACTCCTCCCGCAACGGCACACCCGGGGCGGACGAAGATCGCACCCGTGGGGTCGAGCTCTCGCATCCGAGGGTCGGCGTCAAGGGCGTCCACGGTGATCGGCGAGCGGACCCCTTGACACCGACCTTCGGATGGTGAAGACGGCCTGGCCAGAAAGCGCCCGGGTCAGCGGTTGCGGGCCACCACGTAAGCCATCGGCAGGTCCAAGATCGAGCCATCCGGCAAAGTGTCCGTGGCGTGCAGCGTGATCATGCCGCCATCGATGATCTCGATCCCCGCGTTCTCCAGCAGGGCCTCCAATTTCCCCTCCTGCCAAGAAGCAGGCTTCAACCCATGCCTGAACACCCTCTGCAACTTGGGCACCGCATCCGGACTCTGCGCCAACGCCGCCTGCATCGTCGGTCCCGCGGCGGGGCTCAGTTCCACAGCGAACAGATGCCCCGTCGCCCCCATCAGTGTTCGCAGGGAAGTCACCGCGGCCGGGCGAAGGTCATCGGGCATCTGATGAAGGACGCCGCGCATGTAGATGTTGGAGTCGCCCAGGTGGAGGTGGAGGTCTACGGCGGCGTCGGGGTCGGCGAGGTCGTATTCGCGGAAGGTGGCTGGGCTGTCGGCCTGCAGGGCGCGGGCGTGGTCGATGGCGGCGGGGGCGAAGTCGAGGCCGATGACGGTGGGGAACTCGGCGGCGAGGGCGGCGGTTTGGGTGCCGTTGCCGCAGCCGATGTCGAGGAGGGGGAGGTTCTCGGCGAAGTGGGGCTGGAACAGCGGCAGCTGCGCGGTCGCCGTCACCTGGCCCGAGCTGTCCCAGATGGGCAGCCCCGGTTCTTGCGGAAGGTCACTCCAGTAGTTCTGCCAGTTGGTTCGCACCGACTGTTCCATGTGTCCTCCGTAACCCGGTTGAGGTGTTTGGTTTACGGCTCAACCGAGTCCGGTGACAAGGGGTAGATCCACATTTGGGCTTTTCAGGTGAATCTGCGTAACGCGAGCCTCCAATGGGGGCATACACCAAGAGGAACCGCAGACGGCCGCCGAGCGCCGCCTGCGTCCGTGTCCTGCCGTCGATCAGGCGGTCAGTGTGTTCCGGCGACCGGGATCGCGGCGCCGGTGATCGGGGTGCGTCCACAAAGGAACAGGATGGTCTTGGCGATCTCCTCCGGGCTGACCCAGCCCGCACGGTCGGCGTCGGGGTCGGCGGCGCGGTTGGACGGGGTGTCGATGACGCCGGGGAGGACGGCGTTGACGCGGACACCGTCCACTCCGTACTCGGCGGCCATGGCCTTCACCAGGCCGACCACCGCGGTCTTGGCCGTGATGTAACCCGACGCGCCGGGGAATGGGCGGTCGATGGCCCTGGCGGCGACGCAGACGACGGAGCCGCCGCCCGCCGCCACCAGTTTCGGGAGGGCGGCCTGGCAGACGAGGTAGGTCGGGCGCAGGTTGAGGCGCAGGAGGCGCTCGAACTCGTCGATCGGGGTCTCGTGCAGGCGCGGGCCCATCGCGAACCCGCCGACCAGGTTGACCACGGCGGTGAGCGGGCCGTGCTCGGCGGCGACCTCGACGCACGCGGCGACGTCGGACTCGGTGAACAGGTCGGCCTTGACCACGCGCAGGTTCTCGTGGGTGGGGAGCCTGCTCGCGCCGCTGTCGGAGGAGGAGGGCACCACGACCCGCCAGCCCGCGGCGAGGAAGGCTTCGGTGACCGCGGCGCCGAGGCCGCCGGTCCCGCCGGTGATCAATGCGGTTTCGGTCATGCCGACGAGTGTGCCGCGTTCACCCGAACGAGAGATCGACACCCCAGCACTAGCCCGTCTCCTTCAGCTCCACCGGAATCGCTGACGGGTTGGCCGGGTCCTTCGCCTGGGTGCGCACGAGCACGCCGTGCAGGATCATCCGCTGCCGGTTCGAGAACTTCGGGTGGCACGTGGTCAGCGTGATCAGCTTCCGCCGCTGGTCCGGCGGGGTCTTCGCCGCCGGGTTGCCCGGCACCGGGGCGACCACGCCGGAATCCCGCGGTGTCACGATGTGTCGGCCGACCGCCGCGGCGTACTCGCCGGTCAGCGGCTCGACCTTGGCTGAGCCCTCGGCACCCGCACAGCGCGGGTCGGCCGCGCGGGCGGCCCAGTTCTTGGCGTCGGCGGTCGTCGGCAGCAGCCGGTAGACGTACCAGTTGCCCCGCGTCTCCACGACGATCGCGTCGCACGACTCCAGCAGGTCCAGGTCGTTGAACGGGGCGCCCTTGCCCACGCGGTGGCCCGCGACGGCGAAGTTGCCCGCCCCGCCGGGGGGCGCCGAGGTCTTGTAGTGGCCGGGGCCGACCTCAAGGTTCTTCTCCGAGGTCCCCTCGACGATCGTGAACTTGTAGTCCGACCCCAGCGCGGGCACGTACAGCTTCGCGATGCCCTCGCCGTCGGCGAAGCTGAAGTGCTCGACGCGCTCCGGGTCGGGCGCGGCCGGGTCCTTCCACTCGTCGTCCAGGGCCGTGGTGACCTCGGCCTGCTTCTCCGCCGAGATGAGGTCGGTGATCCACACCTCGTAGACCACGAACAGCAGCACGACCAGCCCGGCGGTGATCAGCAGCTCGCCGACCGTCCGCACCGCCGTCAGGCCGGGGCTGCTCCGCCGCCGCGGCGGTGGCTCGTCGTCGTAGTCGTCATAGTCGTCGTAGTACTCGTCATCGTCGTCGTAGTCGTCGTCGCGGTAGATCGGGATGTACTCGGTGGGCGGGTCGGGCGGGCGGACAGGACGGATGATCTCAGTGGGCGCCTCAGCGGGGTGAGGTCGCCGCGGCGGCGGTTGCCGCCGGTCTCCGTACACCTGATCCGCCCTCCTTCGCCCGGTTTCCCGACGACACTAAGTCACGACCCCGTTGGGGTGCTGTGAATCAGGATAGGAACCCGCGCAGCAGCGACGCCGTCCCGTCCAGGTGTTGGGCCATCGCGTCGCGTGCTCCGGCCGGGTCGCCGTGCAGGATCGCGTCGACGATGTCGTGGTGCTGGCGGTCGGAGTGGCCGATGTTGGCCGGGATCAGCGGGATGGCCTCGAGCAGCGCGTTGACCCTGGTCCGCACGTCCGCGATGGCCGACGTGAGCGACGGCGCGGCGGTCGTCTCGGCGATCGCCAGGTGCAGCCGGGAGTCCCGGCGCCGGTACTCGGCGGGCGCCACGTCGGCGCATTCGTCCAGGTGGGCGCGCAGGCGGCGGCGGTCGTGCGGGGTGAGCGCGCGGCTGGCGGCGGCCTCGGCGGCGCCGGTCTCCAGCACGCGGCGCAGGGTCAGCGCGTCCTCCAGCTGCGCGAGCCGCGGCGGGTCGGCGGGGGCGCGCGCGGGCAGCACGGTCCGCACGAACGTGCCGCCGTAGCGGCCGCGCCTGCACTCGACGTAGCCGGATTCCTGCAGTGCGCGCAGCGCCTCACGCAGCGTGACGCGACTCACGCCGAGGCGGGTCGACAGTTCCCGCTCGGGCGGCAGCCGACCGCCGGGGAGCACCACGCCGAGCCGGATCGCCTGCAGCATCCGCTCCATCGTCTCCTCGAAGGCGTTGCCCGTCCGCACGGGACGGAACAACGCCTCCGCGACGAGGTCCTCAGAGGGGAGTGACATAGGCCCCGGAGATCCCGCCGTCGACCAGGAACTGCGACGCGGTCATGAACGAGGAGTCGTCGCTGGCGAGGAACGCGACGGCGGCGGCGATCTCCTCCGGCTCGGCGAAGCGGCCCATGGGGATGTGCACGAGCCTGCGCGCGGCCCGCTCCGGGTCCTTGGCGAACAGCTCCTGCAGCAGCGGGGTGTTCACCGGCCCGGGGCACAGCGCGTTGACCCGGATGCCTTCGCGCGCGAACTGCACGCCCAGTTCGCGGCTCATGGAGAGCACGCCGCCCTTGGACGCGGTGTAGGAGATCTGCGAGGTCGCGGCACCCATGATCGCCACGAACGACGCGGTGTTGATGATCGAGCCCTTCCCGCGCGCCTGCATGTGCGGGATGGCGTATTTGCAGCACAGGTAGACCGAGGTCAGGTTGACGTCCTGGACGCGCTTCCACGCGTCGAGGCCGGTGGTGAGGATCGAGTCGTCGTCCGGCGGAGAGATGCCCGCGTTGTTGAACGCGATGTCGAGCCCGCCGTAGGTGTCGACGGCGGCCTGGAACATGGCCTTGACGTCGTCCTGCCTGGTCACGTCGGCCCGCACGAACAGCCCGTCGACCTCGTCGGCGGCCGCCTTGCCGGTGTCGGGGTCGACGTCGGCGACCACGACGTGGGCGCCCTCGGCGGCCAGCCGACGCACGGAGGCGAGGCCGATGCCGCTGGCCCCGCCGGTGACGACCGCGACCCGGCCGTCGAGACGCTTGCTCATGCTCAGTCCTCTGTGCTCAGGAAAACGTTCTTGACCTCGGTGAACGCCGCCAGCGCGTCCGGACCCAGCTCCCGGCCGAAGCCGGACTGCTTGAACCCGCCGAACGGCGTCCAGTAGCGCACCGAGGAGTGCGAGTTGACCGACAGGTTGCCCGCCTCGACCCCGCGCGCCACCCGCAGCGCCCGGCCGACGTCGCGCGTCCAGATCGAGCCGGAGAGACCGTACTCGGTCTCGTTGGCGAGCCGGACCGCGTCGGCCTCGTCGTCGAACGGGAGCACCGCCACGACCGGGCCGAACACCTCGTCGGTGACCGCGCGGTGGTCGGGGTCGATGGGCGCGAGCACAGTCGGCGGGTACCAGAACCCGGCGCCGTCGGGCGCGCTGCCGCGGAAGGCGACCGGCGCGTCGTCCACATAGGACGCGACGCGGTCGCGGTGGGCGGCCGAGATCAGCGGGCCCATCTCGGTGGCCGCCGCGCCGGGGTCGCCGACGACGACGCCCGCGACGGCCTTCTCGAACAGCTCCATGAACCTGTCGTAGACCGGCCGCTGCACCAGCACGCGCGAGCGCGCGCAGCAGTCCTGGCCCGCGTTGTCGAACACCGCGTAGGGCGCGGTCGCGGCGGCTTTGGCCAGGTCGGCGTCGGCGAAGACGATGTTGGCGTTGTTGCCGCCCAATTCCAGCGTCAGCCGCTTCACCTGATCGGCGCAGCCGGCCATGATCTGCTTGCCGACCTCGGTCGACCCGGTGAACACGACCTTGCGCACCAGCGGATGCGTGACGAACCGCTCCCCCACGACCGAGCCCTTGCCCGGCAGCACCTGGAACACGTCGGCCGGGATTCCAGCTTCCAAAGCCAGTTCAGCCAGCCGCAGCGCGGTCATCGGGGTGAGCTCCGCGGGCTTGAGGACCACGGTGTTGCCCGCGGCGAGGGCGGGCGCGAATCCCCAACTGGCGATGGGCATGGGGAAGTTCCACGGCACGATCACGCCGACGACGCCCAGCGGCTCGCAGAAGGTGACGTCGAGGCCGCCCGGAACCGGGATCTGCTTGCCGAAGAGGCGTTCCGGGGCGGCGGAGAAGTAGTCGAGCACGTCGCGGACGTTGCCCGCCTCCCAGCGGGCGTTGCCGATGGTGTGCCCGGCGTTGGCGACCTCCAGCCGCGCCAGGTTCTCCAGGTCGGCGTCGACGGCGGCGGCGAACCGGCGCAGCAGCCTGGCCCGGTCGGCGGGCGCCACGGCCCGCCACCCGGCGAAGGCGGCGTGCGCCCGGGCGATCGCGGCGTCGGCCTCGTCGACGGAGGCGAGGGCGACGGTGGCCACCACTTCCTCCGTCGCGGGGTTGAGCACCTCGAAGGTCGTCACCGGTCTCCCTTTCTCGATCTTCGACAGGCAGCCGTCACCGGTCTCCTCTTCTCTGGATGGCCGCGGCCACGAGCGCGGCGAACAGGCGGGTGTCGTCGGCGTTCTGCTCGGGGTGCGACTGCACGCCGAGGGCGAAAGGGTGTCCGGCGAGTTCGACGGCCTCGATGGTCCCGTCCGGGGCGGTGGCGACGACTTCGAGCCCGTCCCCGATCCGGTCGAGCGACTGGTGATGGTGGCACTGCGCCACGACGGACCCGCCGAGGATGCCCGCCAGCGCGGTGCCCGGCCGGATCGTCACGTCGGTCTTGCCGAACCGCGCCACCTCGGGCTGGTGGTCGGTGTTCCCGACCTGCTCCGGCGTGTGCTGGTGCAGCGTGCCGCCGCGCGCGACGTTGAGTATCTGCATCCCCCGGCACACCGCGAGGAACGGCAGCTCCAACTCGACCGCGGCTGTGACCAGCGCGAACTCGGCCTCGTCGCGCGCGGGCTGCGGGGTGCCGGTGGTCGGGTGCGGGGTCTGGCCGTAGCGGGCCGGGTCGATGTCGGCGCCGCCGGAGAGAATCAGTCCGTCGAGCCAGCCGACAGTGTCAGCGCGCCAGTCGCCCAGCGGGGGCAGCAGGACCGCGTTGCCGCCAACCGCGCGCACCGACTCGACGTAGGCGCGGTGCAGGACGACGGCCTCGGTCTCCCAGATGCCGAACGCGGAGTTCTCCAGATACGTGGTGACCCCGATGACGGGTGGTCTAGAGGCGTTCGAAACCACGGACCCGCTCCCAGTCGGTGACCGCGGCGTCGTAGGCGGCCTGTTCGACGTGCGCGGCGTTGAGGTAGTGCTCCACCACGTCGTGCCCGAACGCCTGCCGGGCGATCGCGCTGTCGTCGAGCAGGTCGGCGGCCTCGCGCAGGGTCGACGGGACGCGCGGCTTGGTCGAGGCGTAGGCGTTGCCGGTGAACTCGCGTTCCAGCGGCAGCTCGTTCTCGATGCCGTGCAGCCCGGCCGCGATCAGCGCGGCCACCGCGAGATACGGGTTGACGTCGCCGCCGGGGACCCGGTTCTCCATCCGCAGCGACTCGCCGTGGCCGACGGTCCGCAGCGCGCACGTGCGGTTGTCGATCCCCCAGGCCACGGCCGTCGGGGCGAACGAGCCCGCGGCGAAGCGCTTGTAGGAGTTGATGTTCGGGGCGTAGAAGTACGTCAGCTCGCGCAGGCAGGCGAGCTGGCCCGCGATGAAGTGCTCCATCAGCGGGGAGAACCCGCCGTGTCGGTCGCCCGCCATCACCGGTTCGCCGTCGGCGGCGCGCAGGCTGATGTGCACGTGGCAGGAGTTGCCCTCGCGCTCGTTGTACTTGGCCATGAAGGTCAGGCTCTTGCCGTGCGCGGCGGCGATCTCCTTGGCCCCGGTCTTGTAGATGCCGTGGTTGTCGCACGTGGTCAGCGCGTCGGCGTAGCGGAAGGCGATCTCGTGCTGGCCGGGGTTGCACTCGCCCTTGGCCGACTCGACGTACATGCCCGCGCCGGACATCGACGTGCGGATGTCGCGCAGCAGCGGCTCGACGCGGCCGGTTCCCAGCAGCGAGTAGTCGACGTTGTACTGGTTGGACGGGGTCAGGTTCCGGTAGCCGGACCGCCACGCCTGCTCGTAGGTGTCGTCGAAGACGATGAACTCCAGCTCGGTGCCGACGAACGCGCCGAGCCCGAGGTCGGCGAGCCGGTCGAGCTGGCGGCGCAGGACCTGCCGGGGCGAGACGGCGACCGGGCCGCCTTCGACCAGCTCGACGTCGGCCAGCACCAGCGCGGTGCCCGGGTGCCAGGGGATGAGCCGCAGCGTGGCCATGTCGGGGCGCAGGACGAAGTCGCCGTAGCCGCGGTCCCACGACGAGACCTGGTAGCCGCCGACGGTGTTCATCTCCACGTCGACCGCGAGCAGGTAGTCGCACGCCTCGGTGGCGTGGTCGAGGACCTCGCTGAGGAAATAGCGCGCCGAGCAGCGCTTGCCCTGGAGCCTGCCCTGCATGTCGGTCATCGCGACCAGCACGGTGTCGACCTGGTCGGTCTCCACCAGTTCGCGCAGCCGGGCGACGGAGAGCAGTCCGTCGGTGTCACGCATCGCCCGAGTCCTCCGAAAGGTTCAAGGCTGGTCCTTTGGAATTGCCGACCTCAGCATGCTCGCAGCGCTGGACGGCGCTCGCAACCGCCGTCCGGGCATCTTCAACCGAACGGACCTTGACCCCTATTTTGCCGCCGGACCGCTGCTCAAAGGACCGAAGGCAACCCTTTGACGCGAGGGTCACTGTCAGTAAAAGTAGGCGGGTGACTGAGGAGCGAGTACTGCTGGTCGACGACGCGGGCCACGGCATCGGGACGGCGGCCAAGGCCGACGTGCACACCGAGGCCACCCCGCTGCACCTGGCGTTCTCCAGCTACGTCTTCGACGCCGACGGCCGCTTCCTGATCAGCCGCCGCGCGCTGACGAAGAAGACCTGGCCGGGCGTGTGGACGAACTCGTGCTGCGGCCACCCGGCGCCCGGCGAGCCGATCGAGGACGCGGTCCGGCGCAGGCTGTCGGCCGAGCTGGGGCTCACCGCCGCCGAGCTGACGCTGGTCCTGCCCGGTTTCCGGTACCGGGCGGTGATGCCGGACGGGATCGTGGAGAACGAGCTGTGCCCGGTGTTCCGGGTCCGCGCCGACACCGAGCCGGTGCCGAACCCGGCCGAGGTGGACTCGGTCGAGTGGGTCGAGTGGGGTCCGTTCGTGGCGGACGTGCGGGCCGGGCGGCGGGAGATCTCGCCGTGGGCGGTGCTCCAGTTCGACGAGTTGGACGCGCTCGGTCCCGATCCGCTGGCCTGGCCCGCGGGCGACCCCGCGCGGCTGCCCGCCGCCGTAAGGTGAGCCGGTGTCGCACACCGAGATGTTCAACCAGGCCCTTGCCGCGCTGATCCCGCAGGCGCACCGGATGGGGATCACCGCAGTCGAGCTCGCACCGGGCCGGGCTGTGTGCGCCGTGCCGATCGAGGGCAACGGCAACCACTTCGGGACGATGTACGCGGGCGTGCTGTTCACCGTCGCCGAGGTGCTGGGCGGGGCGATCTGCCTGCCGAGCTTCGACTTGGCGAAGTTCTACCCGGTGGTCAAGGACGTCAAGATCGACTTCCGCAAGCCTGCCCGCACCGGCATCCGGTCCACCGCGACGCTCGACGCGGAGACCATCGCGCGGGTCGCCGCGGAGGCCGAGGAACTGGGCAAGTCGACGTTCCTGCTGGAAGCCGAACTCACCGACGCCGACGGCGTGGTCGTCGCGACAACAGTCGGCACCTACCAACTGCGTGCGCATGTTCCGGCAATCCGGACATAGCCGCTTTCGTTAGCGAGACACGAGCAATCGACGAGACCCGGCAAGTACTGTCGACGACGTGCATGTCCTGTTCGTAAGCCTCCCAAGCCATGGCCACACCTACCCCCTGCTGCCGCTCGCGGACGCCGTTCGAGCGCACGGGCACCAGGTCACCTACGCCACGCACTCCTCGTTCCACCCGGTGCTGACCAGCCTCGGCTATGCCGTGGTGGATGTCGGCATGACGATCGGCGAGGCGTTCGCCGAGGTCACCGCGGGGCGGCCGTTCGACTTCGCCAACCGGGAGAAGATGGAAGGCGTGGTGGGCAAGGTGTTCGCCTCCGCGCTGGCCCGCCGGTTCGCGCGTGATCTCGGGCCGGTGCTGGAGCGGCTGCGGCCCGATCTGGTCATCTATGAGGCGGCCACGATGGGTGCCGCGTTCGCCGCGCGGAGCGCCGGGATCCCCATGCTGTGCCACGCGTTCGGCCGGGGCAACGTGCGCGAGCCGTTCAGCGACATGAAGCGGCTGCTCGGGGAGGTCGCCGCCGAGTTCGGCGTGCCGTTCGACCCGGCGGCGCCGTCGCCCGCGCCTTACCTCGACATCTTCCCCGAGTCCTTGCAGGACAAGGAGTTCCTGGCGATCACCGACCGTATGCCGATCCGGCCGGTGCCGTTCGCCGAGCCGGGCGAACTGCCGGGATGGGTCGCCGAGCACCGCGAGCCGCTGGTCTACCTGACGCTGGGCACCGCGTTCGGCCAGGCGCACGTGCTGCGCTCGGCGATCGACGGCCTCGCGCCGCTGCCCGGCCGGGTGCTCGTCGCCGCCGGTCCGACGGTCGACCCCGCGGCGATCAGCGACGTGCCCGCGAACGTCACGGTCATGCCGTGGGTGCCGCAGGCCGACCTGCTGCCCTACGCCGACCTGGTCGTCCACCACGGCGGCAGCGGGACGACGCTGGGCGCGCTGGCGCACGGCATCCCGCAGCTGTTCCTGCCGCAGGGCGCCGACCAGTTCGTCAACGCCGACGCGGTCACCGAAAGCGGCGCCGGGCGCCAACTCGTCGACGACGAATTCACCGCCGAGGCCGTGCTGTCGAATTCCCGCGAGCTGCTGGCCGATGAATCGGTCAAGGAACGGTCGCGGGAGATCGCGGCCGAGATCGCCGCGATGCCCGCGCCGTCGGAAATCGTCGGACGGCTTTCAGAGTTTTACCGAGTTATCTGACAGCGGAAATCAGGTAGTAGTCGATCAGGCCGTCGCGGTAGCTGGAAAGCCACCGCCGCGGCCACTCGCCGTCGGGCACGCCGAGGTGGACGAGCCAGCGGTCCAGGCCGGGCCAGACGTGCTCGCCGATGGCGGTGACGTCGATGTCGGCGAAGCCCGCGGCGGTGAGGTGGTCGACGACCTCGGGCACGCTGTGGTCGCGGTCGATGCCGGTGGCGAAGGTGTCGAGGCGCTCGGCCAGCGCGCCGGGGTGGTCGCCGGTCGGGGCGAAGAACGTGCAGACGGCGAACCGGCCGCCGGGGCGCAGCACGCGCGCGGCCTGCTGGGTGAACCCGGCGATGTCGTCCATGTGCTGGGCCGCTTCCAGCGAAAACGCCACGTCGAAGCGGTTGTCGGGGAACGGCAGGGCGGTCGCGGCGCCCTGGTGGAAGCTGAGCCCGCCGGTGGCGTGCGCGTTGGCGCGGCGCACCTGGTCGGGGCTCAGGTCGACCCCGCACCACTCGCGCGGGCCGACCTCGGCGAACGCCCACGCGGCGCCGACGCCGGTGCCGGAGCCGATCTCGACCACCGAGTCGGCCGCACCGACGCCGAGCCGGTCGACGACCAGGCGGTAGAGGGCGAGCTGGCTGTCCACCCGCTGCTCGACGGTGACGTCGCCGTCGATCGGGATGTCGCGCCAATAGCCGAAGTTGATGAATCCGCCCGCGAACACGGGCAGTGAACTCAGGTCGTCGGTTCCGTACATCTTGGCCCGCAAGGCCACCGCGTCGTCGGTCACGTTCACATTTAACAGCAAAGCGGATTCGCGCACTGGGAACCGGATTGGTCTTCTCAACCCGGGATTCGCGTGGCAGTATGCGGGCGCGAGCAGTGTCCTGCCTGGACTCGGGAAAGCCGATCCGCGTCCAAACTGCCCGCATCCCCTGCAGAGTAAGGAATCGGCATTCATGAAGCGCACCCTTTTGCGTGGCAAGGCGTCGCGAATCGCCATCCTCGCGGTCGCCGCCAGCGCGGGTATCGCCGCGGTGGCAATCCCTGCCTACTCGGCGGAGACCGCTGACGTAGCCATCCAGAACGCCAACGCCGCGGACTCGGTCCCCGGCCGCTACATCGTCAAGTTCAAGAACGCCCGCGGCGCCGCCGCGGTGTCGGCCACCGCGTCGGACCTGACCCGCAGGCACGGCGGCAAGCTGCGCCACCAGCTCGACCTGATCAACGGCTACTCGGCCACCATGTCCGAGGACGAGGCCCAGGCCGTGGCGAACGACCCGAGCGTGGCCTCGGTCGAGCAGGCGCACTACATGGTCGCCCTCGACACCCAGCCGAACCCGCCGAACTGGGGTGACGACCGGATCGACCAGCGCGACCTGCCGCTGAACCAGTCGTTCACCTACCCGACGAACCCGGGCCAGGGCGTGCACGTCTACGTGCTCGACACCGGCATCAACGCCAACCACCAGGACTTCACCGGCCGCGTCGCCGCGGGCTACGACTTCGTCGACAACGACTCCACCCCCGGCGACTGCCAGGGCCACGGCACGCACGTGGCGGGCACCGCGGCGGGCACCACCTACGGCGTGGCCAAGAAGGCCACCATCCACGCGGTCCGCGTGCTCGACTGCGCCGGATCGGGCTCCAACGACGACATCATCGCGGGCATCAACTGGGTCAAGAACAACGCCGTGAAGCCCGCGGTGGTCAACTACAGCATCGGCTGCCGTTCGCGCTGCTCCGACGCCACAATGGACAACACGGTGAAGTCGCTGATCGCCAGCGGCGTCCAGTTCGTCCAGGCGGCGGGCAACTCCAACGACGACGCCTGCTACTACAGCCCGCAGCTGGTGCCCGAGGCTGTCACGGTCGGCAACAGCAACCAGCAGGACCAGCGCTACAACGGCACCGGCCCGAGCAGCTACGGCTCCTGCCTGGACATCTGGGCGCCCGGCACGAGCATCGTCTCCGCCGCCTACAACAGCAACACGGGCAGCGCGACGATGACGGGCACGTCGATGGCCTCCCCGACGGTCGCGGGCGCCGCGGCTGTCTACCTGGGCCAGAACACCTCGGCCACCCCGCAGCAGGTCCGCGACGCGCTGGTCACCAACGCGTCGGTCGACAAGCTGACCGGCATCAACGCGGGTTCGCCGAACCGGCTGCTCTACACCGGCTTCATGAACGGCGGCGGCAGCACCACGGTCACCGTCGCCAACCCGGGCAACCAGACCACCACGGTCAACACCTCGGCGTCGCTGCCCAACAGCGCCTCGGGCGGCACCTCGCCGTACACGTGGTCGGCCACGGGCCTGCCCGCCGGCCTGTCGATCAGCGCGTCGAGCGGCACGATCTCGGGCACCCCGACCGCGACGGGCACGTCGAACGTGACCGTCACCGCGACGGACAGCTCCAGCCCGGCCAAGTCCGGCTCGGCGTCGTTCACCTGGACGGTCAACCCGGCCGGGACATGCTCGCTGGTCAGCAACGGCACCGACTTCGCCATCACCGACAACACGACGGTCGAGAGCCCGGTCACGGTCTCCGGCTGCTCGGGCACCGCGTCGGCCACGGCGAAGGTCGACGTCAACATCGTCCACACCTACATCGGCGACCTGACGGTGTCGCTGATCGCGCCGGACGGCAGCGCGTACGTGCTGCACAACAAGACCGGCGCGGGCACCGACAACCTGGTCACCACCTACACGGTGAACCTGTCGTCGGAGACGGCGAACGGGACGTGGAAGCTGCGGGTCAACGACTCCGGCCCCGGCGACTCCGGCAAGATCGACACCTGGTCGTTCAACGCGGCGGCGACCGGCGGCGGCACCAACTGCGCCCCGGCCACCAACGGGACGAACGTCAACATCGCCGACAACACCACGGTGGAGAGCTCGATCCCGCTGTCGTGCAGCGGCAACGCCTCGGCGACCAGCACCGTCGCGGTGGCGATTGTCCACACCTGGCGGGGTGACCTGGTGATCGACCTGGTCGCGCCGGACGGTTCGGCCTACCGGTTGAAGAACTCGTCGTCGAACGACTCGGCGGACAACGTGAACGCGACCTACACGGTCAACCTGTCCAGCGAGGCGCGCAACGGCACCTGGAAGCTCCGGGTGCAGGACGTCGAGACGAACGACACCGGCTACATCGACAGCTGGACTCTCACCAGCTGACAGCTCGACTGAAGACGCCCGGCACCGTTGGTGCCGGGCGTCTTCGCTTTCAGGAGAACAGCTTCAGCTCCTTGATGGTCACCCCGGTCAGCTCGGCGACCGCCAACTCGGGACGGCGGTTGGCGACGATGCGGAAGAGCCCTTCGACGTCGGTCTCCAGTTCGGCTTCCCGGTCGGCGTCGGGGTCGCCGAGGCGGAGGGTGCGGCCGTCGGCCAGGGTGACGTCGGTGGGCGGCGCCTCCCGGATGCGGCTGCGCTGCTCCAGCAGGATCAGCGCGTCGTCGGCGCCTTCGGAGGCGTACGCGCCGGGCTCGCCGAGGGCTTCGCGGATGTCGCCGCCGTGGACCCACTCCCCCAGGGCGACCCGGAAGATCTCCGGACTCGCCGCGCCGAGCTCGTAGGCGGCTTCGAGTTCGGACAGCAGCTCCGGGATGGCCAGGTGCCGCTTGGCGTCGACGTCGGCCTGGTTGTCCTCGGGGCTGAAGTCGTGCGCGGTGCCGGTCGCGACCCGGGTCAGGGCGGTGGCGCAGTGCGCGATCACGTCGCGGACCGACCACAGGTCGCACACCGTCGGCCGGTCGAACGCCTCGCCGGGCGTGCGGCGAAGGATGGGCAGCAGCGCGTCCCGCTCGGTCCGCAGCAGCCGCCCGTACACCTCAGGAGCAAGTGTCATACGCCAATACTGCCACTGCGGCGCCCCGGACCCGGGTTTCAGCCAGTCCCATCAGCGCCGGTGGCAGCGGCTCCTGATGCAAGACGCGTAGGCGTTGGGTCGCGCGGGTCAGGGCTACGTAGAGCTCTGCGGCTCCCCGAGCCCCCTCAGCAAGAATCCGTCCCGGTTCCACAACCAGGACCGAGTCGAACTCCAAGCCCTTCGTCTCCGAAGCAGGGACCGTGCCCGCCATCCCAACTGGGCCAATGACAACGCTGGTCCCCTCCCGCCCAGCCTCCTCCCGAACGAACTCCTCGATAGCCCCAGCAATCTCATCCCCGGAGACCAACCGCGCCCAAGGCTCAACCCCACAAGCCCGGACCGAATCCGGGGGCTGAACCCCCGGCGCGAACTCCGCCAACACAGCAGCAGCCACCGACATGATCTCCGCCGGAGTCCGGTAGTTCACCGTCAACGAGCGATAAACCCAACGACCAGGCACGTAGGGCTCCAGCATCGCCCCCCAAGACGTCGCCCCCGCCACCGAACGCCGCTGCGCCAAATCGCCGACGACCGTGAAAGACCGGCCCGGACACCGTCGCATCAGCACTCGCCAGTCCATTTCGGACAGTTCCTGGGCCTCGTCGACCACGACGTGTCGATAAGTCCAGTCCCGATCAGCCGCCGCGCGTTCGACCAGTTCGCGCGTGTCGTGTTCGACGAAGCGGTCCGCCAGGTCCTCCGCGTAGAGCAAGTCCGTGGCGAACAGATGGTCCTCGTCGTCCATCGAGTCCTGGCGGTCGACCAGCAGATCCATCACACCGGCCGCGTACTCGGCCTCCGCCTTCCGCTCCCGTTCTGCGGCCAGCTCGGCGGTCTTGTCGGCGGCCTTGTCGCGGCCCAGCAGGTCGACCAGTTCATCGAGCAGGGGCACATCCGACACCGTCCAAGCGTCGCCGTCGGTGCGCAGCAGGGCTTGGTCCGCGCCTGCGGCCCGCAGTCGGGCGGGGGACGAATAAAGAGGCGCCAGCAAGGTTTCCGGGGTCAGGATCGGCCAGAGCTCGTCGAGGGCGGCGGTGAAGGTCTCGTTCTCGGCGAGCTCTTTGAGCAGGTCGGCGCGCATCTGCTCCCAGGCGTCGCGGTCTGAGCGGGTCAGCCAGCCGCGGCCGATTCGGGAGATCGCCCGTTCGGTCAGGACGTAGGTGATGATCTCGGTGAACACCGGGCGGGCCTCGTTGTGCGGCAGGCCGCTCGCGCGGGCCTCGTCCCTCGCCCACTCCGCTGTCTCAGCGTCGATGCGAACCGTGGCGTCGCCCAGTTGGATCGGCACCGGCTGTTCCGGGAGCCGTTGGCGGTCGGCGATCGCGGCCTTCAGGACGTCCAGGATCTTCAGGGAGCCCTTGAGGCGGGTGGCCTCCGGAGTGTCCTCGGCGGTGACACTGAGCCCGGGCACCAAATCCCCGGTCGTCATGAACACCACGTCGGACTCGCCAAGAGACGGCAGGACGCGGCTGATGTGGTTCAGGAACGCCGGGTTGGGGCCAACCACCAGCACACCGTGGCGCTCCATCCGCTCCCGCTGGGTGTAGAGCAGATACGCGACGCGGTGCAGCGCCACCACCGTCTTGCCTGTGCCCGGGCCGCCCTCGATGACGAGCACGCCAGGGTGGTCGTGCCGGATGATCTCGTCCTGTTCGGCCTGGATCGTGGCGACGATGTCGCGCATTCCCTCACCGCGTGGGGCGTTGACGGCTGCGAGGAGGGCGGCGTCGCCGCGGTCGTCGGCGCCGGGGCGGCCGAGGACCTCGTCGGTGAAGTCGACCAAGTGGCGGCCGCGGGTGTGGAACTGGCGGCGGCGGCGCATGTTCTCCGGGTTCGCGCCGGTGGCGACGTAGAACGCGCGCGCGGCGGGGGCGCGCCAGTCCAGCAGAAGGGGCTCGTACTCGTTCGCCTCGTCGAAGATCCCGATGCGGCCGATGTAGGAGTGTTCGCCCGTGAGCGTGTCCAGCCTGCCGAAGCACAGGCCGTTGTCCGCGACATCCAGCCGCTTGGCCTCCTTGGCGAGTGCGCGCACCGTCGAGTCCCGTTCCATCGGGGTGCCGCCGGTGCCCTTCAGCGCCGCGTTGAACGCCCCTCTGACCCGCGCGCGCTCGGCGTCGAGGCGCGTGTAGAGACCGGCGGCGTACGTGCGCTCGGAGCGCAGTTCCTCGTCATATTCCCGAGTCGGCCTGCTGATCATCTCCAGCAGTCGGTTCGCGGCCACCGTGGCCCCGTCGGCGCGGATCCAGCCCGCCACGGCGGCCGCTTGGTCGCGGGTCTCCGGGGTCAGGGCGACGCGAAGGGCGGCCGACAGCGACTCCACCGTCGGGATGGGACCGTCGTGCGCCGCGCCGATGCCCAGTTCGGCCACGCGGCTCCCCCAGTACGGCTGGTCGACGATCTGCGGCACCACGACCTGCGGCGCACCCGCCCGGGCGGCCGTCGTCGTCGTGCCCGCGCCGCCGTGGTGGACGACGGCGGCGACGCGGCTGAACAGGAACTGCTGGTTGACCTCGCCCACGACGAAGCAGTCGTCGGCGTCGTCGATCAGGGCCAGGTCGGCCCAGCCACGGGACAGGAGCACGCGGCGACCCTGTGCGCGGACCGCCTCGATCGCGACCTGGGCGGCGTCCTTCGCCGCGAGCATGGGCATGCTGCCGAAGCCCACGTACACCGGGGGCGCGCCCGCCTCCAGGAACGCCACCAGGTCGGCCGGGAGCGGCCGCTCGTCCGGCAGGATCCAGGCGCCGGTCTGCACGACGTCGAGGTCAGCGGGCTGCCACGGGCCCAGCGTCGGGTCGGCGGCGAGCCACGGTTGGTCGGTGAAGACGTGGTCGCGGACGTTGCCGACCGGCGGCAGGCCCACCGCCGCGCGGTGGGTGTTGAGCGCCGCGCCATAGAGCGCGTTGACCTTCTCGGCGTCCAGGTCCCACAGCACCCGGTTGTCGGTCTCCTCCGGCGGCAACGGCGTGCCGGGCCGCGCCTGCGGCGGGTAGTGCGGCGACGGCAGCGTGATCGGCTGGTATGCCACGTAGACGTACGGGATGCCCTGCAACTCGGCCACCGACCGCATGCCCGCGGGCAGCAGACCGGAGGCCACCAGCGCGTCGCAGCCCCGCGCCGCCGCGCCGATCGTCTCGAAGTGGGCCGCGACCAGCTCGGGCGCGACCTTGAACGGGTCGACCGGCGCGGGCGTCGCCCCCGTCACCATCGCGCGCACCGCGGGCCCGAACGGCACGTGCGGCACGCCCGCGCGCGCCAGCAGCGCCGCGAACTCCGCGTCCGGCGGCGCGCACATCCGCACCTCCGCACCGAGCGCGCGCAACCGCACCGCGAGCCCCACCATCGGTTCGACGTCTCCCCGTGACCCATACGTCGACAACAACACTCGCACTCGGCGACTCCCGTTTCCGCAGGTTCTGGCCTTAGGCGGGAGATTCTGCGGCACTACCGGGGTCTTGCGGCAAGCCCCCGGGTGCGATATACGTTTAAGTGGGAGGAAGTGACTATGCCCTTCTCCGCTCCCTCACGGTTCCCGATAGCTGCGTAAGAACGCCATGCGGTCGACCACCTCAAGGCCGTTTCGGCTGAACACCAGAAACGCCGACGGCGCCACCTCGCGGCTTCGGCCGCCATCGGTCAACACGCCCGTCAACGGCTCGGTCCACCGGATCTCGAAACCCACGTCCGGCCCCACCAGGCCACGCGCCCGCAACGCGTTGACCCACACCGCCATCTCCGTCAACGACTCCGGCACCGAGTAGCAAACGGCCTCCACCGGGACCGGCCACGGGTGATAGATCTTGATCATTGCCAGCGCTCCCCCGCATCTGTTCCCCACCACAGATACTACCACGCTGTTCGAACATCTGTTCGACTACTCGAAGCGGGAGACGTCCCCCGCGCCGCGCCGGATGATCACCGGCTCGCCCTCGGAGAAGTCGATCACCGACGTGGGCACGGTGCCGCACTCGCCGGAGTCGATGACCGCGTCGACCTGGTGGTCGAGGCGCTCCTTGATCTCCCAGCCCAGGGTCATCGGCTCAGGTTGGTCGGGCAGCAGGAGGGTGCTGGACAGCAGCGGCTCGCCGAGTTCGGCGAGGATCGCCTGGGTGACGACGTGGTCGGGAATGCGCGCGCCGACCGTCTTCTTCTTCGCGTGCAGCAGGCGGCGCGGGACTTCCTTGGTGGCGGGGAGGATGAAGGTGTAGCTGCCGGGGGTCGACGCCTTGATCGCGCGGAACACCGTGTTGTCGACGTGGACGAACTGGCCGAGCTGGGAGAAGTCCTGGCAGACCAGGGTGAAGTGGTGGCGGTCGTCGAGCTGGCGGATCTCGCGGATCCGGTCGATGCCGTCCTTGTTGCCGAGCCTGCAGCCGAGGGCGTAGCAGGAGTCAGTGGGGTAGGCGATCAGCCCGTCGGACCGCAGCAGGTCGACGACCTGGAGGATCGATCGGCGCTGCGGGTTGTCCGGGTGCACGTCGAAGTACTTCGCCACGGGCTGAGCCTAGCGGGACGCGCCACTCGAACAGGGCAAGCGCGACGGCGGCGGCAATGGCGATCCACGCAGAGTCCGTTCATTGGGAAGGGCGGCGGTCCGCCGATGGCTTTCCGCCTGGCTATTCGCCTTGTTCCACCGAACGCGCCAACCCCTTGGGCGCGACGAGGCAGTACGAAATGCGGATCCACTCCGCTATCTGGTCCCACCGCTCGTCGTCGGCGTCGGGCGGGACGTCGAGCGCGACCCAGCCGTGACGGCCGAGCCCGTAGCCCGCGGGCTCGGCGGCGTCGTCGGTGGCGACTACGGCCTCGGCCTCGGATTTCGACAGCTTGACCGTGAGGTGGTGGGCGAGATGGTCGGCGAAGATGAAGTTCTTGCCGCGCACCCGGAACGTCGGATGGTCGCCCCACTCGGCGATGTCGACGCGCTCCGCCTCGGGCAGCTCCGCCACCACCCGCTCCACCCTGGCCATATTGTCCATGCGGCGGACGATACCTGGGCCGTACGACGCCGACCGGGCCTCGATGTCAGCGCGAACCCGCGCCCGTGGTGACCGCCCTCATGTTCTCCTCCAGGTGCGTCATCCACGACGTGCCCGGGATCGGCACGATCACTGGGGAGCGGTCCAGCAGCCAGGTCAGCGCCTCGCGCGCGGGCAGCGAACCGGCCAGTGGTTGCCACGGCAGGAAAGCGATGCCCTCCCGCTCGCAGTGGTCCAGCACGGCCTCCCACCGCCGGTCGCCGTGGCTGTAGCGGTTCTGGACGGAGACGATTGGGGTGATCGTCCTCGCCTCCTCGATCTGCTCGACCGTCACCTCCGACAGCCCGACGTGGCGGATCTTGCCCTCGTCCTGCATTCGCCGCAGGGCGCCGATCTGGTCGGCCAGGGGGACCAGCGGGTCGACGCGGTGTAGTTGGAACAGGTCGATGCGGTCGAGGCGCAGGCGGCGCAGGCTCAGTTCCGCCTGCTGGCGCAGGTATTCGGGCCTGCCGAGCGGGATCCAGTCGGTGCCGGGGTGGCACTGGCCCGCCTTCGTCGCGATGACGATGTCCTTTTTGTACGGATGCAGCGCCTCGGCGAGCAGCTCCTCGTTGCCGCCGAGGTCGTAGGAGTCCGCGGTGTCGAACAGGGTCACGCCGAGTTCGACGGCGCGGCGGGCGACGGCGATGGACTCCGCGCGGCGGTCGGGGGTGCCGCGCAGCCGCATGGCGCCGAAGCCGAGGCGGTGGACGGGGAGGTCCCCGCCGATCAGGAAGGTCATGCGTCCAGCCTGGCCGGGGTGGATTGCTAAGACAAGCGACTCTTTCTTGCCCTGACCGCGTAGCATCGCTGAAGTGTTGAACCTGGAGCGCCTGCGTGTCCTGCACGCCGTGTGCGCCACCGGCTCGGTACGCGGCGCGGCGGCGGCGCTGCACGTGACCACGTCGGCGGTGTCGCAGCAGGTAGCGCGGCTGGAGCGGGAGGTCGGGCAGCGGCTGCTGGAGCGCGACGGCCGGGGCGTCCGGCCGACCGACGCCGCCCGGTTGCTGGCCGACCACGCGGGGAGGCTGCTCGCCCAGGTCGAGTTGATCGAGGCCGATCTGGCCGACTTCCGCGGGGTGATCACCGGGACCGTGACCATCGGCGCCTTCGCCACCGCCGCGCGCGGTCTGCTGCCCGGCGCGCTGCGGTCGCTGCGGGAGTACCCGGACCTGACGGTGCGGCTGGCCGAGCAGGAGCCGGACGTCGCGATCGCCGCGTTGCGTCGCGGCGACCTCGATATCGCGGTCGTGCAGGACTGGGCGGAGGCCCCGCTCGACGTGCCGCCGGACCTGTCGGCCCGCCACCTGTTCGACGACGCCCTCGACGTCGCCCTGCCCGCCGACCACCCGCTGGCAGATCGCACCTCGGTGACGTTGGACGACTTGCGGGACGAGCAGTGGATCAGCTGGTCTGAGGGGCAGATCTGCCACGACTGGCTCACCGCGACCCTGCCCGATCCCCGCATCGCCCACACGGCGTCGGAGCACTCGACTCAGCTGGCTCTTGTGGCGGCGGGGCTGGGCGCGGCGGTCATTCCCAGGCTCGGCCGGGAAACTCCCCCGCATGTCCGGTTCGTGCCGATCGATCCGGAACCCACCCGCCGGGTCTTCGCCCTGTGGCGCACGAGCGCGGGCTCCCGACCGGCGATCGGCGCGGTCGTGGCGGCGCTAGCCCGCGACTAGCTCCTTCTCCAGCGGAGTCGCGAAGCGGGACTTCACCCGGACGTCGCCGATCAACGTGGCCAGGCGTTCGGCCTCGGTCGCGACGGCCGCGACGCCTTCGGAGCCAATGTCCTCCAGCAGCCGCACCGCGATCTCGCCGGTCGGCCGGTGGGCCCAGCCGCCGACGATGTGGCCGTCCCAGAACACCGTCGGGCCGATGTTGCCGGAGCGGTCGAACAAGGCCGGGCCATGGTCGCCAAGGAACCAGCGGCGGTCGCTCCAGCCCATCGGGGTCGGGTCGAGGGCGGGCAGCAGCACCGGGCGCGGCGGGCGCGGGGCCACCGGGTCCAGATCGTCGGCCAAGATCACGCCTTTGCCGGAATCCAGGTCGACCTCGACGGCGCCGATCTCGGCGAGCGCCTTGCGGGTGTCGCCGAGAGTCCAGCCCGCCCACCACTTCAGGTCGGTGACCGGGGCCGGGCCGAACACCCGCAGCCATCGCCTGGCCAGTTCAGCGCGCGCCGCGGCGGGGTCGAGGTCCGGGATGCCGTCGGGATAGACCGAGGTCATCGGCGACCAGCGGTACTGCGTCGAGGTCCACGAGCCCAGCGGCCTGCCGCGCACGATCTTGCCGTCGGCGGCGAGCAGGCCCAGCACGCGCGAGGTGATGTTCTGCTTGGCCGCGTACGGCTTGCCCTCCGCGACGATCAGCGCGGTGCGCAGGCGGGGCTCGTCGGCGGCCAGCTCGGCTGCGGTGGCCTCGCCGCGCGCGGTCAGGGCGGCGAAGGTGGACGCCTCGACGTCGGCCAGCCACGGGCCCGCGTCGGTGACCGGGGTGAGTTCCTCAAGGTGCTTGACCAGCCTGCGCCGTTCGACGGCGGCGACCGCCCTGGTGCACGCGGCCTGCACGACCGGCGCCACCTCACGCCCCACGACGAACACAGTCCGGCGCATCCCGAGCAGCCGGACGACGGACCGCTCGTCGTACAGCGAGGCGCTCACCGCGGCGGTGTCGACGGCCATCCGCGCCAACACGGACAGGTAGACCGTGCACGGATCGGTGGCGTGGAGGGCGAGCATGGCGTCCGCCGCGTCGGCCGGATCGGTGGACGGCAGGGGCGCGGCCAAGCCGTGGCGGAGGCTCAGCCGGGCTCGTCGCTCAGAGTCGGACACGTGGCGCACACCGCGACCCTAGTGGCCTGACATGGGAAAAACGGTCCCCGGTGGTCGGGGGGCGTGCCACCGGGGAACCGTTTCGCTAGCCCTATCGGCCCAACGTGATGCGACGTTAGCAGGAACTGAAAAGATTCTCACTCAATCCTGGACGCGGGTGTACTCCATGACCCAGTTGGTCTCCCACGTGCGCTCCGCGTCCACCGAGAACGCCTGGTCCCATCGGGCGGTGGTCGGGGTGATCTCCGACCAGCGGTAACGCACCCGGACCGGCGTCCCCTCGTGCTCGTCGTCGCCGTAGAAGTTCCCGACGCCGTCGCTGAAGCCGCCCGCGACCGGGGGCTGGAGGTGGCCGGTGCGGCTGCTCACCCAGTAGATGAACCACTGCTTCCTGCCGTGGTCGTACGAGCGGTAGGCCGAGCCCGACCAGCCCTGGGTCGGGAAGTGGATCTCGTCGAAGCTGCCCGCGCCGCCGAAGAACGTGTGCGCGGTGCTGATGGCCGGGAACTCGTCCCACTCGTCGCTGCCGGTCAAGGGCTTGGCGAGCCGCCGGTTGGCGACGGTCCAGGTGCCGACGAGGAAGTCGAAGTCGTTGATGCTCACGCGGCCACCTCGCACGCTCGGTGGCTCCACTCGCGAAGGCACTGTGTCGATGATTCGTTCGCAGGCTCTCTCATGGCGCGGAGCCTCGCGGGTATCCCTGCCATCTTGTGTCAGTGATGCCCGCTACGTTCCCGGCATGCGCGCGAGCCGTCTCCTGTCGATCCTGCTGCTCCTGCAGACCCGGGGCAGGCTCACCGCCCGGGAAATCGCGCAGCGCCTGGAGGTCTCGGTGCGCACGGTCTACCGCGACATCGACGCGCTGACCACCGCCGGGGTGCCGCTCTACGCCGAGACCGGCCCGACGGGCGGCTACCAGATCCTCGACGGCTACCGGACCAAGCTCACCGGGCTCACCGCGACCGAGGCCGAGTCGCTGTTCCTGGCGGGCATCCCCGGTCCGGCCGCCGAACTCGGCCTCGGCGCCGCGCTGGCCGCCACCGAGCTGAAGCTCATGGCCGCCCTGCCCGCCGAGCTGCGGGAACGCGCGGTGCGCATCCGCGAGCGGGTGCATGTCGACGTGCCCGGCTGGTTCAGCGACCCCGACGACACCCCGCACCTGGCCGAGGTGGCCAAGGCGCTGTGGGAGCAGCGGGAGCTCGACGTCCGCTACCGCCGCTGGATGCCGACACCCAAGGAGGTCCGGCGCACGCTGCGGCCACTCGGCCTGGTCGTCAAGGCGGGCACCTGGTACCTCGTGGCCGACACCGACGGCGGCAGGCGCACCTACCGGGTGGCGAGCATCCGGGCCGTCGAGGCCGTCGGCGCGCCCTTCGAGCGGCCCGCGGACTTCGACCTGGCCGCGTCGTGGGCGGAGTCGTCGCGACAATACGAGTCCACTGTGTACCAAGGGGAGGCCGTGGTGCGCCTCTCCCCCAACGGCTTCCGGCTGCTCGGCGACGCGCTCGGGCCTGCGGTGGCCCGGGCCGCCGAGGAGACCGCCGCGGAAGGCGCCGACGGCTGGCGCACGGCGACGATCCCCATCGAGACCGTCGACCACGCGGTGAGCCAGCTGTTGCGGCTGCGGGCCGAGGTCGAGGTCGTCGCGCCCGCCGAGCTGCGAGCCCGAGTGGCCGAGACGGCTGCCGCGATCGGCGCGCTTTACTCACAAACGCACAACTGAGCCCCCGCGATCCGTCCCGGGAACACACTTTCGTGGCGTCGTTTTGTCCGCGCTCGACGGGTTGTGACCTGCGTCGATACGCTCGCCCACTACCTCAGCCGGGACCGTAGCGGAGGCCATTGATGTCCATCCCACGCCGACTCATCCTGGGCGCGACAGCCGTCGTCGCCCTCCTGCTGACGACAACGACGACGGCGGGCGCGGCCCAGGGCCCCGAGCTGCCGGGCTTCGCGACGGCGTTCCTCTACTCGCAGGGCAACCCGGACGTCGACCCTCCGGGCGCCAACGACTGGACGTGCAAGCCCTCCGCGGCGCACCCGCACCCCGTCGTGCTCGTCCACGGCACCTGGGAGAACCGCTACAACAACTTCGCGAAGATGTCGCCCGCCCTCAAGCGCGCCGGGTACTGCGTGTTCGCGCTGGACTACGGCGACACCGAGCTCAACGGCTTCGGCATGCACCCCGCGGTCAAGGGCACCGGCGACATCCGCACGTCGGCCAAGGAGTTCAAGCGATTCGTCGACAAGGTCCTCGCCGCCACCGGAACGTCCCAAGTGGACGTCGTAGGGCACTCGCAGGGCGGCATGATGCCCCGCCAGTACCTCAAGTTCGAGGGCGGCGCGGGCAAGGTCCGCAACCTGGTCACCCTCGGCGCCACCCACCACGGCACCACGCTGAGCGGCATCGCGACGCTGGCCGAGGCGCTGAAGCTGCTCGGGATGAGCGGTCTGCTCATCGGGACCGCGGGCGTGCAGCAGGCGAAGGGCTCGGAGTTCCTGGCCGCGCTCAACGCGGGCGGCGACACCGTCCCCGGCGTCGCGTACACGGTGATCGCCACGAAGTTCGACGAGGTCACCACGCCCTACCAGTCGACGTTCCTCACCGCGGGCCCCGGCGCGACGGTCAAGAACATCACCTTGCAGGACACCTGCCTGCTCGACCTGTCCGACCACCTCGCGCTCCCCTATTCCGACCGGGTGATCGCGATCGTGAAGAACACCCTGGGCGGCACGACGAACCCGGTGCCGTGCGTGCCGGTCCTGCCGGTCGTGTGACCCGCTCCCCGTTCGGCTCGCCGCTGCTGGGCGGCACCGACCAGGACCAGCGGTCCCTGCGGATCCGGGTGCAGGGCCTGCTGACGGTCAGCCTGGTGCTGGCCAACATCATCGGCGCGGCCGTGGTGGTCGTGCTGCAGATGGTCGTGATCCCCGGCCCCGGCCTCGACCACCGCACGTGGCTCGTGGCCGCGGTCGGGGTCCCGGTGTACGTCGTGGCGGCCGTCGCGGCAGGCTGGATCTGGGGCACGCGCCGGGCGCTGCGGGTGCTGCGGTGGTCGATCGACCGCCGCACGCCCACCGCGGCCGACCGGCGCGCCACGGTCCGGGTGCCGCTGCGGCTGACCTGGATGCAGGGCTTCCTCTGGGGCCTGGCGACGGTGCTGTTCACCACCGCGTTCGCCGTCCTGCAGCCGGAGCAGGTCATCACGGTGGCGTTCACCGTGGGGTTCACCGGGATCGTCGTGTGCGCCATCACCTACCTGCTCAGCGAGTTCGCGCTGCGGCCGGTGGCGGCCAGGGCCATGGCCGGTGAGCCGCCCTCGCGGGTCTACGGCGCGGGCGTGCTCTTGCGGATGCTGCTGTTCTGGTCGCTGGGCACGGGCGTGCCGGTCGCGGGCGTGCTGACGGTGGCGGTGGTCGCGTTGGTGCGCGACCACGTCACGACCCGCCAGCTGTCGGTGACGGTGATCGTCCTCGCCGGGATCGCGCTGGTCGTCGGTCTGCTCGTCATGGCGATCAACGGCCGCGCGACCGTCGCCCCGATCCGCTCGGTGCGCGACGGGCTCGCCCGCGTGCAGCGCGGCCAACTGGACGTCGAGATCCCGGTCTACGACGGCACGGAACTGGGCCTGCTCCAGGCGGGCTTCAACCGGATGGCCGCCGGGCTGCGGGAACGCGAACGCATCCGCGACCTGTTCGGCCGCCACGTCGGCCGCGCGGTCGCCGACGACGCCGTGGCCCGCGGCGCCGACTTCGACGGGGAGGTCCGCGACGTCGCGGTGATCTTCGTCGACCTGGTCGGGTCCACCACCCTGGCGGCCACCCGCCCACCCGCCGAGGTGGTGGACCTGCTCAACCGGTTCTTCGCGGTGGTCGTCGACGAGATCGACGCCCACGGCGGGCTGGTCAACAAGTTCGTCGGCGACGCCGCGCTCGCCGTGTTCGGCGCGCCCGTCCCGCTGCCCGACCACGCGGGCCAGGCACTCGCCGCGGCCAGGGCGATCGCGGCGCGGCTGCCGCTGGAGGTGCCCGAACTCGCCGCGGGCATCGGCGTCGCCGCGGGCCCGGCGGTCGCGGGCAACATCGGCGACGAGCGGCGGTTCGAGTACACGGTGATCGGCGACCCGGTGAACGAGGCCGCGCGGCTCACCGAGCTGGCCAAGTCCGTCCCCGGCCACCTCGTCGCCTCCGCGCGCGCCACCGAGGCCGCCGACGCCGAGGAGGCCGCCCGGTGGCGGACCACCGACTCGGTCGTGCTGCGCGGTCGGACGGAAGCCACAACCGTGCTCGTCCCCGCTTGAAGCCCCTGTCGATTTCGCGGGAAACCGTTCGTCGGTCTGACGACAGCTCCCTGCAGATCGACGAAGGACCACAGCCATGCGGAAGCTCGCGCTCACCACGTTCCTGACCCTCGACGGGGTCATGCAGGCCCCCGGCAGCCCCGAGGAGGACCTGACCGGCGGTTTCGCCCATGGCGGCTGGTCGATGCCGTTCTGGGACGAGGGCATGGGCGAGATCATGGCCAAGGCCCTCGCCGCGCCATTCGACCTGCTGCTCGGCCGCAAGACCTACCAGGTCTTCGCGGCCCACTGGCCCGCCGCGACCGGACAGCCCGGCGCCGACGAGCTGAACGCGGCCCGCAAGTACGTCGCCTCGCGGACGCTGACGCAGGTCGACTGGAACAACTCGGTGCTGCTCAGTGGCGACGTGGCGGGCCAGGTGGCCGACCTCAAGCGGCAGCCCGGCCCGGAGATCCAGGTGCACGGCAGCGGCGACCTCGCCCAGACGCTGCTGCGCCGCGACCTCGTCGACGAGATCAACGCGTGGATCTTCCCCATCGCGCTGGGCCGGGGCAAGCGCCTGTTCGGCGCAGGCACCATGCCCACGACGTTCACCCTGCGCGAGGTGGTGCCCAGCTCGACCGGCGTGCTGATCACCAAGTACACCCGGTGATCAGGCCACCGGGTGCAGCGTGCGGGCCAGGTCGGTGCGCAGCGTGGTGGCCGCGTCGATGAAGTAGTTCTGGCGGACCCGCCACGGCGCCCGGTCGCCCTGGCGCGGGAAGTCGGCGATCGAGCGCTGGATGTAGCCCGAGGCCAGGTCGAGCAGCGGCCTGGCGCTCAGCTCCCGCTCGGGCCGCGGCACGACGGCGGTGTGGCCGTCGCTGTCCATCCAGGTCAGGACCTTGCAGACCAGCCGGGACGTCAGGTCGGCGCGCAGGGTCCACGACGCGTTGGTGTAGCCGATGCAGACCGCGAAGTTGGGCAGGCCGGTGAGCATCGCGCCGCGCCAGACGAACTGCTCGCTGAGCCGGACCGGCACACCGTCGACGCTCGGGGCGATGCCGCCGAAGACGAGCAGACGCAGGCCCGTGGCGGTGACCACGACGTCGGCGGGCAGCACCTTGCCGCTGCGCAGCCGCAGGCCCTCGGGCACGAACGCGTCGATGTGGTCGGTCACCACGCTCGCCTTGCCGGTGCGCAGCGCGGCGAACAGGTCGGCGTCGGGGACCGCGCAGAGCCGCTGGTCCCACGGGTCGTAGGTGGGCGTGAAGTGCTCGGCGACGAGCTTGTCGTCGTTGAGGCTGCGCTTGGCCAGGCCGGTGAGGAGCTTGCGGACGAGCTGGGGGCGACGCCTGCTGAGCTGGTAGAAGCCGAGGGTGAACGCGACGTTCTTCAACCGGATCGCCTGGTGGGCGAGGCTCGCGGGCAGCAGCTTGCGGACCGTGTCGGCGATCTTGTCGCGGCTCGGGACCGGGCTGATCCAGGTCGGCGACCGCTGCAGCATGGTCACGTGCGCGGCCCGCTCGGCCATCGACGGCACGAGCGTGACCGCGGTGGCGCCGCTGCCGACCACCACGACGCGCTTGCCGGTGTAGTCGAGGTCATCCGGCCAGAACTGGGGGTGCACGACCTGGCCCTGGAAGTCGTCGACGCCCTGGAAGCCGGGGTCGTAGCCCTGGGCGTAGTCGTAGTAACCCGCGCAGCTGTAGAGGAAGCCGCAGGTGATGGTGCTGCCGTCGCCCAGGGTCAGGGTCCAGCGGTTGTCCTTGGTGGACCAGTCCGCGGCGACGACCTTGGTGTTGTAGCGGATCTTCTTGTCGATGCCGAACTCTTTGGCGGTCTCCTGCAGGTAGCTCAGGATCGACGGCCCGTCGGCGATGGCCTTGGCCGCGCGCCAGGGCTTGAAGGGGTAGCCGAGGGTGAACATGTCGGAGTCGGAGCGGACGCCGGGGTAGCGGAACAGGTCCCAGGTGCCGCCGAGGCTGCCGCGGGCCTCCAGGATCGCGTAGGACTTGCCGGGGCACTCGGTGCGCAGCCGGTACGCGGCCCCGATCCCCGACAGCCCGGCGCCGACGATGACAACGTCCAAGTGCTCGGTCATACCACCTGTCTACCGCACGGGCGGGGCGTCGCGGGACCACCCGTGGGCGGAGACCTGGCGTTGCCGTCGAGCTCACGATCAGTCACTCTGTGAGGTGATCCGATCGCCCAGGGTCAACGGACGTCGGCCCGCATCCAACGGAGAAGGAGTCCACACCGTCATGCCCGATTTCCCGAGCGGGGATTTCTCCCTCAACATGTCTCCCGAACAGCACGCCACCCTGCTGCAGGCGACGAAGCCGCGCACCCTTGACGTGTTCATCGCGACCAAATACCAGGGCACCAAGCAGTCGCTGCCCATCGACAAGAGGGACTACAGCTCCGCCGACCTCAAGGGCGGGGTGGGCATCAACACGATCAGTTCGCTGCAGTTCGCGAGTGTGAAGTCGCCCGGCAACATCTACTCCGTGACCCTCTACGCCGAGGACGGCTGCCGGGGCGACGAGGCCACCTTCTACGAGAGCACTGAGGACCTCGGCGCCTTCAAGAACCGGACCTGCTCCATCCGGATCGAGCTCTGGCGGGAGTAGCGGCGCGGGACCAAGTCCTTGGCCCGCTGGAGTCGCAGGGGGAGATCTCCAGCGGGCCAAGGACCATTCGGGCGAGATCGGCCGACTGTGCCGGTCGACCGCTCTCGCGGGGTACTACCAGCCGAGGGCGGTGATCTCGGCCGCCGAGGTCCACGGGCCGCGGTTGCCCGCCTCGGTCAGCGCCCGCACCTTCACGTAGCGGGCGGTCGTCGGCCAGAACCGCAGCGTCTTGGACGTCGCGTCGTCGGCGAAGGTGCCGGTGGCGGCGACGGTCCAGGTGGTGGCGTCGGCGCTGAGGGACACCTCGTACTGGCCGATCCGGCCGTTCGCGCCGCCGTCCTGGCGCGGCAGGTAGGTCAGGCCGGTGACGGTGCGCGCGGCGCCGAGGTCGAGTTGGATCTCGTGCGGGAGCGGGGCGGAGCCGCCGGACCACTTGGTGTGCCAGATGGTGGTGGAGCGGCGGTCGACGGCGTTGGCGGCGGCGCCGTTCTCGCCGACGGTCTCCTGGCTGTCGTAGGAGCGCACGGTGGCCGACAGCGGGCCGGAGCCCATCACCGGGTCGCTCTTGCTCTCCGCGCCGGTCTCCAGGTGGCCCGCGAACCGGCGGACGAAGCCGTCTGCGGCGGTGGCGGTCAGGTCGTACCAGCCGTTCATGCCGGAGCCGGTGCTGAACCAGTCCTCGACGGTCCCGTTGGGCGCCACCGTGTACGTCCACGGGCCGCCGCCGCGGTTGTTGGTGCGGATGGTGACCGTGGCGGCGACGGTGCCCGCGTTGGTCATCTTGAGCCAGACCTGGTTGTTCGCCGCGTCGTAGCGCAGGGTGACCTCGGGGTTCGGCTTGCCCGCGGTGGTCGCGGTGACGCGGTTGCCCGCGAAGCGGCGGATGAAGCCGTTGGGGCCGTGGACGTTGAGGTCGTAGGCACCCGCCGGCGTGCCCGTCTGCCAGTAGTCGCTGAGCGACTTGCCCGCCTCGACGGTGTAGCGCCATGGGCCGTCGGTGCGGAAAGCGTTGGCGTAGACGTAGAAGTGCGCTCCCGCGGTGCCCGCGTTGGTGAAGTCGACCCAGAACTTGTCGGCGGCGACGCGGCCGGACACGGTCAGGTTGTAGGGCAGCGGCCGGGCGGTGCGCACGCCGAGTTCCGACACCGGGAAGGTCTGGGTGGCGGGCGGGCTGGGGTAGGTCGGGTTGGGGCCGCTGGTCGGCGTCGGCGTCGTCATCACCGGGTAGGTCGCGTCGGCGGTTGTGGTGTCCACTGTGGACGTCATGTCGCCGCAGACGGCGCGGCGCCACGGGGAGATGTTGGGCTCGGCGACGCCGGTCCACTTCTCCAGGAAGCGCAGCACGGAGGTGTGGTCGAAGACCTCGGAGCTGACCTTGCCGCCCCGGCTCCACGGCGAGACCACGAACATCGGCACGCGGATGCCCAGGCCGATCGGGGCGCCGGAGACTACCTCGTCGGTGTTGGCCACTGTGCTCGCGCCGTCGCTGCCGTCACCGACTACCGGAGGGGCGGGCGGCGGCTGGTGGTCGAAGAAGCCGCCGTCCTCGTCGTAGGTCAGCAGGAAGACGGTCTTGTTCCACACCGCGGGTTTCGACGCGATGGCGTCGAGGGTGCGCTTGACCAGCTCCGCGCCGGTGTTGGGCCCCCACTGCGGGTGCTCGGACTGGTCCTCCGGGGCGACGATCCAGGACACCGCGGGCAGGGTCCCGGCGTCCACATCGGCCTTGAACGCCGAGACGAGCTGGTTCTCCGGCACCCGGTGCAGGCCGCGGTCGTAGACCGAGCGGTCGGCGGCGCTGAGCTCGTTCACCCCGCGCTGGAGGTCGGCGAGCATGGTGGTGCGCACCGACGAACTCGCCTTCACCAGCGCGTCCCAGAACTTGTCTGTGCGGATGTACTGGGTGCCGTCGGCGCGCTTGGTGTACTTCAGCGCCTTCTTCGCGATGGTCAGGAAGCTGGCGAAGTTGTCCAGGGAGTTGTCGCCGTAGTTGTCCCACTCCTGGTACACGCGCCAGGACTTGCCCGCGGCCTGGAGGCGCTCGGCGTAGGTCTTCCAGGTGTAGCCGGTGTGCCCGTCGTTGAGCCACGCGTCGTTGCCGATGGCGCGCGAACCGTTGGGCTCGTTGCCGATCATGCCGGTGAACAGGTAGTTCCGGTTCGGGTTCGTCGGCCCCATCTCGGAGCAGTGGTAGGCGTCGCAGACGGTGAAGGCATCGGCGAGCTCGTGGTAGAACCGCAGGGCGGAGCGGGTGTGGTAGGTCAGGGAGCGGTTGCCCTTGTTGGCCACCCAGCCGTCGTGGCGGCCGTTGTTCCACGCGCCGTGCCCGTCGTTCCAGCCGTGGTTGACGTCGGCCATGAACTGGTCGCTGACCTCCCACGGCAGCAGGGTGCCGGTGCCGTTGGGCTGGTAGAAGACGGACTTCTTGCTGGGCAGCGTGATGGCGGCCGGGTCGGCGAACCCGCGCACGCCGCGCAGGGAGCCGAGATAGTGGTCGAACGACCGGTTCTCCTGCATGAAGATGACCACGTGCTCGATGACCTCGAGACCGCCGGTCACCGCCGGGGCCGCGAGGGCCTCCCGGACGCTCACGGGCAGCAGCGTGAAACCAGCCGCCGCACCGGTTGCCTTCAGCAGAGTCCGTCGTCGCACTGCATCCTCCCGACTTGCACGAAAATGCTCGAACCTGGGGGAGTTTGAGCGCCTTTGCGCATGTTCGTCAACCCTCCAACTGTCGGGAGGGTTCACGAAGGCTAGGGAAGTCAGGTTTCGGACAGGTTGACCGCACGCGACACCCGATCGCCCAACAGGGCAAGCCGTGCCACCGGCTCGTTGCTGAACACGAATCGCAGGTAGCGGTCGGCGATCTCGCCGCCCCATCCGCGCATCGGGGTCGCGGCCACCTTCTGCGCGAGCAGCCGGGCGGAAAGGTCGGAGCAATCGATGCCCATGGCGGCGGTGTCGAGCAGCAGCGACCAGCCGCCCGCGGCCCGGACGACCGGCAGCCCGTCTAGCTGTCGCAGCACCTCGTCGCGCCTGCGCTCCAACTCGGCGGTCGCCGACCCGTCGTCCGGCGCGTCGAGCGCGACCCGGGACCCGATCTGGGCGAATCCGCTGGCGACCAAGCCGTTGTAGATGTGCGCGCGGGCGACGTCGTCGACGAGCCCGCCGGGCGCGACGACCCAGCCGACCCGCCAGCCGATCATGCGGTGCTCCAAGGTTGACCCGATCGTCACGGTGCGGTCCCGCATTCCGGGGAGCGCAGCCGGGTGCAGCACGGTGCGTCCGTCGAAAAGGACACCTTCGAAGGCGGCCCAGTAGAGCAGCGTCAGGTCCCGGTCCCGGCAGAGCTCCGCGATCGCCGCCCACTCGGCCGAGTCCGCGACCCATCCGCTCGGGAACGAGGCGCTGTTGACGAACACGACCCTCGTGCGGTCGGTGACCGCGGCCCGCAGCGCGTCGAGGTCGAGCCGCCAGTCGCCCGCCACCAC
Source organism: Actinokineospora sp. HUAS TT18 (assembly GCF_051364635.1). GTDB lineage: Bacteria > Actinomycetota > Actinomycetes > Mycobacteriales > Pseudonocardiaceae > Actinokineospora. Next base: position 6,294,689 of record NZ_CP195645.1, on the reverse strand, counting down.
CCGCAGGGGAACCAGCCGCGGCGTGGCGCCGACGAGGCGGACCCGGTTGAGCATGCCCGCATAGGTCGGATCCGTGAGGACCACTTCGTCACCGGGATCGGTGAGGCAGAACAACGCGTCCAGCATGGCGTCGCCCTCGCCGGAGGTGATGACGACCTCCCGCCCGCCGTCGTATCGCGGACCGCCACGGCGCTCGATGAAGGCCGCGACCGCGTCCTTGAGGTCGTCGCGGCCGGTGAAGGGGAGCCAGCTGTTGGCCTCGTCCTCGCCGACGGCGGCCCTCGTCGCCTCGATGACGCCCGCGGGCGGCGGGATGTCGGTGTCGAGGTTCTCCAGGCGCAGGACGTCGGGATCCCGACCGGCCGCGGCGGCGACCTTGTCGATGCTGAACCCGGGGATGTTGTCGAGCCGTCGAACGCTCATCACGCCTCCCTGACCGCGATTGTCCATCCGCCGACCTCGCGGCGCGACACACGCCGTTACCAATTCACAGCTTTCCGCCGAATCCCCTGGTCAACGCGAATCGTCCGGCACAGCCCGATTCCGGCCTCTTCCGCTGGGTGATCTCGAAACCTAGCGTCGGGCCCGCGCGCCTGTCCCCCTGCTTCACCACCGGGGCGCGCGAACCACAACGCGAGGGAGATTCGTCATGCGTGTCGCAAGGAAGGTCGCGGTAGCCGCGGCTGTCACATCGTTGATGGCTGTGGGCATCAGTCAAGCCAATGCGGCTGAAGGGCAGGTGCTCGGCACCGGCCAGGCCACGGCGATCGACGGCAGCTACATCGTCGTGCTCAAGGAGGGCCGGTCCGCCGACGTCGCCGACAAGCACGGGGCGAAGGTCAAGCACCGCTACCAGTCGTTGAACGGGTTCTCGGCGACGATGACCGACCGGCAGGCCCGCAGGCTCGCCGCCGATCCTGCCGTGGCCTACGTCGAGCAGGACCAGACCGTCCAGCTCACCGCCGACCAGCTCAACCCTCCGTCCTGGGGCACCGACCGGGTCGACCAGCGGGCGCTGCCGCTCGACAACAAGTACACCTACGCCACCGGCGCGTCGAACGTGACCGCGTACGTGATCGACAGCGGTATCACCATCACGCACAACGACTTCGGTGGCCGGGCCAGGCATGGCAAGGACACCTACGACAACGACAACGACGCCAGCGACTGCATGGGCCACGGCACCCACGTCGCGGGCACTGTCGGCGGCACGAAGTACGGGCTGGCCAAGGAGGTCAAGCTCGTCGGCGTCAAGACGTTCGGCTGCGCGGGTGGTAGTTCCCTGTCGGTCATCGTCGCGGGTGTGGACTGGGTGACCGCCAACGCGGTGAAGCCCGCCGTGGCCAACATGAGCCTCGGCAGCTCGAAGTCCCAGGCGGTCGACGACGCGGTGCAGCGCATGATCAACGCGGGCATCACCGCTGTGGTCTCGGCGGGCAACGAGAACTCCAACGCCTGCGACAACTCCCCCGCCAACCTCCCGGCCGCCATCACCGTGGGCGCGTCGAACATCAACGACGCGCGCTGGGCGTCGTCGAACTGGGGGACGTGCCTCGACCTGTTCGCGCCGGGGCAGGACATCACCTCGGCCAAGTGGCAGACCTCGGACGACTCGTTCAGCACCAGCGGCACGTCGATGGCGGCCCCGCAGGTCGCGGGCGCGGCGGCGCTGTACCTGAGCGCGAACCCGCAGGCCACCAACCAGCAGGTGCGCGACGCGCTGGTCAACGCGACCACGCCGAACGTGCTGACCAACATCGGCACCGGGTCGCCGAACAAGCTGCTCTTCACCGGATCCGGCACCACCCCGCCGCCCCCGCCGCCGGGCTGCTCGACCCAGACCAACGGCGCCGACGTCGCCATCCCCGACGCGGGCGCGGCCGTGACCAGCTCCATCACGATCTCGGGCTGCACCGGCACCGCGTCGGCGACAAGCCAGGTGGCGGTCGACATCAAGCACACCTACCGGGGTGACCTCGTGATCGACCTGGTCGCGCCGGACGGCAGCAGCTACCGGCTGAAGGGCTCCAACAACGATGGCGCGGACAACGTGATTCAGACGTTCACGACGAACCTGTCATCGGAGACGCGCAATGGCGTGTGGAAGCTGAAGGTGCAGGACGTCGCGCGGGTCGACACCGGCAAGATCGATAGCTGGAGCATTACCCTGTAGTCACCGGCCCGCCCGCGGTCAAGGCACGCAAGCCTGACCGCGGGCGGCCCGCGGCTACACGGTGTTTCACTCCTGGCCGATTCGGTCCGCGAGACGCCGTAGGAACTTCACCGAATCGGCTGAACTGAGCGCCACCTTTCCCAACGTGGCAGTCACTTCCTGGAAGGCGCCAGCTTCTCGCTCGCCGTGCACGAAGATCGAGGACCTGGGGAATTCGATGAACACGACGGGAGTGCGACTCGGCAAGTCCAGCAGCATGTAACTGCCCGCCGTTCCAGCGTGCTGCCCCTTCTCGAAGGGGATGACGCGCACCTCCACATGCGGCAGCTCGGCGAGATGGCAGATGTGCCTGAGTTGGGCGGCCATCACCGTCGGGCTCCCGGTCTGCCGGGCGAACACAGCCTCATCGAGGATGGCGAGGAAGCGCGGTGCGCCTACCGGCCGGTGCAAGACCTCCTGACGGGCGAGGCGGAGTTCAACAAGCATGCGCACCCGATCGGCGGGCACGCCCTCTCGCAGCAGCAGGGCGCGGGTGTAGTCGGGTGTCTGGAACAGGCCAGGAATGCGCAGCATGGAGGACTCGACGATCATGCTCGCACGGCCCTCGCAGTCTTTCAGCGTGAGTGCGTGCTGGCTGAAGTAGTCCGCTGGAGCTTCCCACCAACATGGCTGACCGAGGTTGCGCACCAACTCCAGCACCCGCTCCCTGGCAGGACCCTTGACCCTGTAGACGCCCAAGAGGATCGCGGCGTCCTCCACTGTGATGTCCCTGATGGCGTTCTCAATGCGGCTAATCTTCGCCATGGAGAACCCCGACCGTTGCTCGACGTCCCGAATCGTCAGAGCCGCTTCGTCGCGGAAGTCCTTGAGCTGTGTTCCGATGCTGCGCATCCGCGTTGAATTCCTGTGCATGGCAACAGTTTCCAGCCGATGCCTACAATCGGCAACCGCGTGAGCGGAGTACGTGTTCCCACCCTGGCAAGTCCACATACGCAACGCGGGCCCCCGGCGTCGCCGGGGGCCCGCGTCACTTCGGATGGTCAGTCCGAACAGGACACTGGGTCGTCGAAGTGGCCCGGTGTGGTCGGGTACGCCTTCCCCGTACCGTGCGCGTTGTTGTCACTCGGGTAGACCAGCGCCAGTTCCCGGAACGCCGACGTCCCTGCTGTCGACGCGTCCGATGCCGTCTGGCCCGCGCCCGATCCCCACACGAACCGCTGGAGGAACGTCTGCATCCCCGGGCTGTGCTGGCGGACATCGTTGAAGCCGCCATAGGCCGCGTTGCAGTGGGTGTAGAGGTTGTAGGCGCCGTTCCAGTCCAGCAGCCGGTCGCCCGGGTTCGGGCCGTTGCCCGCCACGTCGCCCTGGAGGACATCGCGGTCCCAGCCGCCGTACTGCCAGTCGGTTCCCTGGTGGTGCTGGTTGTCCGACTCGTCTGCCGTGGTCTTCTCCGTCATCTCGAACCAGCGGCACGGGTCGATGGTGCCGGAGCCCAGCGTCTGCGGCCACGGTCCCGCGACACAGTTCGCCGGGTAGGCGCCCCGCGGGTTGAAGTCGATGACGTCCGAGCCCACCGCGCCCTGAAGTGACGCGGCCGACGTGCCACCGACGCCGCCGAAGACGTAGTCGATGAACCTGTCGTTCGTGCCCCGGGAGTCGGGGTTGAACGCGCCGTTGGTCAGGCAGTCCGGGGTCGCGGCGTTCACCACGGGGTCGCAGCCCTTGCCGCCCCACAGCACGTCCGCGCCGTCGCCGCCGAAGACCTTGTCGCCGCCGCTGTCGCCGTTGGCGAGGTCGTCGCCGAAGCCCGCGTGGATGTTGTCGTCACCCAGGCCGCCCTTGATCCGGTCGTCGCCGCCTTCCGCGATGCCGTTGTGCGGCATGGCGGGGGCGGTCGGACCGCCAAGGAACACGTCGCCGTCGACGTCGTGGAGCAGGTCGACGCGCCGGTCGTAGTCCCCGGCCCGGAAGCCGACGTAGGTCTCCTGCGGCACCGAGCTCAGGGTCGTGGTGAACCCGTCGGCGGCCACGTCGTCGGCGTTGAGGAACTCGTTGACCACGCCGCCGCGGTCGCCGAGCATCGCGTCCTCACCGTCGTTGCCGAACATGGTGTCGTCGCCGAGTTCGCCGTACATGTCGTCGTCGTCGTTGCCGCCGGTCATGGTGTCGTTGCCGTCCTGACCCCACATCCCGTCGTCACCGTCGTCGCCGTACATCGTGTCGTCGCCGAAGGCGCCCGCGACCTCACACATGGCCTGCGCCGCGGTGCAGAAGCGGGTCGACGGACCCGGCAGGTCGGGGTCGTGCGTGCGCGACACCGTCGCGTCCGCGGGCACCTGACCGGTGGCGTACCGCTCGGAGTAGACCTTTTCGGTCATCCCGCCCGGCTGGCCCTGCAGGGTCCGCACGAGCGAGCCGTTGTCACCGAGCTGGACGTCGTCGGCGCCGTTGCCCTCGAAGGCGTCGCCGCCGTCGCGGAACCCGGCCGCCGAGCTGCCGCCGATCATGTCGTCCTGACCGGCTGACGGGTCGGTGCCCTCCAGCTCGGCCGGGCCACTGGCCGAACCAGGCCAGCCCGGGTCGGGCAGCGGGACCACGGTGGTCTCGCTGGACGGCTCGCCCAGGCCGAGGTCGCCGCGCAGCACGTCCGCACCGCCGTTGCCTTCCATGTAGTCGGACTGGCCGCCGCCGGAGACGAAGTCGCCGCCGTCCTGGCCCCACAGCACGTCCACCCCGGAGCCGCCTGACATCCGGTCGTCGCCGAACCGGTCACCCGGTGGGGCGTTGAGGACGCCGCCGTTGTCGAGGTCGTACTTCTGGATGATCCGGCCGGTGATCGGGTTGCCGCCGGAGGTCGCCAGCCGCTGGGTCGCCCTGGTCGGGGTCTCCCCCGCGCCCGGCCGCAGCACGACGCCGTTGTCTCCGACGCCGATGTCGTCACCCGGTCCGCCGAACATCGCGTCCGCGCCGTCCTGCTGGCCCGAGGTCTGCGCGCCCGAGCCGGACAGCGGGGTGCTGCTGCCGCCGACCAGATCGTCGTTGCCCGAGTCGCCCTCGATCCAGTCGACGCCCTGGTTGCCCTCGACGTAGTCGTCGTGGGCGTTGCCCTGGAGCCGGTCCGGTCCGCCTTGGCCGAGGAGCACGTCGGCCGCGTCGTCACCGAACACCTCGTCGCCACCGGACGAGTCGGCGTGCGGGGTCAGTCCCAGATCCAGCAGGACAATCGCGCGCCCGGTCATCCCGCGCTCCAGCGTCAGCCTGCTCGGCGGGCCGAACCGGACCAGCGAGCCGTTGTCGCCCAGCGCCACGTCCTGCTCGGCGTTGCCGTGGATCGTGTCGCCGACATCCGGCTGACCCACGCCCGGCGCCTCCTCCGTCGAGCTGCCACCGACCAGGTCGTCCTGGCCGTTGTTGCCCGAGATGGTGTCGTGCGCCGGACCGCCCTCGGCGTAGTCGTCCGAGTCGTCGCCCGCGATGGAGTCCTCGCCGCCTTGGCCGGAGAGCACGTCCTGGTCGCCGCCGCCGCTCATGATGTCGTCGCCCGAGGTGCCCGCCGTCGGCGCGTAGCCGAGGTCGAGCAGCTCGATCTTGTGCGCCTTGGCGAAGCCGCGGCCCAGCGTGATCGGGGACGCCTGCGCGCCGTCGACCAGCGACAGGATCGCGTTGTCGCCCGCGACCAGGTCCGGTCCCGCGTCACCGAACAGCTTGTCGCCGCTGTCCGGCCGACCGACCTTGTGGTTGTCCACAGTGGACGCTATTTCGGCGCTGCCGCCCGTGATCCGGTCCTCGCCGGTGTCACCGTGGACCACGTCGTCGGCGTTGTTGCCTTCGAGGTAGTCGTCGTTCGGACCACCCGACAGCTCGTCGTGCGCCAGGCCGCCGAAGCCCCGGTCGTCGGCGTCGCCGCCGAACAGGAAGTCCGGGCCACCCGCGGTCGCGGTCAGGCCGTCGAGGTCGAACGGCCCGCCGGTCCCGGCCACGGCGTCGCCGTCGCCGTTGTCGCCGATGAGCAGGTCGCGCTCGGCGTCGCCGTAGAGGTGGTCGCCGCCGCTGTCCGGCTCGCCCGCCTTGCGCGTGCCGCCGACGACGACGTCGGAGCCGCCGTTGCCGAAGGCGTGGTCGGCGCCGTTGTTGCCCTCGATGACGTCGTTCTCGGCGCCGCCGTAGAGGGTGTCGTCATCGTCGTTGCCGTAGACGGAGTCCACGCCGGCGTCACCGTAGGCGAGGTCCTTGCCGCCGCCGCCGTAGAGCGTGTCGTTGTCGTTGCCGCCGGCGATGACGTCGTCGCCGAGTTGGCCGCAGGCGCGGTCGTTGTTCGACTTGACGTCGACGTTGTCCGCCGCGCCACCGGCCGCGACGATCTCCACGCCGGTGCCGCCGCTGATCAGGTCGCGCCCGTCGGCCGCGTCGAGCGGTTCGGCCGGGGGCTTGGACGCCGGGTCGGTGCTCGGCGGCACGCACGGGTTGGCGTGCTTGTCACCGAAGATGTCCGCCCCACCGTCGCCGCCGATGACGTGGTCGTTGCCGTAGCCGCCGACGAGCAGCTTGGGCTGCGGCGCGGTGTTGGCGGGCAGCGTGCGGTGGCTGACCGCGCGCTCCGGGCCGAACACGCCGTCGACCGTGGTGGGGCCGACGTCGGACGGCTCGGCGATGACGTAGTCGTCGCCCGGACCGCCGTAGACCTTGTCCTTGCCGTAGCCGCCGGTCAGGACGTCCTTGTTCCCGCCGCCGCGCAGGTCGTCGACCTGGGTCAGCGTCGAGTGACCGGTGACGTTGTCCACGCCCTGGCTGCCGTAGACGAGGTCGGAGCCGGTGCCCGTGTCGACGGTGTTGGTCGCGTCGACGATGTTGCCCTCGACCGTGGTCTTGTCCGGGTTGCCCGGGTCGTCCACGCCGGTCTCGTCGTCCGGTCCGCCGAAGCGCGGGCCGGTGTAGATCGTGTCGTCGCCGGAGCCGCCGGAGATCCGGTCGCTGCCATGGCCGCCCGTGATCGTGTTCTTCTGGGCGACGTACTCCGACTTGCCCGGGTTGGTCGCGGCCAGCGGGCTGTCTGCCGCGACACCGATGTTGTCGTCGCCGTCGCCGCCGTCGACGGTGTTCTGGCCGAGGCCCACCGCGATGCGGTCGTTGCCGCCGCCGCCGTTGACGGTGTTGCCCGCGCCGCCGACGGTGATCGAGTCCTCGTCTCCGTCGCCGTTGACCGTGACCGAGCCCTTGCCGCCGAACGCGGTGTGCAGGTCGCCGGTGGTCAGCTGGTCCTTACCGGGGCCGCCGCTGACCTTGGCCGGGCCGATGCCGGTCTTGATCGAGTCGTCGGCGGACCCGCCGGTGATCTCCACTTCCTTGTCGAACGGCTTGGCCTCGGCCTTGGCGTCGTTGGCCGCGCCGCTCTTGTCGCCGTCACCCTGGAAGACGAAGATCCGCTTCCCGGTGTCGCCGGTGGCGTCGCCGAACACCTTGGTCAGCCCCGCGTTGCGGTGCTCCTCGCGGTAGCCGAGCGCGTTGACGGCGAACCCGTCGAACCCGCCGCCCGGCTTGACCAGCTGGGTGATCGTCCACTTCTCCTCCTGGTCGCGCTCCGGGTAGTCCGGCCCGCGATCAGTGGTGCGGCTTCCCACGTTGAGGATCAGCGTCCCACCGTTCTCCGTGGCCAACACCGGTGGTGGTGGTTCACAGTTCGGTTTGACGGAGAAGTCCAGCAACGTGATGTCGGCCAGGGTGAAGTCGAACGACACGCTGAAGATGGAGAACCCGAGGGTGATGTAGACCTTCAGGAACAGGCTGAGGCGTCCGTCCATATTGAACAGACACATCGGGTTGCGCAGCGCCACCTTGGTGAACTCGAAGAACCGGAACTTGCCGTCGTTGTTCGGGTCGGCCCAGCTCAGGTTGATCGTCAGCGCGACGCCGCCCTTGATGCCCACCTCGATGAGCACGACGCTCACCGCCGCGCCCGCCGCGAGCTCGCCGCGGAAGGTGACCACGGGAAGCGGCTTGCCGTCGTCGTCGGTCGTCTCCAGGTAGATGGAGTCGAGTATTTCCGCGGCCTGTTTGGTCTCGATCGCCTTGCGGATGCCGAAGGTGTCGAAGCCCGCGCGGAACCGCGCCTCCACCGACGCGCTGCCGGAGATGTTCACCAGCACCGGCGGCGGGGCGTAGACCGGGCCGAAGGACTGGCTGTAGGAGAACGCCAGGCGCAGCGGGCCGGAGTCGAACTTGATGAGGTCCACGTCCTGGCCCATGATCAGGCCGAACAGCTTGGCCGGGTCCTTCAGGATCGGGAAGCTGAAGCCCGCCGAGTTGCCCGCCTTGCCGTCGCCGACAAGGTCCTTGCCCGCCTTGGCGTCCACCTCGCCGGTCAGGTCGGTGTGGATGAGCGTGGGCGGTTGCTGGATCAGTGATTGCGCGTTGTCCGGCGAGTTCGTCGTGTTCTTCGCGGCCGCGCCGGACACCACGAACGAGCCGACGTCGATCGCGCCGCCGTTGTTCACGATCTGGCTGACCAGCTGGATCGTTTTGAGGATCTTGTCGACGAACTCCAGATCCGGCCCGCCCGCGAGCGTGCTGAACTCCTTGGCGATGGTGACCAGGTTGACGTCACCGCCGCCGACCGCCCGCGACAGGTCCGACAGCACCGGGATCGGCGCGTAGAGCTGGTCGAGGATCGGCTGGATGGGCTTGGTGAACAGCGCGATCTTCTCCACGATCGGCTTCAGCACCGAGCCGAGGAACTCGCCCGCGTTGAGCTGGATGTTGTTGAACGCGATCTCGGGATCGCCGTCGCCGGGCTTCTGCCCCAGCTCCCAGGCCCACTTCAGGTGGAACCACCCGGAGATGCCTGGCAATGGGCCCGCGCTGACGTTGAAGTCCCAGTCGATCCCGACGGCCGCCTTCAGCGAGACGTCGGCTACCTGCCCGATGTCGGCGAGGTCGGCGAGCGCGATCCGCGCGTCGACGTCGACCGAGCAGTTCTGGAAGCAGGCTGCCTGGCCCTTCTTGTGCAGGTCGACGTAGAACGTGCCCGCGAACAGGTCGGTCGCGCCGCCCGGGTGCTGCTTGAGGTCGACCTCCAGGAAGGCCAGCTGCGCCTTCATGTCGGCGGGCAGCGTGAAGCCGAGCTTGAGGCCCAGCTCCGGGACGGCCTTGTCCTGGGTGGCGACGAAGAAGCCGCTGCTCTTGTCCACACCCACCTTGACGTGGACGCGGTACGACAGCCCAGCGGTCACGCCTGTTCGTTTGGCCGGGTCGGCGGCCTCACGAAGGGACAGACCGGGGATGCCGATGTCGAGCGGACGGTTGATGCTCAGCGTGTCCGTCGCACAGGTGTCGCTCGGGTCGACCTTGCCGCTGCACAGGTCGAAGCTGAACGTCGCGCCCGTGATGTCCTGCAGCGCGGCGCCGTCCGGGCAGTCCGACAGCTTGGGGTTGGTGGTGGCCGGGACGTAGGCCGCGCCGAGCGGGTCGCCGATGTCGTCGGCCGTGGTGGTGTCCTTGCCGAGGTTGTCGACCACGATCTTCCAGTCGTTCCCGTTCGGGTCGACCTTGCGGATGATCTTGTACCCGGTCGCGTACTGCGACTTGGTCCAGGTCAGGTGGATCTTGTCGCCGCTGGACAGTGTGGCGTTGCCGTCGGTCACCTCGACGAGCGCGGGCGGGGCGTCCTTGCCCTGCGCGGTCGCCACGACGCCGTAGACGTACTTCGTGGTGCCCTTCGTGCCTTCCTGCGTCGCGGTCGGCGCGGTCGCCGGTTGCAGTGTCGCGTCACAGGTGAAGCCGATGGTCACCGCGTTGCCCACGGCGGGCTTCAGGTGGTCGTTGACCCAGGTGGTCAGCTCGGTGGTGTTGCTGACGCGCCCGCCACCGGGCAGGTGCGACATGGCCTCCTGGATCTTGGCGCGCAGCTTGCCGAACTCGTCGGCGCCCTGCTGCAGGTCGTCGCCGATCAGCGGCAGCTTGCCGTCGAAGGCGGCCAGCTTCAGCGCCCGCTCGATCATCGCCAGGTACTTCTCCAGGCCATCGCCGAACTGGGAGAAGTCGAGCAGCGCGTCGAGGATCTTCTGGCCGATGTCGGTCGGCATCTCGAACCGCTTGACGCCGCCAGGCAGGTCCGGGGTGAACGCGAACGCGTCAGCCACGTTGCCCGTGCGCGGCAGGCGCACGATGAACGACTCGCCGGGGCTCGCGAGCTTGTTCCAGGTGACGTTGTCCGCGCTGACGTAGACCGGCATGACCGCGCAGAGCGCGAGGTCGGTGCCCGCGGCGGGGTCGCCCGCACAGGTCACGGGCTGGTTGTCGCCGTTGAGGGTCAGCGAGACGTTCTTGATGAAGTCCGACAGCGGGACCGGCGCGGTGCCGCCCGGCCCGTAGCCGAGGTGGGCGTTGTAGTGGGCGTTGGCGACGGCCTTCTCGGCGTCGGTGCCGCCCGGTTTGCCCAGCGCGATCGACAGCGGGCCGACCGACGCCTTGACGACGCCGGAGACGCCGCCGTGCGCGGTCAAGTCCACTGTGGAGTCAGGCATGACGGACAGGGCGCTCGCGTCGGCCGGGCCCGCGCCCGCGGCGAGCGGGAGCACGAAGCCGAGCTTGGTCGAGCCGGTCAGCGCGAGGTTCGCGGTGGCCTCGCCCTCGGCGCCGACCAGGGTGCGGCCGGTGCCCAGGCTGTCGGTGAAGGAGAAGCGGACCGGCTGCGACGTGGCGACCTTGCGCTTCATGTCGACCGTCAGCACGATCGACGGGGTGTTGTTGACCTCCTTGTAGGCGAACGCGATCCCGCTGCCCTCGGGCAGCGCGTCGTTGAGGACGCCGACGAGGTCCTGCAGGTAGTCCGGCGGGGCGGCGGTCAGCTTGTCGACCGCGTCCTCCAGTGGGCTGCGGAACGAATACGCGGTTCCCTTGGCGGGCACCGTGCCCCAGGGCTGGGCCAGCAGGACCCGGTTGTTGGCCGGGTCCGCCTTCGCCACGACGGCGACGTTGGTGCCGACCAGGATCGCGCGGCCCTCGTGGTCGCCGCTGAACGCGGTCTGGCCGGTGCGGAGGGTGTCCTTGACGAAACCGGTGTTGACGCCGTTGATCACGGTGTCGCCGTACTCGACGGTCGGGCCGCTGCCGACGTCGGCGCTGCCGAGCAGCTCCGACAGCGACTTGCCGACGACCGGGAGCGGGCTGGTCAGCGCGGTCTTCACCGCGCCGTCGCCGTCCACGACCTTCAGCGAGCTGTTGAGGATCTGCAGGGCCTTGATGATCTGGCCGAACATCGCCCGCGGATTGTTCGGGTCGAAGTCGAACGCCTTGGCCTTGTCGAGCGCGTCGAGCCCGGTGAACTGCACGGTCGCCGGGTCGGTGATGTCGGGCATGGTGACCCCGACGCTGACCGGGCCGCCGAAGAAGTCGGTGATGCCGGGGACGTCGAGCGACACCGTCGCGGTGGCCTTGCCGCCGACCGCGATGGTGAGCAGGTTCTCCGGCTCCTTCGCGGGCGTGGTCAGGTCGTCGATGAGCTTGGGGAACAGCTGCGACAGCGGGATGTCGCCATCCGCGTCGCCGATCTTCTTCAGCGCCACGGTCAGCATGTGCGCCGAACCGTCCTTCTTGGCCATGCTGAGCTGGCCGGACATGTGCACCTTCAGGTAGCCGACGCTGCCGTTGACGTCGACCGCGGTGTCGACGGGGGCGTCGGCGGTCAGCAGGTCGACGCCCGTGCGCAGCAGGAACCGGTCCGGCGTGCGCGGCAGGCTGGAGACCAGGGTCGTGGTGCCGTCGGGGTTCTTGTCGGCGAAGGGGCAGCCGGTGGCGTTGGCGTCCGGGTCGAGCGGCTTGCAGTCGTCGCCCTTGATGGGCGTGCGCAGGTCGAGGACCAGGGTCGCCTTGGCCTCGTAGCTCGGCTTGACGGTCGCGGTGGTGCTGAGGGCGTTCGCGTCGCGCAGGCCCTTGTCCTTGAACGTGTCGCCGAAGGTGACCTGGCCGGTCAGCGGGTCAGGCGAGGTGACCTTGTAGGTGGCGCCGTTGGCGGGCTTGCCGCCGGTCCACGGGGCTTCCAGGGTGATCGTGTCGATCGAGTTCTCCTTCACCACGCCCTGCGAGGTGCCCGCCGAGACGATGCGGCCCTTGAACGCGTCGACGACCCACGGCTTGGTCTTGTCATCGTGCTTGAGGGTGGTGTCGGTGTAGGTGACGTCCGGGCCGGACCCGGAGGTCTCGGTCGCGGCGTGCGACAGCGGCTGGCCGCCGGCGGGCGCGTCCTGCTTCATCGTCAGCGTGAACTCGAGCTTCTTGCTGGTGTCGTTGAAGCTCACCCCGGACACGGCGATGCTGCCGCCGGTCATCGGGACGGCGCCGTTGAGCTTGGTGAACAGGTCCTGAATGGAGGTGAACTTCGGCAGGCCCGCCTTGGCCTTGTCCTCGGTGTCCTTGAAGACGTTGTCGTCGACGAACTTCGCCAGCACCGCGCCCGCCCTGACCGCGTCGGCCAGGCTGCCGCGCATGAACGGCAGGTTCACGTTGCCGATGGGCTTGGCCGCGTCGCCCCACTGGGCGCGCTGGACGGCCTCGATCGAGTTGACCAGGTGGCTGAGGCCCTCGACCAGGTCGCGCGGGCTGAGCGTGGTGAACCGGGTCAGCTGCGCCAGGTCGGGACCGGTCACGCCGACGACCGGCGAACCGGTGGCGATGTCGGGCCACTGCACGGTGACGGTGCCGGTCAGGCCGCCGACGGACGCGCCCGCGAGGGGCTGCGCGGTGAACTTCAGAGCGGCGTCGACCTTGCCCGCCGGGGCGGCGAGTCCGATGTGGAACAGGCCGGCGGCGGCACCCGGGGCGGCCAACTCGGTCGTGCCGGTGCCGGTGGCCGGTGGGGACAGGGCGAGCTTGCCGTCGCCGTCGGGGTCGTCGGCGGTCGCGGTGAGGTTCACGTCCACGACGACGTGGGAGTTGGCCTTGTCGAGGTCGACGCCGAGGATGCCGAAGCCCGCCGTGGGGATCACGCCGGGGTCGAGCTCGCCGTGCGCGCCGACGGTGAACTTGGGCGAGGCGCCGTCCTTGACCAGGTAGAACCAGTCGCGGGCGGTGTCGTAGGCGAAGTGCAGGGTGGCGTCGAAGGTGAAGGTGACGTCGACCGCGCCGGAGGTGGTGAACCCGACCTCGGGGTCGGCGCTGGACACGCTGACCGGCTGCTGGTCGGCCACGGTGGTCAGGTGCAGGGTCGCGTCGACCCGCTTGACCCCGCCGGACTCGCTGGTGGCGATCGTCAGCGTGCCGGGCCTGCTCCCGCCGAGCGGGTAGCTGCCCGCCAGGTCGGCGAAGGTGTTCTTCGCCTGCAAGGGCTCGCGCACGGTCTTGTCGATCAGGTCGTTGAAGCCGAGCGCGGCGCCGGGACTCACCCCCAGCGTCGGGAGGGCCTCGCCGAGCTTGCCGACGGTGGCCAGTGCCTTGCTGAAGTCACCGAACGCGCCGATCCCCGCGAGGATCTTCTGCACGTCCTGGTCCTGCGCGACCGCTGGTTGGCTGGTGGCGAACAGCCCCAGCACGGCCAACGCGAAACTTGTCAGCGCGGCGGTGGCACGCCGCATTCCTCGACGACCCGATGTGGACATAACCCAAGCCCCTCGCCCGGCTCAAGGGTCCCCGAACCCGTGCCGTGTGTGTCGGTCCCGATGTGGCGCAGCGCACAGCTGTTGCCACCATCGGGTAGTCGCCGGGTGTGAAATCGGCGTTACGGGTCCGACCGCCAGTGGGTTCCTTTCACACTGTCGGGTGAAAGGCCGTATCTCCGTGGCGAATGAGTCGTTTGCGAGCCTCGAACAAGGGCGGCAGATAGCGCAGCATGAGGGTCGACCAGACCAGGTGGGTGATCACCGGCGCCTGGATCCCGCCGGTCAGGTTCCGCTGCGCGGTGAAGAGCGTGCCCATGACGACGGCGGCCAGCACCAGCGCCGGGTTGCGGGTCGGCGTCGTGGCCAGCGCGTAGACGGCCACCGTCCCGGGTGGACCGATCAGCTCAGGCAGGGCGCCGCGGAAGAACACCTCTTCTGCGGCGCCGGTGGCCAGGGTGGTGAGCAGGACCAGGCGGGGTGAGCCGTGCTCGCTGTAGTCGAGGACGCCCGCGATGGCGCGGTCGAGGGGCGGGATGTGCCGGGAGACCAGGGCGGCGGCGTAGAACGCGCCGAACGCCCCGACGCCGACCACGACGGGGGCGACCACTTGCCGCTTGCCGCGGGGCACGCGCCCCAGGGCGAGCCCGCCCGCGAGCCACGTCGCGGCGACGGCGGCGGTGGTGCCGAAGAAGCGGGTCGAGGCCGGTGGGGCGGACAGCGCCCGGCCGAGCAGGGCCGAGCCCGCGAACGCGATGCCCGCGGCCAGCCAGCGTCGGTTCACCGCTTGGCCTTGATCCGCTCGCCCAGAGCGCGCAGGGCGGCTTCGTCGAAGTCCATGGGCTCGAACGGCACGACGTCGCGGATGCTGTCGTCGCGGACCACGACCTCGTTGGTCATCGAGTCGATCAGCGCGCGCCCGGTGCGGGTGTCCACATCGGTCACCAGGCCCAGCCACAGCGACGACAGCCGGGGCGTCAGCAGCGGCACGGGGAGCAGGATCAGCGGCCTGCCCTCGATCGCGGCGAGCCTGCGCAGCATGTCGCCGTAGGTCAGCACCTCGGGGCCGCCGATGTCGAACACCGCAGCGGGCTCGGCCAGGTCCAGCACGCCGACCAGGTAGCGCACGACGTCGTCGGCGGCGACGGGCTGGGTGCGGGTGTCGACCCACTTCGGGGTGACCATCGCGGGCAGGCGCTCGACGAGCTGCCTGGTCATGTCCCAGGAGATCCCGCCGTGGCCGATGATGATTCCCGCCCGCAGCACGGTGACCGGCACGCCCGTCGTGCCGAGCACGCTCTCGACCTCGCGCCTGCTGCGCAGGTGCGGCGACAGGTCGTCGGCGTCGTCGCCGAGGCCGCCCAGGTAGATGATCCGGCCGACCCCGGCCTCGGCCGCCGCCTTGGCGAACGCGGCGGCGGCCTCGGCGTCGTGGCGCTCGAAGTCGGCGCGGTCGAGTGAGTGGACGAGGTAGTACGCGGCTTCGACGCCGATCATGGCCGCCCGCAGTGACGAATCGTCGGCGACGTCGCCGTAGACCGGGGTGCCCGCGCCGCTGTAGGCGTCGACCTTGCGGGTCATCGCGCGAACCGGCCTGCCCGCGTCGACCAGGGCCGGACAGAGTCGGCGGCCGATGAAACCGGAGGCACCCGCGACCAGCACGGGAGGTGTGGTCGCGGGTGTCATGTCTCCGACTCTAGGTGGGCTCAGGCCTGCCCGCCGATCAATGCACCTTCACCTCCGCGAGCGACAGCGTCGCCGTGTTCGCCAGCTGGATGCGGACATACCGCCCGGTGCGCCCGACGTCCACGAAGCTCGGGCGCAGCGACGTGCCCGCGTGCTGGTACCAAGTCACACCCGGTTCGGCCTTCGCGCCCGCGAGGGTGGCCGACGTGAACGGGTTGTCCGAGACCAGCACGGTGAAGTTGGTCAGGCTGCCCCACGCGTTGCCGTTCCAGAGCTCCACCTGGGTGATCGACTTCGCCGAGCCCAGGTCGACCTGCCAGTACGGCTGGCTCTGGCTGGTGGTGGAGCTGTAGTTGGTCGTGTTCCCGTCGTTCGCCGCCGAGGCCGCGACCGAGGTGGACGACTGCGTGGCGGTCTTGCCGCGCGCGTGGTCGACGGCCAACTGCTCCACGACCGTGCCGCCCGCACCGGCCGCGTTCGCCACGGCCAGCGCCTCGGCGGGCAGGGAGAGCAGCGCGGTCTGGTTGTTGGTCATCGTGCTGCCGGTGCCCGACAGCGCCGGCGCGACGGTGTCGGACCAGTTGCCGGTCACCGTGTTGTTGATGCCCCACGACGCCCAGTTGGACACCCACTTGTAGCCGACCCTGGTGACGACGTTGCGCTCGACGGTCAGGTACGAGCTCTGCTCGTCGAGGTAGATGCCGTTGCCGTCGCGTTCGGTGTTGGCGTAGGCGCTGCGGTTGACGTAGTTGCCGGTGATCACCGACCGGGGCTGCGCGCCCTGGGTGTAGATGCCGCCGCCGTCGTGCTGGTGGGCGGAGGGCATCATCACGTTGGTGATCGCGTTGTTGGTGATCTGGTTGTCCCGCAGCGCGGACTCCCGCGCCTCCGGCTGGTTCCAGCCCCACCCGACGCTGATGCCCGAGTACGGCAGGTTCGACAGCGTGTTGTGGTCGATGACCAGCTCGGCGTCGTAGCCCGCCCAGATCGCGACGCTGTCGGTGAACTCCTTGCCCGTCCAGCTGATCCGGTTGTACGACACCGTGTTGTCCAGCGACGTCAGCTCCGGGGTGGGGTCGGGCTCGGTGTCGCCGACGTACACCCCGCCGTTGGAGATGTCGGTGAACGTGTTGCGGGTGACGGTGGAGTGCTGGGTGCCCGCCTCCAGCTTGAGGCCCGCGCCGCCGAGATGGGTGAACGTGGAGTCGCTGAACACGATGTTCCGCCCGGTGCGCACGGTCACGGCCGCCGCGGGCTTGGAGTAGTAGCGGCCCGCCATCTCCGAGGGGCCGGTGAAGCCGAGCAGGCTCAGGCCCGCCTGCGTGCCCGCGTAGCCCTCCGTGGTCTTGGGCTGGTTCCACGTGCTGTAGGCGAAGGTGATGCCGTCGATCTCGATGTCGTGCACCGGGTCGGCGGTCGTGCCGGACAGCTGCAGCAGGGTCTCCACCACCGGGACCTCGACGGTGCCGCCGTTCGGGTCGCTGCCCGGGTAGAGGACCTTGTAGTAGACGTAACCCGCGCGGATGTCGGCGAACCACTCGCCCGGCGCGTCGATGAACTCGTAGGCGTTCTCGAAGAACTCGACGCCCGCCGCCTTGTCGACGGTGGTGTTGTCCCAGGCGGGGCTCGTGCGGTTGGTGCCGGGCAGGGAGTTCTTCCAGCACGGCTGTTCCATCACCAGCGTGTCACCGGACACAGAGGACACTCCGCACCGGTAGTTGCGCCAGCGCTGCTTCATCGACAGCTCGACGTCCTCCGGGTGGGACAGGGCCCCGATCCCCGTCGCCGCGGCACCGCCAAGGCCGGTGGTGCTGACCGGGCACACCGCTTTGACACAGCCGGGCGCCGCCGCGCGCGGCCGCGGACTGCCGTTGACGTAGAGCTGGCGCGGCGTGGCGCCCGACGGCAGCGGCGCGCGCCAGATCTCCTTGGCCGCGTCGGTCTTCTGCCAGCCGCTGACGACCTTGCCGCCGTTCAGCACGGGCGTCGCCCCGGCCGCGGCGGTCCAGATCACCTTGTGGCCGTTGCGGCCGGAGTCGGCCGACCCGAGGGTGAAGGTGCCCGCCAGCCGGTAGGTGCCGCCCGCGAGCGTGACCACGATGTCGCCGGTCTGGCCCGCGGTCATCCCCCGCACCTTGGTGCGCGCCCCGTCGAGCGAGCACGGCGCGGCCTGGGTGCAGGCGGTGCCCGAGCCGTTGGGCGCGGCGTAGAGCGTCGCCTGGGTCGCCGCGTGCGCGGACGTGACAGGCAACAAGGTGAGACACAAGGCGGCCAAGGCCGCGCGCCGTGCCGTGAACAACATTGTTCCTCCCGGTCAACCACGGGCATCCGTCATACATCGGATGAATATCGGGAGATTGTGACACCAGACACCAAAGGCCGGCAATGACCCACCGAAAGGTCAGACAACTAGACCGCTCAAGACGAGCCCGCTGTCACTCAGGGAGGACTGTCGGTGGCCCCCTGTAACGTGCGGTGAAGAGTCGCTCACCGAAATCGAAGGAGATCGGGGTCGTGAACGAGATCCTGGACGAGGCCTACGCCCGCCTGCACGGATCAGGCCCGGAATGGGGCGACGAACTGTCCAACCACGGACCGATGGCCGCCGAGGTCCTGGTCCGCCGCGGTCACGCGGACCTGGTGCCCACCTGGCTCGACCACTACATCCGCCGCCTCGACGAACTGCCCGCCCCGACGGAACGCCTCACCGACGCCACCTGGCAGTCCGCGCTCAGCGACTTCGGCCGCATCGCCGACTGGGTCCAGTACTTCACCGAGGAACTGCACAGCCACCCGTGGCGCGAGGTCCTCGCGGTGTGGTGGCCGCGCCTGCTGCCGGGCATCGCCGCGGGCGCCACCCACGGCGTCATCCGCGTCAGCCACGCCCTGCGGACTCTGCTGGCGGGCGACGAGAGCGAGCCCGCGATCGTCGAACTGGCCCACGGCCTGGCGTGGTGGGCGGCGCGGTCGATCGGCGTCCCGGTCGCCGACCCGGCGGGCAGCCTCGACTCGTTCGCCGCGCTGGAGTCCGTGCCGAGAATCCCGATCCAGCAAGGCTTTCTGGCCACGCGCCTTGGCAGGCTGGGCTCGGAGTTCACCACGGCGCTCGCCGCGATGCGGCCCGCCGCCGACCCGGACGACGCACAGCGCCGCCTCACCGACCTGGTGGCCGCCGCCACCAGGAAGTACCTGACGCACGGCCACGCCAGCCCGGTCCTGCTGGTCCACATCGCCACCGCGCCGAACGCGGTGCTCCACTCATTGCCCGCGCTGCCAAGGGAACTGTGGGCGCCGAGCCTCACCAGCGCGTGGGCGGCCAGCGCGGCGCTGATCGCGATGTACGCGCCGGTCGACGGCGCGCCACGGGACACGCTGCCCGAGGCGCCGAACGTGGCCGACCCGGTCGCCGAGGTCCTCGCCCGGGCGGCCGAGAACGGCGACGAGCACGTCATCAAGTTCACCGACACGGCCGTGGAGGTCTACGGCCGCACCGAGGACCCCGACGTGCTCGCGGCGGCGGTCCGGATCAGGGGTCTGCTGGGCGGCTGAGCGAGCCTGGTCCCTCCCCGACCGGGGAGGGACCAGCCAGCGCTACACCGACGCCAATTCCCCGGTGCGTTCCCGGATCGCGGGCGCGATCGCCAACTGCACCACCGACGCGGCGATGGCGAGCACCGCCAGCACCGACCACAGCACGGCGGGCCCCAGGCTGAGCAGCCCGGTGCCGATCGCCGGGGAGATCAGGTTGCTCAGCGAGAAGGCGAATCCGTAGACGCCCATGTACCTGCCGCGCAGGTGCGGGGGCGCGAGGTTCGTCGCGATCGCGGCGCTGACGCCGGTCACCACGATCTCGCCGAGCGACCAGACGACGACCGTCGCCATGTATCCGACGGTCGTGGACACCAGCATGGTCAACCCGAAGCCGACACCCACCAGCGTCATGCCCACCGCGGCGACCCGGCTGTGGTCGTGCTTGCCCAGCCAGTTCACCACCAGCGGTTGGATCAGCACCACCACGACACCGTTCACCGCGAGCGCGATGCCGTACGCCGCCGGGGAAAGCCCGTCGGCCTTCATCGCCAGTGGCAGCGTGATCATCGACTGGTGGTACACCACCGCGTAGACCAGCGTGATGCCGGTGAAGATCACCATGACCCGGTCCCGCAGCACCATCCGGAACGAGCCCGTGCCCGACGCGTCGCGCGGCGCCTCGTGCGCGGCCGGGACCAGGAACCACACCAGCAGGCCGAACGCCACGCAGGTGATCGCGTCGATCCAGAACAGCCAGATGATCCCGCCACCGGCCAGCGCGCCACCGGTCAGCACGCCCCCGGTGAACCCGAGATTCACCGCCCAGAACAGCAGCGCGAACGCGCGGGTCCGGTCCTTCACCGGGATGATGTCGCCCACCAGCGCGCTCGACGCGGGCCGGTAGATCTCCATCGCGACGCCGAGCAGGAACATGCACCCGACGATCACCGCCAGGTTCTCGCTGTAGGCCAGCGTCAGCATGATCACGGCCGTGGCGAGCATGCCGCCGGTCAGCGTGATCCGCCGCCCGTACTTGTCGGCCAGCGCGCCCGACAGCAGCTGCGAGAAGAACGCGCCCGCGCCGAACACCGTCAGCACCGCGCCGACCTCGGCGACCGACAGGCCACGGGAACCCGTCAGGTAGAAGGCGAAGAACGGCTGGACCATCGTCCCCAGCCGGTTGACGAACGTGCCGCCCCACAGCACCCAGTACGACCGCGGCAGCCCGCCGAAGCGTTCGTGGACCGCGGTCCGCAACCCACTCATGCCGCGCTCCGGCCCTCGGCGTCGACCTCGATGGTGACGGTCGCGGCGTACTTCGGCACCAGCGGCGCGGTCTCCTCGGCCAGCGGCAGGTCGAAGATCACCGACGCCGACCGGGCCTCCGAGTCGGTCTGCGGGCCCAACTCCTCACCCGGCACGACCGTGACCAGCACCGAATGCGCCTGGGCGGGCGCGTCGGCGGCCTGCGGGGTGAACGCGGGCCAGGTGTCGTCGCGCGTGACCCACGAGACCGGGGCGTCCGTGCTCGTGACGTCGCGGAGCGCGCCGTACTCGTGCTCCAGGTAGACCTGGCACGCCCGCCTGCGCGGCTCCGGGTACGACGTGGGCAGGCCCAGCGCCAGGTCGATCATCACCGGCTCCAGCGGCTGGCCCGTCGCCAGCTCCCACAGGAACGTGATGCCGTCCCCCGGCAGCCGCGTCGCGATCTCCATCATCACCGGCCCGGACGCCGACAGCCGGAACTCCGCGTGGCTGATCCCATCCCGGAAGCCCAGTCGCCGCAGCACCTCGGCGTTCGCGTCCACGAGCGCCTGCCGGTCCACATCGGACAGCTCGGCGGGCGAGGTGTGCCCCATCTCGGTGAAGAAGACGCCACCGGACTCGTTGGTGCGCTTGCTGGTGACCCCGGACCACAGCACCTGGCCGTTCTGGGTCAGCGCCTCCACCGAGAACTCCGGGCCGACGACCCGGCTCTCGACCAGCACCGTCTCGTCCTCCGGGTAGGTGGCGAGCACATCGGCCAGTTCCGAGCGCTCGTGCACCTGCCGCACACCCAGGCTGGAGAAGCGGCCCACCGGCTTGACCACCACGGGGAACGTGACGTCGTCGGCGATCGGGCCGCCGCGCTCGCCGGGGGTGACCACCTGGAACGTCGGCGACAGGTCCGGCAGGGCCGTGCGCTGGAGCATCTTGTTGCGGCTCATGCGGCTGGCCGCCGAGCCCGCCCCCGGCACGCCGAGGCAGTCCGCGACCACGCCGACCGGCTCGACGAAGAAGTCGCCGATGCACAGCACGGCCTTGACGTCGTAGCGGCGCAGCAGCGGCTGGATTCCGGGCACCACGAAGTCGACCTTGGCGTCCTCGACCTCGACCACGTCGGCCAGCTTCGACAGCGGGTGGTCGGGATCGGCGCGCAGCTCCGCCAGACGGGCCGGGTCGGTGTACGGCGTGACCACGAGCAGAGGCGCGTAGCCGCGGCGGTGGGCCTCGGTGATGAGCCGGGTCTGGCGGGCGACGATCACCAGGTCACCCATGAAGAGGATGGCGGGCGGGCGAGTGTTCATGTGTCCGATCCTTTGCGCAAGGGTTCTTGGGCGAAACTGAGGAGCGCGCCGCGGGCGATGCTGTCGTTCTGGCGGAACGAGACCGCGTTCGACCGGGGCGTGGCGAAGGTGGCGAAATGGCGCACGTTGGTGAACGGGCCGATCGCGTACCGGCGCGGGTGCGGCGTGCCCGCGCGGTCGAGCACCTGGAAGTCCGATGTGGACACCAGAAGCAGCCCCGAGCTGTGCTGGAAGCCGTCGTCGTCGGACAGCACGTGGTCGGTGGCCTCCCCGCGCAGGTAGAGCCCGCGCAGCAGCGGGTCGGTGGTCCGGCTCAGGTCCGCCTGCGGCAGGCGAGCCTCCACCAGCGCCGTCGCCTCGACGCTGTCGGGGGTGGTGGCGCTGCCCGCGACGAAGACGCCGAGGTCGTCGTCGGTGGCCACCCACATGTCCGCGCCGAGGAACCGCAGCACGCCCGCCTCGGACAGGGCGAGCAGCTGGCGGCTGCGCTGCGCGGGCGGGCCGCTGGTGTAGTACTCGAAGAACCCCTGCCACCAGCCGTGCACGTCCTCGACCATCGAGCGCGCGGACAGCTTCTCGGCGGCTTTGAGCTGGCGCAGCTGCCGGTTGACCGACAGCATCGCGTGGTAGGCGCCCAGGTCGGCGCTGTGGATGAACTCGTTGCGGCGCCGCAGGTCGGCGGCGACGTGGCGGCGCACCCGGCACTGCACGTCGGCCAGACCGGGCAGCGAAAGCCCGTCCAGTGGCCGGTCGAGCGCGGCGAGGTCGAGCCGGTCGGCGGGTTCGAGCACCGCCATCTCCACAAGCTCGCGCATCGACGCGCTGTTCCAGTCGCACTCCGCGTAGGCGGCGGCGAACTCGGGCCAGTCGGACATGACTCGGTGCGGGTGGGCGGTGAACAGCTCGTGGTAGTAGCCCCAGCCGATCTCCTTGGCCATCAGCGGCCAGAGGTCGGCGTAGAAGTCGACGCGCTCGTGGTCGACCAGCACCTCGTCGAGCGCGGCGGCGTCGAAGAACCGGGGCAGCGGCGCGGGTGAGCCACAGAGCCGGTAGGCGATCTTGGCCCGCTGCGGCACACCGCGCCGGGAACCCACGTACAGCACGGGTTCCTGCCCGCACGGCACGTACCGCAACCTGCCCTCCTCCGTCACGTACTCGCCGCCGCGGCCCTCCGTCAGCAGGGCCATGACGTCGACGAACGCGGCGCCGAAGCCGCGCAACACCACGTTCTCCCCCGGCTTGAACCCGGACAGGTCGGCGTCGGCGGTGTAGGCGCTGGACAGGTAGCGCAGGCCGTGGCGCGCGGCGAACCCGGCGACCCGCAGGTCCTCCTCGGTCGGCTCGGCCTCCTGGTGGCCCAGCGCGAGGATCACCGAGTCGGCGACCAGTGGCTCGTCCCGGTCGGCCAGCCACACCGTCTGGCGCTCACCGTGGCCGCCTTCCAGCCTGGTCGCGCGCGTCTCGTGCACGGTCACGGTGACCCCGGGCGGCGCGTCGGCCACGATGCGGTCGAACACCCAGCTCAGGTAGCGGCTCTGCACCTGCCTGCTGGCGAAGCTCATGCCGAGCACGTCCCAGTGCGTGCCGTCGGCCGCCGCCCACTCGCTCAGCGACGGCCCCGGCCGGATCGGCCCCTCGCACTGGACCGTGTCGTCGGTGAACATGGTGACGTTGCCCGCCATCGCGTTCATCCACATCAGCGACGACTGCTGTTCGCGCCATACCCGGCCGCCGCCGGGCGGATACGGGTCGACCAGCTCGATCCGCAGCGGGCGCGGCAGGTCCAGGACACTGGCGTTGGCCAGCAGGCGTTCGAGTATCCCGGTCCCCCGCGGGCCCGCGCCGATGATGACCACGACGAGCGGTTCGGTCATGTCCCACCCCTTACCGGTCGAGCACGTAGCCGTCGTGCGGCCGGTGGTCACGCGACCGGCGCAGGTCGGTCGAGACGAACGTGCGCTGCAGCCAGCGGTCCACGCCGTCGTAGCGCGGCTGGAACGCGGTGCGGCCGTGCGCGGCGACCCGGTTGTCCACAATGGCCAGATCACCCGCGTCGAGCCGGACCGTGGTGGCCGCCGCGTCGAACACCTGCGCCAGCTCGGCGAGTGCATTCTCGGCACGCGGGGTCAGCGCGGTGGTGGCGGCCAGGTCGACCCGCATGTCCGGGTCGTCGGGCGCGCCGTGGAACACCGCGTGCGGCTCACCCCCGCCCGCGGCCGCGCCGAACGACGGCGGCGGGTCGGTGACGAACTCGGGGCTGAACAGCGCCTCCCGCACCGCCCCAGTCAGCCGGGGCAGCACTTCCCGGACGCAGACCGTGCGCAGGCCGGCGACGCGGTCGTGGTCTGGCCGCAGGCACAGCAGCATGACGAAGTCGGGCCGGTGCCGGTGGAAGGCGTTCTCGTTGTGGAACGACAGCAGCACCGATCCCGCGTTGCCCTGGAACGCCTCCCGGCCCGGCACGGGCACGACGTCCTGGACCAGCGCCCCGGACTTCTCGGCCCGGAACGCGGCCGGTTCGCCCAGCTCGCAGGCGGCCGTCATCAGCACGGCCGCGGGCACGGTGACCAGCCGCTGGACCGAGCCGTCGACGTTCGGGGTGGCGGGCATGGCCGCGCTGTCGACCGGCAGCCCGCGCACGAGCAGCGTGCCGGTGGGGCCGGAGTCGCGGCGGAACTGGCGCAGGGTGCGGCGCAGCGCGGCGGGCAGCCACGCCGACGCGTCGCGCGCGGTCGTCACCCAGGCCGGGTCGTCGACCTGCTCGTCGCCCCAGCTGCACAGGTCGAGGGCCACCCGGTGCACCTGCGCGGCGTCGGCGGTGTCGAGCGTGACGACCCGCGCGGAGCTGATCGTGGGGGTCGACATCACCGGGCCGCCTTCTCGAACGTGGGGAGGGCGAAGGGGGTCACGGTCGCGGCGTCGGCCCAGGGGCCCGCGCAGCCGCACGTCTCGGCCAGGTCGATCAGGATGGGCGCCGCCCCGGTGAGCAGTGCTCTCACCTCGAACAGCAGGTCGGCGAGCCGGGCGTCGACGGCGACGCCCGCGGTGGCCGCCAGCCTGCTGAGCTGGTCGACGATGAGCGTCGCGGCCCTGGTCAGGCTGTAGGTGTCGAGTTCGTAGCAGACGCGGAACCGGTCGAGCACCGCTTGCGCCCGCTGCCGCACCGAGTCCGACACCGGCAGTGCGACGCCGTCGACCCCGGCGTCCGCGACGGCCTTGCCGAGCAGCCCGGACAACCGGTTCCACGGCTCGACCAGCCGCTCCCCGGTGATCTTGGCCAGCGCGTCGCGGCCGAAGTTGGTCGTCTGGTGCTCCGGGGCGCTCAGCGCGAGGTAGAACCGGATCAGGTCGCGCGGCAGCTCGGCGAGCAGGTCCCTGGTGTGCAGGACGTGGCCGAGGCTGGTGGAGAACTTCGCGTTCTCCAGCTCGTAGAACTCGTTGGAGATGATCGCGTCCGGCAGGACATAGCGGCCCTCGTGCGCCATCAGCAGGGCCACGTGGGTCAGGCCCCAGAAGTAGACGTTGTCGAAGCCGATGAAG
This sequence comes from Actinokineospora sp. HUAS TT18, assembly GCF_051364635.1. Lineage (GTDB taxonomy): Bacteria > Actinomycetota > Actinomycetes > Mycobacteriales > Pseudonocardiaceae > Actinokineospora. The sequence continues at coordinate 6,269,607 of NZ_CP195645.1, read as the reverse complement.
TAGATGACCTCGGCGTCGCCCTCGGCCAGCCAGTGCTCGTCGTCGGAGGTGACTCCCTCGCCGAGCTGCTCGGCGGCGAACGCGGTGCAGTACATGACCGCGGGCATCCCCTCGACCCACGCGTTGATCACCTGGCCTGGCGTCTCCTCGAACGGCGCCGGGATGCCCCACGAGACGGGGTAGGTGATCGGGAAGTCCGGCAGCGGCCGGGCCAGCACCTCGCGGAACAGCTGCACGGTGTGCGGGCGCATCCGCGACTCGCGGGCCAGGTAGAACTCGGTGAGCTGGTCGCGGTACCGCTCCATCGGCAGCACCAGGATGTCGGCCGCGCGATGGGTGACCGGGTCGTCGGGGTCCATTGTGGACCGCGGTTCGACCAGCTCGTCGAAGTTGTTGGGGTGGCCGCAGCTCTCGCACAGCCCGCCGCGGCTGCGCACCAGGCAGACCGGGCAATAGCCGCAGACCAGGCCCTCGACCAGGTACTCGCCAGTCCGCTCGTTGTACGGCAGTTGGACCGTTCGCGGCTCGAACTTGCCCGCGGCGTACAGGGCGTTGACGAAGTCGAGCACCGAGGCGCGGTAGCGGTCGTCGTAAGGCGCGAAGCCGTCGAGCGAGATGCCCATGTCGGCCAGGGTCTGGCGGATCGCGTGCCACGACTCGCCGCTCAGCTCGCGCGGGCTGATCCCCTTGCGGCGGGCGCTGGCCAGCACGTAGGTCTGGCTGTCGTCGGTCCCGCTGGAGAACACCACGTCGCGGCCGATCGAGCGCAGGTAGCGGGCGTGGACGTCGGCGGCGAGGAACGGCCCGGCCAGGTGCCCGACGTGCAGGTCGCCGTTGGAGGTCGGCGGGGTGTCGATGACGATGGCGCGGCGTAAGTGGTCGGCCATCGCTCAGCCCTCGCCCTCGTGCCGCGCGGCGAAGACCTTGCTCATCTCCATGTCCCACCACACCGTGTACATCTCGAAGTCCTCGGCGCCGTCGTTGATCACCTGGTGCTCGGTGAACGGCGGGAAGTGGACGACGTCGCCCGCGGTGAACGTCGTGCGCTCGCCCTCGGACTCCAGCACGGCGGTACCGGTGACGGCGATGAAGATCTCGTACTCGTGGTGGGCGTGGCGCACCGACGACGTGCCGGGCTTGATCAGACACCACGCGCCCTCGAACGGGGCGTTGAGCGCCGACCACGGCAGCAGGCGCTGTGAGTGGTTGTTGTCCGGTCCCAGTCGGTCCCGGTCCAGACCGCGGATCTCCACGGAAGTCTCCTTGTCAGCGGGCGGCGGGCACCAGGTCGGCTGGCTGGGCCCGGCGGGCGAGGATGTCGGCGGCGATGTCGGCACCCCGCACGGCGAGCACGCTCAGCAGCGAGTCGCTGATGCCGTGGGTCGCCTCGTTGACGCCCTGCAGGTAGCAGGCGCCGGTGGCGGGCGCGCCCAGCCGCAGCCGGTAGTCGCGGGTGACCTCGACCCGGCTCAGGCCGAGGGACTTGGCCAGGCCCCGCACCAGCGCGGGCTGCCGGCGGACGAAGCCGGTGCCCAGCAGGACCAGGTCGCACCGCAGTTCCTCGACGGCCCCGGTGCGGCGGTCGGTCAGTTCGAGCACGACGTCCTGGCCGTCCTCGAACGCGGCGGTCACCTCGGTCATGGTGACCACGGCCAGCCTGCCCGTCCCGTTCATGCGGTCGAGGTAGAGGCCGCGGTACAGCTTCTCCAGCAGGTCCGGCGCGAGTCCGGAGTAGTTGGTGATGTGCATTTCCCGCATGATCTGCTCGCGGGCCTCCGGCCGGGCGGTGAAGAAGTCGTCGACCGCGCCCGGGTAGTACAGCTCGTTGGTGAACTTGCTGTTCTCATAGGTCTTCAGCCCGACCGACCGCATCACCAGCGTCGGCTTGCAGCCGGGCAAGTCCGTCTGGACGGCGTCGAACATCTCCGCGGCGCTCTGCGCGCCGCCGATCACCGCGATCCGGTGTGGCGCGTCCTTGTCCAGCCGGGCGATCCTGGGCAGGTACTCGGTGCTGTGCACGACGCGCTCGGCGGGAAGCGTGGCGAACTCGGTGGGGACAAAGGGATCGCGGCCCGCGCCGACGACCAGGTAGCGACTGTGGATGGTCGACCCGTCGGCCAGCCGGGTCAGCCAGCCGGTGACGGTGCCCGCGTCGTCGCGGCACGGTTCCACCCCGACACAGCGGCGGCGGTATTCCACTTGGACCTTGGCCAGCGAGTCGGCGGCCCACTGGAAGTAGTCGGAGATCTCCTGCCGGTACGGCCAGAAGTCGCCGAGGTTGATGAAGTCGCTGAGCCTGCCGATCGAGTGCAGGTAGTTGACGAAGGAGAACCGGCTGCGCGGGTCGCGCAACGTCACCAGGTCTTTGAGGAACGAGACCTGGCTGTGCGCCCCCGGCAGCAGCATGCCCCGCTGCCACGACACGGTGTCGGCCTGCTCGATGACCAGCGAGTTCACCGCCAGTTCGTCGGGGGCCAACTCGTCGAGGGCCACCGCGAGGGCCAGGTTCGCCGGTCCCGCGCCGATGGCGAGCAGTTCCACGTCGCGATGCGCCATATCCCACTCCCCCAACTACTTCTGAACTGCGGTCTGCCGTCATCCTGGTAGGACTGATCGACAAGTCGCATCTTCATCCGTGCTGTCCGTTTCGGGAGGTCAACTCCGCATTCTCGGAGAATCCACAGTGGATCAAGCGCCGGTAGGGTCGCGGTGAATTCCACAGGAAGGGAGGCGCAGATGAGTATCACCTTGTGGTTCGACCCGAGCTGCCCGTTCACCTGGCGCACGTCACGATGGGTCAAGGACGTCGCCGGACGCCGGGACGAGAAGGTCAGCTGGCGCTTCCTCAGCCTTGCGATCCTCAACGAGGGCAAGGAAATCCCCGAGAACTACCGCGCCGCGCACCAGCGCGCCCGCGCCGCGCTGCGGGTGCTGGCCGCCACCGACGAGCGCCACGGCCAAGACGCCGTCGACCGCCTCTACACCGCGATCGGCGAACGCGTCCACGGCCCCGCCGACCGCTACCTCACCCGCGACGTGCTCGTGGAGGCGCTGGCCGAGGCCGAGCTGCCCGACACCCTGATCGAGGCCGCCGACGACGAGTCGCTCGACGCGGCCGTCCGGCAGAGCCACGAGGCGGGCCAGGCGCGCGTGGGCACCGAGACCGGCAGCCCGGTGACCGCGATCGACGACGGCCCCGGCTTCTTCGGCCCGGTCGTGTCGTCCGTCCCGGCCCCCGAGGACGCCGACCGTCTGCTCGACGGGCTGCGGCTGCTGTCCCCCGTGCGCGTCTTCAGCGAGATGAAGCGCGCCCGCGACCCGTTATCGTGACAGGGGATTCGATGGGGTACTACGAGTACAGGCACACCGTCGAGACCGACGAGACGACCCTGGTCGGCAATGTGCACTTCGTGGCCTATCTACGCTGGCAGGGCCGCTGCCGGGAGAACTTCCTCAAAGAGGAGGCGCCCACCCTGCTCGCCGACGGGCTGCGGCTGCACACGGTCAAGGCCGAGTGCGAGTACTTCTCCGAGATCCTCGCCGCCGACGAGCTGTCGGTCAGGATGCGCCTGGAGGAACTCACCCGGACCCAGCTGCAGTTCACCTTCGACTACGTCCGCTTCCGCGGCGGCAGCGAGAAACTCGCCGCCCGGGGCAGACAGCGGGTGGCGTGCGTGGTCGGCTCCACCACCGAACCCAAGCTCTCCGACGTCCCCCGGCCGCTGCGCGACGCGCTGCTGCCCTACGCCGAGTCCCCCTGCTGAAACCGAAACTGGGCGAGCGGGCTCCGGTGCCCGCTCGCCCAGTCATTCAGGCGGTCACAGAATCCACTTCTGCGCGCCGCTTCCGTTGCAGGTCCACAACTGCAACCTCGTCCCGGCGGCGGTCGCCCCGCCGGTCACGTCGAGACACTTGCCGCCGACGCCCGTGATGGTGCCGTTGGAGTTGAGTGTCCACTTCTGGTTCGCCGACCCGGTGCAGGTCCACAGGATCACCTGGGTGCCGTCGGCCGAGCTGCCGCCGCTGGCGTCCAGGCACCGACCGCCGTTGCCGGTGATCGAGCCGGTGGGACCGTTGAGCGTCCAGCGCTGCGCGACGCCCTGGGCGCAGTTCGCGATCTGGACCGAGGCGCCGTTCGTGGCGCCCGCGTCCATGCAGCGGCTCGACTGCGGGTTGACCAGCGGGACCGCCCACTTCTGCGCCGCGGTGCCGTTGCAGGTCCACAGCTGCAGCTTCGTGCCGTTCGCGGTGCCGCCGCCCGCCGCCTCGACGCACTTGCCGCCGACCCCGGTGATGGTGCCGTTGGCGTTCAGCGTCCACCTCTGGTTGGACGAGCCGGAACACGTCCACGCGATGAGCTTCGTGCCGTCGGCGGAGCTGCCTCCGGTGGCGTCGAGACAGATCCCGTCCCGGCCGGTGATCGCCTGCGTCGACTCCTGGTAGGTCCAGTTCTGCGCGACCGTTCCGTTGCAGTCGTAGAGCTGGATCGCGGTGCCCGGCGCCGAGCTGCCCGCCGCGAGTTCGGCACAGCGGCCGGACTGCGGGTTGCTGATCGTGCCACCCGCGCCTGCGGTGGGCGGCGTGACGGGCATGGTGCCAGTGGCCTTGTACTTGTGCCCGGCCACGGCGGTGAAGGTGATGCGGTCGCCGCTGCGGGTGGGCGTGACGGCCTGGCCGGTGGTCAGGTCGGTCAGGGTGTAGGTGCCGGTGAACATGGGGTTGCGGACGTTGAGCGTGCCCGCGTTGGCCGGGGTCAGGGTGAAGTCGGTGGCCCCGTTGGCCGCCCAGTTCGCGTCGACGGTGACGTTGCCGCGGGCCTTGAGCCCGGTGACCGACCCGGTCGGCCACGCCGACGGCTTGGCCGGGAGCACCTGGATGTCGCCGGTCTGGCTCTGCAGCAGCATCTCGGTGATACCGGCGGTGGCGCCGAAGTTGCCGTCGATCTGGAACGGCGGGTGCGTGTCGAACAGGTTGGCCAGCGTGCTGCCCTTGAGCTGCTCGGACAGCATCTTGTGCGCGTGGTCGCCGTCAAGCAGCCGGGCCCAGAAGTTGATCTTCCACGCCTTGCTCCAGCCGGTGCCGCCGTCACCGCGCGCGGTGAGCGAGACCTTCGCCGCGTCGGTGAACGTCGGCGTCGTGACCGGGGCGATCTGGCGTCCGGGGTGCAGGGCGTAGAGGTGCGAGACGTGGCGGTGGGTGTTGTTCTGGTCGTCGAGGTCGGCCTTCCACTCCTGCAGCTGCCCCCACGAGCCGACCCGCAGGCCGGGGTCGAGGTTGTTCAGCGCGGTCTGCAGCTGGGTGCGCAGGGCGCTGTCGACGCCGAGCTTGTTGGCCGCGGCGAGGGTGTCGGTGAACAGGCCCCACACGATCTGCTGGGCCATACCGTCGCCCGCGGTGAAGTCGCCCTGCTCCGGGGAGTAGCTGGGGGTGGCCACGAGCTTGCCGTCGCGCGGGTCGGTGCGCAGGTTCGCCAGCCAGAACTGCGCGGCGCCCTTGAGCAGCGGGTAGGCCCGGTTCTGCAGGAACGTGGTGTCCTGGTTGAACGCGTAGAGGTCGTAGACCTGGGAGGCGAGCCAGCCGTTGGCCTCGGGGAACCAGAACGCGGTCGCCCAGTCGTGCACGCCGGTGAAGCCGAACGGGTTGGTCTCGTTCTGCACCACCCAGCCCGCCGTGCCGAACATGTCGGTCGCGGACTTCTCGCCGGGCGCCTTGAGCTTCTCGACGAACCGGGTGAACGGCTCGGCGGTCTCGGCGAGGTTGGCCTGCGCGGCCGGCCAGTAGTTCATCTGGACGTTGATGTTGGTGTGGTAGTCGGCCGACCACGGCGGCGAAGTCGAGTTGTTCCACACGCCCTGCAGGTTCGCGGGCAGGGAGCCGGAGCGGGACGAGGCGATCAGCAGGTAGCGGCCGTACTGGTAGAACAGCGCCTCCAGCGCGCGGTCGTCGGCCGACGAGCCGCCGGTGTAGGCCGAGCGCAGGTCGTCGGTGGGCTTGGTCGGCACCACCTGGCCGATGTTGAGCTTGACCCGGTCGAACAGTGCCTTGTGGTCGGCGACGTGCGCGGCGCGCAGGGTGTCGAACGACTTGGCCGCGGCGGTGTCCACCGCGGAGGTGACCGCGGCGGCGGGGTCGGCGCCCCGGTAGGTCGGGTAGGTGTCGGCGTAGTTGGTGCCCGCGGACAGCACGAACGTCGCGCTGTTCGCCCCGGAGACCGTGACCTGGCCGTTCGAGTTGGACACGGTGCCGCCGTCGGTGGTCACCTTGACCTGCGCCTCGAAGATCATGCCGTTGTCCGCCAGCGTGCCGCGGATCTTGAGCTTGCCGCCGGTGGCGGTGGCGGTGAAGTCGCTGCGCGGCGAGGTGTAGCGCAGCGTGAAGGAGACCTTCCCCGCCTGGCTGGCGCCGAACTTGCCGACGATCACGTTGCCCGGGTAGCTGGCGAAGTACTCGCGGCTGTAGGTCACGTTGTTGGCGACATAGCCGACCTTGGCGGTGCCGTCGCCGATGTTCAGCTCGCGCCGGTAGCCGGTGTAGGAGGTCGTGCCGGTGTCGAGCCGTAGGTCGCCGAAGGTCTGGTGGGCGCCGAAGCCGCGCTTGGGCTGTCCGAGCTTGCCCGCGACCCACCCCGGGTCGGCCTCGCCGTCCCGGTTGATCACATCGATGACCTCGTTGATCGCGCCGGGACGCGGAGAGGTCCAGTTGCCGAAGTCGTAGCCCTGCGCCGAGCCGGGACCACCGGTCCACAGGGACTTCTCGTTGAATTGCAGCTGCTCGGAGGAAACCCCGCCGAAGACCATGCCGCCCATCGCACCGTTGCCGATCGGCAGCGCGCGGCTCTCCCAGTCGGAGGCGGGCTCGTCGTACCAGAGGGTGTTGCCGTCCACCGCCTGGATCTCCTGGGCGGTCGATGTCGCGGGCAGCACCGCGATCCCCGCCGCGACCACCATCCCCGCGACCGCTACCGCGGTAAACACTTTCGACCTAGCGCGGCGTGTACGCATCGAGCGCCCTTCGGATTGGTCTCCCAGCGAGGCCGCGCGACACTCCGTAGTCATCAGATGACTTAGCAGCTATCGCGCGGCCCTGCTGTCGTTTCGCCGAGAGTTTGCCAGCACGTAACGTGTGACACAAGCCATAGGTCTGACGTATTTAGGCCATCGTGTTGCTAGGCAGGAAGCGTCCAGCGCTGATTGGTCCCACTGTGGCAGTCCCAGATGATCAGCCTGGTGCCGTCCGCCGTGCCCGCGCCGGACGCGTCGAGACACCGCCCGGACTGCGGGTTGCGCAGCGTCCCGTTCGACTGCGCCGCCCACACCTGCGCGCCGGTCCCGTTGCACGTCCAGAGCTGCACCTTCGTGCCGTTCGCGGTCGCGCCACCGGCCACGTCCATGCACTTGCCCAGCGACCGCAGCGTGCCGCCGGACACCGTCCAGCGCTGACTGGCCGCGCCGTTGCATGTCCACAGCACCAGCTGGGTGCCGTCGGCCGAGCCGCCGCCGCTGGGGTCGGCGCACTTGCCGCTGCCCCCGACGATCGGTCCGACCCCTGGGCTCGACGTGAGCGTGAAGTCGTCCACATCGAACTGGGAGCCGGTGAACACCAGGTACAGGTTCTGCGGACCCGTCGGCACCGAACTCAGCCCCGCGGACACGTCGGCGTAGGTCTCCCAGCCGCCGGTCGGCGTCACCGCGACCGAGCCGAGCTTCGTCCCGGTCGGCGACCCGACGCGCACGTCGAAGCCACCGGTCGAGCCGACCCCGGCGACCCGGGCGGTGATGCCCGTGACGCCGGTCAGGTCGACGCCGTTGTAGGCGGCCCAGTCTCCCGGGTCGACGAACCCGAGCACCGTCCCGCCGTGCGCGTTGGCGTGCTGGTAGGTCTGCACACCGCTCGCCGACGACCAGTTCTCGGCCTGGCGCGTGCCGGTGCCCGTGCCCAGTTCCTTGATCCGGACGTTGCGGAACGACGCGTCGTCGCCGGTCCCGTGGTTCTGCAGACCGATGTGGCCCTGCCGCAGCGACCGCGCCGGGTCGGTGTTGGTGAAATCGTTGATCTTCACCCCGTTGAGGAACACCTGCAGGCGCTCCCCCTCGACCAGGAGCTCGTAGGTGTTCCACTCCCCCGGCGGGTTCAGCGCGCCGTCACGGGCGGCGATGTCGGCGGACTTGAACCCGTAGACCGCGCCGGTCGTCTTCTCCGGCGCGTCGGTGGCGTCGATCTGGATCTCGTAGCCGTTGTTCACCGCCGACATCGGGTCGCTGCTCGCCGGGAAGCCCACGAACACGCCGGAGTTGTCGTCACCAGCCAGCTTCCAGTCCAGTTTGAGCGAGTACCCCTGGAACTCCTTCGCCGAGTACCAGTACAGGCCCATTCCGCCGGTCGACGTCAGCGTCGCGTTGGTGTTGGTGAAGCTGCCCGGACCGGCCTGCGACCAGCCGGTTGTGGACCCGCTGTAGAGCGCGGTGTAGCCGTTCTCCGGCCTGCAGTCCGCGCGGGTCTTGCCCGCGGCGTAGCGGATGCCGCCGAGCAGGTGCGCGCGGAACGCGGTGTCCGAATAGGACTGCTGGGTGTGGCCGCCGCCGGTGTAGAACGACCGGCCGCCCTGGTAGGGCTTGCACCAGACGTGCGGATGGTCGCCGCCCATGGAGCCGCCGCTGTAGGTCGACTCGTCGAGCGTGGCCAGCACGCGCGCGGTCGAGCGGACGTTGGACCTGTAGTTGTACCACTCGTCCGTGCGCTGCCAAGTCTGCGCGAGGTGCGCGGTGGCCGCGTTGGCCCGGTCCTCCACCTTGACGGTGGCCTGCTGGATCGCCGGGTGCGAGGCGAAGTACGCCCCCACCAGCTCGCCGTAGAACGGCCAGTCGTACTCGGTGTCGGCGGCGGAGTGGACCCCGACATAGCCGCCACCGCCCTTGATGTAGGACTCGAACGCGGTCTGCTGGCCCGCGTCCAGCACGTCGCCGGTGGTCAGCAGGAAGACCACGGCCTGGTACTGGGCGAGGTTCGACGCGGTGAAGTCGGCGGCGTTCTCGGTCGCGGTCACGGTGAAGTTGTTGGCCGCGCCGAGGTCCCGCACCGCCTGGGTGCCCGCCGCGATCGCGTCGTGGCGGAACCCGGCGGTCTTGGAGAACACCAGCACCTTGTAGGCGGTGTCCGCGGCGCTCGCGGGCACCGCGGTGAGGAGGCCCGCGGCGGTGGCCGCGGCGGTCATGGCGCCGAACACGCGGCGCTTCAAGCTGTTCATGGCAGGGTCCACTTCTGGTTAGTGCCGCCGTGACAATCCCAAATGATCAATCTCGTGCCATCCGCCGTGCCCGCGCCGGTCGCGTCGAGGCACCGCCCGGACTGCGGGTTGCGCAGCGTCCCGTCCGACTGGGCCGCCCACACCTGGGCGCCGGTCCCGTTGCAGGTCCACAGCTGCACCTTCGTGCCGTTCGCGGTCGCGCCGCCCGCCACGTCCATGCACTTGCCGAACGCCCGCAGGGTGTCGCCGGACACCGTCCAGCGCTGGGCCGCCGTGCCGTTGCAGGTGTAGAGCACCAGCTGCGTGCCGTCCGCGGTGTTGGCACCGCTGACGTCGACACACTTGCCGCCCGCGCCGACGATGGGACCGGTGCGGCCGGCGAAGGTGAACGCGTCGACGTCGAACAGCGCGCCCGCACCGCCCGTGAAGACCAGATACAGGGTGGTGGCATTGGCAGGGGCGCCCGAGACCGAGCCGCGCACGGTCGTGAACGTCTCCCAGCCCCCGGTCACCGGCACGGTCGCCGAGCCCAGCAGCGGCCCGGTGGGCGAACCCGCCCGCAGCGACAGCGTGCCGCCGACACCGCCGGAGGACACCCGCGCCTCGAACGACGTCGCGCTGTTCAACAGATAGGGCTTGAACGCGATCCAGTCGCCGTTGTGGATGTCGCCGACCGTGCGACCGCCTTCGGCCTGCGTCTTGGTGAACAGGCCGACGCCGGACATGGAGAAGTAGTGCTCGGCCTGCCGGTGCCTGGGCTGGAGGATGTGCTGGGTGTGCGTGGTCAGCGCGGGCTGGCCGTTCGCGCCCAGGTCGGTGTACTCGGCGTCGAACACCGCGAAAACGTTTGCGGCGCTGTCGTGCTCGCCGTCGGCGGGCACGGCGATCGACCCGGAGCAGCCGGTGGCCGAGCTGATCTGGTGGCCGTGGCTGTCGTGGCCGAGCACGTAGGTGACCTTCACCTTCGCGCAGTCGATCGCGGTGTCCTCGGCGTCGGTGACGGTGACCCGGAACGGGACGGTGTCACCGAAGGAGAACAGCTGGCCCTCCTCCGGGAGGAGCAGGTTCACCACGGGCGCGGTGTTGCCGACGGTGATCTTCAGGCTCGCGGAGCCGGTGGCGCCCGCGGTGTCGCGGACCGTCAGCGTCGCGGTGTACTGGCCGTTGGCCGAGTACGTGTGCGATGGGTTCGCCGCGGTGGACGAGGTGCCGTCGCCGAAGTTCCAGGCGTAGGTGAGCCCGCCGCCCTCGGGGTCGGTGCTGCCCGCCGACGAGAACGCCACGGCCAGCGGCGCCCTGCCCGAGGTCTTGTCCGCGGTCGCGTTAGCGACCGGCGCGCGGTTGCCGCCGCCGATGTACTCGATGCGGTACAGCGCCGAGTTGGCGTCACCGCTGAAGTAGCCGGTGCCGTAGTCCAGGACGTACAGCGCGCCGTCGGGGCCGAACGCGCTGTCGATGATCTGGGTCCCGGACCACGGGAACGCTCCGATCTCCCCGGCGGTGCCGTCGGACCGCACGTCCACCGTCTTGATCCAGCGGCGGCCGAACTCCATGGCGAGGAAGTGCCCGTCGAGGTCGGCGGGGAACTTGACCGCCGAGGTCGACGCCGAGTCGTACCGGTAGACCTGGCCGCCCATGGGCGATTCCGAGCCGGAGCCGAACTCAGGCGGTGAGCCCGCGTCCCCGCCGTAGCGGATCCACGCCGCCTTCGCGGGCGGCAGCGTCGACGCCCCGGTGTTGCGGAAGGAGTTGTTCGTCGGACCGCCCGCGCAGTTGAACTTGGCGCCCGCCGTCGCGGTGGCGAAGTCCCACTCGGTGTAGGTCTCCGCGGCGCTGTTCGAACCGGTGCAGTACGGCCAGCCGAGGTTGGCAGGCGCGGTGAGCCGGTTGAACTCGACTTGCCCGGCGGGGCCGCGGCTCGCCGAGGACGAACCCGCGTCGGGACCGTACTCACCGAGGTAGACCGCGCCCGTCGCCTTGTCCACGCTCATGCGGTACGGATTGCGCAGGCCCATCGCGTAGATCTCCGGACGCGTGTTCGCGGTGCCCTGCGGGAACAGGTTGCCCGAGGGGATGCTGTAGCTCGCGTCCGCGTTGACCTTGATCCGCAGCACCTTGCCGCGCAGGTCGTTGGTGTTGGCCGAGGTGCGTTGCGCGTCGAACGCCGGGTTGCGGTTGGTGCGCTCGTCGATCGGGCTGTAGCCGTCGGACTGGAACGGGTTGGTGTCGTCACCCGTGCTCAGGTACAGGTTCCCGGCCGCGTCGAAGTCGATGTCGCCGCCGACGTGGCAGCACATGCCGCGGTCGGCGGGCACGTCGAGGACCTTCTTCTCGCTGGCCAGGTCGAGCGTGCCGTCGGTCTTCAAGGTGAAGCGGGACAAGCGGTTCACGCCGACCCACGCGGAGAAGTCCGTGCCGGTCGCGGGGGCGTCCCCGGTGGGTGTCGAAAGCGGCGGTGCGTAGAACAGGTAGACGAACCGGTTCGTGGCGAAGGCCGGATCGACGCCGACGCCTTGCAGTCCTTCCTCGTCGTGGGTGTAGACGGACAGCTTCCCGGCGACCTTGGTGGTGCCTGCCGCGTCGGTCAGCCGGACCGTGCCGTCGCGGGAGGTGTGGAGTACCGAACGGTCCGGCAGCACGGCCATGGAGATGGGCTCACCCATCTCGGCCGCCCCCTTGGCGAGGGTGACCTGCTGGAACTGGGTCGGGTCGACGCCGTGTGCCGCTGCGGGGCCAGCGGAGAGCGCGACGGTTGTGGGAACTATGAGTGCGGCCGCGACGAGCAGCCGGGTCAGTCGGAGGCGCAGGGTTGACATGGGCTTCCTCTCCGAGACGGGGGGATCTGACGACAGGGAGTCAGATATCCGCCACGTTTCGGGATGTTACGACCGACTTATGCCGAAAGCCCAGCAAAAGTCTGCTATCTGCCACCCAATATTTCCCGCACGGAAAGCGAGACACCCCTTTGGCCTAACGGCCAGAGGGGTGTCTCGATGAATCATCAAATATTAGAACGTGCCCTGGGTCTGCACATTCAGCTCCGTGAACGTCACCGACTTCGCCGGGTCGGTCCGCGGGTCGTTGACGTCGATCACGTCAAGGCCCTTGACCAGGTCGGACGAGTAGATGCGGCCGTTGTACCAGTAGGCCGACCACGATCCGCCCGAGCCGTTGTTCGGCAGCGGACCGCGCTCGAAGAAGCCGATCTCGACCGGGTTCGCCGAGTCGGTGAAGTCCCAGATCTGCGCGCCACCCTGGTACCACGCCTGCACCATGATGTCGCGGCCGGCGACCGGAATCAGCGAGCCGTTGTGCGCGACGCAGTTCTCGCTGGTCGTCTGGTAGCGGGAGATCTTGAAGTAGCTGCGGAACACGAGCCTGCGCGCGTCCCCGGTGCCGGTGATGTCGTAGATGCCGTCGGCGCCGCGGGTCGGGCCGGTCTTCTTGTTGCAGGTGGCCGCGCCGCCGCCGCCGAGTTCGTCGGTGAAGATGACCTTGGTGCCCGCGTTGTTGAACGTCGCCGAGTGCCAGAACGCGAAGTTGACGTTGTCCTGCACCTGGTGGATCACCCGCGGCCGCTCCCGGTCGGCGATGTCGAGCAGCACGCCGTCACCCATGCACGCGCCCGCCGCGAGGTCCTTCGACGGGTAGGCGGTGATGTCGTGGCAGCCGCTCGTCGCCGAGACCTTGCTGGAGCCGGGGTTGCCGCCGCCGGGGAACAGCACCGGGGTGGCCACCACGGCGGCCGTCGTCGGGCTGGCCAGCGGCACCTTGACGATCGAGATCTTGTCGTGCGGCGGCTGGCACTTCGACAGCGACGTCGACGGCGAGTACGAGGAGACGTAGAGGTAGACGGCCGTACCCGTCTTGTCCGGCACCAGCGTGTGCGTGTGCGAGCCGCAGGCGGTCTCCACGCTCTTCAGGTAGCGCGGGTTGCCCTTGTCGCTGATGTCGAAGATCTTGATGCCCTCCCAGTACTGCGTACCGCTGCCGGAGGAGGCCGACGTGCAGGAGTCGTCGGTGCGGCGCGAGTCGGTCGACAGGAACAGCAGGTTCCCACTCACCGAGACGTCGTTCTGCGAACCGGGGCACAGCACCTGACTCGCCACCACCGGCCGGTCCTTGTCGGCGATGTCGTAGATGGTGAACCCGTCGTAGTCGCCGGCGATCGCGTAGTTACCGGTGAAGGCGAGGTCGGTGCCGGTGTGCCCCGGCCCGTTCAGCGGCGCGGTCGGCGGAACGTTGGTCACATGGCGGACGTTGGCGCTGGTGACGACCTGGTCGACCCCCGGAAACCCGGGCGCGGCTCCCGCGACGGGCGCGAGGAGGGCGGCGGCGGGAACGAGCAGGGCGACGGACAGCAGCCGTGACCGGGTGGTAGTCATGCAGGGGACCCCTTCCCAGGGCGAGCCCGGATATTTTGTGCTTCCAGGCAGTATTGCCATCCACACTTGCCGTTCCCAGAGTCACCGCGACAGAACTTTCACCAGATTCCCATTCAGTGTTTGCCCCTGGCCGGCCTGGCGGGCCGGGCTCTCCCACATCGCGGACGCCCCCGCCGCCGGACGCCGATCGCCCTAAACTGGCGGCCGAAATGTCCGGACAATAGAAGGGGGCCAGCTCGTGGGCCTGCAACTGGGTGACATCGCACCCGACTTCACCGCCGACTCGACCGCCGGAGAGATCGGGTTCCGCGCCTGGAAGGCCGGGTCCTGGGCAGTGCTGTTCAGCCACCCCGCCGACTTCACCCCGGTGTGCACCACCGAGCTCGGCCGCGTCGCCCAGCTCAAGGCCGAGTGGGCCGCCCGCGACACCAAGCCGATCGCGCTGTCGGTCGACTCCGTCGCCGACCACAAGAACTGGATCCCGGACATCGACCAGGTCAACGAGACCACGGTCGACTACCCGATCATCGCCGACCCGGACAAGAAGGTCGCCGAGCTCTACGGGATGATCCACCCCAACGAGGGCGACACCTCCTCGGTGCGGTCGGTGTTCATCATCGACCCGGCCGACAAGATCCGCCTGACCCTCACCTACCCCAAGAGCGTCGGCCGCAACTTCGACGAGATCCTGCGCGCCGTCGACGCCCTGCAGCTCACCGACCGCGCCGCCGTCTCGACCCCGGTCGACTGGCGCAACGGCGACCGCGTCATCGTCCCGCCGACCGTGTCCACCGAGGACGCCAAGGCCAAGTTCGGCGACGTCGACGAGGTCAAGCCCTACCTGCGCTACGTGGCCCAGCCGGAGGCGTGAGTCACCGGTGAGGCAGGGGGCGACCCCTGCCTCACCGTTCGGGAAGCCGAACCGTCACGACCAGACCGCCGCCCGCGCGGGGCGTGAGGTCGAGGGTCCCCGCGTGCGCTCGGACGATGCTGTGCGCGATGGCCAGGCCGAGGCCGACGCCCGCGTGTTCGTCGGTGCGGACGCGTTCGGTTCCGCGTTGGAACGGTTCGGTGAGGGTCGGCACGAGTTCCGGCGCGAGCCGGTGGCCGGTGTTCTCGACCCGCAGCACACTCGCCCCCGGCCGGGCTTCGGTGTGAATCGCCACGGCGCCGCCTGTCGGGATGTTGTGCACGATCGCGTTCTGGACGAGGTTCGTCACCATCCGCAGGATGAGCGCCGCTGAGCCGACGGTCTGCGTCGTCTCGCCCGTGACGTCGACCGTGATCCCACGCTGTTCGGCCAGGGGCAGCAGCGTTTCGGTGGCTTCCTCGGCGATGAGGGACAGGTCGACGGGCTCGCGGGTGAAGCCGCCCCGGTCGCTGCGGCTGAGCAGCAGGAGCGCCTCGGTGAGGTCGATCGCCCGCGTGTTGACGGCGTGGAGGCGTTCGATGAGTTCGCCCTGGTCCCGGGTCGGGTCCTCGCGGGCGACGTCGAGCAGTGTCCGCGAGATCGCCAGCGGGGTGCGCAGTTCGTGGGAGGCGTTCGCGGCGAACCGCCGCTGTTCGGCGACGTGGGATTCGAGCTGCTCCAGCATGGAGTCGAACACGTCGGCCAGTTCGCGGAACTCGTCGCCGCGGCCCGCCATCCGGATCCGGTGCGACAGCGATCCCGTCGAGGCCATCCGGGCCGCGTCGGTGATCCGGCCCAGTGGCGCGAGCATCCGACCGGCCAGGAGCCAGCCCCCCACGAGGCCGAAGACGAGCAGCAAGACGAGCGCGATCACCGCGGCGCGGCCGAAGATACGCGAGAGCAGGAACCGGTTGGGCGAGATCCCCAGCAGGCCCTGATCGTTGTCCGGCACGTAGCGCAGCAGGTAGATCCAGGCCACGGCCAGCAGCACAGCGCCGGTGACCAGCACGATCGCGGCGTAGCTGAGGGTGAGTTTCAGCCGGACGCTGACCCCGGGGCGCCTAGGCACGCGCGTCGCCCGTGTCGATCCGGTAGCCGACGCCCGCCACCGTGGCGATGAGCCAGGGCTCACCGAGTCGTTTGCGCAGCGCGGAAACGGTGATGCGGACGGCGTTGGTGAACGGGTCGGCGTTCTCGTCCCAAGCCCGCCCCAGCAGCTCCTCGGCGCTGACGACTCCCCCTTCGGCGGCGACGAGGACTTCGAGCACCGCGAACTGCTTGCGGGTGAGCGCGACATAGCGGCCGTCGCGGAAGACCTCCCGGCGGAACGGGTCCACCCGCAGGCCCGCGATCTCGCGCACCGGAGGCCGCAGGTGCGCGCGCCTGCGGTCGAGCGCCCGCAGCCGCATCACGAGTTCCCGGAGGTCGAACGGTTTGGTCAGGTAGTCGTCCGCGCCGAGCTCGAACCCGGAGGCCTTGTCGTCGATCCGGTCGGCGGCGGTGAGCATGAGGATCGGCGTGCCGCTGCCCGAGGCGACGATCCGCCGGGCGATCTCGTCGCCGGAGGGGCCGGGGATGTCCCGATCGAGGACCGCGAGGTCATAGCGGTTGACGCTGAGCAGCTCCAGAGCGGTGTCACCGTCACCGGCGATGTCGGCGGCGATCGCTTCCAGTCTGAGCCCGTCGCGAACAGCTTCGGCGAGAAAGGGCTCGTCCTCCACGATCAGCACGCGCATACCCGCAGCCTAAAGTCCCTTCACAGGAGCCCGGAGAAGCCGCGGCCGATCGTGTCCTCCAGGTTGGTGTAGCTCTTGGCTGTGGCGAACAGCCCGTCCGCGGTGGCGGCGACCACTTCGACGCCCTGCCGCAGATCCGTCCCCACATCGGTGACCAGCCGCGTGATCGCGGCACTGAACGCGTCGGCCGCGGCCACGTCACCCAGCACGTGCGGGACCAGCTGCACCCCCGAGACGACATCGGCCGCACCCTTGAGAGCCTCCGTCGCGTCGTCGAACGAGCCCGCCGCCGAACGCAGCGACGCCGCGTCCGTCTCGTAGCCGCCGGTGACCTCGTCGACGTCGGTCACCGTCATCTCGTCCCGCGGGTCGAACAGGGCGAGGTACGCGGCCAGGCCCGCGCCGCCCAGCCAGGGCAGGATGTCCGGCGGAAGGTACTTGCTGGCCCCCGACTCGTACAGGGTGACGATCTGCCCGTCCACCTCGACGATCCCCTGGGACATGTTCGGCAGCTCGTAGCTGTTGACGATCTCGCCGTCGTCGCGGTTCTCGGTCAGCAGGTAGCTGTCCTTGGTCCGGCCGTAGGACTGGCTGTAGATGATCTCGTCGGGCCGGATGACAACACCCTGTACCTGCCCGGGCGTGACGCGCGGAGCCAGATCCGGTTGGGCGACCTTGGTTCCGTCATCCTCCACAGTGTACGGAAGCTTCCCGTCCTTGATCGGGTAGCTGTAGAGCTTGCCCGGCTCGTCCTTGTCCTTGGTGAAGTCCCCGACCCACAGCCTGTTCTCGGCGAAGGTGGCGTAGCTGGAGCCCTGCACCTTGATGACTTCCTTGGCACGAAACGGTTCCCCGGTCTGGGCGTCGTCGAGCTCGGCCGCCGAGTACCGGTAGACGTAGCTGTCATCACCCGACGAGGACGTCACCCAGACATTGTCCCCATCGGTCGCGACCCCACCGACATGGTTGGGCGCGTCGTCGTCCGACACGCCGCGCAGGTCGACGTACTTCTCCTCGTCGCCGGTGGATTTGTCGATCATCGAGAGACGGCTTTGCGGCCCGTCCTCGGTCTGGTCCTCGTCACCGTTGTAGTAGGCCGTCAGCAGTTGGTCCTTGTCCTTGCGATAGGCCATCCCCTGCGGCACCCACGGCGAGTCCGCCCCGACATGCGGGATCTTCGGCCCGTCAACGGTCCCGTCGCCGATCGCACCCATGAGCTTGACCTCGTAGGCGGCCCGCGCCGTCTCCATCGACCGGTTGACGTCGGCCGCCAACCGCTCCCGCGCGTCCTCGTCGGCGGTTTCCGCCGCCCGCCACCGCCCGATGGCGACATCGGCGGCGTCCACAAGCTGCCGATAGGCATCAGCCGCCCCAGCGACCGAATCCGCGATGACACCCAGCCGCCGGTGCGCCAACTCGGTGAGGGTCCCGAGCTGCTTCGCCCGCACGGCGAAGCCTTCCGCCGCCTTGCCCCGCCAACCCGAACCGGCGGCCCCCGCCCCCTGCTCGATGATCAACGTGGACGCCTTGATCGGCCGGATCGCGTCCCGCAACAAGTCCGCGACCTCGGCGATCCGGCCCGCGTCACCGGACGTGAGCCTGCGATACAACGGCTCGGGATCCTGAACGCCCATCAGCCCCTCCCCCTGGTCGGCACGGTTCCGAACAGACTAGGTGGATCGCCGACACCGGGCGGCAGCTTCGCCAGATCGGCTCCACGATCAATGCCCCCGCATGACCTTCGCGACCGCGAGCGCGGACCCGCAGACCTATCACACCCGATCGAATTCCGATCAAATAATCAATCGGTCAATCTTTTGTTCACTCGGTACCAATCTGTTGACTTCGATCTAAACCCGGTCGCAAGATGTCCGCACCAAAGCCGCCGGGCACCCGCGCTGGGCGTCCGCGTCACCCCTCGCAGCATCAAGGAGTTCCGAATGGACCCTTCGAAGAACGTCGCCCGGCGCAGGGCCATCGCCGTTCTCACCTCCGCCGCGACGCTGGCCGCCGTCGCCGTGACAGTCATCGCGCAGCCAGCCACCGCGTTGTCGCGGACCGTCCCAAGTGACACGGTCAACGTCGATCACTCCTACGCCAAGACGCCGCGGATGATCCTGCGTTCGGAGTCATGGAGGGCGACGACGGCCGCGAGCATGAAGAAGACCGCCGACGACGCCGTCGCCACCGGCCTGGCGAATCTGGGCTGGAACACCGTCTCGTTCGACGACACCTGGGCCGTGCGGGGCGACTGCACCGACTGGGACGCCGCCGCCACCGTCGTGCCGAACTGCAGCAACGGGCGCGACACGGCCACCGGCAACCTCATCCCGTCGCCGACGAAGTACCCCAACGGCCTCAAGGACGTCGGCGACTACCTGCACAGCAAGGGCCTGTTCTTCGGCGTCTACACCAGCGGCGGCAAGTACATGTGCGACACCGGTGGGCGCAGCACGGCCTCGCCGGGAAGCTTCGACAACTTCGACAAGGACTTCAAGTACTTCGCAAGCGTCGGCGCGGACTACATCAAGCTCGACTACTGCGGCGAGCCGAACACGTCCAACAAGTGCTGCTTCACCGTCCTCGACAGCGACCTCGAGATCAACACCGCGATCGAGTCGAACCGTCGGGCGGCGACCGCGATCAACACGATCAAGTCCGACGCCGACCCCGCCAAGCGCAGGTCGATGGTGCTCAACATCTCCGCGCCCGCCTACGCCAACTGGGACAACGACACCTTCACGACACCGCTGTTCCAGCGCATGATGAACAGCATCGCCCCGGCCGGACACGCCTACCGCGTCGGCGGCGACGTCGGCGGAACGAGCTGGGCACTCACCACCACCCTCGTCGACATGATCGAAGGGCTGCGCCCCTACGGCAAGCAGGGCCACTTCCTCGACCCCGACCGGCTGTACTTCGACGACTCCGTCCTCACGACCGACAACAAGCTCGGCGGCTACGTGATGTGGGCGATGCAGAACAGCCACATGGTCGCGATGATCCGCAACTCCAACGCCAGCGGCGCCATCTCGTCCGCCCAGGCCGCACTCATGAACAAGCCCGGCATCATCGAGGTCGGACAGGACGCGCTGGCCACGCCAGGCAAGCGGGTCGCCCGCGGAACCGGGTACGACGTATTCGCCAAGCCCCTGAGCAACGGCGACTACGCGGTCGCGATCATGAACCGCTCGAACACCCAGTCGGTCACCGCGACCACGAGCGGGTCGGTCGTCGGCACCTCCGCCACGGCGTTCACGCTCACCTCGATCGTCGGACCCAACACCTCCCCCGACGCGAACGGCAACTTCAGCGTCACCGTCCCGGCGGGAACCGCGGTCATGTACCGGCTCAAGCCCACCGCCACCGCGTACCACTCCGGCTGGTTCTTCGGGAACAACGGCTCCACCGCCCGCAACGCCACCGCCATCACCGACGGCGACGCGCCGACCGCGGGAACGCTCGACGCCAGCGGCAACACCCTGTCGTCGGACCGGCTGGCCAACAACACCCAGCTCCCCAACGGAACCGCGCTCAGCGTCCGCGCCGGACAGCCGGTCACCATCGGCGGCGTCACCTACACCTGGCCGAACACCACCTCCGGCCAGTTCGACTCCATCAAGCCGGTCGGCCAGACCATCGACTCCAGGTACACCGGCACGGCGGTGAACTTCCTCGGCACCTCGGGCGTCGGCGAGTCCGGCGGCACGATCCGACTCAACTACAGCGACGGCACCTCCAGCAGCTCGGCCTGGGGATTCCCCAGCTGGAGCTGCGCCAGCGCGGCGACCTACCCCGCCACGGTCGCGTTCAAGGTGTTCGGCCGCAACAGCGTCAACGGCTTGGCCAACACCAGCACCGAATACTGCGTCTACACCCGATCGGTGCCCATCACCGCCGGGAAGACCCTGGTGTCGATCACCCTGCCGAACGCGCCGAACGCACGCATCTTCAACGTCCGGCCATCCTGACCGGCTGAGATGGGACAGGCCCCGCAACCCCACACGGGGATGCGGGGCCTGTCCCCGTCAGATCCTGTTGAGCCGGATCGGCACCGACAACGCGGCGGGCGCCGACGGCGGACCGAGCAGCAGTTCGCCGAAACAGGTCTGATCCGGTGTCATCGAGTGGCTGTAGTCCACCGACGGCGTGACCGGCGTCCCCGCGGGGACTGGGCCTTGCGGCGCCCCGGTGACGGTCAGGTCGGTGCCCCCGAATGGAATCCGAAAGGACCACCCTCCCGCGGACATAGGTCCCTCCCCCCGGGTGGTATCCGACGAGCACGATCGGGCCAGTCCCCGTGAATCGGTGAAGGGAGCCCGCCATGGGCACGGCCGACATCGTGGTGCTGGTGGCCGCGGTCGCCGTCATCGCCGGACTGGGCTGGTACTTCTTCGGCCCCCGCCACGCCCGCAGGGCGCAGCTGTCCGACGGCGTGCAACGAGTCGAGATCACGGTGCGCGGCGGCTACCAACCCGACATCATCCGGGTCCGCCAGAACGTGCCCCTGGAACTGGTCTTCAACCGCCAGGAAAGTGGCGACTGCACCGCGCACGTGGTGATCCCCGACCTCGGCGTCAACGCCGCACTTCCCGCCTTCGCCCGCACCACAGTCCGGGTCGATCCCACCCGCGCGGGAACCTTCGGGTTCGCCTGCGGCATGAACATGATCCACGGCACCCTCGTGGTCGACCCCGCCGACGAACCCCGGGACGGCGCGCCGGACGCCCCCATCGCGGCAACTCGCACCGAGAGCGGGACGCCGTCGTCCGCCTCCCGCACCGCCGCAGAGGAGGAAGCCGCGCAAGCGGCGGAACGGCGCGCCGAAATCACCGACCTCACCCGGCGGGTGGTCCTCGGCGCGATCCTGACCCTGCCGGTGCTGTTCGCCGTCATGGCCCACGAGCTGTTCGGCGTCGACTGGGTGCCAGGTGTGCTGCTCAACCACTGGGTCCAGCTCGCCCTGATCACCCCGGTGATGCTCTACACCGGGTGGCCGATCCACCGCACGGGCTGGCTCACCCTGGCCCACCGCTCGGCGGACATGAACAGCCTCATCACTCTGGGCACGGTCGCCGCCTACGGCTACAGCCTGGTCGTCACCCTCGCCCCGGGCTTGCTCCCGGAGGACGTCCGCGAGGTCTACTACGAAGCCGTGGGCGTCATCCTCACCCTCATCCTGCTCGGCCGGCTGCTGGAGGCCCGTGCCAAGGCCGGCACCGGTGAAGCCATCCGCGCCCTGCTGGGTCTCCAAGCCCGCACCGCGCGCGTCCTGCGGGACGGCGTCGAGGCCGAGATCGGCGTGGACGAGGTCGTCGTCGGTGACGAGATCGTCATCCGGCCCGGCGAGAAGATCCCCGTGGACGCCACCGTCGTGAGCGGGTCGTCCGCCGTGGACGAGTCGATGGTCACCGGTGAGCCCATCCCGATCACCAAGCACGAAGGCGACACCATCATCGGCGCGACCATCAACACCACTGGGTCGCTGCGGGTGCGCGCGGCCAAGGTCGGCGCGGACACCATGCTGGCCCAGATCATCCGCATGGTGCGGCAGGCCCAGGCATCCAAGGCCCCGATCCAGCGGCTGGCCGACGCGACCTCCGCCTACTTCGTGCCGGTCGTGATCGCCATCGCGATCGCCGCGTTCACCGCCTGGTACGTCACCGGCCCGCCGCCGGCGCTGACCCTCGCGCTGGTCTCCGCCGTCGCGGTGCTGATCATCGCCTGCCCGTGCGCCCTCGGCCTGGCCACCCCGCTATCGATCATGGTCGGCACCGGCAAGGGCGCACAGGCCGGCATCCTCATCCGCTCCGCCGAAGCCCTGGAAACCGCACACAAGCTCGACACCGTCGTGCTGGACAAGACCGGCACCATCACCGCAGGCAAACCGGCCCTCACCGACGTCCGCACCACCGGCGCACTCGGCGAGGACGACCTTCTCATCCTCGTGGCCGCCGCCGAAGCCGACAGCGAGCACCCGCTGGCGGCGGCGATCGTCACCGGGGCCCGCGCCCGCGGCCTGGCCGCGGCCACCGCGTCCCGCTTCGACTCGATCACCGGCAAAGGCGTGCAGGCCACCGTCGACGGCCACGCCGTGCTCGTCGGCACCCGCAGGCTCCTCGCCGACGCGGGCATCGATACTGCCGCGCTCGACCCGCTCGCCGTGGACTTCTCCGCCCAGGGCAAGACCCCGATCCTGGCCGCCGTGGACGGTCGACCGGCGGGCGTGCTCGCGGTCGCCGACACCATCAAGGACGACTCGATCGCCGCGATCGCCTCCCTGCACCGCCTCGGCCTGGACGTCGTGATGATCACCGGCGACAACGCCCGCACCGCCGCGGCCATCGCCCGCCAGGTCGGCATCCGTCGCGTCCTGGCCGAGGTGCTGCCCGAGCACAAGGCCGACGAGATCCGCCGCCTACAAGCCGAAGGGCGACGCGCCGGCATGGTCGGCGACGGCATCAACGACGCACCCGCGCTCGCCCAGGCCGACATCGGCCTCGCGATCGGCACCGGCACCGACGTCGCCATCGAGGCCGCCGACATCACCCTCATCTCCGGCTCGCTCGCCGGCGTGGTGACCGCCATCAGCCTGTCCCGCGCCACCATGCGCAACATCCGCCAAAACCTGTTCTTCGCCCTGATCTACAACGCCATCGGCGTCCCCATCGCCGCCGGCGTGCTCTACCCACTGATCGGCCTCCGCCTCAGCCCCATCCTCGCTGCCGCAGCGATGGCGCTGAGCTCGCTATCCGTCGTCGGCAACGCCAACAGGCTTCGCCGCCACCACCCCGCCCCACTCCCCACAGCGCAAGTCATCAAGGTCGAGCCGCAGGTCGAAACCGCCGAACAACAGCACCACGAGACGCGAGCCGAAGCGGCTACAAGCCCAGACCGCTAGGACCGCAAGGCGACGAGGCAGAACGTCCCGCTCGATACCGAACGTGCCGACCCACCCAAGCCCGCCGACTCGGCCACCACCTGCACAACCGCGTCGTCGAGGTCTACTCCCACGTCGCCCCCGAAGTCGAACAACGACTCCTCAATGCACTCGAACGCCAATGGCACACCGCCACAACAATCGTCACAACCCACCCCGCCGTCCCCGAACCCGCGCCCCGTCAATTCATCGGCGCCGCAGCGGCATAACGAATTCAGTGCCCCCTCACACCGTTGGCATGAGGGGGCACCGCGACCCAGCAGCTCAACCCATCCACAGACGATCAAGCTGGAGAAACCTCCTCCAGAACTCCTCCACAGGGACACCGTGACCCGACGACCCGGCGACCAACGCCCAAACACAGAAAACCCGCCTGACCAGCAGAAACTGCGTGATCAGACGGGTTCAAACACATTGTGGACCTTGGGGGAACTTACTACAACACAAAACCCCAGGTAGAAGCCCTGGAGACCCTGCTCCAGAAGCTCCCGGACCCGTCCACGCCCGCTCCGCCGCCCGCAAACCGGCCGAAACCAGGTCGTGCACGGCAACTCGACGCCGACCAGGTCAAGGACCTCATCGCTGGGTACCAAGCCGGAGCAACCGTGTACGAGCTGGGTACCCGGTTCGGCATCGAACGGCGCACCGTCAGCAATATCCTCAAGCGACACGACGTGCCGATGCGCCGCCGTGGACTCTCCCCCGAGCAGGTCGACGACGCGATCCACCTGTACAACCTCGGCTGGTCACTCGCGCGAGTCGGCGAACACCTGGGCGTCGACCACACCACCGTGCTGACCAAACTCCGCGAACGCGGCATCCCCACTCGCGACACCCACGGACGGCCACGATCGTGAGCTGAACACCGACTGCCCGACCAGCGACGACCAGGTCCCGATCCGCCGAGCCGGTGAGCGCGGCGACAGCCCGCGATACTACCTACGCGGAGCTGAAGGATGAGGTCTTCAAGGCCCCGTCGGTCTGGGCGCTTACCCTGGTGCCCTGCGGATCCGGCACTGACGAGGGGCGAGTACGTAGATTTGAGAGTTCTCGGCGTGAACGCGGCGGGCGGCAAGCTGTGGCTCTGCCTGGTCGACGACAACGGTGTGTTAGAGACTGAGCCCACTTGCCTTGAGTTGCGCGACGGCCCCGACGCCGGGTACGCCATCGTGGCGTTCCGGGACGAGTGCGTCCACGCGCTGACGGCACTGTCACCCAATCGGGTCGTGATCCTGGACATGGAACCGGGCGGGCGGGTACCGAAGGTTGCGGACATGCGGACTCGGTTTACCGCCGAGGCGCTGTTGGCATCTTGCGCAGTAGACGCCGGGGTGACTTGCGTTCGGCTCGCCCGCGCGACGCTCCGCTCCCGGCTGGGCCTCCCCCGCAAGGGCGCGGTCGCCGACCACGTGGCCAGCGTCTTCGATACCCCGGTAGGGAAATACTGGACGAAGAAGCGGGATCTCGCCGCTGTGGCGGCACGCGCAGAGATCGTCGGAGAGTGAGATATGCCCATCGTCGGAGACCTCCTTCAACGGCCCACCTACGAGATCCTTCAAACAATCGGGGAGGGCAACGTTGGCGTCTGCCGGCTTGCGAGGCACGACATCTTCGATCGTGACGTCGTACAGAAAACGATCTCCCTCCTCAGCGTGCCTGATGGGGTGGCCCGCGAGCCGCACCTGTTGAAGGAGGCCCGGCACAAGCATCTGATCGAGGTATGGGACGCCCAGTGGGAACCCGACCCCCAGTTCCGTGGTCTGGACGCCGTGACCTTCATCTGCGACTACTACCCAGGAGGGAGCGTCTACGACGCGCTCATGGACGGGCACGGATTCGGCGTGGCCGACGCGATGAGGATCTGCGGCCAGGTGCTGGACGCCCTGGAGTACCTGCACCAGGATCGCGCGTATGTGCACAGGGACGTGAAGCCCGGCAATGTCCTTCTCGATCAGTCACGGGAGAATGCAGTCCTCGCCGACCTAGGCTCGGCTGGCAAAATCGATCCACGCACTGGCACGGCGCCGGATTACGGGGGCACGCCCTTGTACCTCGCCCCCGAGGCCAAGTCCACTGGGCACGTGACTCTCAGGTCTGATCTTTACTCGATCGGCGTTACGACGATCGAGATGCTCGCCGGCAGGTTCCCGTACGAGCAGATCCAGTTTTCCGAGGTTGACGCTCGCCTTGCCGCGGGGAAGCGCGCGATGACCGACCGATGGTACACATTCCCGCCGCATGTGCCGCCCAACGTGAGGAGGTTTGTCAGTTCACTGGTGCGGGTGGAACCTGCCAGGGGTGTGGCGGCCACTGCCCTGCGGAGAGCGTAAAGGGATCCGAATACCCTTTCCATGTACGGAGTATGAAATGACGTCAGTCCAGGGCCGGATGGGCCTCCGGATGCTCGTCCCACCAGATCCGGTGGAACGGGTTGTTGTCCACATTGGCCAGGTACGCGTAGACGGCCGACCGGTAGAAGAGCTCCGCCTGCCGGGCCGAGACCGTCGAGCGGTTCCACGCGAGCCGGATGCGTCCGGTGAGTGGCGCCCCGATCAACGGGCGCATCACCGTGCCCGCCACGGCGGGCGCCGTGGGCTGACTGAGGGAGACGGCGCGGCCCGCGGAGATCAGGTCGTACTGCATCATGCGGTCGGTGATCCGGTAGCGCAGTGCGGGGACGAAGCCGGCCTTGGCGCAGGCCTCGACGAGCGCCTCGGGTCCGCCGTCGTCGTCCTCCACCAGGGTCATCCACTGCTCGTCGGCGAGGTCCGCGAGGTCGAGGGCCTCGAGGCGGGCCAGCGGATGCCGCGCTGACATCCGGATGCAGAAGGGCTCCTTGGGGACCAGGGTGCGGGCCGTCACGCCCGCGGGCAGCGGCACCTCGTGGTCGTTCACCTCGCCGTACACGATGACGTCGTAGCGCCCCGCGCCGAGCATCCGCACCAGGGCGGTCACCGAGTCCTCGATGTCCACGGTGATCTCCCGGCCGGACAGGACCAGATCCTGGCGGGCGATCAGTCCGTCGATCAGCACCAGCAGGATGCAGCCCAGGCGCAGCGGGGCGTCCGCGGTCCGGGCCCGCGTCTCCGCGCCGAGCGCGTCCATCTCGCTGAGCACCCGGCGCGCCTTGGCCAGGACGAACTGGCCGAGCGGGGTGGGTTCGACCCCGAGCCGGCCCCGGACGAAGAGTTCGCCGCCGGTGACCCGCTCGATCCGGCGCAGCTGGGCGGAGAGCGCCGGCTGGGAGACGCCGAGGAGCCGCGCCGCACCCCCCAGGCTGCCGGTCTCCGCTATCTGGCAGACCGCTTGCAGATGCCTCAACTCTAGCTGCATCCGGGCAGCTTACGCAGCGTCATCCGTCGGCACCATAACGCCGGTCTTATGTCGGCAGGGATGTCCCGATCTGGTCATGGCCACGCCCATACTCGACCGCGAACAGCCTGACCGCCTTTCCTCCTCCCCGCCCCATCCCCTACACGATCGGAGTGGACTCTTGCAGCCCACCAGATGGATGGCCGCCCTCGCGGCCATGGTGCTGACCACGGGCCTCGCCGGCACCCTGGCCACCACCGCCACCGCCTCGCAGAACGCGGATCCCGCGCCGGCCACCGCTGCCGAACGGGCGGTCGCCGCGGCCGACGCGGCCGTGCGCAGCGGCCTCGACAGCCTGGTCAACTCCCCCAAGCAACAGTACGACCGGCGCATGGTCACCCCCTGGGTGAAGGACCTCTACTCCGTCGCGTACGAGCGCAGCTACCGCGGCCTGCCCGTCGTCGGCGGCGACGCGGTCGTCCTCGCCGACGGCCAGGGCCGGGTACGCGCCCTCCAGTCGGCCTCCGCGACCGCGATCGACGTGGCCACCACGCCGACGGTCACGGCCCAGGCCGCCGAGGCCGTCTCGCGCGCCGAGCAGGTCAGGACCGACCAGGTGCAGAGCCGCCGGCTCGTCGTCAAGCTCAAGGACGACAAGGCGGTGCTGGCCTGGGAGACCGTCCTGATCGGGCGCACCGCCAAGGCGCCCAGCAAGCTCCACGTGTTCGTGGACGCCCGCACGGGCAAGGTCGTCGACCGCTTCGACGAAGTGGTCGCGGGCAGCGGCAACAGCAAGTGGAACGGTCCGAACCCGCTGACGATCGACACCACGGCGTCGGGCGGTACGTACTCCCTGCGCGACCCGAACCGGGCCGGCCTGAGCTGCGCCGACTACAGCTCCGGCACGGTCTTCTCGAAGTCCTCCGACTCCTGGGGCACGGGCAACCCGACCTCCAAGGAGACCGGCTGTACGGACCTGATGTTCGCGGCGCAGAAGCAGTGGGACATGCTGAGCCAGTGGCTCGGCCGCAACGGCGTCGACGGCAACGGCCGCAGCTTCCCCGCCAAGGTCGGCCTCAATGAAGTGAACGCCTACTGGGACGGCAGCAGCGTCACCATCGGGCACAACAACGCCAACGAGTGGATCGCCAGCATCGACGTGGTGGCCCACGAGTACGGGCACGCCATCGACTCCAACACCCCCGGCGGCACCAGCGGCCAGGAGTCCGGCCTCGGCGAGGCCACCGGCGACATCTTCGGCGCACTGACCGAGGCGTTCGCCAACGAGCCCTCCCCGTACGACACTCCGGACTACCTCGTCGGCGAGACGATCAACCTCGTGGGCAGCGGGCCGATCCGTAACATGTACAACCCGGCGGCCGTCAACAACGACCCGGCCTGCTACAGCTCCTCGATACCGGGCACCGAGGTGCACGCCGCGGCCGGCCCGCTGAACCACTGGTTCTACCTGCTCGCCGAGGGCACCAGCCCGGGCGGCGGCAAGCCGAACAGCAGCACCTGCAACCAGTCCACGCTGACCGGTGTGGGCGTCCAGAACGCCGGCAAGATCTTCTACGGCGGCATGCTGCTGAAGACCTCCAGCATGTCCTACAAGAAGTACCGGACCGCGACGCTCAGTTCCGCCAAGTCGCTGGACGCCACCTGCGGGCTGTTCACCAAGACCAAGGCCGCCTGGGACGCGATCAGCGTGCCCGCGCAGACCGCGGACCCGACCTGCACCCCGAGCGGCGAGAACAGCGACTTCACGCTGGCGCTGAACCCGTCCTCGGGCACTGTCCAGCAGGGCGCGTCGGCCACCACCACCGTCGCCACGGCGATCTCCACGGGCACGGCCCAGCAGGTGACCCTCACCGCGTCCGGCCTGCCGGCCGGGGTCACCGCCTCGTTCAGCCCGGCCACCGTGCAGGCCGGCCAGTCCTCGACGCTGACGCTGACCGCCTCCTCCAGCGCGGCCCCCGGATCCTCGACCGTCGTGGTCAAGGGCCAGGGCACCACCCTCTCGCACACCGTCGACTACGCGCTCACCGTCGGCGGCACCACTCCGGGCCCCGGCGCGCCGGACATCGACGTGGCCGCCGTCCAGGCGCACCTGACCCAGTTCAACACGATCGCCTCCCAGAACGGAGGCAACCGCCGTGCGGGCAGCGCCGGTTACACGGCGTCGGTGGCGTACGTCAAGGGCAAGCTGCAGGCCGCCGGCTACACGGTGACCGAGCAGAACTGCACCTCGTGCACCTACCCGTCGAACAACCTGATCGCCGACTGGCCCGGGGGTCCCGCCGACCAGACGATCATGTTCGGCGCGCACCTCGACAGCGTCTCGGCGGGTCCGGGCATCAACGACAACGGCTCGGGCTCCGCGACCCTGCTGGAGAACGCGCTCGTCCTCGCCCAGAAGAACCCCACCATGACCAAGCACGTGCGCTTCGCCTGGTGGACCGACGAGGAGCAGGGCCTCAACGGCTCGAAGTTCTACGTCAACCAGCTCACCAGCACCCAGAAGACCGCCATCAAGGCCTACTACAACTTCGACATGGTCGGCTCGACCAACGGCGGCTACTTCATCAACAACGTCAACTCCACCGCGGCCGCCCCGCTCAAGGCCTACTGGACCTCCCTGAACCTCGCTCCCGAGGAGAACACCGAGGGCCAGGGCCGCAGTGACGACTACTCCTTCCAGCAGGGCGGCATCCCCACCTCCGGCTACGCGGCCGGCGCCAGCGCCCGCAAGACCTCGGCACAGGCCGCGAAGTGGGGCGGCACCGCGAACGCGGCCTACGACCCCTGCTACCACGCGTCCTGCGACACCACGAACAACATCAGCGCCACGGTCCTGGACCGCAGCGCCGACGGCGTGGCCTACACCGTCTGGAACCAGGCCGTCGGCGGCACCACCCCCGGTCCGGACTTCTCGATCAGCGCCTCCCCGGCCACCGGCAGCGCCGCCCAGGGCGGCAGCGCCAGCTCGACGATCAACACCGCGACCACCAGCGGCGCCGCCCAGACCGTCGCCCTGTCGGTGACCGGCGCCCCGGCCGGCACCACCGCCTCGCTGAGCCCGACCTCGGTCCAGTCGGGCAGTTCCTCGACGCTCTCGGTCCAGGTCGGCGCGAGCACCGCGCCCGGCACGTACACCCTGACCGTCACCGGCACGGGCTCGGTGAGCCACACCACCACCTACACCCTGACCGTCACGGGCACCGGCCCCTCCTGCACCCCGCGCCAGCTCGTCTCCAACGGCGGGTTCGAGAGCGGCACCGCCCCCTGGACCACCACCGCGAACGTCATCACCAACCAGGCGGGGCAGACCCCGCACGGCGGCACGTACAAGGCCTGGCTCAACGGCTACGGCACGACCCGCACGGACAGCGCCTCCCAGTCCGTGACCATCCCGACCGGCTGCTCCTCTTACCAGCTCGGCTTCTACCTGCACATCGACACCGCCGAGACCGAGAACACGGCCTACGACACCTTCACGGTCTCGGTGGGCGGCCAGACGCTGGCGAGCCTGTCCAACGTGAACGCGGCCTCCGGCTACCAGCTCAAGACGTACGACGTCTCCCGGTTCGCCGGCCAGACGGTCACCCTGAAGTTCCTGGGCGTGGAGGACGCCTTCCTGCAGACCTCCTTCGTCGTGGACGACGTCACCCTCCAGGTGAGCTGACGCCCGCGGCACCCTGAGCACCACCCGGGCGGCACCCGCCCCGGCCCCACGGCCGGAGCGGGTGCCGCCCGGCCGTGCGCGGTGCATGCAGGAGCCGTGGCCCCTTCAGCGCCGCACCCACGCACGAGCCGGTTCCGGGACTCGCGCGCGATCCTGATGGCGGTCCCGTTCCTGCTGATCGCCACCGTCACGGTGGTGGACGTCCTCGCCCCGCCCGAGGTCCACCTGGGCCCCTTCCTGGTGGCCGCCCCCGCCCTCACCGCTTGACGGAGTCATCGAGGCACGTGACGCGTCGGGGGCCTTCTACCCCCTCCCGGAGCGGGCCGCGGACTGGCCCGGCGCCGGCCCGGAGGCCCTGTTGCACCACCTCTGCGCGGACCTCCTCGCCCACACTCCGAACGGTCTCCTGGGCGACGACGCGGCGATGGTGGCCATCGAGCGCGTCGGCCGGGTGCCCTGAGCGGGGGCCCGCCCCGTGGACGGGCCCCCGCCGTGACGCGGTGCGGTGACTCGGCGCCCGGGGTCAGCCGCCGTCGCGGACGGCGACGATGCCGTTGAAGACACCGACGTAGGCCGTCCCGTCGGGGCCCAGCGTGATCGGGGCCCAGTTGTTGTCGTACAGCGGGCCGGTGCCGGTCAGCTGACGCCAGCGGCGCTCCCCGGTGCGGAAGTCGACGGCCGTCAGGTACCAGGCGTCGATCCCCCAGAAGTTCGGCTCCTTCTCGTAGAAGTAGAGCAGCCCGTTCGCGGTGGAGAGCTTGGGGACCACGGAGGGCGAGCGGATCGCGCTCTGCCAGACCGTGTCGCAGCCGCTGCCGTCGGCGCGGACGTCGATGCGGCTGACGCCGCCGACGACCGACTTACCGAGGACCAGCGACGTGACGTTCTCGTAGCCGTAGTTGTTTTCGACGATGATGCTGTTGCCCCAGGTGATCAGGGAGTTGTCGGTGGTCGAGGCGCCCGATCCGAAGACCGGGACCTTGCACACCAGCCGCTGCCCCTCGGGCACGTCCGGGGCCCGCTTGAAGACCAGCACGTTCATCCGGTCGTCGGCGTTGTCGGTGATCGCGACGTAGCCGTTGCCGAAGAGGTCCGGGGTGGTGCCCGAACCCTGGTTGACCGAGCCGGGCTTGGTTCCCGTGCCCCGGTCGTAGGTCTGGCGCCACTGCGCGACGGGGGTGCCGTCGGCGGAGGCGGTGAAGCTGTACAGCGCGTGGTCGGTGACGATGGAGACGCCGTCCTCGCCGACCGAGAAGGAGTTCTGGATCTCCTCCCCCGCCAGCCGGATCGAGCGGATCACCGAGGTCGCCGGGTCCACGGTGCCGACACGGCCCTGGCGGGTGACCCACCAGATGCGGCCGTTCCAGTCGGGCATCACCGAGGTGACCGGGTCGCAGGTGCCGGTGGGCCACAGGTTGGTCCAGTCGACGCAGTCGTGCGGGACCTGGCCGGTGAGGTCCCAGTCGTCGTCCACCTTGAACTGCCAGCCGCCGTCCGCGTTCTGGACGTGCGAGAGCCTCAGGATGTGCTGGCGGGAGTCGGCCAGCACCGCACGGTCCTGGTGGTCCAGGTAGAAGTAGGCGCCGCCCGAGGTGTCCTTGAAGATCTTCGAGAAGTCCAGCGAGGTGATCGCCTGGACCGTCGAGGAACGCTGCGGGAGCTGGTACTCCGCGAGCGTGGCGAGCGTACGGGGCTCCAGCAGCTTGACCTTGAAGCCGCCGAAGGTGCCGCACACCGTGACCAGCCGGCCGCCCGAGTCGAAGGTGGCGGTGGCGCATTCGCCGCCGACGGCGGCGATCTTCTCGCTGGTCACCTTCGGGTTCTTGCCGAGCGGTCCCGACCAGGGCGAGGTGGCGCTGCCCGCCGCGTCGGAGTGCATGCCGCTGCGGCCGTTGGGCGCGAGGAACGGGTGCTGCGGGCCGCGGCCGGGGCGCCGTCGTAGTGGCTGACCAGGCGGTGGCCCGGAGCCAGGGGTATCTCCTCGGCGGCGGCCGGCGAGACCCCGTACAGCACCGCGCATGCGGCGAGAGCCGGCGCCACGGCGCAGTTCAGCGCTCTTCGGAACATCCGGACTTCCTCCCTTGTCCTCAGTGTTGTTGACATTGCGTATGACATCGCGCCGCGGCCAGACGCTAGATCGCACTGCCTGAGGAGTCCATGGAAGAGCCGGATGATTCACGAAGGCGCAACAGTTGATCAACGCGCGGACGGAGAGGGGCGGGTGACGGCCACGGGTCAGGGCTTGAAGCCGCTGACCACGTTCGCCGTGGCCGAGACCCCGTTGTGGATGGTCTGCGCGAGACTGCTGCTCGCGAGGTAGAAGCCGAGCAGGACACAGACGAGCGCGTGCGACAGCTTGAGGCCGCCGCCGCGCATGAAGATCCACGCGAGGACGAGGAGCAGGACGAGGACGGAGAGGGAGATCACCATCGGAACACCTCCTTACGCGCCGCCATGGTGGCGCAGCGGAAGGTCTCTTCGGGCGAAACCCGTGTCCGCCAAACGGGTGTTGACGGTCCGTGACCGGTGTTCAGTCCTTGACGATCTCGTCCCAGTGGGCCGTCCGCCCGCACCAGCGCCCGAGCAGAACGGGGTCGTGTCCCACCGCCAGCAGGCCCGCGCCGGACTCCTCCCGGTACTCCTCCACTACGCCGACCAGCGCGGCGGTGGTGGACGCGTCGAGCATGGCGGTCATCTCGTCGCACACCAGCCAGCGCGGCCGGAGCACCAAGGCCCTTGCCACACAGACCCGTTGCAGCTGACCGTCGCTCACCTCGTGGGGCCGCCGGTCGAGCAGGTCCGCTCCCAGGCCGACCCGGTCCGCCAACTCGGGAACGATGGCGTCGATTTCGCCGCGCCGGCCGGTGGCCCGGAGCGGCTCGGCGACGAGCTCGCGCAGCCTGAGCCGGGGGTCCGCCGCGAGCCGGGGCTGTTGGAACACCATGCCGACGGAGGTCCGCAGGGCGCGCGGGGCCCGGTGCCGGAACCCGGTCACCGCGCGGCCGTCGAAGGCCACGGTCCCCCGGTCGGGCCGGTGCAGCAGGGCGACGACCCTCGCCAGCGTGGACTTGCCGCAGCCGCTCGGGCCGAGCAGTCCGAGGGATGCGCCGGGGGCGAGGCTCAGGTGCGCGCCGCGGACGACGGGGGCCCGGCGGTCGTAGCCGGCGGTGATGCCGGTGAGCTCAAGCATGGTGGCAGGCCACCCCTTCGGTGAGCGGGGGCCGCTCGGCCCGGCAGCGGGAGTCGGCGCGCGGACAGCGGGCGGCGAAGGCGCAGCCGGGCGGGAGCGCGCCGAGCTCGGGCGGGGCGCCCGGGATGGGGGCGAAGGCCCGCTCGGGCAGGGCGTCGAGGAGTCCGCGCGCGTAGGGGTGGCGGGGGCCCGGAGCGCCGAAGAAGGCTTCGGCGGAGGCGGTTTCCACGATGCGGCCCGCGTACATGACGGCCACGGTGTCGGCGATGCGGTGGGCCGCCGCGAGGTCGTGCGTGATCATGAGCAGCGCCCGGCCGGCGTCCCGGGTGTGGGCGCGCAGCTCGTCGACGGTGCGGTGGACGAGGTCACGGTCGAGGCCGGTGGTCGGCTCGTCGGCGAGCAGCAGGGGCGCGTCGCCGATCAGCGCGAGCGCGGTGGCGGCACGCTGGGCGAGCCCGCCGGAGAGCTGGTGGGGATGGCGGTCGAGGTGGGTGGCGGGGAAGGCCGCCCGGCCGGCTGCGGCCTCGGCCGCTTCCCGCAGGTCCGCCCTGGCGGTCCCGGTCAGTTCGCGGACCGTCTCCTCCAGGTGGGAGCGGATGGTGCGGACCGGGGTGAGGTGCGCGGCCGGGCTCTGCGGCACCAGTGCGACGCGGCGGCCCCGGACGCTCCGGGCGAGGGTGCGCTCGTCGAGGGCGAGCAGGTCGGTCCCGTCGGCGAGCCGGGCGGAGCCCGCGGTCTCGGCGTTGCCGGGGAGCAGTCCGAGGAGGGCGGAGGCGAGCACGGACTTGCCGCAGCCGCTCTCGCCGACGAGGGCGAGGCACGCGCCGGGAGCCAGGGCGAGGGTGGCGTCGGTGACGGCCGCGACGTACCGGCCGCCGCGCATGCGGAAGCGGACGGAGAGCCGGTCCAGTTCGAGGACGGGCCGGATGGAAGTCTTCACAGGCTCAGCTCCGAACGGCGGCGGGGGTCGAGGCGCTCGCGCCAGGCGCCCGCGAGGCCGGCGATCGCCAGGGTCGGGACGATCAGGAGGAGCCCAGGGAAGAGCGTGGGCCACCAGTCGCCGGCGAGCAGCGAACCGCGGGCCGCCTGAACCAGGTTGCCCAGGCTCGCCTGGTGCGCCGGCAGGCCGAGACCCAGGAAGGACAGGGCCGACTCGTGCCACATGGCGTGCGGGACCATCAGTACGGCGGCGAGCCCGGCCTGCGGCAGCACTCCGGGCACGAGGTGGCGTACGGCCACCCGCCACCGCGAGGCGCCCCCCGAGACCGCCGCGTCCACATGGGGCCGCGAGCGGAGCGAGAGGACCTCCGCGCGGACGATGCGGGCCGTGGACAGCCAGTGGGTCAGGGCCACGGAGACGACCACGGGCCACACCCCCGGCCGGAACATCGCCACGATGAAGATGCCGAGCAGCAGGTGCGGGATCGAGGACAGGGCGTCCACCACCCGCATGACGCACCGGTCCGTCCACCCGCCGAGCGCTCCGGCGAGCGCGCCGACCGCCGTGCCGAGGACGGTGGCGACCAGCGCCGCCACCAGCCCGACCAGCAGCGAGACGCGCAGCCCGTAGACGCAGCGCAGCAGCAGGTCGCGGCCCACGTCGTCGGTGCCGAAGGGATGGGCCCAGGAGGGCGGCAGGAGCTTTGCCGACAAGTCGACCGCCTGCTGGTCGAGTTGCACCAGCGGCGGAACCAGCAGCACCGCCAGCGCGACGAGGACGACGATCACCGCCGAGGTCCGCACCCGCACGTTCCGGGTGGAGCCGCGGTCGCGGCCGTGGGGCCGCCAGAGCGGTGCTCCGGTCGTGACGGCCGTGTCGGTCGTGTCGGTCGTGTCAGCCATCGAAGCCCACCCTCGGGTCCGCCAGCCCGTAGAGCAGGTCGGACAGCAGGTTTCCGGCCAGCACGGCCGCGGTGGCCAGGACCGTCAGCGCGGCCAGGAGCGGGAAGTCCACCGAGGTCGCGGCCTGGACGGTGGCCGCGGCGATGCCGGGCCAGCTGAAGACGGTCTCCACCAGCAGCGCGCCGGTGATCAGCTCCGGTACGCGCGACCCGATCAGGGTCAGCATCGGGAGCATGCCGGAGCGCAGTCCGTGGCCGAGCAGCACCCGCCGCTCCCCCAGGCCCCGCGCCCGGGCGCCCCGTACGGGATCCTCCTGCAGCGCGTCGGCCACGCCCTGCCTGACGTACAGGAAGAACCAGGGCAGTTGGGAGATGCCGAGGACCAGCGCGGGGAGCACGAGGTGGCGGGCCACCTGCCCGGCGGTGACCACGTCGCTGCCCGCGTCGGTGAGGCCGCCGGACGGCAGCACGCCGAGGCGCACCGAGAAGAACCAGATGGCGAGCAGGCCCAGCCAGAAGGCCGGGGCCGCCTCGAGGGTGTACGCGAGTCCGGAGACGGCCCGGTCCAGGCGCCCGCCCTGCCTGCGCGCGGCCAGGACGCCGAGCCCGGTGCCCAGCAGCACGGCGACGGCGAAGGCGCACAGTGCGAGCAGCGCCGACCAGCCGAGCCGTTCGGCGATGACGTCGGAGACGGGCTGGCGCATGACGGCGGAGGTGCCGAGGTCCCCGGTCAGCGCCGAGGTGAGCCACTCCCACCAGCGCGTGAGCAGGGGCTGGTCCGCCCCGAGGTTGACCCGCAGCTGGTCGAGTCCGGCCTGGGAGGCGGTGAGCCCGGCGGTCCCGGCGTATGCCTTGACGGGGTCGAAGGGGGAGAGCGCGGCCACCGCGAACACCCCGAAGGTGACGGCGAGCAGGACGGGGCCGGCGAACAGGGTCCGCCGCGCCGCCATGCGCGCCATCGGCCGCCACGGGAGGCGGTGGAGGCGGTGGAGGTCGGGGAGACGGTGAAGCCGGTGGAGACGGTGGAGACGGCTCACTTCTGCTTCGGCTTCCAGCTCTCGACGTTCCACCAGGGGCCGGTTCCGAGGCCGTGGTCGTGCGGCTCCACCTGGGTCGTGAGCCCGTCCCACTTGTCGGCCACGACGTAGAGGTGGTCGATGTGGGTGAGGTAGACGTAGCCCGGGTTCTTGACCAGTTCGCGCTGGACCGTGTCGTACGCGGCCTTGCGCACGGCCGGGTCCGCGCTCCGGCGGCCGTCGAGCAGCGCCTTGTCGACGGCCGGGTTGTCGTACCGGGCCATGTTGTTGAAGCCGTCGCCCGCGAGGGCGGAGTTCAGTGTCAGGTACTGGTCGAAGTCCGGGTCGGCCGGGGAGCCGCCGCCGGCGAGGACGGCGTCGGTCTTCATCCGGGGCTCGATGACCTCCCAGCTGCCGGACTCGGTGGTGACCTGGATGCCGGCCTTCTTGGCGTCGGAAGCGAAGGCGAGGGCGTGTTCCTGGCGGAGCTTGTCGCCGGAGGGGTACCAGAGCGGGAAGGCGGCGCGGACCCCGTTCCTGGCGCGGATGCCGTCGGCGCCGGGGATCCAGCCGGCGTCGTCGAGGATCTTCTCGGCCTTGCCGAGGTCGTGCGGGCGTTCCGTACCTGCCGTGAACCAGGGGCTGCCGGTCGGGACGGGACCGTAGGCGGCCTTGCCCGCGCCGTCCAGGAGCTTGTCGACCATCGTGTCCCGGTCCACGGCGATGTCCAGGGCCTGGCGGACGGCCGTGTCGCCGGTGACCGGGTGGTCCGTCGGCAGGGTGACCTGGCGGTAGTCGTAGGTCTTGGCCGCATGCATCCCCCAGCCACCGCTGGGAGGTGCTCCCGGGAGCGCCTTGCCGGCCGCGAACCCCTTGGCCAGGTTCGGCGGCAGGACGGCCCCGTCGAGTTCGCCGGAGCGCAGCCGGGTGGCGCGTACGTCGTCGTCCTTGATGACCGCCATGGTGAACTTCTTCACCGCGGGCTCGCCGCCCCAGTAGGCCGGGTTGGCCTTGAAGCTCAGCTTCTCGCCCTTGGACCAGGCGGTGAGGACGTACGGTCCGGTGCCGACGGGCTTGGTGGTGAACTCGCCGCTGTTGACGTCCTGTCCGCCGGCGATGTGCTCGGGGGCGATGGGCAGGACGGTCCGCTCGGCGAAGGGGGCGTAGGGGTACTTCAGGGTGAAGACGACGGAGTCCTCGCCGCGCGCCGTGACGTCCGCGATCGCGTCGAGCTCGGACTTGGACGCGTTGTTCGTCTTCGCGTCGAGGATCGTCCGGTAGGTGAAGACGACGTCCTTGGCGCCGAAGGGCCGTCCGTCGCTGAACCGCACGCCCCGGCGGAGCGCATAGGTGTAGGTGAGTCCGTCCGCGGAGACCTCCGGTAGGGCGGCGGCGAGCGCGGGCTTCAGCTTCATGCCGATGTCGTGCGCCAGCAGCCCGTCGAAGATCTTCGAGTTGCCGTCCTTGCCGTAGCCCAGCAGCGGGCTGAGGCTCTCCGGCTCGGTGGCTATGCCGACCACGGCGGAGTCGGCCGCCCCGGCACCCGCCGCGGCACCTCCCCCGGGGTTCGAACAGGCCGCCGCGCCCGTGACGATCACCGCGGCCGCGAACTGCTGGATGGGCTGGATCGACTGGGACAGCAGTTGGTCCTTCCAACCCTTGAGACTCGTGCCGGTCCAGTCGCCGTACGCGCGTTTGACCTGCGCGGTGCCGTACTTGGCGACCTCGGCTAGTAACCCTTCGGTGATCGACGGCCGCGCGTTGTCCGCGTCGATCAGCACCGCCAGCCTGGCTGCGTTCTCGCGGCCGGCGCCGCCCTCACCCGGCGCATCACGGCGCTGGCCCGCTACGGCCCCCGCATCACCGCGGCCGTGCTCATCCTCACCGGCGCCTACCTGGCCTGGTACTGGTACCCGGCCGCCACCAGCGGCACCACCACCAGCGGCAACGGGCTGGCGCGCTTCTCGGCCACCGCCACCACCTGGATCAGCGCCCACACCGGCACCATCACCGCGCTCGCCGCCGCGGCCGTCCTCACCGTCACCGCCCTCGCGGTCGGCTACCGCCTGCGCCGCCGGACCATCACCCGCGCCGACACAGGTCCAACCGCCTCACCAGGCCCAGACTGCTGCGACAGCGACGTGGCCCAAGACCGAGGCGACCGGTCACCGGCTCGGTGACTCCACCCCGCAGCGCGCACCGTGTCCATCAGTGTGCAAGATCCCTGCTGGAGCCACACATCCGCCACACCGGTGGGCGCCAACTCACGTGACGAAATCCGGACCGACGTTCACGAGAGTGTCGGCCCCAGGCTCGTGGTGGCGTGCCCGGTGCGGTCGATGTGCGTGGCGAGTCTGCCGGCGTAGCCGTCCAGCAGCGTGCGCAGCGCGCTGTCGTGGGGTCGTGTGCGGGGCTGCCGCAGGCGTGCCCAGAAGGCGTAGTCGCTGATCCGCCAGGCGCCCTGCTGGTCGGCGGGTTGCTGGTCGCGCAGCGGGTGCGGGGCGAAGACGTGCTCGGTTCCGGTGACGTGTGCCCACACATAGATTGAGGCGCTCTGGCGTTTCCGGTCGCCGAGCTGGGGCTGGCGTCCGTGGACCCATTCCGTTGGTGGTAGCTGGTCGGCGATCCAGCGCCAGGTCTCGGCGTCGATGCACCAGTCCCCGCGCAGCGCGGCGCGCCGCCGGTCGTAGTCGATCAGGTCGGGGGTTGCCGCGAGGTGGTCGACGAGTTGGTGCAGCGCGGTGTCGAACTCGTGTGGGTCGGGGCGAGCGCGTGTCCAGCGGTGCAGTGCCTTGGCGCTGGAGTGGCAGCGATCGAGGACGGCGGGAGTGTCGGGCAGGCCGAGGCGCCCGGCGGCCTGCTTGATGGAGCCGCCGGCCGCGAGCTGACACAGGTGCAGCGCGGCGCCGCGGCGCAGGTGGACCTCGGCGATGCCGGTGAAGTGCCGCAAGTGCTTGCCGTACCAGTCTTGTTGCAGGAACTGGGCGATGTGTTCGGGACCGAACGGGGTGCGGCGGATGGGTGCGGAAAGGCCGCGGGATCGTCGGGCGCTGGTGTAGCTCTGGAGGACTGGGGCGACCGCCTGGCGCATCCCCTCCGAGCAGTCCGGGCGTCCGGACAGGAAAGTCCGACTCCAAGCGGCTTTGCCCGGCCGGCGGTCGTCGTGGGCCAGCAGGCGCCGCATTTCGGTGCTCAGGGCGTGCGGCGAGCCGAGCTGGAGTAGGTGGTCGGCGATGTCCAGCAGCGTGGCGCAGGCGAGGGCGTCCAGCGGGGGCGACTTGAGGAAGTGCTGGACGCTTTGGTTGTAGCCCGTGGAGTTGGGGTTGCGGACGGTGGCCTGGAATCGTGCGTTGAGGTCTGCCAGGTGCTCGTCGAGCGCGTCGGCGAGGGCCGGGTAGGCGGCGAAGTCGCGGCCCAGCGGCCAGGAGACCCGAACCAGGTAGGCCATCATCTCCAGGTCGACGAAGTAGTGGCGGGCGGCGGTCTCTCGGCCGAGCACGTCGATCCGGTCCGGCCGTTGTGGATCGAGGGCGGCGTCGATGCGGTGCTGGAGGTCGAGCATCGCGACGGACACCGTGCTGGCCGGGTGGCCAACTGGGTGCTGGGGTGCGGAAAGCCAGGCGGCGCAGGCAGTGCGCTCGGCGTCGCGGGCGCCGATCCCGCCAGAGAACCGGCATTGTGTGGGGTGCAGGCTGGTGGTGCCCCACTGGGGATGACCGCCGCCGTGCCGGAGGTGGACTGGGTGGTGGCAGGCCGGGCACTGGTGATCGAGGTAGCGGCGGTGCTCGGTGCAGACGAACACGACCGGCAGCCGCCAGGTTCTGCGCCACGCGCCGCCGAGTGCCCGGCCGAGTTCGGTGTCCTCACCGGTCAGGCAGGCCGGGCAGTAGCGAGTGGACCGGGTGAACAGCCACCGGTCGAAGTAGGTGGTGCTGCCCCAGCGGTTCGGGCCGCGTTTCGGTTGGGCGGCGGGGTAGCGATCGCCCAGCGCGCTGAGGAACAGTTTGTCGGTCTCGGCGGCGGTCAGCCTGGTCGCGTGCGCGAAGGCGTGCCGTGCGGCGGGAACGACGTGGACGGCCAGGCCCAGGGCGGAGGTGCTGCTGCGGTGGCCGGTGTTCAGGCCGGTGAGTTCGACCACGCGGGCGGGCGGGATCTGAAGCCGGTGAGCCAGGCGCAGCACGAAGCCGGTGATCGACTCGTCCGGCAGCGGGTCAAGGCTGCGCGGCAGCGGCCGGGACACAGGTCATGCGCCCTGACCGGCGGCCCGGCCGCTGGCCGGGATGCCGGTGTCGTCGAAGACAGTGTTGCGGGCCTTGCGCTTGGCCGGGGGCGCGGCCCGTGTGGTCGGCGGGGGAACCTGGGGGATCTCCCCTGCAGCGGCGTCGCGGGCGGGATCGTTGCCGAGATTGATCAAGATGGTGTCCAGCAGATCCTCGGTCAGCTTCTCCAGTCCGGTCTCCACCGCCTCGGCGCAGCCTTCCTCGATCAGGCGCTCCAGCAGGCCGACGACACCGCCCGTGCGGCGGAACAGGTACTCGGGCATGGTGCCGCCGGTGAGCATCCCGCGACGGGCGTGAAACAGCCGCAGGTGTTCCTCCAGCCCGACCAAGTGGGCGGTCCAGGCGGCGATGCCGTGGGGCGTGTCGTAGCGGAACGGCTCGAGGTGGATCAGGTCGAAGCGCCGCTCGGTCTGGGTGGCCGGGTCGTCGCCGGCCATAGTGCTGGCCGCCGCGCCGGAGGGTGGCGGGAACACCCACTGGCCGGTGCGCGGGTCATGGCGGCCTTCCCGTAGCAGGCCGGAGCCGGGGATGTTGACGCCGATCAACACGAGTGTGGTGTGCATGCTCATGAAGGCGCGCATCAGGTCGAGGGTGTCCTGGTCGTCGGCGCGGTGCATCTTCAGCCGGGTGATGTCGTCCAGCAGCAGCACCCGGTTGCCGTGGTCGCGCAGCGAGGTGCGGACCGCCCGGGTGAGCTGCGGCAGGGTCATGCGTTTGTGGTCGGCGCCGAAGAAGTCCAGGATCGCCTGGCAGGTGCTCTTCGGTTTGGCGGTGACCGGGGTCTGGATGTAGGCGACCGGGGCGTGCAGGTCGCGGGTGCCCAGGATCGCGGTCGGGTTGAGCTGGTGGTGCAGGTCCAGCCAGGCGTCCTCGAACGCGGCGGCGATCTCGCAGGCGGTCTCGGTCTTGCCCTGGTAACCACCGCCGGTGATCATCAGGCCGGCCCGGGTGGTCGGCTTGTGCTTGAGCGCGTTGGTCTGCAACCGGGACCGCATCAACCTGGCGACCGCAGCGCTCATCGGGGTTTCCTGCAACGGCAGGTTGGCGTGGGTGGCCGCGCGGTGCAGGTCGTGCAAGGCCCGCTGGCGCGGACTCAACGTGCGGTAGTCGGCCACGCTCAGTCGGGGCGCTGGCTGGAAACAGTGGCGGGTCAGCCGCCACTGCCGCCAGCCCTCGACGGTCTCGCGGTCGGTGACCGGGCCAGGCAGGACCGACGGGGTGGCCGGCTGCTGCTCGCCGCTGTTTTGCGTCATGGGGTGCGGTGTCACGAGGCGCTTTCCGGGTGCTCGGCAGGGATGTCGCCGAAGTTGTCGTCGGGGTCGTTGTCGGCCAGCAGGAACAGCGAACGTCGGCGGAACGCCTCCCCCAGCCGCGGTGGCGGGCTGACCGGCCCGGCCGCCACGGCCTCCTCGCGGCGGCGGCGCCGGTCAGCGTCGACGGCCTGGTGCCCGGCGCGGGCGCGCTCGGTCCAGCCCGCGGCGGGTGTGTCACCGGTCGCGGGCTTGGACGCGGTGACCGGGCGGGGTGCTCGTGGCCGCCGCGGCTGTGGTGCGCCGGTGTCGTCAACGGCGTGCACCGGGCAGACACTGGCGCGGTCGGCCACCGCGGCAGCGGCCTGGGTGACCTCGCGGGCGTGCTCGGTGCGGGCGGCCTTGGGCATCGTTGGCCAGGCCGCGACCGGGATGTGCGCACCGATCAGCTCCAGCAGCAGCGGCAACAACTCGGCGTCGGTGCGGGGTTTCAGACCCGCTTGCCGGGCGGCGGCCAGCAGGTCGCGGACGCGGGCGTCGCTGAAGGACGGGACCTCGCCCTCGGGCGGCAGGCCGGTCCAGCGCAGCGTGTGCCAGGCGTGCGTGCCGGGATCTTGGAAGAACACCGTGCGCGCGTCGCGCGGGTCGCGGCGGATGACCCAGCGCCCTTTGTGCCGACCGCCGCGCCCGGAGGGCTCATGCCGGTAGGGCTCCAGCGCCGGCCCGTCGTACCAGAGTCCGCGGATCTTCACCCCGCGCTGGCCGTGGATGGCCACGTAGTGCGCGGGCAGCAGCCGGTAGTAGAGCTCCGGGGCGGGGATCTCCATCGCGAAGCCACCCTGGGCCAGCGCGGCGGCGAACAGCGTGTTCGGGCTGTGATCACCGGCCGGGTCCCAGCACGGGGCGTGCTCGCCGAGCCTGCGATGTTGCCAAATCCCGACGATCCAGGTCGCGATCAGGTTCTCCATCTGGTCGATGGTGAGCACCGCGTCGGCCTCGGGATCGGCGCCGCGGTCGGCGACATCCACGCCCGAGTAGCCGAGGAGATGCTCGAACAGCAAACTGCGAATCCCGCCGAAGGCGCGCTCGACGGCTTGCTTGTCGGTGGGCCGCAGCACCCTCGCGGGCAGGATGTTCGCGCCCAGCACCCGCTGGACCTCGACCAGGTGATGGTTGCGATAGACCGAGCCGTGGTCGGTGGTGATCGTCTCCGGGGTGAAGAACGGCAGCCCGGCGACCCGGTGTCCGGCGAACTCCGCGACCACCGCAGCCGGCAACCCTGGGTAGGGCCATTCCAGCTCCTCGCCCCAGTCCGGGCGCATCGGCAGCGGCATCGTGACGTCTCGCAGCAGCATCGCGACGTCGACCGCGCTGTCGGACACCATCGTGAGCCGGAACGCGGAAAGCGAGTGCGTGTAGACGTCCAACGCGAGCGTCAGGTGCACCGACACCGGATCGCCGAACACCGTCTCGCGCACCTTGACCGGCAGGATGGTCGTGTCCAGCGCGACGACCTGACCGGGCCGGTGCACCACCACA
This sequence comes from Actinokineospora sp. HUAS TT18, assembly GCF_051364635.1. Lineage (GTDB taxonomy): Bacteria > Actinomycetota > Actinomycetes > Mycobacteriales > Pseudonocardiaceae > Actinokineospora. The sequence continues at coordinate 6,226,279 of NZ_CP195645.1, read as the reverse complement.
TGCTCGCCGCTGGTGACCAACGCGGCCGAGCGGACGTAGCGCTGCCTGCCGCCGCCAGCTCCGAACCACTCCCGCCAGACCAGCCGCAGCGTCTCGTAGCTGGGGATCGCCGCGACCGCCTCCGGGCCGTGCTGCTCGCGGACGAACTGGTGCACCATGTGTTCCTTGGTGCGCATGGACAACCGCGACCGGTGCAGGGACTCTTGGTGCACCGCGTGGATCGCCTCGCGGACCTGCTCGTTGATGCAGGGATGCCCGCCGCCCGCGCGCAGCCACCGATCATCGGCGCAGCCGATCGGCCCCAGCTGGCGCCGCCGTGTCTCCCAGCGGATCAAGGTGCGGTAGCCGACCTGATGCAAGCCCAGCAGGCGAGCCTGGTCATGATCGAGCGCCGCGAGTTCAGCCACCTTCGCCTGCCGCCGCTGCGTCAGCGTGGTGGTCGCCGGGTCGTAGCAAAGCTTGGGCTCACCCGGTTCTGGTCGCAGCGGGCTGCCGCTGCGGAAACCGGTCTCCACCTCCAGCAGGTGCGCCATCCGCAGCCTGACCAGCTCCCGCTGGTGCGGGGTCAGGTCGCCCTCGCCGGCCTCCTGGCGTCCTCGGCCCGAGGCCATCCGTGTGGCCGATTTGCTGGATTGTCGGCAGGACGGATGGTGCATCAGAAAGCGGAACGTCGCCCGCATTCGTTCCCCGCCCGCCGTTACCAGCATCACCTGCCCGAGCTGGGGCTCGGCCCGCTCGACGGTCCACTCCGTGCCGTCCAGCACCACAATCGCGCCCGGACTCAGGTCCAAACTCATGAACGCGGCGGTCACTGCGGCTCGCTCTCGGCGTAGGTCACCAGGGCGGCATCGCCCAGCGGCGTGGTCAGGTCCATGCCGATTCGGCGGTGCCACAGCAGGTGCAGCAAGTAGGCCCGCGCGATCGGCGGCGCCACGGTCAACTCCGCCAGCTCGCCAAACGGGCGAGGCTTCTCGGCCGCGACGGCAAGCAGCACCTCCACCAAGCCCAGCCGGTCGGTCAGCGGGCGCCGCTGCGCCGACAACGTGTCCACCGTGGACAGCACGTGCGGCTTCCAGCCCGCGACCACCACGTACCGCCAGCCGTGCAGCAACGCCACCTCCGCCGACGCGGCGAACGCCACCCTGTCGCGCTCACCGACCCGCGCCGCCGGGCGCACGTCGATCAACCAGCGTCCGGTCCGGGTGTAGGCCAGGAAGTCCGGCACATGCTCCCGCTCCCCATCCCGCGCCAAAAACCGCAGCCGGAACGGCTGGGAGATCACCTCGCCCAGCCCGGCGGCGAAGTCCAGCACCAACAGCAGCCTGGCTTCTTCCATCGACTCGCAGCCGTGCAATCGATCGGTGCTCACCAGGTACTGCAACCCTGGCCGATGCCGCTGCTTGCGGTTCCATGAGAACCGCCGGACCGGCTCACACCCCGTCACCGGCATAGACGCGAGATCCCGTACCGGCGCGGTGACCTCGTCGCCCGCGTACCGCCACGTCACCGACCACCGCCGGGTCCACTCCGGACACAGGTCCAGCACTCCATGGGCCTCGGTGAAGGTGGTGTCCTGCTCGGCCAACTCGTCCCAGCCACAGCGGTGCGACCACAACGCCGTACCCAGCAGGTCGACCCGACCGGGTCCGCTCGCGTTCACCGCGCCATCCAAGTCAGCAGCGCGCCCCGCTCGGTGTACCGACGCGCGAAGCCCACAGGACTTCACTCGATCTTGTGACAACTACGCCTGTTCCGGGACCAGGTGACAAGTAGGACCAGTACCCGGTGACAAGCACCGCTGGAACCTGCGAGCAGAACGCCAGCTGGCGATGGCTCGTGGGTGACAACTGTCGCTTGTAGTCACAGTGGCGCGGAGCGGGGATTTCATTGCGCCACATGGGTCGACTTCGCCCCGGTGGCGCACACGCGCGTTGACAACCACGCGATCACGAAGCGTCCATACACGTCGGCCTCCCGGCCAGAACGTTGGAAACCGAAGGGGCGCATAGGCAATGACCACCGACCACGACATTCACGAACCACCCGAACTGGCCGCCGACGCGGCCGTAGACGCATCACAACCGGACCCCCAACCCGATCACACCACCGCAACCGCCGGGGCGTCACAGCCGCACGACGAGGCGACGATGCGGGCGTGGGAGGGGTTGCCGCCGGACACGATGATCCTCGCCCCGGCGTTCGCCACGCCGCCGATGCGATGCCCCGACGACGTGTGGGCGATGCTCGTGACGGCGGTCGACATCATCAGCGACGCCGACCCCGACCGCGCGGGCGAGGTGGCGTTGTTCGCGGGCAACTGGGTGCCCCAACAGCCCCCGGCCGACAGCTTGTACGACGGCGACCTCGTCCTGCGCCTGTCCCACCCGGCCGACCCGACCTACCCGTTGGCCCGCGATCACGCCACCGATGTCGAGATGCTGCTGGCATACCAGGGACGTTGGCAGCGTGTCGGTCAGTGGCGCGGGCTTGACGACGGCTGGCCGAGCCTCATCGCGCCGACCGCCGCCGCCGTCATGGGCCTGCACGGCGACGCCACCGAGGCGGCGATCTGGTCGGAGACCCCGCCGCCGTCGACTTCGCCGCCGCTGATCAAGTGGGCGCGTGGCGGCATCGCCGAGCTACTGGACGCCGGGCTGGTCACGGCGGGCGAGGAACTGGTCTGGAACCGCCGCAACCTCGGTGTCCGGCACACCGCCCGCATCCGGGTCGACGGCACCCTCATCCTCGCCGACGGCCGGGTGTTCGCCAACCCGTCCGGTGCCACCACCGCACTGGGTGGCAACCACCAGAACGGCTGGAGCGCGTTCCGGCGCGCATCCGACGGGCGCACATTGGGTGATCTGCGAACGGAACTCCGCGCGCAGCGCGGAAAGTAGCCCGTCCACCTTCGCACATTGGCCAGCCGGATCCGCCGTGCGGTAGGCGACCTGCCACCGCACAGCGGATCCGGCTGGCCGGAGGAATCTTGCCATGACCCCTTTTGAGTCCACAGTGGATTGTTTTGTGTTGTGGGGCGCGCGAGCCGGAGTCGGACTCGGCTACACCGTGGAAGCTGTGGCAGTACGGCTGGCCGACGACATCGCCGAGTTGCGCAACGACGGCGGAATCCCGGAGTACGTACGCACCGTGATCACTGTGCTGCCACAGCAGCGGGTGCTGGAGATTCGGGTCGAGGGTCTGTCCGTCGAGGCCGACCCGGATCGCACCACGATCCGCGAGGTGACCCACGCGCTCTTCGAACTGGCCAGCTACCACAACATTGTTGCACTCGACGCCACCACGCCCCCGCTGTTCACCCAGCGGATCCTGCTCGTCGACAGCGACGGCCGACCGTTCTCTGCTATGATCGGTTCCGGTGTTGGCGACGTAGACTCCGTTACGCCGCAACGGAACCGGCGGGACGCGTAGCACCTGCGTAGTCATCTCCCTTGTACCGGTAGGGTTGCACCTTCACAACCTGTCCGAAGTCCGGTGCGTCCACCATGGAACCTCCACCAATGTAGAGACCTACGTGGTGGATATTGCTGGGTGTGCCGTAGAAAACGAGGTCACCCGGCAACAGCGGCTGTCCGGCCGGAACATGGGGGCCAGCGTTGAACTGGGTCTGGGCGGTGCGTGGCAGGGTTACTCCGGCGGCGGCGTAGGCCGCCTTCGTCAGGCCCGAACAGTCGAAGCCCGCGTGCCCGCCATCGGGTCCGTTCCCGCCCCAGACGTACGGAAGTCCTCTCTGCCCGCAGGCGTAGTTGATCGCGGCCACCGCGACCGCGTTGGTGGCCTGGATGGCGTTGCAGTCGCCTGTGCCGACCGTCGCGGCGGCGTCGGCGTATTGCTTGGCTTGGTCGAGTACCTGTTTGACGTACCAGTCTGCGTGGTTGTAGGCGAAGATCGCCGCGTGGAGATCACCTCGCCGCACTCCGTCGTCGCAGAGCATGTAGGCGGCGGCGTAGATGGCGTCGTGCGGGTTGTAGCGCGAGGGTGGGGTGGCGCCGCCGGCCGGGATCTCGTGGCGGGCAAGCACTCCGTCGAAGGTGGCGGTCTTGAACTGCATCGGCCCGCCTGCCCCATAGCCATTCTCCCCGCTGTGCACGCCCGGAAGGGTGGACCGGCCGTGGTTGGACTCGATCTTGCCGATGGCGGCCAGAATCGACCAGTCCAGCCCTGGACATACCCCGGCCGCCGCGCGGTACAGCGCGAGGTAGTCGGCGGGGATGTCGGCCAGCGCGGTCGCGCTGGGCTGACTTCCGCCACTACCGAATAGGGCCGAGATCGCGCCGGACACCCCGTTCCCGATCAACGTCGGGATGAAGAGGATCACGCCGATCACGATGGCGCCGACTTTCAGGATCATCGGGTGCTCACCGCCTGCCTGTGCTTGGCCCGCGTGAGATGGCGGCCGGCGGCATCGGCGCGGGCGCCGGGGTCATCTGCGCCAGCGTCGAGTCCGGTCCGAGAGCCGACTCGCTGCCCGCGTCGGTGCTGGGTGGCGGGACGAGCGGCCAGGCGTCGAGCAACCGGTGCAACTCCCGCCGGGTGCTTGCCGCGTTACCGCTGGTGGTGTCCAGGGGCAGCCAGACCTCGTCGGCGGGACTCGGGTGCGCTGCCTCGGGGTTGAGCAGTTCGGCCGCGGCGGTGGCGACCGGGACCGAGCGCGGGTTGTCGAGCTCGCGCCAGGCCCGCGCCAGCAGCTTGCGGGCTGTGGTCTCGCGCCGCGAGGTCGGCAACCACACCAGTAGCGGAGTGGTGATTCCGGTGGCTTCGGCGAGTGCGGCGTAGCCGGCCAGTTTCCCGGCGAGTTTGGCCAGGACTTCGGTGCCGAAGTCGTACTCGAGGAAGAACTCGATCTCCCTGTCGGCGCTGGCCCACCGGCCGTAGGCGTCGGGCTTGATCAGATCCCCGAAGTGCCGCGCGCAGCGGGCCTCCGACCACCACGCACCGAGCGTGCTGTGCTCGTCGGCGCCACTGTGGCGAGCGCGGTCAACCAGGGCGGTGAACCACTCGGCGACACCGACGGTGTGCGCGAGCCGCAGCGAGTGGGCCACCCCGAAGGCGCGGTCGTGGCGGTAGCCGAGTTCCTTGACGTCCAGACCGTCCTCGGCGGCCAGCACCGCTGCCCCGGCGGGCGCGAGGACGTAGTGCATCGGCGCGGTGCCGACCGAGATGAACGGCTGGAACCGGTCCACCACGCCCCACTGGAACAGTTCCCGCAACCGCATCCGACCCGATCGGAACGACGGGAACGCGAGCGCGGTGATCTGGTGGGAGGTGAGCACGCGGTGCTCGTGCAACATCCGGATGATCCACCGATCACGCGGGGTCAGCCGCCACGCCAGCACCGCCTGGTGATCGGCGTTGTTCGCCGCGCGCGGCGTTGGCCGCGTCGCCTTATGGCCTCGAAGAGCGCGCTGCCTGGTGGGATTGGTAATCATGACGCGAACCTCCGGAAAGTGGTGTGCTAAAAGGACTTCCGCCCGTCTTTGCGGGTGCGGCCAAGTCGAGTCAGGACTGCTGGCGGCGCGGGTCGGCGCTCCGCGCCCGGACGCCGGACTGGCCCCGGCGATCGCCGCTGGTTGGCCGCGTCTGCCCTGCGGTCCCGACGGGCCGCTGCGGAGGCCGGGCTGGCGCCTGCGCACCGGACGCGGTGGCACCAGGAACTCGGTTGCGCAAGGCACGACGGGCGATACCGCGGATTTCCCTTGCGCGGCCGGGAATCGCACGAGGAAGCGGCTGGGTGCGCATGGTGAACGGCTGTGCCTCTTCCCCGTTGAGCACAAGCCGTACGGCGGCGTGGTAGACGCCCAGGTGCGCCAAGTCGTGATCGGACAGACGGGGCGCGGTGTGCCGGGATAGCTCGCGAGAGTCCTCCGGGGAGGCGTTGAAGAAGATCTTGCTGCGAGCGTTGGTGGACATGCCTTCCCGCAACTCACGCGGAAGCTGGCCAAGATGCTGATGCGCCAAGGTCATCGCGACCCGGAAGCCCCGCGCCTCGGCCAGCATGTCCTCGATCGGGTAGGGCAAATTCAAGAAGTTGTGACATTCGTCGATCACCATCGACGCGTCCCGGCGTTGGCGTTGCGGCGTGCGCGCACGGGCGGTGGTCGCCTGCCAGGTCCGTGCGACCACCAGCGACCCGACCAGCCGGGTGGTTTCCTCGCCCAGCGAGCCTTTGGGGATGCGCACCAGGCAGATCCCGCCGTCGAGCACCTCCGCCATGTCCACTGTGGAATGTCCGCCCGCGATGGCGTCGCGCACGAACGGCCGCAGCAGGAACGCCCGCAGCTTGTTCATCAGCGGGCTGATCACCTGGCTGCGGGAGGAGTCGGTGAGTTCCTCGTACCAGGACCAGAACCCCCGCAGCACCGGGTCGGTGATCCCGGCGGTGACCCGTGATCGGAAGGCGGGATCGGCCAGCAGCTTGGGTAGATCGGCGAGGGTGGCGACGCCTTCCTGGGTGCGCAGGGTCAGGCAGGCGGCGCGCATCACGTCGTCGGTGCGCGGACCCCAGAAGGCGCTGTAGACGCGCCGGAACACTGAGACGAGGTTGTCGACGGTCAGGTCGGTTTCCCCGCCGTCCAGCGGGTTAAGGCACGGTGGCCGGGACTTGGAGTCGGCGTCGAAGATCACGACACGATCCGCTACCGAGCGAGGCAGGCGGGAGAGCATGTCGGTGACGAGGTCGCCCTTGGGGTCGATCAGCACGATCCCGCGCCCGGCTTCGGCGTCGGCGAGGATCATGTTGCCCAGCAAGGTGGACTTGCCGGAGCCGGTCGCGCCGATGACGTGCAGGTGGTGTCGCGCGTCCGGGACGCGCAGCGCCACGGGGCGTTCGTGTCCGGTGTCGGTGACGCCGAGCGGCTTGGCCTCGGGGCCGGGCGTGGCGATGCCCGGTGGCGGGGAGATGGCGCGGGCGCCGGCACGCTGCACGCCGGGGATCGCCTCGTCGGTCGGCAGGTGCGCCAGCGCCGCCAGTTCGGCCACGGACAGCAGGTCGCCCTTGCCGAGGCGCCGGTCGGCCAGCACGGGGCCGGGGTGGCGGACGCGGTGGCGGGTGTAGTGGTTGTGCTCGGTGTAGGAGGCGAAGCTCGCGGCCAGTGCGTGTGCCCGGCCGCGGGCGACATCCCGCGCTTGGCGGACCTCGGTCTCGGCGGCGGCGGCGGGCAGGAGGGTGGCGACGGCGTAGCGGATGACCGTCTCGTACTGCGAGCCGCGCTGTTTGGCGACGATGGCGCGGTTCTGCGCCGCGTACTCGAGCGAGGTCTGCGGATCGCTGTGCAGCGCCCCGGACTTCGCCGTACGCCGGGCGGAACCGGACTTCACGCCGGGGGTGATCAGATCGAGCAGGCGACCGACCACGCGGGTGGAACTGCCGGTGTGCACCCGCCGCGCGGAGCGCCGGGCCTGGGCGACCCGGCGGCCGGTGACCGGGCGGGCGAGGATCTGGACGCAGGCGTACTCGTCGCGGCCGAGCCCGACCGGGGCGCCGATCAGGGCACGGAGCGGGTCGGCGTCGAAGTCGGTGCGGATCGGCAGCGCTTCGGAGCGGGCGAGGCGGAGTTCGCCGCCGACGACCAGCCGCCGCTGTTCGGAGTTTGGCGGTGGCAGGGGCGGGTCGGCGGTGCGGACCCGCGTGTGTGAGCCGGGCCAGGCGGCTTCGATGGCGCGTTCGACCAGACCGGGTGGGATCACGCCGGGCACCCACAGCCGGATGCCGACCCCTGCCTCGGAGAACGTGTACTCGCAGGCCACATGGGGCTGCCCGGTGAACCATCGGCGCCAGGCCGGGCGCAGCAGCCCGACGAGGTTGGACCACAAGGCCGCGCCGCCCGCGGGATCGGCGGTGGGCGGGGCGAGCACGGTGATCTGGCGGGCGTCGGCGAGAAGCCTCGCGTGGCAGCGCCTCGCCCACCGGCGCCGGCCAATGACGAAGCCCGCGATGCCGACTGCGAGCACCGGGCCGACGATCGGCCCCCAGGTGATCGCCCAGTCCCGCAGGTGACCCAGCAGCCTGAGCAGCGCGCCGCCGGGGTCGCGCAGGTAGTCCCCGAGCCACCCATTCGCCAGGCCCGTCCGCACGATTCCGTGAGCAGCCAGCGCATGGGACAGCTCGGGCTGGTTGAGGGCAGCCGGTATCCAGGAAAGCATTACAGGTCCTTCCAATAAATGTAGGAAATGCGCAATCAAGAAAAGGGACGGCCAGCGTCAGGTAGCGTCGAGTTCGATGTCGTCATCAGCACCGAACGAACCGAACTCATCGCCCTCAGCCGCATACGCCTGCTCGCTGGCGAAGCCCAGGTCCACGAAGGACTGCTCCTCTGCGTCGGCCTCGCCGGGGTCGACGTCCGCGGCGTATCCGGCGAGTTCGGCCGGATTACTGGTGACGAGGTAGTGCTCTGTGGGCGAGGCAATACTTTGGAACGCGACGCGCTGGGTGCCCGCAGACAGCAATCCCTGACCTCGGTCCGCCGACAGCAGGAATTGCCGTTCCCCGGCCGACAAATCGAAGGTCTGGGTGATCTCGTCGATGGCCTGCGACGCTTGCCGCAGCAAGACCTGGGTCGCCGCGTTGGCCACCACGGCTTTGCCGAGATCGTTACCGAGAACGTCGGCGGTGTCCTGGGTCGCGACCGTCAAACCCGCCCAGTGTTTCCGGGAGGCTTTGGCCATCCGGAACAGGAACTCCGCGCCCGACTTCTCCTTCATCAGCAGCCACGCCTCGTCCACGACCACCAAGCGCGGACGGCGAATCGCGGGATTGGACACCCGCCGCCACACCGCATCCAGAGTGAGCAGCGTGCCGATGGCTTTCAGCTCGTCGGGCAGGTCCCGCAGGCTGAACACCACCAAATGGCCCTCGGGATTGGTGGTCGTCGGGCCGTCGAATAGCTGCTTGAACGCGCCCTCGACGAACGGGTGCAGCCTCGCGGCGAGCTCGGAGGCGGCCCGGTCGCCGGCCTGGCCCGCGGTGGCCAGCTGGTCGCGCAAGGTCCGCAAGGTCGGTGAGGGACGAGTCCAGGTGCGGGCGTCGGCGGTGATCCCCACCGACTGGTAGGTCGCGGCGATGCCCCGGTCCAGCGCGGCCCGCTCGGCGGCCTCCAGCTCGCTGCCGACGAGCACCGCGATGACGGTGTGCAGGAACAGCGACCGCCGCACGAGGGCGTCTTTCGGCGCGGTGCGGCGGCCGTCGGAGCGGGTGTGGATGGGCAGGTCGAACGGGTTGAGCCGGACGCCCGTGGCGCCGAGATGGACGTAGGTGCCGCCCACGGCGGCGGCCAGGCGGGCGTACTCGTCCTCCGGGTCGACGACCGCGATCTCGATGCCCCGGTACAGGCTGCGCAGGAGTTCGAGCTTGACCAGGTAGGACTTGCCCGCCCCACTCCTGCCCAAAATGACGGAGTTGTGGTTGTGCATCCCCTCGCCGAAACGATCCCAATGCACCAACCCCTGCGATCCGACGTTGTAGCCGTAGAGCACCCCGGACGGCGCGGCCACCGAGGTCGGGTCGGCCGCGGGCAGGTCGGGCGAGGTGAACGGGAACGCCGCCGAGAGCGCACTTGTGTCGAAGGTGCGGCGCATCCCGATCAGGTCCAGGCCCATCGGCAGGGTCGACACCCAGCCCTGCAGTGACCGGTAGGTGGTGTGCTTGGCGTCCAGCAGCAGGCTCGCCGCCAGCGAGCGCAGCGCGGCCACCTCGTCGGCCAGCGCCCGCTCGGACGGGGCGTGGATGGTGAGGTACAGCCCGACGCGGAACAGCTTGCCTTCACCGCGCGCCACGCGGGAGGACAGGTCGTAGGCGTCCTCGGTGGCGGCTTCGACCTGCGGGTCGTAGAGGCGGCCGTGCTCGGCGGTATGCCGCCGACCCGACTCGAGTTTGGCGAGCTGCTTCTTCAGCCGCGCAGCGGCGGTGGCCGGGTCGATCGGCTCGACATGCAGCGCGACGTCCAACCGGCCGGGGTAGGTCAGCAAGGGCGCGAGCCAGCCGGGGTGTACCTCACGCGGGAACCCGGTCACGGCGAAGCTGGACACCCACTCGTTGCCGACCTCGAGATGCCGAGCGCCGACGGACAGGGCGTCCGGCGTGAAGGCGGCTGCCCGGTGGTGCGCGGCGGGCCGGGTGCTGGGACGGCGCTGGCCGCGCCGCGTTCGGGTGGTCATCACAACCGCCCCCTCTCCGGGTAGTCGTCGTCTTCGTCCTCGTAGTCCCAGTCGTCGGCCTCGCCGTCGTCCGGGCCGTACTCGTCCTGGTCGACCGCGGCACGGCCGTCCTCCGGCCAGAAGCCGGTGTCCGCGAGGTCGTCGTCGGCCAGGTCGGTGCCGCCGGCGGTGGTGATGACTTCGTCGGCGCCAGCGAGGGCCGCCGAGGGCGGCAGCAGGGTGTCGGGGTTGCACGCGGAGGCGAGCACGGCGGTGGCCTGCCCGGCGTCCAGCGGGGTCACGACGATCCCGGCGGGCGCGAGCAGTTCGATCGCCTCGCTGAGGCGGCGCACCAGCCGTGACTCCGCCGCCCGCCGTGCCCCGGCGCTCGCCTGTGTGGTCTCGGCCGTCGCGCGGCGTTTGCCGCGGGTCAGCGAGGACAGCACCGCCAGCGGGCCGGGGCCGCCGAGCCCGTCAGTCGGCTCGGCGGCACCCATCGGCTCGCGCAAGATCAGCAACACCTGGCGCCGCAGCAGGTCGGTCTGCTCGCCGAGCTGCACCAGGTAGTCGGCGTGCTCGACGGCGGCGGCTTCCAGCGCCGGGTGCGGCAAGCCGCCCGCGCGAGCCCGCAGCTCGGCGATCTGGCCGGACAAGTCGAGCCGTTCGGTGCGCACCAGCACCTGCACCGGGGCGGTCAGGCTGTGCAGGTAGCGGCCGAAACTGGCGACCAGGGACTCCTGCTCGGACGGTGTCCGCAGCGCGAAGTTCACCGTCGAGGCGACCGCGACGACGGCCAGGCCGTCAGTGCCCAGGTCGACCACGCCGGTGTCGGTGACCGCCTCGGCAGGCAGCCGCAACGCCGACGGCGAAATCTGCTCGGGCACCGCCGCCTTGCTCTTGGCTTTGGCCGACTTGCCCTTGCCAGCCGTCCGGCTCGCACTCGTGGCGGCGGTCTGGCTGGTCAGCCATTCCGGTGCGGGGCGAACGCCTTCGGGGGCGGCGACCCGGTGGCGCGGTCCCATGCGTTGCCGGATCGCGGCGACCAGCAGCCGGTCCATCGAGATCCCATCGCGCTGACCGAGCGCGATAACGGCCGCGCTCACCCCGACAGGGATAGCCAGCGCGAGGAACACCGGGAGCGGCACAACCGCTCGAGTGGTGGTCCACCCGGCGTAGAGCACCAGGCCGGTCACCGCGAGGATCGCCAGTTGGCGGGCGGTCAACGGGCCGATCACTTTGTCGGCTATGTCGACGTCGGCGGGAATGCGAACAGGCGAAGTCACGATTTACCTCCGGGCTTGGGTGGTGGCGGCGAGGGACGCCGCGCTGGTTTCGGCAGGTCCAGCGGGAGCCGGAGCTGCTGCCCGGCGGGCGAGGCCGGTCGCGGTGGTGGCGTCGCCGGTGGCGGGGTCGACGGGCGCGGCGTGCGGCGCACTCCGTCCAGCGGGAGCGGGTACTGCCCGGAGCGGGTGGCCCGGTTGCCCTTGTACGGGTCGAAGGGCAGCTCCATCTGAGTGCCGCGCGCTCGAGCCGGGGGTGCGGCCGGAGGCGGCGGGCTCGACGGGCGCGGGGTGCGGCGCACCCCGTCCAGTGGCAGCGGGTACTGCCCGGAGCGCGTCGGCCGGTTGCCCTTGTACGGGTCGAACGGCAGCTCCAGCTGCTGCCCGCCCCGACGCCGACCGCCCGGCTGGTTGGGCGATGCCGGAGGCGGCGTCGGCTTGACGCGCTCGGCGTCCAGCGGCAACCGGTACTGGCCGTCGCGCCCGAGGACCGGCTTGTTCTCCGGCCAGTCGTCTCCGAGTGGCAGTGCCAGCTGGCGGCCCTGCCCGGCCTTCGGTTTCGGCGCGGGAGCGGGCTTGGGCTTGGCGGCCGGGCGGCTGCGGCGCACACCGGCCAGCGGCAGCACGTACTGGCCGTCGGCAGTGGTGCGGGTGTGGGTGTAGGGGTCCGTTGGTCCTCGACTGCCGCCCCCGTTGCCTCCGCGACCGCCACCGCCGCCGGATGGGCGTGGCTTGCGGCCACCGCCGCCTCGGCCACCGAGCAGGCCGAAGGTCTTGTAGGCGATGAAGCCGCGCACGATCGAGCCAAGGATCGAACGACCGCCGCTGCCCTTGACCGAGGACAGCACCCAGAACGGGATCTTGAACAGGATGTACATCAGCGCGAGCGCGACGAGCAGGTTGACCAACCCGCTGACGGTCGGGCCGAACAAGGTGAACCCGCCGGGCGCGAGGAACACCTTCATCGCGGTGATCAACGTCAGCGACTGCACGACCTGGATGGCCAGGCAGCCACCGAACGCTTTCCACCACCACTTCGCGATGCCCTCGGTCTGTGGGAGCGCGTGGAACATCAGCGCGATCGGCGCCCCGGCGATCAGGATCACCGTCAGCGCGACCCGGACGACGTAGGTGACCAGCAGGACGATCAGCATCCCGGCGAGGAAGATGCCGATGAAGATGATGAAGATCCCGCCGTTGAGCGACCCGAGGACGAGGTTCTTCAACGTCTCGCCGGCCGAGCTGGCGTCCAGGCCGCCGCCCATCACCGCCTGGGCCAGTCCGTTGGCGATCTGGATGCCCTTGGTCGCCACCCACAACGACAGGGCTCCGGCGAGGAACCCGACCACGATCCGGGGCGCGATCTCCTTGATCGAGTGCCGGGTCTGCAGGGTCTGGTAGCCCATCACCAGGATCCCGGCGATGAGGATCAACATCCCGTAGCAGGCGAGCAGGATCTGCCAGGAGTTGGTCCACAGCTCCCCGATCCGCGGCAGCGAGTCGGGCGTCGGAGTGGTCAGCAGCGTCTTGGACAACAGGTCCAAGAGCGGGTTTAGCGCGGCGGTGACGATGCCCCGGAAGAACGCGTTGATCGCGTTGGTGATGCAGCCGCCGATGTCGGTGATCCCGCAGTCGGCCTCGCCGTCGTCACCGCTGCCGGGCTGGCCGGTACCGGGATTGGTCGGCGGTGCCGAGGTCGGCGGTTGTGGGATGCAGCCCTCCCCCGTGCACGGGGGAGGAGCCGGCGTGGTGGACGGGTGCGTGCACTCGTACTGCAGCGAACCGGGGAAGCACGTCACCGGCGTGCTCGGCCCAGTCGGGATCGGCAGCGGGACGCCGGTGAGCGGCGGAGTGGTCGTGGGCGCGGGCAGATGGCAGACCGGCAACGGCGAGTCCGGTGTGCACGGGTCGACGGTCGGCAGCGGCAGGGGCGGGGGCGGCGCGGGCTGGGCGGCGGCCGGACCGCCGGGGGTTGCGGCGGCGCTGACGGCAAGGGTGCCGCCGAGCAGGACGACCAGGCTCAGCGCCAGCATCACCAGCGCTCGGCTCCGCGTCATGCGCAGTCGCCGAACCCATCGTCCAGGCCGGGTGCGCCGGCCACTGGCACGCCGCGTGCTCGCGGCCGGAGGCGCGAGCAGTTCCCGGCTGGCGCCGGTGGCCTCTGGGCGAGCCGGTGCGGGCTCGTCGGAGCGCAGGCTGTGGACGGTCGGAGCGGTCGATGTCCGGCGACGGGCGGGCCTGGTCGTGGACATGACTCAGGCCCCCACGATGCCCTGGAGCACGGTGACGACCAGGGGTGCGAGCGCGGCTAGGCCGTAGCCGATAGCGGCGGCCTTGAAGCACTCCTTGGCCTTCTCCTGCTCGCCGGGATCGCCGCCGCCCATCACCCGGCGCACCCCGCCGATGGACAGGAAGACGGTCGCCAAGCCGGCGAGGATGCCCATCACCCAGTTGCGGATGTTGGTCAGAACCTGATCAACAGATCCGGCCAGGGCGACCACCACGGTGTCCGCGTGCGCGGCCGAGGCGGGCACGAACAGCGCGACGACGGTCACGCCGGTGAGCAGAGCGAGGTTCCGCCGAAGTGTGGTCCGACGACGGCCGGTCGGCAGGGAAGACATCCGAGGTGTGGTGTACGCAGGAGTGGTCGGCCGGGAGGTGCAGGAGGTAGCCCGGCGGGCTCGGCGAGCCGCTCCGAGCGGGAGGAGGACGGGTCCACGGCGAGGCCGACGGTCGCTGCTGCGACGGTCTGGCCGGCGGCGGACGGGCGAATGGGTCAGGCGCATCGCGGCACCTCCGGAGTCGTGCTCGACAGCTGCCGGGGTGTTCCGGTCGAGCGGTCGAGCGAGGTGGTGTGCGCGGGAGCGGCTGGGGTCCTCCCGCAGCCCTCGACTCCGGATTCGGGGGCCTTTTTCCAGGCGCGTGACCGAACCGTGACCAACGACTTTCCGCCGATCCTGGTCACCGTGCGCGACTTCCGGGTCGGTCGGCGCGGGGCACGGCTGGCGTCGCTCGCGGCGGCGGTGATGGCTGTGGCGTTCACCGCGCGGATCTCCACGTCGCGCTCGCGGCGGTCGGCGGGGTCGTCGTGCGGCGCCTGGTCGGTGAGCCAGGCGAGCAGGCGCGCTTCGGCCCGGCTGCGGACCCAGTGCAGGGCGGTGACCTTGACGCCGCGGTCGGCCGCAGCGGCAGTGAGTGTGTAGTCCTCGAGGCGAGTGGAGCCGATCAGTTCGGCCTCGTCGCCGGTGATCGCCCCGTCGGCGACGGCGCGGGCGAGGACGAAGTCCGGGTGCCCCCACGGCGGGGTGGGTTCGCTGGAGTGGAAATCCTCATCGGTGGGCATCGGGCGGTCGAGTGCCTCGCGAATGAAGAGGTGTCCCGCGCGCAGGCCCGCGCAGCGCAGCCGCCACATGACCCACGGCCTGGCGAGGTCGATGCTCGCCAGCTCGGACAGGAAGCCGGTCAGAATCGCGGCGTGGATGTCGCGGTGGTCGTCGGCGTACGGCGCGGACAACTCGGCGGCAATGGCGAACAGCGCGGGCAGCGCGACGCCGACGCACGCGACGGTCCAGGTTCCGCCCTCGTCGCGAGAACGGGTGACCAGGTGGACCCAGATCGGGTCCACGGTGGACATCGGAAGGTTGGCGTCGAGAAGCAGGTCCCGCAGCTCGTCCAGGGGTACCCGCCGCCGGGGCAGACCGGGGAAGAGCCAGCCCTCGATGGAGACCGGGCTCGGCCCGGTGACCAACCACTCGAACGCCGTCCGCGCGGAATCCAGCGGAAGCGAGTCACGCTCGAAAGACGTGCGGCGGAATATGCGATTCGGGGCCATGACGGCTCCTTTGCGTGGTCCGGGAAACAGTGACCACGCAAGGAAGCCAAATCAGGTCCACCAAAACGCCACGAAACCGCCACCAAATGGCCTCCAAAGCGCCACCGATGATCTTGAACAGCCGCCTCCAAGCGCCACAAAGATCATCTACAGCCTGGAGCAGCGCCCGCCGCGAAGGTCAGACAAGATCATTTGTTGATCGTCGGTAATAGGCCCTGAGCTGTAGTAACAGTGTTTTGGTGGCGTTTTGGTGGCGATCCGGTAATAGGCCCACGGGGCGAGGGTCAGGCCGCGAGGCGGCCCGGACTGTCGTCGCGCGTTGAGGTTGCCGAAAAATTGTGGAGCCCGCGCGACGGACGGCTCGACACAAGCTCTACGCGAGCACGCGCGCGCGAGCCTCATGTGCATTATTCGACCCCGAATCGCGCCGAATATTGACGATAAAGATTAGGTAACAGCCCTGGAAAAGTGGGTCGTTTTTCGGAGTCGGGGGGTGTCACAGAGCGCCACGTATCGCGGCGCGCACCCCAGAGGTTCTGCGAGGATTCCATGACCCAGTCCGACCGCCCCACGAGCCGCGGACCGAAGCGGCGCGGTGACACGACTCGCCCAGCGAGCACCCGCTCCGGCACCCGCCGAGGCGGGGATCGCCGCCCCTATCCGACCGCGTCGACCACCACCAGGGTCAGTCCCGCCAAGCCCGGTTCGGCGAGCACTCGCTCCCGGTCGCGCGGGTCCACGGCGACGCCCACCCCGGCGACGGTCTGGACGGCCGGCCCGGCTCCGATCGAGCTCGACACGGCCTGGCCGGAACCTATCGTCAGCAAGATCGTCAGCTCGTTCAGCGAGTCCGGCGGGCGGGTCGCCCTGCTGCCCTGGCCGACCTCCGGCAGCCGTACGCCGCTCGCGTCGATTGGCGCGGACGGAGTGATCGACCACGCCCCGGCAACCGAGCCGGACCACGCGCTGGCCGACGCGCTCGCCGCCGTCGAGGCGCTTGACCGGACCGGCCGCGTGGTGCGCGTCGCGGTGGACCCGACCGCCACCGGTCCGGGTGCGCGACCGTTCTGGGCGGACCTTGTCGGCGACGCCGATCGCTCGGCCGTGACCGCCTTCCCGTCGGTGCGGACGGGCATCGGCGACGGGGTGTTCGACGGTGCCGAGGACGCGCCGGCGGACACCGACCTGATCATCACGAGCCTGCGCCCCGAGCACGGCGGCGACCAGTCCAGCGACCTCGTGGCGTTGGTCGCGGCGCGACTGCTGCGGGTCGGCGGCATCCTCGTAGTTCTCACTCACTGTGACTGGCCCGCCGGTGAGCTGATCGACCCGACCGGCGCGGTCGTGGCCTCCGCGCAGAACGCCGACCTGCTCTACCTGCAGCACATCGTGGCCCTGCACGCGCCGGTGCGCGGCGGCCGGTTCGACGCCGAATCCCTCACCGAGCCCGACGGTCCGACGGCCGGGAACGAGGCCCGGGCTCGACACCGCGCGGTCGTGCGCGGGCTGCCCGCACCGCATCGGCGGATCCACTCCGACGTCCTCGTCTTCGCCCAGCCGCACGACTACGAGCCGCCTCGCGTGAGCCCGGCGGACGCAGCACTCGAGAGCGGAGTCATCCGATGACCCACGCCCAGGTGCCGAACCCCGCCCAGCCCGGAGACCACCGCCAGGAAGGCACGCCCGTGGCCGACGACCGCTTCCCGCGCGCCCTGTCCAAGGCAGCTACCAACCCGGCCCCGGCCCGTGAGGAGAACCCGGTGGACGAGCCGACCCAGCGCGTCCCGCGCGCGCTCATCGACGACCTCGACGGCACCACCGGTACACCGCCCGAGCAGGTCGCCGACGACTCGGCCGAAGACGTTGCGGTGTCGGTGTGGACGACCGCGCAGACCTCACCGGCCGCCCAGCGCAAGGGCCGCTACACGCCCGAGTCGACCGCGCACCCCGCGAAGATGCTCCCGGCCGTCGCGACGCACGCGATCGCCCACTACACCGAGCCGGGCGACCTGGTGCTCGACCCGATGTGCGGGATCGGCACCACCCTCGTCGAAGCTCTGCACGCCGGGCGCCGCGCGGTCGGGATCGAGTACGAGCCCCACTGGGTCGACGTCGCCCGCGCCAACCTCGCGCTCGCCCACGACGCCGGGGTGGAGCACGAGGGCCGGGTGTTCCACGGCGACGCCCGCCAGATCGCGTCACTGCTCCCGCCGGAGTACGCCGGGCAGGCGGCGCTGGTGGTCACCTCACCTCCGTACGGGCCGTCCACGCATGGGCAGGTCTCGGTCGCGCCG
The DNA here is from genome assembly GCF_051364635.1 of Actinokineospora sp. HUAS TT18. Classification (GTDB taxonomy): domain Bacteria; phylum Actinomycetota; class Actinomycetes; order Mycobacteriales; family Pseudonocardiaceae; genus Actinokineospora. Next base: position 6,208,724 of record NZ_CP195645.1, on the reverse strand, counting down.
GGCGCGGGGGTGCAGAAGTACCACCACCTCTACGGCAACACCCTCGACCGCGGAAACCTCGCCAACATCGGGCACCACCGGCTGCTGGCCGGGTTCACCCGCATCCTCGCCGGACTGGTGCCGTTCCTGAAGCCAGGCGGGCACATCGCCATCACCATCCGGCCCTGGCGCGAACACGCCGAACTGATCGACCTGCCCTCGCAGATCCTGGCCTGCGGACTGCACGCCGGCCTGATCCCGGTCGAACGCTGCGTCGCGCTGCTGGCGCGGGCAGCCGAGCACGACCTCGTCGCGCGCGGCAGCTTCTTCCAGCGCGACTTCATCCGCAAACAGCGCGAAGCCGGGCTGCCGCTGCACCTCATCAGCCATGAGGACGTGCTGATTTTCCGCACGGCCCTGCGCCGCTCGGCGGCTTCAGGAATCTCGACGGAACGCCAGGATTCCCGACGGTTCCTCACCGGTCGAACGCGGCACGCCGAGAACCCGAGCGGCGAGTCGGGTGTGTCGGAGAGCTGGGCGGCATGACCACCCCGCCACCCCGCACCCGAGCCCGGTCGGGGCGCAACTCCGCCCCCGCCCTCGTCGCCGTCACCACGACGGCGGCGGGGGCGGTGCGGGCGGCCACCGCGCAGACCGTGCCGGACGAAGTACGGCAGAACGTGTCGGTCGGCGCGAGCCCCGGACCTGTCGTCGGGTCGGTCTGCACCGGCTATGGCGGACTGGACCTCGGGGTGATCGCCGCACTCGGCGGGGGTCGGCTGGCCTGGTGCGCCGACCCTGACCCGCACATCGCCGCGATCCTCGCCGCCCGGATGCCGGGCATCCCCAACCTCGGCGACGTCCGTGCCATCGACTGGACGAACGTCGAGCCGGTCGACGTCCTGACGGCCGGGTTCCCGTGTCAGGACATCTCCGCCGCCGGGCGACGCGTGGGTATCGAGAAGGGCCATCGCAGTGGACTGTGGACAGACATCGTGGCGGGCGTTCGCGTACTACGACCCGCGCTGCTCGTCGTGGAGAACGTCGCCGCGCTTCGCTGGCGCAACGGAGGTCTCCACCGTGTACTCGGCGACCTGGCCGAAGCGGGGTATGACGCGCTCTGGCGTAGTGTCCGCGCCGCCGACATCGGCGCGGCACACCGCAGAGAACGGGTGTTCCTGCTCGCCTGGCCCCGCTTCGCTTCCTCCCCGGATGCTGCCGACCCCGCAGGCGCGCGACGGCGACAACCGCGGTCCGGCGGACCCGGTGCGGCGTCGCGCTGGCGGGCATCAAGTGAATCTGCACGACGCGGTGGACGCGGTGATGAAGCTGCTGCCCACGCCGACCGCCTCGGATGCGAAGAACTGCACTCACAGGACGCAGGGTGGTGGTCCGTCGCTGCCCGACGAGGCGCGGCTGCTGCCAACGCCGAGGGCCTCGGACACGGGCACGGCAGGACGCCGGGCGGGCGCGGGATTCCGGCCGCCGCTGTCGCAGCAGGTGCTGCCGCTGGTGGACCCCGAGGCGTTCCTGCCGACGCCGCGGGCGACCGACGGGTCGAAGGGCTGTCCGGCGCAGCGGGGCAGCAAGGGCGACCTGATGCTGCCCTCGGCGGTGATGCGCCTGCTCGTCCCGGAAGCGGGCGGCGGCATCTCGTAGCCGTCGCCGACCCGGATCTCACCTCGCCAGCAGCCGTGCATCCCGAGGTGGACTGGGGCGACTACGCGCCGGCCGTTCGGCGCTGGGAACAGGTGCTCGGGCGACCGGCGCCGTTTCCCACGCAACCGGGTGTCCATGGGCGTCCCGTGTTGGCCCCGGCCTTCGTCGAATGGCTCCAAGGGCTCGAGCCGGGCTGGGTGACGGCTCTTCCGCTGCCGCGCACCGCGCAGCTTCGTGCGTTGGGCAACGGTGTCGTCCCGCAGCAGGCCACGTACGCCGTCGGGTTGCTGCTCGCCGACCTCGCCGCGCTCCTCGGCGCCGGTTCCACCGAGCCCTCCGGATACGCAGAGGAGGCGAACGCGGCATGACCACACCAGCCTCCACTCACGACACCGGTCCGGCCTTGCGATGCCTCTCGCTCGGCGCCGGAGTCCAGAGCAGCGCCGTCCTGCTGCTGGCCTGCGAGGGCGTCATCCCGCGCTTCGAGGTCGCGCTGTTCGCCGACACCGGCTGGGAACCACGCGCGGTGTACGCGAACCTCGCCCGGCTGCGTACGCACGCCGCAAAGTTCGGCATTCCGGTGCGCACGGTGTCGGCGGGCAACATCCGCGCCGACGCGCTCGACCCGGCCCACCGGTTCGTGTCGATGCCACTGCACGTGCTCAACCCCGACGGCAGCCGCGGCTTGGCGCGCAGGCAATGTACTAGCGAGTACAAAATTTCGCCGCTGAAGAAGGCAGCGCGCGAACTGCTCGGCTACCCGCATCCGCGACGGGTGCCGCGCGGGCTGTACGTGGAGCAGGCCATCGGCATCAGCACCGACGAGTTCACCCGCGCCAAGGACTCCGGCGTCAAATACCTGCGCAACGTGTTCCCGCTGATCGACCTCGGCTGGGACCGCGCCCGGTGCGCCGACTATCTCGCCGAACGCGGGTTCGGCGAGACGGTGAAAAGCGCCTGCGTCGGATGCCCGTTCCACGGCAACGCGGGCTGGCGCTGGCTCCGCGACAACGACCCCGACGGCTGGGCCGAAGCGGTCGAGTTCGACCGCGCCATCCGCGACGGCTACCCGCACGCCACCCGGCAGGGCCAGGAACTGCGCGGGCAGTACTTCCTGCACCGGTCTTGTCAGCCGCTCGACGAAGTCGACCTCGACCCGCCCGCTCCCGGAAAGCGCCACCTGCGGCTGGTCTCCACCAAAGCGGTGGAGGACGACGATCCCGACGGCTGCTCGCCGTGGTCGTGCCGGTCCGGCGACCCAGTCCCCGCGGAGCGTGCGGCATGACCGGGCTGCCGCGCTCACGCGCAGAGGCAGGGCATGGACTCCTCTGGTCGGGGCTGGCGGTGTCGGCCGCCTACGTCGGCTCGGTGGTGATCGCGAACTGGGCCTCCACCCACTGGGCGGCGCTGCTCGTCGGCTCGCTGATCGTGCCCGCCGGCACGCTGTGGGCCGGGGTGACGCTGACGCTGCGAGACCTGCTGCACGAGGCCCTGGGCACGCCGGGCGTTCTCGCCGCGATCGCGGTGGGTGCGTGGCTGTCGTGGTCGTTGGCCTCACCGCAGATCGCCGTCGCGAGCATCGTCGCGTTCGCCGTGTCCGAGTGCCTCGACTCGGTCATCTACGGCCGGATGCGGGACCGGTCACGGCTGGGCGCGGTCGTCGGCTCGAACATCGTCGGACTGGTGAGCGACAGCCTGCTGTTCGTGCCGCTGGCGTTCGGGTCCTTCGCCGCAGTGCCCGGCCAGATCCTCGGCAAGACGGTCGCGACCGTGCTCACCGTCGCGGCATTACTGGCGGCGAAGCTCGCTCGGCGGGCGGTGTCGCGATGAGGTTCTACCTGGGCACCCATCAGCCGTCCTGGCTCACCCGCGATCTCGGTGTCCCTCTGCTGGTCTCCCACCGCAGGCTGGCCAACCGGCGCAGCCTGCCGCGCGCGACCGGGCCGTGGGCGTGCGACTCCGGCGGCTTCACGGAGTTGTCGATGCACGGCCGGTGGCGCATCGACGAACGCGGCTACGTCGCGGCGCTTCGCCGCTACGCCACCGAGATCAGCAACCTCGCGTGGGCCGCGCCAATGGACCACATGACGGAGAGCCATGTTCTGGCACGCACCGGCGCGACGGTGCGCGTCCACCAGAACCGCACCGTCACCAACTACCTACGGCTGCGCGATCTCGCGCCCGAGCTGCCGATCATCCCCGTACTGCAAGGCCAGTCCATTGCGGACTACAACCGGTGCGCCGATCTCTACGAACGACATGGCGTCGATCTCGCCGCGCTGCCGCTGGTCGGGGTGGGCAGTGTGTGCCGTCGTCAGCACACCGCGGAAGTCGAGCAGATCATGCGATCGCTGTCGGCTCGCGGGTACCGCTTGCACGCTTTCGGAGCGAAGGTGCTCGGGCTGGGCCGATATGCCGACGCGATCTCCAGCAGTGACTCGGCATCGTGGAGTTTCCGGGGCAGGTATGTGCCCGGCTGCACGCCCACCCACCGCAGCGAATCCAACTGCCTGCGCTTCGCGCTGGCCTGGCACACCCGGCTTCTGACCTCCTTGCGCGCCGAAGAACCCGGCCGCCAGCGCGACCGCGGGCCGACTTCCGCGCGCGGCAAGGGACCGCGAGCACGCGGCCAAAGAAACGGACGCACCCGCCCTGGCTCGCCGCGTCCGCGCCAGGCCGGAGGCCGGACGGCCACTCGCGCGCAGAACTCGCGCGCCTCATAGCCCTTCACGGAATTGGAGAACCGCCATGCCTTCGAACAACACTGCGCAGGATGAGTCCAGCGACCGCATTCCGCGTTGGGCTGCGACCGCCGGCCGCCAGACCTTCGGGCAGCGCCTCACAGCGATGGGCGCCCGGCTGTTCGGGTCGGCGACGGAGCCGGACAGCGGTGACGCCACGCCGTCGTGGCGCGTGCGGCAGCACGTCCTGCGCGACTACCACGCTGCAAACGTTGCTGCGGCTCGCACCGTGTCCGAGGAATTGGTGCGCGCCGGTTTCAACACCGGAGACGTGCCTTATGGCTATCGCGCCCGGCGGGTCCGGGTCACTCCGGCTGGCCGCCGAGCGCGCTGGCGCACTCGGCTGCTCATCGAACCGGTCGAAGCGTCCACGGTGCGGATGATCTTCGTGTGGAGGGGCGAGGATCGCTTGTCCACCACGGAGATCCGTCGCCGACTCGCCGCGTCCCGCTACCCCGCGCCGTTGGACCCCGAGACGGGCGAGCCCGGCGTGTGGACGGTGGCGATTGTGCGGGCGATCCTGCGCAACCCGAAGTACCTCGGCCGCCAGGTCTGGGGGCGCACCCACCACGGAAAGCCGACTCCGCGAGCTGACTGGGTCTGGTCGGAGGTGTGGGTGCACCCGCCGCTGGTGACCGTCGAGGAGTTCGCCGCTGCTGACCGTCGCTGGTGGGGTGTCCCTGCCTCTGCCGAGGCAGGCGACTCCGCGAATGCGCTGTCGCCCGATCACCGGAGGGCCGCGTGATGGCCACCAACCACTATCCGGACGGGTTGACGATCGAGGCCATCACCGCACTACAGCGGGAAGTCAACGAGGAACTCCGGCGGGAGGGCTATCCCGTTCGGCCGGAACAGCCAACCTTCGTGGCGGCCCGCCTAACCTCGGCCCGCAGGCTCCAGGCTGACCGCTCGTCACCACGAACCAACGGCTCGCCAACGCGGTTGCTGGCGACCGGAGATGGCCCCGCCCGGAGCCTCCGCGGTCCGGCGGACAACGAGGGCGCGCGGCCGTCCAGTTCCGCAGCGGGGTGAACTATGGCTCCGCAGAGAAAGAGAAGGCAGAGAAACCGCCGCACCGCCAATACTCAAGGCGTTGTGATCCGAGGCATTCGCCACGATCCACCCGATATTCGCAAGCTCGCAAAAGTCATCGTCAGTCTCGCAACAACAGCAACACAAGACGAAGATGCACCTAAAATCGACCGCCCAGAAGCGGCGTAAATAACTGCGGCATATCGAGGTAATATTTTGAATTAAACAAAAGGAGATGCCCACTTTTCGAGGCAAAAGCCATTTGTGGCGATCTCCCATTCCGAACTAGACGAGAAGAGCGTGGGATGACCGGCGCGACCGCAGAACCTTCCGACAACTCGAGCGAGGGTGTTTCCCCCGCAGTGCTATTGGCGGCCTCGACCGCGGTGGAGCCGAAGCTTCGGGTCGTCACCTATCGGCGCGTGGCATCACAAGCCCCGGCCACGGCCGCCTCCCTGGAGGCGCAGCGCGCGGCGTGCCAACGCCTTATCGAGCAGCTCGGCCTTCACCTCGTTGACGTTTTCATCGAGCCCGAGCACTCGGCGACCGAGGCGAGTGTGCGATGACCAGTGCGTACGACGATCTCGTCGACGAACTGCTGGGAGATGATGAGTTGCTGGCGGATGGCGCTCTTCCGGCCGTCCTGTCGACCGTCGCCGAGGCAGTCGAGCCGGGCAGCCGGGCAGTGATCTATCTGCGGGTGTCATCGGCTGGCCAGGTCAAGAACGACTACGACCCGGAAGGCATCTCGATACCCGCCCAGCGCGTCAAGTGCCAGCGCAAGGCCGAGCAACTCGGCTTGACGATCATTGATGAATACGTCGAGCCGGGTCGCACGGCAACCGAGATGTCGAAGCGAGTCGAGTTCCAGCGGATGCTCACGCGAGTACGCAACGCCGGCGACGTCGACTACATCATCGTCTACAAGCTGTCCCGAATGGCGCGCAACCGGCTCGACGACGCCATCGTCATGGCTGATCTCCGCAAACGCGGCGTCACCCTCGTCTCGGCCACCGAGTCGATCGACGACTCGCCCGTCGGTCAGCTCATGCACGGCATCCTGGCGACTTTCAACGAGTACCAGTCGCGGGAGTCCGGCGCGGACATCGCGTACAAGATGAAGCAGAAAGCCAAGAATGGCGGAACGATCGGCCGCGCGCCTCTGGGCTACCTCAACGTTCGCGACCGGTTCGACGGCCGCGAGATCCGCACCATCGCCGTCGATCCCGAGCGTGCTCCCTTTGTCCAGCTTGCCTTCGAGCTCTACGTCACCGGTGACTACTCGTTGGAAGACCTGTCCGACGAGCTCTACGATCGCGGCCTGCGCACCCGGCCCACCGGTCGCCATCCCGCCAAGCAGGTGTCGATCAACAAGCTCTCGATGATGTTGCGGGACCGCTACTACCTCGGGTACGTGGAAGTCGATGGCGAGGAGGTCCAAGGTCGTCACGAGCCGCTCATCGACGATGACCTCTTCGATCGCGTCCAGGATCTCCTCGAATCCCGCTCCACGGCAGGAGAACGCCGCCGCGAGCACCCCCACTACCTCAAGGGCTCGCTGTTCTGTGGACGCTGCAAGCGAGCAGGCATCACCCAGCGGCTGATCGTCCAGCACACCGTCAACTCACGTGGCAGCGAATACACCTACTTCTTCTGCCGCAACAAGCAGAACGGCAGCTGCGAAGCCCCGCACATCAACGTCGCCCTCATCGAAGACGCAGTGGAAAACCATTACGCGACGATCCGCTTCAGCGCCCAGTTCGTCGCCACCGTCCGCGCCGAGGTCGCCCGCGCCATCGACGAGCAAGAAGCCTCCGAGCGACTGCTCCACAAACAACTCACCACCGAGTTGCAAGCCCTGGACACCCGCGAAGAGAACCTCATCGAACTGGCGGCCGACTCCACCATCGGGCAGGAGAAGATCAAGACCAAGCTTCGCGAGATTGCTCGCCAGCGACGACGCCTGACCGAACGCCTCACCACCACGACCGAGAACCTCTCCGACAGTGCTCGGCTCATCGAAGCCGCGCTCACGCTGCTGGAGAACCCCCAAGAGCTCTACCGCCGATGCGACGAACAGCAACGCCGCATGCTCAACCAAGCGATCTTCCACAGCATCTACGTCGATGACGACCAGATCGCCGACCACAGCCTCCGGGAGCCCTTCGCACACCTGCACGCCGTCCAGAGCGACTGGCAGACCACCGACGTGACTCTGCCGGAACCACGAACGGACACCCGGCCCCGAAATGCCAAAAGGGCCGCCTCCCGAAAGGGAGGCGGCCCCGTGGCTACCAACGGTGTCCAGGTCCTACTGCGTGGCGTTGTTTCGGTGCCGTGTTCTAGTAAGACCCCTAGGGTGGAGCTGAGGGGACTCGAACCCCTGACCCTCACACTGCCAGTGTGATGCGCTACCAGCTGCGCCACAGCCCCGGGTCGGTCACGTTCGGGAGGGGGCTCCCTGGCGTGCTGCGCATACGTTACAACACCCGGTCCGCCGGGTTGAAATCGGGGGTCTTCACAGGACGCCCGCGGACTGTTAGACCGGTGATCGTGACCGTACTGGACAGCGTCGTCCCGTTGGTGGACGTACAGGCCGAGGGCATGGATCCCGGGCAGCGTCGTGAGGTTCAGGAACGCAGGCTGCGTGAGCTTGTCCAGCGGCTGCTGGAGGCCGGTGGCATCCAGGCCCAGCGGCTGCGGGACTGCGGAGTGCGGCACGCGGGGGATGTGGGGCTTGATGATCTGCCGCGGTTGCCGACGGTTCGCAAGTACGACCTCTGGGAGCACTACCCGCACGGGTTGAGGGCCGCGGACGCCGAGGACATCGTCTGCATCCATGGGTCATCGGGGACGGGCGGGCGGCCGACGCTGGTGCCCTACACCGCCGGGGACCTGGACATCTGGGCTCAGGTGATGGCGCGGGCGCTCGGCGGGGCCGGGGCGACGAAGCGCAGCGTGATCCACAACGCCTACGGGTATGGACTGTTCACCGGCGGGCTCGGGATCCACCATGGCGGGATCCGACTGGGCGCGACGGTGGTGCCGCTGTCCGGCGGGATGACCGACCGGCAGATCCGGCTCATCCAGGACCTGCGGCCCGACGTGCTGGCGTGCACCCCGTCCTACGCCATCTACCTCGGCGAGGCGATGGCCGCGGCGGGGGTCGAGCCGACGAGCCTGAAGGTCGGGCTGCACGGCGCGGAGCCGTGGACGGAGGAGATGCGGGGCCAGATCGAGCGGCTGCTGGGCATTCGGGCCCTCGACATCTATGGGCTGTCGGAGATCATCGGGCCGGGCGTGGCGTGCGAGTCGCTGGACTCGGACGGGATGCTCAACGTGGCCGAGGACCACTTCTACGTCGAATGCCTGGACGACGAAGGCAACCCTGTACCCGATGGAACGCCTGGTGAGCTGGTGTTCACCACGTTGACCAAGACGGGGATGCCGCTGCTGCGCTACCGCACGGGCGACGTCGCGACGCTGGCAGGCCCGGTCGCCGGTTCGCCGCGCACGCTGCGGCGGATGTCGAAGCTGCTCGGGCGGACCGACGACATGCTGGTGGTGCGCGGGGTGAACGTGTTCCCGACCGAGGTCGAGGCCGTGCTGCTCGCCGATGACCGGGTCGGCCCGCACTACCTGATCATCGAGGACCGCCGCGACCCGGCACGGCCGGAGCTGCGAGTGGCGGTGGAAGCGGAAGGCGACCCGGCCGGCGACTTGGACCGCGCGCTGCGGGAGCGGCTGGGCATCGGTTGTGACGTGCGGGTTGTTCCGGCGGGCACCGTGCCGCGCGTTGAGGTGGGGAAGGCTCGACGAGTGGCGCGGTGGACCGGAGGTGAGGCGCCGCTGCCCGGCTTGGACTGACGGCCTGAACTGGCGATCCTAGGTTCGGCCACTCCGGGCGGTACCGGCCCGGGCGACGCCGAGCCAGGCTGAGGCAAACAGGGCCGAAATGGGCCGTGCCGTACCGGGTCGCGCCGGCTTGCCGGGTGGGGCCGATTAGGGGACGCCGAGCCGACCCAGTCCGAGGCGCCGGACTATCGCCGGGCCGGGAGGGCCGGGAGGTCCGTGCCCTGGTGGCGCTCGATCGCGCTGGGTCAGCCGGGGAAGGCCGAGTTGGGGCCGCGACGGGCGATCGCTCGGCCAGGCCGGGCTTGGTCGGGACGGTTGCCGAACCAGGCGGCCAGCCGGGCCGGGGTCTGATCGGCGAATCCGACCCCGGCCTGTCCGGCGAGCCCCCCGAGTCGCGTCGACCGGATTGCCGCGTCAACAGGTCAGCCGGTCAGCTTGTCCAGCCAGTTCGGGTCGGAAGTGTCGATGGGCTTGCCACCTGTCGCCAGGGTGGGGGTGCCGAAGCCCTTCTGACCATTGCCGAAGTCCTGCTGCAGCGCCGGGTCGGTCCGGGCCTTCTGGTACTCCGAGCTGACCAGCGAGTCGTACTTGCCCGACCGCACCCCGTCCGCGAACGCAGGCGACGTCAAGCCCACGGCCTTGCCCAACTCGATCAGTTGGTCCTTCGTCCACCCGCGCGCGCCTTCCGCGGGCTGGTCCTCAAACAAGCTCTTGTGGAACGACAGGAACTTGCCCTCGTCCGCGGCCAGCAGCGCGGCGTTCGCCGAGTCTGTCGAGTAGCCCTCGGGGTCCGATCGGTTGTTCAGCAGGTTGACCACGTGATACCGCACCTTCAGCGTCCCGTCCGCGATCTTGCCCTCGATCGCCGGGGCGAACTGGTGCTCGAATTGGGCGCAGATGGGGCAGAGGAAGTCCTCGTACACGTCCAGGGTCGCCTTGGCTATGTCCTTGCCGACCTCGATCACGCCGCCGTCGCGCTTAACCGGGGCGTCGATGGACACCGTGGCGACCTTGATGGACTTGTCCTGGGTGGCGTTCTTCTGGTTGTTCGTATAGATCACCCCACCGATGACCGCGCCCGCGATGAGGACCACGGCCACCACCCCGAGGATGATCTTGCTCCGGTCCGGCCCGACCGCACGGGCCGCCGCCACCGTCGAAGGGGCCGTCTGCTTCCGCTTGCGAGCGCTGCGCTCCGCTCCACCCACCTGCCTGAACCTTCCTAACTCGCGTTCATGAACCGGCCGTCGACCGACAGCCAGGTTCGGGGTCGAACCGTCAACCACACCGCCATCGCCAGGAAGCCGATGTCGCGGGCCAATTCCAGCGGGTACTTCGTCTGTCCCTCGGCGACCGGGCCGCCGCCGCCGAAGCAGCCGCAGTCGATACTCAGGCCGCGGGCCCACGACTGCGCGACGCCCGCGATGAACGCCAGCAGCAGGAGGGCCGAGGCCACCGCGACCAGGCGGGTGCCCAACCCGAGCAGCAGCAGCGCCCCGAGCGCGAGCTCGAGGAACGGCAGGCCCGCGGCCACCACGCTGACCAGCGGTCCCGGCAACACGTCATAGGCCTGCACCGCGATGAAGGTCTGGTTGGGATCACTCACCTTGATCCACCCCGAGACCAGCCACACGGCCGCGAGCCCGAGTCGGAGCAGGGTGCCGATGCCGTCCAGCACGGACGCCTTGGTCACGGGGCGGACGCTACCGGCTCACGCTGAGTGCAGCCTGAGAAGCTGGGGGCATGGACCTCCCGGTGCGCGCGGCGCTGCCCGAGATCACCCGCACGGTGCTCGGGCACGGCACGGCGGTGCTCGTGGCGCCCCCGGGCACCGGCAAGACGACGCTCGTGCCGATCGCCCTGGCCGAGTCCGGCAAGGTCGTGGTCGCCGAGCCGCGCAGGCTGGCCGCCCGGGCCGCCGCCGCGCGGATGGCGTCGCTGCTGGGCGAGCCGGTCGGCAAGACCGTCGGGTACGCGGTGCGCGGCGACCGGAAGGTGTCGAAGGACACCCGGATCGAGGTGGTCACCTCCGGGCTCCTGGTGCGGCGCCTGCAATCCGACCCTGAGCTGTCCGGTGTGGACACCGTGCTGCTCGACGAGTGCCACGAACGCCACCTCGACGCCGACCTGCTGCTGGCCCTGCTCCTCGACGCGCGCGACGGGCTGCGGCCGGACCTGCGGCTGCTGGCGACCTCGGCCACCGTCGCCGAGGACCGGCTGGCCGCGCTGCTCGGCGATGCGCCGATCATCCGGGTCGACGCGCGCACGTTCCCCGTCGAGACGCGTTACCTGCCACCGTTGCGAGGCGAGCGCATCGAGGCGTGCGCGGCGCGGGCGACCAGGGCCGCACTGTCCGAAGGGGACGGTGACGTGCTGGTGTTCCTACCCGGCGCCGCCGAGATCCGCCGGGTGGCCACCGCGCTCGCCGGACTCGACGCCGACGTGCTGCCGCTACACGGCCGCCTGCCCACCGCCGACCAGGACACCGCCCTGACCCCCGGCCCACGCAGGCGCGTCGTGCTCGCCACCGCCGTCGCCGAGTCCAGCCTGACCGTGCCCGGGGTGCGGGCCGTGGTGGACGCCGGGCAGTCGCGGGTGTCGCGGGTCGATCATCGGCGCGGACTGTCCGGGCTCGTGACCGTCCGCGTCTCGGCGGCGGTGGCCGACCAGCGCGCGGGCCGAGCGGGCCGCGAGGCGCCGGGGCGGGTGTATCGCTGCTGGCCGGAGCACGAGCACGCGACGCTCCCCCGCTACCCGGAGCCGGAGATCCGCACCGCCGACCTGACGCGGCTCGCCCTGGAACTGGCCTGCTGGGGCACCCCCGACGGCAGCGCCCTGCGCTGGTGGGACGCACCGCCGGCCGGTCCGCTGACCGCAGGCCAGGAGACCCTGCGCGCGCTCGGCGCCCTGGATGGGGACACGGTCACCGCGCGCGGAACCGCGATCGCGCGGCTCGGCCTGCACCCGCGCATCGCCCGCGCCCTGCTCGACGGCGCCGCCGAACTCGGGCCGCGGGCGGCCGCGGAGGTGGTCGCGGTACTGGACGACGACACGTTGGTCGACTCGACGGACTTGGACAGCGGGTTGCGCGCGCTGCGGTCGGGCACGCCGAAGTCGGCGCGGTGGCGGAAGGAAGTGAGCAGGCTGGCCCGGCTGGCGGGCGCCGATCCGGCCGACTCGCGAAGACGGGGAGACGGCACGAACTTGGAGGCGGGCAGCCTCACCCAATCGGGAGACGGCAGGCCGCACACAGCGGCGAGCGGTGTCGGCAAGGTCGATCCCGCCCTGCTCATCGCCCTCGCGCATCCCGAGCGGCTCGCCCGTCGGCGTGGCAAGGGATCGCAGGTCTACCTGATGGCGGGTGGCACCGCCGTCGAGTTGCCGCCCGGCAGCGGCCTGGGCGATCCCGAATGGCTCGCCGTCGCCGTCGCCGATCGGACGCCCGGCGCCGCCCACGGCCGGGTCCGCCTCGCCGCGCGGGCGGATGAAGAGCTTGCCGTGACCGCTGCTCCCGCCCTGGTCAGCACGGTCGACGAGGTCGTCTGGGTCGATGACGTGCGCGCCCGTCGGGTCCGCAGGCTCGGCGCGATCACCCTCCACGAACGTCCCCTCCAAAACCCTCCAGCCGAAGCCGTCCGCCAAGCCCTCAAAGAGGGTCTCCGCAAACACGGCCTCACCCTCGTGAACTTCAGCGACGGCGCCCGCTCCCTCCGCGCCAGGCTCGGGCTCCTGCACCGCGTCCTCGGCGACCCCTGGCCCGCCGTCGACGACGACTCCCTCTTGGCCGCCGCCGACAGTTGGCTGGGCTCCGCCCGCTCCCGCGCCGATCTCGGCAGGCTCAACATGACGGACGCCTTGCGCGCGCTTCTGCCGTGGCCTGCCGCCTCGCGGTTGGACGAGTTGGTCCCCGAGCGGCTGGAGGTGCCGTCCGGTTCACGCGTTCGGGTGGATTACAGCGGTGACAAGCCCGCGCTGCCGGTGAAGGTCCAAGAGGTGTTCGGCTGGACGGACAGCCCGACCGTGGTCGACGGCAGAGTGCCGGTCGTCCTGCACCTGCTCTCCCCCGCAGGCCGCCCGACCGCCGTCACCGGTGATCTCAAGAGCTTCTGGACCACCGGATATCCCCAGGTACGCGCCGAGCTCCGGGGCCGCTACCCGCGGCACCGCTGGCCCGAGGACCCCACGACCGCACCGCCCACGAGGCACACCATCCAACGGAAGGAACCCCGATGATCCGCCCAGGCCGCCCGTCCGACTTCGACACCCTCCTCGGCTTCTTCGACGGCGCCGTCGAGTGGATGGTCGCCAGAGGGCAGCCCGGCCAGTGGGGAACCGAGCCGTTCTCGACGCAGCCCGCGCAGGTCGAGCGGGTGCGCGGGATGTCGGAGAACCCGGGGCTGTGGATCTCGGAGGTCGACGGCGAGCCCGCGGGCGCGCTGCTGCTCGACGCGCCGCCCGAGTGGATTCCGGCGGTGGACGAGCCGGAGGTCTACGTCCGCCTGCTGATCACCGCCCGGAAGTTCACCGGCCGCGGCGTCGGCTCCGAGCTGCTGGACTTCGCCCGCGAGCAGACCAGGGCCGCGGGCATCGGCCTGCTGCGCGTGGACTGCTGGGCGGGCGCGGACGGCGAACTCGTCGCCTACTACGTGCGCAACGGCTTCACCCCGACCGAGACCTTCACGGTCAAGGAGAACTGGCACGGGCAGGTTCTCGCGCAGCGCCTGGACTGAGGTTCGGGGCATCCTGACCGGGTGAACCGAATCCTGCTTCGCCTCGCGGTGCTCGCCAAGGCGCTCGACGGCGGTCTGCAGGTGCTCGCCGCTCTGCTGCTGGCGGCGGTCCCACCCGCGGTCATCACCGGCGCGGCCAACGCCGTCATCAGTCGCGACTTGGTCGGCGACCACAACGGCACGCTCGCCCACCACCTGTCCCGCGCGGCCTACAGCCTCGCCGAGGGCCGCACGTTCGCCGTCGTGTTCCTCTTGGCGCACGGCCTGGTGAAACTCGGCATCGCGTGGGCGCTGCACCGGCGGATGGTCGCGGTGTATCCGGCGGTGTGCGCCGCGCTCTCCCTGTTCGTGGGCTACGAGGTGGTGCGCGGCATCCGCACCGGGTCGGTGGGGCTGTTCGCGTTCGCCCTGCTCGACACCCTGGTGATCGCGGTGATCGCCCGCGCGTACCTGCGGGAACGGCAACCCGTCCAGGTGCCGTAGGCGCGGCTTCGTTGTCGGTCGGTGACCGTCCCGGTACTATCTGCTGCACGTGCAAATGCACGTGCATCTGCGGTCGACCGGCCTTGAACGCAAAAGGCGGCCCCCTGCTGGAACAGAGGGCCGCCTCGGGTGCGGAGCCGCACGAACTCGCGTGTGCCAAGAAAGTGAGGTCGTCCGCACCATGACGATAGAAGACTCAGCGGGCGGTGCGGACCACCGGGCCGACGCCAAGACAGCCGATCCGGAGAGCTGGCCGGGACTGGCCTACCGCGTCCTGCAGGGGACATGGCGGCCACTGGTCAAGGCGCTGCTCTTCATCGCGGTACTGGCGCTGCTCGGGGTCGCGGCCGTCGTCGTCATCGACGGCAGACTCGGTCTGGGCCCGGTGGAACTGGAGCGCTGACCGGGTTCAGTACGAGACCGAGGCGAACACCGGGTAGTGGTCGGACGGTTCACCCTGGCCGAATCCCAGCGTCCGCACGGTCCCGACCGACGCGAGCGGCCTGCCCGCCGACGCCGTGGCGCCGATGTAGTCGAGGACGTCGCGGTAGGTGGCGCCGCCGTTGGCGCGGGCGATCGAGTTGGTGACACCGTCGTAGGTGTGGCCCTGCACGGTGGCGCCGACGATCGGGCCACCCAGAGCGGCCGACGCCTGCTCGACCTGGGTGCGGCCCGCGCTGTCCAGCCGCGACTTGCCCGCCCAGTACTCGACGTTGAGGTCGCCGCCGACGATCACCGGTTCACCCGATGGGGCGTACTTGTCCACGAGCGCACGGAGTTCGCCGAGCTGGCCCATCCGCACCTCGTGCGACTTCGCGATGGAGAACGGCGATTGGTCGGCCTGCAGGTGCGTCCCGGCGACCCACACCGCGCGGCCGTCCTTGACCACACGGACCAGGGCGGCGCCCTTGTTCGAGTAGTAGTCGGCGGTCGGCCAGAACGAATTGCGATAGACCAGCTGGTGCTTGGCGGTGATCGGATACTTGCTCAGCACGGTCACGCCGCCGTTGACGACGACCAGACTGTTCGAGCAGTTGCCGTTGACCGTGGTCCAGCCCGGCGACGTCGAGCAGTACTGGCCGACGAGCGGCGTCTGCTGCGGCCACCGATCGGCCAGCCTGCCGCGCAGGGACTCCGCCTCGGCGCTGAACGCCTCGGACAGGATGACCACGTCGGCGTCGGCGGCGCGGATGGCCGCCTCGGCGTCCTTCGCGCGCCTCTCCTTGGCCGCGACGTCGCCGTCGGCGACGCGGGGAAGCTGATAGATGTTGAACGCCAGCACCGACACCGTCGAGGCCGGGGCGGCGTGCGCGGGCGTGGCGACGGCGAGCAGGGCCGCCGCGGCGAGCAGAATTCGTTTCACGTTCGGCATCCCATCAGCTCACGGTGAACGGATCGGTGGTTCCGGTGAACGGGGTGATGGCGCCGGTCCAACCACTCTTCCAGTCGCCGTGGTGCACGACCCGGTAGCGGCCGGGCGGGGTGTTCGCGGGGATGTCCCAGGTGATCGTCGCCTCCGAGTTGGCGATGCCGACCCGCGCCCACCGGTACCGGGTCGACCAGTCCCCGTCGTCGGCCACGCGCACCCACTGGCCCGCGATCTCGCGCTGGACCTCCATGAAGGTGCCGTTGCGGTGCAGGTTGTTCTTGGGGTGCCCGGTGACGAACTTGGCCGTGACCGTCTGGCCGCGCTGGTAGCCCGCGGCGGGCTGCGTCAGGACCTGGCCGAACCGTTGGAACAGGTCCTTGTCGTCGAACACGACCCCGGTTTGCAGGTTCAGGTCGGTGAACGGCGGCTTGCCCGGCGTGGGACCCGCCGCGAGCGCGGTGCCCGCTTTGAGCGACTGAGCCAACTTGGCGAGTTCCTGCTGGTAGGCGGGCAGGGTGTTGCGGCCGAACAGCGTCGAGCCGCCCTCGTACTGCTGCTTGTCGTACTCCTCGGGCGTGGTGACGTACTGGCTGTAGTCGTTTGCGTAGGCCTGGATCAGCACGTTCTCGATCGGCACGCCCAGTTCGGCGGCGACGGTCCGGCGGATGCGGAGGCCGGACACGATGGTCACCTCGGCGGGCATCGCGACCAGGTGCAGCTGACCGAGTTTGACGATCTGCAGCGGCAGGATGTTCGGCGTGGCCTGGATGAGGCCGGTCGGCACCAGCGTCGCCTTCGGGTACTGGCAGCCCTTGACCCACTCGGGCACGGCGACGTTCAGCGGCTCCAGCAGCGCGGCGATCGGGGAGGTCATTCCCTCGGTGAAGCCGGGAATGGCCGGGCCGTCCTCGACACTGCCCGCGAGCGTGGACGCGCCGACGACACCCGGGCACGTGCGCTTCGGTGTGCCATCGGTGGTGTAGCGGCCCTCGACGTCCACAGTGGACATGTCGACGAAACGCATCCGGTAGTCGACACTGCCGGACAGCGGGGTCTGCGGACCGTTGTAGACCTCTTGCGCCTTGGCGTTCTGGCGTTCGCCGATGACGCGGGTGTTCTCGAACTCGTCCTCGGTCGGGCCGGATCCGGGGCGGAGGTTGAGGTTGGGCGACATGTCGCCCGCGTTGGTGTTCGGGAAGGCCGCGACGAAGGCGTTCGGGTCGTTGTCGAGGTAGCGGACGCCCTTGTGGTCGTGTTCCCACTGATAGGCGGCGTAACCCTTGTTGTCCGGGGTGATCAGGGTGTTCTCGTTGGTGACCGAGGTGTTGTGGGTGGCGAACCAGGCGATGGAGCCGACGTCGGTCGCGCCCTGCTTGAAGCGCAGGACGGTCATCGCGGGGTCGATCGCGTTGGGGAAGTTCGCCTTGTCCTCGGCGGGGTTCGCCTCGTAGGCGACTCTCGACCGGTTGACGCTGGCGTTGGTGAGTTCGCCGCGACCGAGGGAGATCGTGCCGGGTTTCAGGTCGTTGTGGGCTTCCACCACGGACTCGACTATGCCGTCGACGATGGCGTTGAAGGTCTGCTCTTGGAAGCCGAGGATGGAGAGGTTGTAGGCGAGGTTGTGGGAGTAGCCGCCTGGGCCCGAGTGCGTGTGCGTGGCTGAGAGCAGCAGGTTTTCTTTAGTGTAGAGGTCGCCGTAGCGGGGCTTGAGCTTGGCCAGGACGCCTTCCTGGACCGCGCGGAAGATCATGGCGAGGTCAGCGTTGACGTAGGCGACTCGCTTGCCCGTGGACTGGTCTACGGCGATGAAGGCCCTTGACCGTTGGCGTTGGTGGATGCCGGAGGTCTTCTGGTCGAAGGCCGAGTAGCCCATCATGCCGTTCTCGGCCGCCGGGCCGGTGACGTCGGAGATGCCTCGGCCGATCAGGTAGGTCTGAGGGGCGGCTTGGGCTGTGGGGATGGTGACGACGAACGCCGCTGCCAGTCCGGCTACGGCGGTGGCGACGATCGGTCGGCGCATCGGTTACTCCCAGGTACGTGAACTGGATTCACTTTTCTGGAAGATACGTGACCCAGCCCACCTTGGGAAGCCCCAACCAACGCATCGCGACGCCCCCGGTGCCACATGCCTGTTTGGGCGGTTCGCCTTGAACGGGCCTGAACTCGCTGTGTGGGTGGGGTTCCTTCGCCCCACCTTTCACCCACACAGGCCCATTTTGGAGGGGTCCCCGAATCAAGGCGAACCGCCCAAACAGGCACGCCAAGAGACTCGGGCTAGCGGCACCAGCGCCGTGCGAACTCCGCCCACAGCCAGAAGATCATCACGACGCCACCGCCCGGAAGAGTTCGATGCGGTCGGGACCCGGAAGCAGTGCGGGGTCCTCGCCCGGCAAGAGTTCCATGCGGTTGATCCGTTCCTGGCCGTTCTCCAGGGACTCCACCGACTCGGCCTGGCTCACGATCACCGCGCTGCGGCGCTGGGGCTGCCACAGCACGAGGACCCTCGAGAAACCCGGGTGGTCGCGCATCGCGGGGGCGATTCGGTCGCGGTTGGCGCGGTCCGCCGCCGCCTTGACCTCGGCGCTCAGGGGGCCGTCGAAGTGCAGGAAGGCCGCGACGCTGGTGGGGGCCGGGCCGGACTCGTCGGATTCGACCTCGTACCACTCGGCGGTGGGGTCGGCGGCGGCCGCGGCCTGGGTGTCGAACAGGGAGACCGCCACCTCGTCGTCGCCCGCGAGTCTGCGGTAGGTGTGGGTCTCG
Organism: Actinokineospora sp. HUAS TT18; assembly: GCF_051364635.1. Taxonomy (GTDB): domain Bacteria; phylum Actinomycetota; class Actinomycetes; order Mycobacteriales; family Pseudonocardiaceae; genus Actinokineospora. Next base: position 6,190,116 of record NZ_CP195645.1, on the reverse strand, counting down.
ACGGCGTCGGGGGCCGTTTCGGTTGATTTGTGGATTCGCGCGTACATCGCGCTCACCTCCTCCGTGTCCCCTCCGACGGTCGTCGCTGAGGACGCCGGGGGGATCCGGGGAAGTACTGAGGTGGACTACGTGAACCCGTTCTCGGCCACCCACGCCGCGGCCTGGGCGCGGTTGGCGACGCCGAGTTTGCCCAGCACGTTGCTCACGTGGGTCTCGACGGTCCGCTCCGACAGCACCAGCTTCTCCGCGATCGCCCGGTTCGGTGCGCCCACGGCGAGCATCCGCAGCACCTCGCGTTCGCGGGCGGTCAGCGGTGCCGCCTCGTGCTGGGCCTGCCGGGCGCGGCGGAGGACCTCGTCGGCCGCGGCCACGGTCGGGGCCATCCCCAGCCTGCGCGCGGTCACCGCCGCCTGGCCCGCGAGTCGGGCCGCGCGGGTGATCTCGGTGCCGCGGCCCTCGACGAGCACCTCCGCGAGTGCGACCTCGGCCTTGGCACGGAACGGCAGCGCGCCGATGCGGCTGTCCATGGTGATGGCGTCCTCGAAGTGCCGGATCGCTGCGTCCCGGTTGCCGAGGAACAGTGCGACGCGGCCGAGTTGGCGGGACACCGACCCGATGCACACCACGGTCCCGGCGCCCGAGGCCAGGTAGTAGCCCTCCATCGGCAGCAGTTCGACGTAGAGGGCCTCGGCGGTCTCGCGGTCGTCCAGCGCGCGGGCGAGGACCGCCGCCGCGGCGACAGTCGGCAGCCAGCGGCCGTCGCGGGCCAGAGTCGGCAGCACCGGGCGGAGTCGTTCGTAGAGTTCGCGGGCGGTGTCGAGGTCACCCACATCGGCCAGGAAGCGGCCGACGCTGGCGTCCACGACCGGCAGGGATCGGCCGATCGTGGTCAGCCGGGCCACCTTGGCCGCCAGTTCGCCGCCGCGGCCCTGGAGCCTGCGCAGCTCCATCCGGAACGCGACGTCCAGCATGATCGCGCTGAAGTCGCCGAGTTGTTCGGCCACCGCCAGTGCCTGGTCGGCCTCCTCCTCGGCGCGGTCGAACGCGCCGACGAGCACCGCGCGCACGCCCGCCGAGCGGTGGTAGTGCCAGTGCGCGTTGAGCCAGCCGATCCGGTCGGCGTAGAGCCGGAGGTGGGCGAGTTCGTCGTCGAGCACGGCGATCGTGCCCAGTTGCAGCGCGGCGTCGATCCGCCAGACCCGCGCCCACAGCTCGCCGTCCGGCGGGCCGTCGGCGCCCAGCGCGAGCATGCGCCGGGCCAGTTCCAGCCGCTCGGTGACCCACCACGGTCCCGCCAGTACCTGTTGGCGGGCGCGCAGCGCGTCGGCGATCGCGAGCGGGTCGCCGGTCCGCTCGGCCAGCGCGAGCGCGACGCGGCTGGGTTCCTCGGCCTGGTCGGCGTGCACGACCTGGGTCATGGCCAACGCGCGCTGCGCCAGCACCCGCGCCCGGCCCGCGTCGTCGGCCACGACGTCCAATGCCTTGTCGCACAACGGGATCAGCCGGGGGCTGGCGTCGTCGATGCCCCGCACGGTCAGCGCGGCGCGCACGAGCTGGTCCGGTGACGCCTCCAGCGCGACGGCCGTCTCACAGCGCCGCAGCGCCTCCTCCGACCGGCCCGCCCGGTAGTGCATGTCGGCGGCCTCCAGCAGCAGGTCGACACACGGCTCGCGCAGCACCCCGAGCGCGGCGTCGAGCAGGTCGGCGGCGCGGTCGTAGGCCAGACGCGAAGCCGCTTTCGCCGCCGCGGCACGGCAGGCGCGCACCGCGGCGGCCCGGCTCGCGCCATCGGTGACCGACCTGAGCCGGTGGGTCACCGACTCGCCGACGAGCACGCCGGACTCGATCGCCTCGGCCAGGTCTCGGTGCAGGCGCACGCGATCGACGGCGGGCACCCCGTCGTAGACCGCGTCGCGGACCAGCGCGTGGGTGAACGCGATCCGATCGCCGCAGCGCAGCAGCCCGCCCGCGGCCTCAGCGCGCCGCAGCACCGTGTCGACCGGCGCGTCGACCAGCACCGAGACCTCGTCCGGCGCGCTGTCCGCGCCGACCACCGAGCACGCGGTGACGAGTTCGCGCACCTCGTCGGGCAGCCCGTCGAGCTGGGCGGCGACGATGCCGCGCAGGTGCTCGGGCACGCCGAGCGGCCACGCGCCGGACTTGGGCGCCGGACCGGTGCCGTCCGCGGCGAGCAGCGCGGCCAGCAGTTCCCCGACGAACAGCGGAATCCCGCCGGACACGCGGTGCAGCACCGGCACCCACGACGGGTCGACCCGCCCGCCGACGAACGCGGCGACCTCGTCCACCGTCCACGGCCGCGGGGCGAGCACCTCGGTGGCCGAGTCGCGGCGCAGGTGCGCGACCGCGGCGCGCAAGGCGGGCCGCTGCTCGTCGTCGCGGTAGGTGGCCACGACAAGCAGCCCTGGCCTGCTGACCGCGAGCCGCAGCAGCGTCAGCGTCGACTCGTCTGCCCAGTGCAGGTCCTCCAGCACGACCGTGCCGGTCACCTCGCGCAGCAGCAGGTCGTATTCACGCAGCCTGCGGGCCGCCGACAACTGCGGACTCACCTCAGCGCCGCCGTCGAGATCGAGCCGCGCGGCCAGCGCGGGCCGGTCGCCCAGCGCCTGCCACCACGGCCACAGCGCGGGCGCGCCCTCGTCCGGCACGCAGGTGCCGCGGGCCACCGGCAGACCGTGTTCGACCGATCGGGCGACGACGTGCTCGACCAATCGGGTCTTCCCGATCCCGGCCCGGCCGACGACGAGCAGCACCGCGCCGCGGCCGGAGCCCACGGCGTCGACCGCGGCGTCGAGCCTGGTCAGCTCGCTGTCGCGGCCGATCACTTCGGACATGCCCGCGATTGTCGTCCGCACCGACGGCTTCCCGAAAGGGCGGTGACTCTCCGGTGTTTCGTCCGTGACAAAGACCCACCAATCGGACGGTAATGGATCCATTACCCAAAGCGACCCTTTAGGTGGGCCGGCCCACCCAACCATCGGCGCAAAAGGAAGGGATTCGGTCGCGATGCGTTATCGAAGACCCCAACGAGTGCTAGCCGTTCTGACGACAGCCGCCGTGGCAAGTTCTTTGGCCACGGTCCCGGCTGTCGCCGCCCCGGTCCCGGGGCTGAACGTCCTCTACACGACGGACGCGGACTTCGACCAAGGCGCGCTGCAGGACGTCAACCACGACGCCCCGAACAACAACCAGCTCCAACTCAACCGCACGAGCACGTTCTTCCCGTACGTCAACGTCGCCGCGTCAGCGCGCGGCACCATGATCCGCATCGACGTCAACACCGGCGAGATCGTCGGCGAGTGGTTGTCCGCGCCCGACGGCCGCGGCCGCAACCCGTCGCGGACCACTGTGGACAAACTCGGCAACACGTGGTTCTCCAACCGCAACGAGAATGAGGGCGGCAAGGGATCGGTCACCCGGGTCGGGGTCATCGTCGGCGGCTCCCGGGTCGACGCGGGCGGCAACCCGGACGCGAACGGCGACTACCTGGTGGGTCCGTTCGCCTACAACACCTGCGAGGACCGCGACAACGACGGCAAGTACGCCACCACGCGCGGCCTCGGCGACATCCGGCCGTGGACCAACGCGGGCGGCGCGGACAACAACGGCGGCGTCACCACCGCCACCGACGAGTGCTTGATCAACTACACCCGGGTCACCGGCACGAACACGCGCACCGTCGCCGTCGACGCCAACAACGACCTGTGGACCGGCGGCGCCGACACCGACCACGAGAAGGTCGACGGAGCCACCGGACAGCCCGTCGCGGGCACGCAGATCAACTACGGCTGCGGCGGCTACGGCGGCCTGATCGACAAGGCGGGCACACTCTGGTCCGCGCGCTACGGCAACAACCTGCTGCGCTACGTGCCCTCGACGAACACCGGCACGTGCCTCAACGCCAGCCACGGCGACTACGGCCTCGGCATGGACCCGATCACCGGCGAGATCTGGCACACCAACGTCGCGGGCAACCGCGTGGTCAAGCTCGCCGCCGACGGCACGATCCTCGGCGCGTTCCCGCACGGCAGCGAGAACGCCCAGGGCATCGCGGTCGACCGGGACGGCAACGTGTGGGTGGCGCACGCCTTGTTCGGCGCCACCACCATCGGCCACCTGCGCACCGACGGCACCTACGTCGGCAACGTGACGCTGCCCGGCGGCAACGGACCCACCGGTGTCGCCATCGACACCAACGGCAAGGTGTGGGTCACCAACATCAACAGCAACAACACCCAGCGCATCGATCCGAACGCCGGTCCGATCGGCGGCGGCGGGTTCCCGGTCGGCGCGGTCGACATGACCGTCGACCTCGGCGCGGGCTCCGGCCCGTACAACTACAGCGACATGACCGGGTCGGTGCTCGGCGAGATCACCGCGCCGGTCGGCACGTGGTCGGTCGTGCAGGACGGCGGCGTCGCGGGCCAGACCTGGGGCAAGGTCACCTGGAACACCGAGCCGCAGGGGTCGGTGCCCCCGGGCACGTCGATCACCGTCGAGGCCAGGACGTCCGACACCGAGGCCGGACTGGCGGGTGAGACGTTCGTGCCGGTCAGCAACGCCACGACGTTCGCGCTGACCGGCCGCTACATCGAGGTGCGCGCGACACTGCGGGCCAATGGCGCGGGCGACAGCCCGGTGCTGTCGGACCTGCGGATCCAGACCTCGCAGCGGACCGGCGTGTTCTCCTGCCGGGCGCGCGCGCTCAACGTCGCCGGGATCATCCTCGGCGAGGCCAACCCGCCGGACGTGCCGTGCGTGGACGACAGCGAGACCGTCGCCAACGTCAACCTGAACGCGGGCATCCTCAACGTCCGGGCCAACGCGGTGCACGGCAGCACCAACCTGACCCCGGACAACCAGCAACAGCCGCCGATGGTGAACGACAACGCCACGGCACACGCCCAGGTCGACTCGACGAGGATCGGCAGCCTGCTGGTCTCCATCGAGCTCGGCGTCATCACCGCTGACGCGTCGGTGACCTGTGTGAACGGACCCAACGGGCTGCAACCGCAGCTCAGCGGCTCGTCCCACATCGCCAGCCTGAAGATCAACGGCGTGTCCGTCACGGTGGGCAGCGCGCCGCTGACGATCCCGCTGGTGATCGGGTCACTGAAGCTGAACAGCACCGTGGTCAGCGGCAACACGGTGACCCAGCAGGCCGTCGTGCTGGACACGCTCCTGACCGACGTGGTCATCGCCGAGGCGAAGGCCAACTTCGAGGGCAAGCCTGGCACCCCGAACGGGAATCCCTGCCAGGTCTAGTTGACGCCGACGGGCGTCCGCCGGGTGGCGGGCGCCCGTCGCGCTTAGCGTGGTTTCTTGTGGAACCTGGTTCGATAGGGGGACACGACGAGGAGGCCACCCGAATGCCGCGCCTGGTGATCCTGCGACACGCGAAGTCCGCCTGGCCGGAGGGGGTGCCCGACTACCGGCGGCCCCTGGCCGACCGCGGCCGCGTCGAGGCTCCCGCGGTGGGCAAGTGGCTGGCCAAGCACGTGCCCGACATCGACACCGTCCTCGTCTCCCCCGCCACCCGGACGCGGCAGACGTGGGAGCTGGTGTCCGCCGAACTCGGCGAGGCGCCGGAGGCCCGGTTCGAGGAGCAGCTCTACGGCGAGGGCGCCGACGCGATCCTGGCGCTGCTGCGCTCGCTGGACGCGGCCAAGACGGTGCTGGTGGTCGGCCACAACCCCGACCTCGAACTGCTCGTCGCCGCGCTGACCGGCGAGCAGCCGGTCCTCAAGACCTCGACGCTGTCGGTCGTCGACTGCGCGGGCGGCTTCAAGTCCGGCAAGCTGGTCCGGACGGAGAAGATCCGGCCCTGACTCAGCCCTTGGCCAGGAGTTCGTCGAGCTGCTCGTAGCCCTGGATGACGCCCGCGTCCATGCCGCTGGCCAGCATGGCCTCCCGCGCCTCCATGGTGTCCACGACCGCCAGCGACGTCACGCGGGTGCGGCCGTCGCCGAGGTCGGTGAAGGTCATGGTCTCCAGGCTGACGCCATCGGGCATGCCGCGGTAGGTGAAGGTCTGCACAAGCCGCTCGTTCTCGCGGGCCTCGTGGAACGAGCCGTAGAAGGCGGCGACCTCCTCGCCGTCGCGCCACGCGGTGTAGCGGTAGCAGCCGCCGGTGCGGGCGTCCCACTCCTCGATCCGCATCTCGATGTCGCGCGGGCCGAGCCACTGCTTGACCAGGTTCGGGTCGACCCACGCACGGTAGACGCGGTCGCGCGGGGCGTCGAACTCCCGGGTGATGGTGATGGTCGGCAGGGCCGGGTCGGCTTCGATGCGGGTCTCGTTCTTGGTCTTCGCGCTCATGATGCTTCTCCTTCTTCGTGTTCGAGGTTCGCCAGGACGTCGTCGAGGCGGGCGTACCGCTCCTGTGCCTGGCGGCGGTAGCGGTCGACCCAAGAGGTCATCAGGTCGAACACCTCGGCTTCGAGGTGACACGGCCTGCGCTGCGCGTCGCGGCTGCGGCTGACCAGCCCGGCGTCCTCCAGCACCTTCAGATGCTTGGACACCGCCTGCACCGACACCGCGTACGGCGCGGCGAGCTGGCCGACGGTCGCGTCGCCGAGCGAGAGCCGGGCCACGATGTCCCGGCGCGTCGGGTCCGCGAGGGCCGCGAACACTCGGGACAACCGGTCGTCTTCCACCACTCGCTCCTTCTTCAACCACTTGGTTGAGAACGAAGTTACGCCCGACCGTCCGCGTTGTCAACCATCTGGTTGAGAAAGGCTGGAGTTGTCACGCCGCAACAGAAACCACGGCGGTTCGGCTCTGGATCAGCGGACTTTTGGCCGCCCGCACAAGAGGCTGATGATTTTCTTTCCACGATCGGGCACTGTCGTGCTGCCAGCACGCACAGCGAGGTGATCATGGCCAGGCACCGCAAGCCCGTGCCGCCCAAACGGCGGCGTCCCCACCGAGTCGCCGGGATCATGACGGCCGCCACCCCGCTGGCCGTCCTGCTCGCCATGGTCACCAGCGACGGCACCGGCACGCCCGGCTTCGGCCCGTCCGGCGCGCTCACCCCGACCGGCCCGTTCCCCGCCGACGACGAGATCGCCGTCAACGGCGCGCTCCCCGGGCCGCCGCTGACCGAGCCGGTCAAGCCCGCCGACCCGATCGCGGCGCTGCCCGCGGGCGGCGCGGGCATCCCGGAAATGGTGCTGCGCGCCTACATCCGCGCCGAGACGCTGCTCGCGGGCACCCAGCCGGACTGCCACGTGACGTGGTCGCTGCTGGCCGGGATCGGCCGCATCGAGTCAGGCCACGCCCGCGACGGCGCGCTGCGCGAGGACGGCGTGACCGTGTCGCGCATCCTCGGCCCCGCGCTCGACGGCAACGGCTTCGCGTCCATAAAGGACACCGACGACGGCGTGTACGACGGGGACACCGTGTGGGACCGCGCGGTCGGCCCCATGCAGTTCATCCCGTCCACCTGGGTCCGCTACGGCGCCGACGCCACCGGCGACGGCACCGCCGACCCGCACAACATCTACGACGCCGCCGCGTCCGCCGCGCGCTACCTCTGCGCGGGCGGCGGCGACCTGCGCGACCCGAAACACGCCGCCCGCGCGGTGTTCCGCTACAACCACTCGGACAAGTACGTGGCCGACGTGCTGCGCTGGTCGGCCACCTACGCGACCGGCGTCACCGCGATCCCGGTCGACCCGGCGAAGGCCAAGGAGTCCGACACCGACGTCCGCGCGCTCCCCGCCGCGGTGGACCCGAACCTGATCGTGCCGGTGGCCGGGACGCCGACCGCGCCGCTGCCGGGCACTCCGTCCCTGCCGGGTGCACCGTCCCTGCCGGACGTCATGCTGCCCGACACCGGCCTCCCGGCGCCGCCCCCTCAGCCCGCGCCGCTGCCCGGAGTCCCCGCTCCGGCACCGGCTCCCGCGCCCGCTCCCGCTCCGGCTCCCGCGCCTGCCCCGGCACCCGCCCCAGCACCTGCGCCCGCACCCGCGCCGTCACCTTCGCCGTCGCCCGCGCCGTCGCCGTCGCCAAGTCCGGCGCCTGCCCCGAATCCATACCCCGGCACGGGTTACTACGACTGGACGGTCTGGCTGCCCTGGCACCCGCGCTAGCGGTTTCGCGACACTCGGCTGTGACCTGGGATACACACGGTTAAGTTGAGCGATGAACAACCCGTGCTCGAGAACTCATCGGCCGGTCTGGTCATGCTCGACCCAGGCGTCGCCGTCACCGTCACCCGCGAGGAACACCACCAGCGCGCCCTCTCCCGCTACCCGATCACCTCCGACGTCCCGCGCCGGGTCGCGGTGGAGCTGCGCTGGTGCACCATCCAGGCAGGCAAACACCAGGGCCACCGCGCGATCGAGGTCCACCTCGACGGCCACCGCGTCGGCGAACTCACCTACGCGATGTCCCAGCGCTACGCCCCGGCCGTCAACGCCGTCACCGCGCGCGGCGGCCGCCCCGGCTGCCAGGCGGACCTGTTCCTCGGCAAGCGCGGGATCGAACTGACCCTGCGCCTGCCCCGCCAGTCCGACATGGCCGCCACCCGCGTGGCCCCGTCGTGGCCGACGTCGGCCCCGCCGCCCCGACCGCCCAGCCCGCCGGTCCCGAGCCCCCGCAAGCCGTCGAACAAGCTCCCGGCCTGGATCGCCACGGGCGTCGTCGGCGTGGTGATCTTCGCCGCCGCCATCTCCGGCGGAGACGACACCCCATCCGACTCCCTCGCCGCCTCCTCGACGACGACCACCACCCGCACCACGACAACGACAACCACCACGACGACAACGGTTCCGCCCGCCCCGACAACCGAGCCCGCCGCGGTCCCCGCACCCGCGCCCGCCCCGGCTCCCACCACCAAGCCCCGCCCGACGACAACGACGAAGCGCACCACCACTCCCCCGCCACCGCCTGCACCGAAGCCCACGACGGCCAAGCCCGCACCCGCGTGCCACCCCAACTACACCCCGTGCGTCCCCATCGCCTCCGACGTCGACTGCGCGGGCGGCAGCGGCAACGGCCCGGCCTACGTCACCGGCCCCATCCGCATCCTGGGCGCCGACCCCTACCGTCTCGACGCCGACAACGACGGCATCGGCTGCGAGTGACCCGCGGACCGAAGGCGGAGCCGTCATGAGGGGGGTCGCGCTCCTACGCGGGCGGCGCGACCTCGTACTCACCGTCATCCGTCCGGATGGTGACCGCTACCTGCTTCGTGCTGCCGTCGATATCCACGACGCACTTGAAACCCTGCCCTGAACGGACCTCCTGCCGTGGGGGACATTCCACGTTGTCGACGTTCTCGATGTTGTACTTGTCCACCAAGATCGACCGAACGCCGCTCTCCAGGACTGCCTTGTCGTAGACCTTGACCTCGTTACCGACAGCGGGTCCTTCCGGGATGCCTTTGTCGTTGCCGCAGGCCGAAAGCACAAGGGCCGCGAACAGGGCAGAGGCCGCAGAGCCGATCTTCACCGCATCCATGGAACGGAATGTAGCGTGACCACCACACGCCGCTATTGGGGCCACCAAGCGCTCTACCGCACCTGAGCCCCGAGCGAAGCCAGATACTCATCGACCAACCGGACCTGCCGTTCGGCCGGGAACTCGTCCGGGCTGAACAGCGCCTGCACCGTCAGTCCCAGCGTGAACGACTGGACCGCCGCCGCCACATCGTCCGCATCGGACGCCGGCAGCTCACCGAGTCGTTGCGCCGCCACCACGTGCGCACGGATCCGCTCCCGCGAGCGCCCGTACCGACCCGCGTGCCCGGCGGCGAAGTCCGGGTCGGCCAGGGCCGCGTCCCACGAGCCCACCCAGACCCGGTTGTTCGCCGCGGCCTCCGGTGTCAGCGGGAGGATGTCGATCAACGCGGCGCGCAGGGCGGGGAGGCCCTCCGGGGCGACAGGCCGCGGGCGGGCCGCGCGGTGTTCGTCCAGCAGGGTCAGCGCGTGGGCGACCAGGTCCTTCTTGTTCGGGAAGTAGTGCGTGAGCAGGCCGGTCGTGGCGCCCATCTCGGTGGCGACCGCGCGCATGGTCAGGCCGCGGAAGCCGTGTTCGGCCAGCACCCGCCACACCGCGGCGGAAACGTCGCGGCGGCGGGCGTCGTGGTCTCCCTTGTGGCGTGGCACTGGGCCAGGATACTTTCACACAACAGCTGTTATGTGAACGGAGACCCATGCTGGCCATCACGCTGCGCGGCGACACCGAGTTGCGCGCGCTCGAGCCCCACCACGCCGCGGAGTTCCTCGCCCACATCGACCGCGCCCGCGAACACATCGCGCCGTGGGTCGGGGCCGGGTTCGTCGTGTCCGACCTCGACGGCGCCCGCGCCCTGCTCCAGCGCTACGCCGACGGCCAGGCCGCCGACCAGCGGCGCCTCTACGGGATCCGGGTCGACGGCACGCTCGTCGGCGGCACCATGTTCGTCAGCTTCGACACCGGCGCAGGCGTGTGCGAGATCGGCTGCTGGCTGGAGCAGTCCGCCGAAGGCCGCGGGCTGATCACCCAGGTAGTCCGCATGATGATCGACTGGGCCTGCCAGGTCCGCGGTTTGACCCGCGTCGAGTGGCGCACCAAACCCGGCAACACCCGCAGCGTCAACGTCGCCGAGCGGCTGGGCATGACGCAGGAGAGCGCGGAGGTCTGGGCCATCGACCGGCGCAAGACCGAACTCGACCAGCTGACGCACGCCTTCTTCGGCGCGTTCGCCAACACCGAGGGCGAGCCGGACCTCGACGTCATCCGCGGCCTGTTCATTCCACAAGGAACGATCATCAACAACGTCGGCGACGAGCCGGTCGTCCAGGATCTCGACGCGTTCATCGCGCCCCGCCAGAAGATCCTCACCGACGGGACCCTCACCGAGTTCTCCGAATGGGAGACCGCCGAGCGCACGGAGGTCGTCGGCTCGGTCGCGCACCGGTTCAGCCGCTACCGCAAGTCCGGCCGCCGTGACGGCGCGTGGTTCGAGGGCGCGGGCCACAAGACGATCCAGTTCGTCCGGACCCCCGCGGGCTGGCGGATCAGCTCGATGGCGTGGGACGACGAACCGGTCACGAATCGAGAAGCGCGCCCGCCGAGCCGCACGTAGCGTCACCGGCGTCAGGATTTCTCCACCGCAGGAGCGAAACAATGGGCATCAAGACCGTGCTGCACCCCGTCACCGACCTGGCGAAGGCCAAGGAGGTCTACACCGCACTGCTCGGCATGGCGCCGGTCGCCGACGACACGTACTACGTGGGCTACGAGACCGGGACCCAGCACACCGGACTGGTCCCGGGCGGCGGCCCCCAGGGCATGACCGCGCCGGTGGCCTACTGGGAGGTCGACGACATCGAGGCGAAGCTGGCCGAGGTGACCGCCGCGGGCGGCACCGTCAAGGAGCCCGCGCACCCGGTCGGCGGCGGCCGCGTGGTGGCCACGTTCACCGACCCGGACGGCAACGTCCTCGGACTGCTTCAGGACAGCTGACAAGCTGGTTAGATCGAGGAGGCGATGGGGACCGGACAGATGGGGACACCGATGAGCAAGGCCAGGCAAGTGCATGCCGCTGACAGCCACGACCTGATCCGCGTGCACGGCGCGCGCGTGAACAACCTCAAGGACGTCAGCATCGAACTCCCGAAGCGCAGGCTGACGGTGTTCACCGGGGTATCCGGGTCCGGCAAGAGCTCGCTGGTGTTCGCCACCATCGCCGCGGAGTCGCAGCGGCTGATCAACGAGACCTACAGCACCTTCGTGCAGGGGTTCATGCCGTCGCTGGCGCGGCCGGAGGTCGACGTCCTCGACGGACTGACCACGGCGATCATCGTCGACCAGCAGCGCATGGGCGGCGACGTCCGGTCCACCGTCGGCACCGCCACCGACGCCAACGCCATGCTGCGCATCCTGTTCAGCAGGCTCGGCAAGCCGCACATCGGCTCGCCCCAGGCGTTCTCGTTCAACGTGGCCTCGATCAGCGGCGCGGGGGCGGTGACGATCGAGAAGAGCGGGCACACCACCAAGGAGCGGCGCAGCTTCAGCATCACCGGCGGCATGTGCCCGCGCTGCGAGGGCCGCGGCTCGGTGTCCGACATCGACCTCACCCAGCTCTACGACGACTCCAAGTCGCTTTCCGAGGGCGCGTTCACCATCCCCGGCTGGAAGTCAGACAACTTCTGGACCGTGCGGGTCTACGCCGAGTCGGGCTTCGTCGACCCGGACAAGCCGATCCGCAAGTACACCAAGAAGGAACTCGACGCGTTCCTCTACAAGGAACCGACGAAGGTCAAGGTCGACGGCGTCAACCTCACCTACGAGGGCCTGATCCCGAAGGTGCAGAAGTCGTTCCTGTCCAAGGACCCCGACTCGCTGCAGCCGCACATCCGGGCCTTCGTCGAGCGCGCGGTCACCTTCGCCACCTGCCCGGAGTGCGACGGCACCCGGCTCAGCGCGGGCGCGCGGTCGTCGAAGATCCGCGGCATCAGCATCGCCGACGCGTGCACGATGCAGATCAGCGACCTCGCCGACTGGGTCCGGGGGCTCGACGAGCCGTCGGTCGCGCCGCTGCTCGCCAACCTGCTGCGCACCCTCGACTCGTTCGTCGAGATCGGCCTCGGCTACCTGTCGCTCAACCGTCCATCTGGGACACTCTCGGGCGGCGAGGCACAGCGCACCAAGATGATCCGGCACCTCGGCTCGTCGCTCACCGACGTCACGTATGTGTTCGACGAGCCCACGATCGGCCTGCACCCGCACGACATCCAGCGGATGAACGACCTGCTGCTGCGCCTGCGCGACAAGGGCAACACGGTGCTCGTCGTCGAGCACAAGCCGGAGGCCATCGCGATCGCCGACCACGTCGTCGACCTCGGCCCCGGCGCGGGCAGTGCGGGCGGCACCATCTGCTACGAGGGCACCATCAAGGGCCTGCGCGCCAGCGGCACCATCACCGGCCGCCACCTCGACGACCGCGCCTCCCTCAAGGAGACCGTGCGGACGGCGTCCGAGCACCTGGAGATCCGCGGCGCCACCGCCAACAACCTGCAGAACGTCGACGTCGACGTGCCGCTCGGCGTGCTGTGCGTGGTCACCGGGGTGGCGGGGTCCGGCAAGAGCTCGCTCATCCACGGCTCGATCCCCGCCTCGGCGGGCGTGGTGTCGGTCGACCAGGCCCCGATCCGCGGCTCGCGGCGCAGCAACCCGGCCACCTACACCGGCCTGCTCGAACCGATCCGCAAGACCTTCGCCAAGGCCAACGGCGTGAAGCCCGCCCTGTTCAGCGCCAACTCCGAGGGCGCGTGCCCCACGTGCAACGGCGCGGGCGTCATCTACACCGACCTGGGCATGATGGCGGGCGTCGCCACCACCTGCGAGGAGTGCGAGGGCAAGCGCTACCAGGCATCGGTGCTCGACTACCACCTGGGCGGCCGCGACATCAGCCAGGTCCTGGCCATGTCGGTCGCCGAGGCCGAGAAGTTCTTCAGCGAAGGCGAGGCCCGCATCCCCGCCGCCCACGCCATCCTCGACCGGTTGGCGGATGTCGGCCTCGGCTACCTGAGCCTCGGCCAGCCCCTCACCACCCTGTCCGGCGGCGAACGCCAGCGCCTCAAACTCGCCACCCACATGGGCGACAAGGGCGGCGTCTACGTGCTCGATGAGCCGACCACGGGCCTGCACCTCGCCGACGTCGAGCAGCTGCTCGGCCTGCTGGACCGGCTCGTGGACTCGGGCAAGTCGGTCATCGTCATCGAACACCACCAAGCGGTGATGGCTCACGCGGACTGGATCATCGACCTCGGCCCGGGCGCTGGCCACGACGGCGGCAAGGTCGTCTTCGAGGGCACCCCGTCCGACCTGGTCGCCGCCCAGTCCACGTTGACCGGTAAACACCTGGCCGCGTACGTGGCGGGCTGAGGGTGGACGAGTACCTGGACCTCGTGGCCGAGATCCAGCGGAAGGACCCGGCGCAACGGGAGGGACAGGCGTTCTACAACGCCGCCCACACGTTGTGGCCGGGTCTCCTCGCCGACCTGCCACCAGACTGCGACCCGTTCTCACTGGACCGCAACCTCCCCGCGTTCCTCGACTGGCTGGAACACGCCAGAGCGGGCCGCGACTGTTGATTTCGATGGGTAGCGCCGAACTGGCGCCGTCTTCGTGGCGGGCCGAGACTTGAGGTCCGAGCGGCGGCGGAGGGCGACATGGACCTCGACGAACTGGTCTTCCATCCCTGGACTGTGCAAGGGCCGCGGACCGTACCGACCTTCGTCGGCGGCGAAGGCAGCCACATCATCGACATCGATGGCCGTCGCTACCTGGACTTCAGTTCGCAGTTGGTGTTCACCAACCTCGGCCACCAGCATCCCCGCGTCGTCGCGGCCATCAAGGCGCAGGCGGATCGGTTGTGCACGCTGGCGCCCGCACACGCGTCCGATGTTCGGGGTGAGGCGGCGCGGCGGATCGTGGAGGTGGCGCCGGACGGGCTGGGGCACGTGCTGTTCACGACGGGCGGCACCGAGGCCATCGAGCACGCGGTGCGCATGGCCCGCCTCTACAACGGCAGGCCGAAGGTCCTCTCCGCCTACCGCTCGTACCACGGCTCGACCACCACCTCCATCCACCTCACCGGCGACCCTCGCCGCTGGGCGTCGGACACCGGGGCGGCCGGGGTCGTCCACTTCTTCGGGCCCTTCCTCTACCGCTCCGTGTTCGGCGCGGCCACGCCGGAGGAGGAGGGTGAGCGGGCGCTCGCGCATCTCGAGCAGGTGATCCTGCAGGAGGGCCCGTCGACGATCTCCGCGCTGGTCCTGGAGTCGGTGACCGGCAGCTCGGGGGTCATCGTCCCGCCCCCGGGCTACCTGCGCGGCGTCCGCGAACTCTGCACCCGCCACGGGATCGTCCACATCGCCGACGAGATCCTGACCGGTTTCGGCCGCACCGGCACATGGTTCGCCGCCGACCACGACGGCGTCGCCCCGGACCTGCTGGTCTTCGCGAAAGGCGTCAACTCCGGCTACGTGCCCCTCGGCGGCGTCCTCGTCGGCGACCCGATCCACGCGACGTTCACCGAACGCCCGTACCCCGCGGGCCTGACCTACAGCGGCCACCCGCTCGCCTGCGCCGCCGCGGTCGCCGCAATCGGCGCGATGCACGACGAGGGCACCATTCCCGCGGCCGCCCGCCTCGGCGCGGACATCCTCGGCCCCGAACTCGCCAAACTCGCCGACGCCCACCCCGCCGTCGGCGACGTCCGGGGCATCGGCGCGCTGTGGACCATCGAACTGGTCCGCGACCGCCAAACCAAGGAACCCCTCGTGCCCCCAGGCGCCACCGGCATTGCGAACGCCCCCATGGCCGCCTTCACCAAGGCCTGCCTCGACCGCGCCCTGCTCCCGTTGGTCCTGGGCAACCGCGTCCACGTCGCCCCGCCCCTCAACATCACCGACACCGACGCCACGACCGGCCTGTCCATCCTCGACGAGGCCCTGACGGCGGCCGACGGCTTCCTCTGATTGTGGTTTCCTCGGAAGAAACAAATGGGGGTCGACCGATGGAACACAACACACTCAAGGGCTCATTCGGCGCGGCGGCGGTCGCCTACGCCGAGCACCGGCCGGACTACGCGCCTGCCGCCGTGCGCTGGGCATTGGAACCCGCGCCCGGCACGCGGGTCCTGGACCTCGGCGCCGGAACCGGCAAACTCACCGGCACGCTGCTCGCGCTCGGCGCCGACGTCACCGCGGTCGAACCCGACCCCGCGATGCTGACCGAACTGCGCCGCGCGCTGCCCACCGTCCACGCCCTGCCGGGCAACGCCGAGGCGATCCCCCTGCCGGACGCGTCGGTCGACGCCGTGCTTGCTGGGAACGCCCTGCACTGGTTCGACATGGCCGTCGCGGGCCCCGAGATCACCAGGGTCCTGCGACCCGGCGGCGTCCTGGCGGGCCTGTGGAACGTCCTGGACGACCGCGTCGCCTGGATCGCCGGTCTCGAACGCGTCAGCGGACCCGCCGCCATCGGGCCCCGCGACACCCTCACCAACTGGCGCACCGCCACAGCCCACCTGATCGACTTCGGCGCGTCGGAGCAGTCCGAGTTCCCCCACGGCCAACGCCGCACCGCCGACTCCCTCACCGCAACCCTCGCGACCCGCGCCGGAATGCTGGTCATGCCGGAACAGGAACGAGAAGCCACCCTCACCCGAATCCGCGCGTACCTGACAACAGCCGTCACGGGCGAGTTCACCCTCCCGATGCTGACCGGCGTCCTCCGCGTCCGACAACTGTCGGACACCGCGTCGGGCCGTGAACGCCGTGGCGCATGAATGCACGGCTGAGGGGTGCCTGATCTGCGCCCTCATCGCGAGACAGCCCGCTGGTCGGTCACCATGCCCGCCGCCACGGCACTCCAAAACAGCACTCGTGGACGGAGAGCCTGTCCGGGCGCGAAACGGTGCCTCCACCGCGCTGGCGTGGCCGGGCCCGGTGAGCACGACACGGATTCGGACGTGGGCATCAGCCGGTGCACGCCTGGAAGCCGTGCGGGCGGAAGTCCCCAACAGTGTCAGGAAAGTCCGCCACGACGCGCCTTCGGCCGCGGCTTTCCGGTCGGCTTTGGGTAACCAACGGCAGAGTTGCTCACGGTGCGGCCGGGATTCGGTTCACCCAATTGATCTTGGGGAACCCCCTCTCTCCTTCGGCGGCGACGAGGTTACCTGGCTGTGGCCTCCCGCAGCGCGGTCCGCAGCTCGGCCAGCGCCCGCTTGCACCGCCACTCCGCTCCTGGCAACCACATCGCCTCGGGCTCGCTGTCGGTGTTTTTGCGGCGGTCGACCAGCCCCTGTACCTGGTGACTCACGTACCTGAGGGGCGTCCGAATCTCCCGCCCGTCGACGGTCACCACCCAGATCGCCCGCGCGGGGTCGATCCCGGCGGGCCGATCCACGAACTTCTTCACCGATGCCCATGCCACTGTGCGAGTCGCCAGCACTCTGCGGACCCGCACCCCGCTGTCCCCGACGAACACCCCGACCCGATTCCACCGCCACCCCAGCCCGATCAGCACCGCGGCCACGGCTCCCACCGCCAGCACGCCCACCCAGTTGCTTCCGGCCCGCATCCGCACGGCCCCCATGACCGCGACCGCGAGCAACGCGACCCCGAACCCGACGATGAAACCCGAGCCCACCCGGTCCCACGCGCCCACATCGACCCGCCGCCACCCGCTCATCCCTCAACCCCCACATCACTACTCACGTCGCACCCCGGGGAAGCGTTGCACTCCCGCGGCGATTTCACCCGATCCGCCCAAGTACCGGGGCCACTCGGTCGACCTGTGTTCTCCCCGGATTCGTTACCGGTGGGCAGTCCGAGATCCCCCACGGCCAACGCCGCACCGCCGACTCCCTCACCGCAACCCTCGCGACCCGCGCCGGAATGCTGGTCATGCCGGAATCCAAACGAGAAGCCACCCGCCCCGAATCCGCGCGTACCTGACAACAGCCGTCACGGGCGAGTTCACCCTCCCGATGCTGACCGGCGTCCTCCGCGTCCGACAGCGGTGAAGGCGGCTCAGGCTCGAGGGTCAGGCAATCCGAGCGCGCCCGCGAGGTACTTCGTGGTGGGGAACGCGCCGCGGTCGTAGTTGCAGAGCACCACGATCGTGGTCGCCGCCGCCTGGTAGCGGGACACGAGGGCCGACACACCGGGGTCCGCTCCACTGTGGCCGATGATCGTCACCTCACCGTCCTCGACGACGAGTTGGCAGCCGTACCCGTACCGCTCCAGATCACCCGACGGCGGTCCTTGTGGTGTCGTCATCGCCGCGGTGGTCCGGGGCCCGAGCAGGCCACCGCCGACCAGCGCGTCAAGGAGCCGGGCGAGATCGTGCGGCGTGGTGATCAACCCGCCGTCGGGCAGCGCGCCCGCCGGGACGCTGTAGTCGTTGTTCCGCCACATCGGCGCGGGCTCGTCGGTGACGAGGTAGCCGGTGGCCAGGCGCTCGGGGTCGCGGTCGCGGTCCTCGAAACCGGAGTCGGCCATGCCCGCGGTGACCAGCACCTCCGCGGTCGCCACGTCGGCGAACGGTCTGCCGGTCACGGCCTCGATGGCCAGCCCCACGAGGATGAAGTTGGCGTCGGCGTACTGGTACACCGCACCCGGTGGCGACACCGCGGGCAGGTCGGCGAACAGGGGAAGCAGGTCACCCGGCCCGCGAACGTGATAGGTCGGGACGCGGTCCCAGCACGAGGTGTACGACGCCCACGTCGGATCGTCGTCATCGTGGTAGTTGGGCAGGCCAGAGGTGTGCGAGAGCAGATGGTGCAGCGTGTGCTCCGCGGTGAGCGCGCGCGGCCGATGCTCGGGCGCGAGCACCTCGGTCAGCGGCTGATCGAGCCTGAGCACTCCCCGGTCGACCAGGCGCAGCGCGGTCACCGCCGTCACCAGCTTCGTCACCGAGGCGACACCGAACCGCGTCCGCATGGTCGTCGGCACTCGATGCCCCCGATGCGCCAACCCCGCGGCGTGCTCGAACACCGGCCGACCTTCCCGCCAGACGAGCACCGCACCGCTGAACAGAAAGTCCGCCGCCCGCCGATCAAGCCACTCCCGCACCAAGCCGGCGTCCACCCGACCCATGCTAACCAGACCCCGATATCGCCGGTATCGCTCAGAACAGGGTCGCGGGCTCGACGGGCTCAGGTTCGGGCAGCACGTCGAGGTCTGGCACGAGTGCTCGCACGTCGTCGTGGAACCGGCGGGCGAGGGCGGGAGCGTCGTGATTGTCGGGGGTGTGCAGGAACACCGTCGGCGACCGCCCCTCGCGCACCCACTCGGCGACCACCTCGGTCCACGGCCCCCACCCCTCGACCGTCTCCTCGAACGAGTCCCGCCCCAGATAGCGAACGACCGGCCGGTCAGTCAACGCCCGCATCCGCCGCGGCAACCGCGGTTTCCGAGCCCACGCTTCCCGAGCGGCCTCACTGGCCGGCGGCGCCTGAAAGAACACCGTCGTATCAAACGGCACCCACTCAGCATCCACCGCGGCAAGCACCCGCTCCAGCAGCGACGTCGAGCCGCGGTCGGTGAAGAATCCCGGGTGACGCACCTCGACGGCGCGCTTGCGGTCGGCAGGCAGCCGACGCAGAAATCGCCCGAGCGCATCAACGTCCGAAGGCCCAAACGAGCCAGGCAACTGAGTCCACAGCACCGCACGATCACCGAGCGGCTCAACAGCGTCCAGAAACGCCCGCATCTCGACCTCGACCCCGGCCAACCGACGCTCGTGCGAAACGACCTTGGGCACCTTCACCAGAAACCGAAAATCGGCCCCAGTCTGCCCCGCCCACGTCGTAACGGTCTCCCGCGCAGGCGTCGCGTAGAACGTGGTGTTCCCCTCAACCGCGTTGCACCATCCGGCATACCCCCGCAGCCGCTCCCCCGCCCCCAACGACCGCGCTACAAACCGCCCCACCCACGCCTTGTGCGTCCACATCGCACACCCGACATGAAGCCCCGCCATCCCACCACTCCACTATTCGCGAGTTAACAGCCCCACCGGTTAGGGATCCGGGGCACGGCTGGGTCGCGAACGTCCGCACCGTGGGGTCTGGGGGTCGCCCCCAGAACAACGCCGGAACGACCCGATCGTAGGGTCGATCGACCCGATCCGAAACGCGGTGCCGCGTCAGGACGCGGGTGTGGACTCGAAGCCCGTTGACACACGAGCGATGAATGCCTCCGCCGCTGGTGTCGGCCCCAGTCGACTCCAGATCAGATGCTCGACGCGGTACGAAGTGTTCACCACGGGTATGACGACCACTCCTGGGAGCCGCACGGCATAGGAGGAGGCGAGGAGGGCGACACCGAGTCCTTCCGTCACGAGCCTCGCCATGATTTGAGGGTCTGTGATCTCGAAGGCGACCGTTCGCTCCAGACCAGCGGCGAGGAACGCGCGGTCGGCTTGAACTCGCCCGGTCGTCCCGGCGGGGAAGTCGACGAAGTCCTCGGCGACGATCGTCTCCAACCGGATGCGCTTGCGAGTGGAGAGCCGATGGTCGGGCGGCAGCAACGCGGCCAGCGGATCGCGAGCAAGCGGCCTGCTGTTGAGGCCGGGGATCTCGACGTCCTCGGCAAGGCCGAGGAAGGCGACATCGAGCGCGCCTGCGCGGACCTGGTCGGCGAGGTCGTCGCTGCCACTCGTCAGGAGACTTATCCGAACCCGCGGGTGTTCCTGACGGAAAGCACGCAACAGCGCAGGCACGTCGGCGGCCGCTGCTGTCGGAATCATCCCGACGGCGAGTCGACCACGGACCTCTCCACTCGCCGCGTACACCTCTGCCCGCGCCCGCTCCGCAGCCGCGAGGCATTCGCGTGCGGCCGGAAGCAGGGCTGTGCCCGCCTGCGTCAACGCCACCGACCTGCTCGTGCGGTGGAAGAGGCGCGCACCCAGTTCCCGTTCGAGCTTCGCGACCTGGTGACTCAACGCCGACTGAACGACGAAGCACCGTTCGGCTGCACGGGTGAAGTTGCCGAGTTCGGCCACGGCGACCACGTATCTCAGTTGCTGGAGGTCCACCCAGCAATCGTGTATCACTATTGATCTCATGACAACAATGCATTGGAGTCATTCAGCGGCGATGTCGCAGACTGAGCCAGGACGTAGCGTCGACGGCAAGGAAGAAGGGCAAGTGAAATGACCGCTGTCTACACCTGGGACGTCTTCTCCACCCTCGACGGCTACGGCTCCTACGCCGACGGTGCCGACTGGGGCGGCTATTGGGGCAAGCAAGGTCCCGAGCTGCTCGCGCACCGCGCCGCCCTGTGCGCCACTGAGCAGCGAATGGTCTTCGGGGCCACCACTTTCCGGGAGACCGCTCAAATCATGTCCTCGGACATCGATCCCAACACGCTCGATGAGTGGAACGTCCAGACGATGCGAACGCCTACGACGGTGGTGTCCTCCACGTTGCGGGACACCCTCGGCTGGCCGGACGCGACCATCGTGAGCGGTGACGCCGTGGACATCGTCGCCCGGCTCAAAGAGGAATCGGACGTGCCGCTGCGCTCGCAGGGCAGCCTGTCGCTGAACCGGGCATTGATGGCCGCGGGCCTTGTCGACCGCCTGCGGGTGACGATCTTCCCCGTCATCTCCGGACGGACCGGGACCAACCCGATTCTCATGGGCGCGGCCGACTTCGACCTCGAACTGCTCGAGAGCCGGACGCTGGACGGTCACACTCAGGAGGCCGTGTACCGCCCTTCCCTCCGGTGATGGCGTCGTCCCGCAGGCTTCGCCTGGTCGGCGAGGCCGTGACCGCGAGGACGCAAGCGACCTGGTCCACGCTTTCCGTGGACCAGGTCGCCTGAGCTTGTGGGCCTGATGTCAATTCCTCCGAACCAGGAGGTTCTCGTCCGCGGGGCTGAGAACATGGTCCGGCCTGTCCGCCACCGCTCCCCGACGTGAACATCGCCTTCTGCCGATGTGCGGAGCAGCGTTTCGCGTCGCTTTCCCAGGATGGAGCATTGGTGGGACGCGCGGTGTCGCGTGACGGGCGTGCTCAGATCGGCAGTAGCCTCGGTCGATCCGATTGCGGAATGACGACTGTTCGGCGCCGCCATACGACAAGCAGCAGGCCCATCGACAGGGTGACCGCGGGAGCGGTGAGCAGGGCGCCGAAGAATGCTTCGCCGGTCGTGAACGGCGCGTCGTAGGCGAGCCAGAGCAGCAGCATCGCGGGAACGCCTGCCACGAACGCGAGCGTGTGTACGCGCCACTCCTCGGCGGCGACGTCTTTCCCGGCCTTGCGGGCGGCGGCGGCGTTCGTGGCTGCCGTGGCCAGGCCGGCGAGCATCGCGCACAGGCCCGCGATGGTGATCCGGTCAATGCCGTCGAAGGTCTCTGTGTGCCGCAGGACAAGCAGCGGCAGGGTGGCCAGCGCCGCGATGCCGACCGCACGGTCGAGGTTTCGGCCCGGCAGCGGGCGGACCGTCGGGCTGCGCCGATCGTGTCCGGCCATGGCACGGGAGGCGAGGATCGCGCCCAGCGGCGCCAGCGTGGCGAGGATCGCGGCGCCTGCCATGTTGGTCTCCACCTGGGTCGTGCCGGACCAGAGCACGCCGAGCAGCAGGTACTCGATCCGCAACAGGGGCGCGGTGAGCAGAAGTGCGAACGCGTAGGCCATCAGGGACCGGTGCATGGCGATCTGGCGTCGCCGGGCGGTCGCGAAGCCGCCGATCACGCCGATGACGGTGCCGAGCGCGAGCGCCCAGAGTTGGAGATAGAACGCAGGCCCGTCAAAGGTGCGCTCTGGCCCCACGGCCAGCAGGTAGCCGAATGCTCCGAGCATCCCCACGAGCGCGAGGGTGACGCCGACCCGGCCCAGGACGCGATGCCTGCGCAGGTTGCGGCGAAAGCGGGCCGAGAACTGTGCCGCGAAGATGAGGATGGCGATGCCGCCCGCGGTCGTGTGAAACAGCAGCAAGACCCGGTTCTCGGCGTATACGTCGGCTTGCTCGAGGTGGACCGAGCCCGTACCGAGCGCCTGATCGTCACCGACCGCGCCGGCGAACACGTGGTCCCACAACCCGGGAGCGCTCGGGTTGAACATGCGCCAGGTGTACTCGATCGCCATCGGCGCATAGATCACGCAGACCGCCGCGACGGCGGCCCACGCGACCCAACTCCAGCGCATGTCGCGCATGGCGCCCTCCTCGCTATAACGTATGTTATGAGCAGTGTGAGGGGAGGCGGGAGCTTTGTCGAGTCACGTGGGTGATCTCACACAGGATCCGATGCGTAGGCGCCTGACCGCGGCCGCCGCCGGTTTGGTCGCCTGCCATGGGGTGGAGGCGCTGACCGCGCGGCGGGTGGCGACCGCGGCTGGTACGTCGACGATGGCGGTCTACACGCACTTCGGATCAATGGAGGCATTGGTCCGTTCGGTCGTCGAAGAGGGCTTCGACCGCCTCGAGCGCCGGTTCGTGGCCGAGGGTCCGCATCCGGACCCGGTGACTCACGTCGCCGGACTCACCTATGGGTATGTGGAGCACGCCCGCGAGAACCCGGATCTCTTCGCGGTCATGTTCGGCACGGTGCCCATGGGCAAGTACCGATCGGTGTCGTCCGAGGAACTCGCGGCCGGACGTCGCGGCACCCTCGACCGGGCGGGCGCAGCTCTTCAGCGCTGTGTCGAGACGAAGCGGATCCGCCCGACTCCCGGCTCCGCGCTCTCCTTTCGCTGGTGGACGCTGATACACGGGTACGTCATGCTCGAAGGCGCGGGCTATATCGCCCAAGACCGTGGCGTCGATCGTGTTCTGGCCCCGCTCCTGGTCGACTTCTTCGTCGGTGAGGGTGATGACGAGAGGCGCGCCGAAGCATCCATCTCGGTGATTTTCGGGCACGCTCGTGGCCCCGTCGGAACAGGCGATCAAGCGAAAGCGACGCCGGACGCCCGATTACCGCCGTAGCGGGCGGTCACACAACGCCCCTAGAACTCAAGGCCTTGGCGGGGCCGTTTGAGCGGTTCGCACACCGACACCGCGGCGATAATGAATCCACTGGTCAGCCTGGCTGTGGACCTGACATCAATTCATCCGAACCATGCCGTCACCCTGAGGTGAACATCCGCCTGCCGACGTGGGGAGGTGATGCACTCTCGCCGAGAACGGACACCAGGAGGGCCCCAATGAGCAGCGACGACGACGCGGTCGGCAAGCAACTTGCCGCGGTGATCGCGTGGGAGATGCACTTTCAGGCAGGGGTGCGCCGACCCCTGGACGAGATGCCGTCACTAATCGCCGACAGCTTGCTGGACCACTTCGAGGTGCTTCTCAAGCCCGGCGCTGATGTCCCTGACTAGCGACGCGCTCTCACGCGACTGATCGGACCGCATGCGGGTGTTATAGCAACAAGCCCGGCCGCTGGGGTGCGGTCGGGCTTGTCGTGGTTCGAACGGATTCACATTCCGATCATGAACCCGCAAGTCAGAGACGTGAGTGGAGGTGCCGGGAATCGAACCCGGGTCCTCTGTCGCCTCATCAGGGCTTCTCCGTGCGCAGTCCGCCTTGTCTCTGCTTGGCCCCACCGGTCACGCGAACAAGCCGGTGTGACGGGCCCAGTCACTGTTTGCTTCCCAACCGATCCCCGTGACCGAGACCGGCGGTAGTCCTCCTAGCTGATGCCGGGACCCAGGGCGGAGGCATCCCTGGACCGACAGACCCGAACCGCTACTTAGGCAGCGAGTTCGTAGTCAGCGCGAACGTTAGTTTCGGCGCTTATTGGTTTGCGAGCGACGCTTACGGTGGCCATCTCGCCTGCACCGGCACGCTTCCCCTGAATCAACGTCCAGAGTCGAAACCGTTCACCCCCTGGTTGTGGGTTGTTACCTACCTAGCTTAACCCCTCCGCCAACTCGATTAGGTGGGGCTAGCCCTACCCCCGGGCCGGTGGTGTCCCCCATGGTCCGCGACACCCCCGACGGCCAGGCTGGTTACATGACGAGCGAGGGGGAGTACATGACGACGATGATCCACGCCGATGGGACGCGGCCGCGGCCGCCGGTGGTCGGTTCGCTGGTGTATTTGGTGATGAATCTGCTGGTGGGGATCGCCGCGTTCGTGACGTTCGCCGTCCTCTTCAGCGTGGGGGTGGGCACGGCGGTCGTGTGGGTGGGGCTGCCGCTGCTGGCGTTCGCGGTCGTTCTCTGCCGGGTCGGTGGGCAGGTGGAGCGGGCCAGGGTCTACGCCCTGCTCGACACCTATATCGCGGTGCCGCACAAGCCGCTGCCGGACACCAAGCGGTGGCAGGCGCGGATCAAGGACCCGGCCACCTGGAAGGCCCTGACGTACTTCGTGCTCCTGCTGCCCATCGGGATCGCCGAGTTCTCGATCATGGTCGCGGCCTGGGCGACGTCGCTGGGTCTGTTCGCGCTGCCGGTGTACTTCCGGTGGCTGCCGGACGGCGAGTACCGGCTGTGGGACTGGAACCACCCGTGGCTCGTCGTCGACTCGACGTTCGAGGCGCTGCCGTTCGCGGCGGTCGGGATGGTGCTGCTGGCCGGGACGCTGGTGTTGACCAAGGCCATGGGGGCGGCGCACGCTCGGTTCGCCAGGATGCTGCTGGGACCGTCCCAGGCTTCGGTTGGCGGAGGTGTCCTGTGACCGAGCGGCAGTACCCGCACCCGGTGGCGGCCATCGCCTACCTGCTGGGCGGGTTCCCGCTGAGCCTGTTCACCTTCATCACCACCGTCGTGTTCATGTGTGTCGGCGTCGGCACCGTGGTGGTCTGGGTCGGTGTGCCGCTGCTGGTCGCCGCGGCGGCGCTGACCAGGATGTTCGGCAACATGCACCGCTTCTGGGTGCGCACGCTGACCGGGGCCGACCTGCCGCAGGAGCAGGTGCTCGACAACCCGGACGCGCCGATGCTGCGGCAGTGGCGCGCCATGCTGACCGACCGGCGGACGTGGCGTGACTTCGCGTACCTGATGCTCGAGTTCCCGCTGTCGATCATCGGCTTCGCGCTGGCCGTGGTCAGCGTCCCGCTGGTCCCGCTGGCCCTCTGGGTCGTCCCGCGCTACGCCTGGCTGCACTCGCAGCTCGCCGTGGCCATGCTCGGGCCGGACCGCACCGCCGACCTGACGGCCAAGGCCGAGCGCCTACAGGCGTCGCGGGCCCGCGGGGTCGACGCGGCCGAGGCCGAGCGGCGGCGCATCGAGCGCGACCTGCACGACGGCGCGCAGCAGCGGCTGGTGGCGGTGGCCATGGGGCTGGGTCGGGCGAAGGGCAAGCTCGACGCCGACCCCGAGCTGGCCCGCGCGCTGATCAACGAGGCGCACGCCGACGCGAAGCTGGCCGTGGCCGAGCTGCGCGACCTGGCCAGGGGCATCTACCCGGCTGTCCTGGGCGACCGGGGGCTCGACGCGGCCCTGTCGTCGCTCGCGGCGAAGTGCCCGGTGCCGGTCGAGGTGACCGTGACCGTCGAGCCGCGGCCGCCCGCCGCGGTGGAGAGCACGGCCTACTTCATCGTCGGCGAGTGCCTGACCAACATCGCCAAGCACGCGCAGGCCGAGTACGCCGCCGTGCGGGTCTGGCGGGAGACGCGGGCGATGGGCGACGAGGTCGTCGTCGAGATCACCGACAACGGCGCGGGCGGGGCCAACCTGCGCCCCGGGGGTGGGCTCGCGGGCCTCGCCGACCGCGCTGCCACGATTGACGGTGTGATGACCGTGGTGAGCCCGCTCGGCGGGCCGACAGTGATCAGGGCCGATCTGCCGTGCGTGTGGTGATCGCCGAGGACTCGGTGCTGCTGCGGGTGGGTGTGACGCGCCTGCTCGCGGACGAAGGGATCGAGACCGTCGCGGCGGTGGAGGACGGCGACAGTTTGTTGACCGCCGTCACCGAACACCGCCCCGACCTGGCGATCGTCGACGTGCGGATGCCGCCGAGCTTCACCGACGAGGGCCTGCGCGCCGCGCTGCGCGCGCGGACGGAGCTGCCGGGGCTGCCGGTGCTGGTGCTCTCGCAGTACGTCGAGGAGCGCTACGCGGTGGAGCTGCTCGCCGGCGGCGCGGGCGGGGTCGGCTATCTGCTCAAGGAGCGGGTGGCCGACGTCGCGGAGTTCGTCGACGCGGTGCGCCGGGTCGCCGGGGGCGGCACGTGCATCGACCAGGAGGTGATCGCTCAGCTCATGGCACGAGGGCGACGCAACCCCATCGATCTGCTGACGCCGCGCGAGCGCGAGGTGCTCGGCTTGATGGCGCAGGGACTGTCCAATGTGGCCATCGCGAAGTCGTTGACGGTGTCCGACGGCGCGGTGGAGAAGCACGTGGGCAACATCTTCTCCAAGCTGGGCCTGGAACCCAGCAGCGAGGAACACCGCCGCGTCCGCGCGGTGCTGACCTTCCTCGAACGGTCGTGAGGTGGGGCGGCGGTGCGAAACCGCCGCCCCACAACGCTTTCAGCTCACGTCAAGCGTGACGTCGTCCACCAGGAACGAGGTCTGCAGGTTGCTGTCCTCGGCGCTGGCGAACCGGACCGGCACCGTCTGCCCGGCGAACCGGGCCAGGTCATAGGTCACCTGCCGGTAGCCGCCCTCGTCGAGGTTGGAGAACGTGCCCAGCGTCGTGCCGCCCGCGGTCACGGTCAGCTTGTCGTAGGCGACGTCCTCCCACTCGTCGGTGTCGACGTGCAGCCAGAACGACAGCCGGTAGCTCGCGCAGCCCGCGGGCACCGTGACGCTCTGGCTGACCTGCTCGTTGCTCACCGAGCCCCAGCCGCCGAGCCAGGCGCTGTAGGTGCCGGAGTGGGCGGGTTTGCCCTGGTTGGCGTGTTGCCCGATGACGTTCACCGAGGCCGACCAGCCGGTGGCGCCGGACTCGAAGCCCGGGTTGACCACCTTCTGCCCGCCGCCGCAGCTGCCGCCGGTGATGGTCCACGTGAAGCTGACCTTGGCCGCCTTGCCCGCGGAATCGGTGACCGTGACGCTGGACTGGAACGTGCCCGCCGTCGTCGGCTTGCCCGTGATCAGGCCGTCGTTGCTGATGGACAGGCCAGTCGGCAGCCCACCCGCCGACCACGTGTACGGCGCGGTGCCGCCGCTGACCGCGAGCTGGAGGCTGACGTCGACGCCGACCTTGCCGGTCTGGTCGCCCGGGTTGGTGATGGTCGGGTCACCGCCGCCGCCCTGGATGGTCCAGGTGAAGGACGTCGAGCCGGTCGCGCCGGCGCTGTCCGTGACCGTCACCGTGACCTGGTGCGTGCCCGCTGCGGTCGGGGTGCCGGAGATCACCGCGACCTCGGTGTCGCTCGGCTGCACCGCGATTCCTTGCGGCAGGCCGGAAGCGGACCACGTGTAGGGCGCGGTGCCGCCGGAGACCACGAGTTTCACGCCCGTCTCGATGCCGACGTCCCCGGTCTGGTCGCCGGGGTTGGGCAGCGTCAAACCGCCGCCGCCTTGGATGGTCCAGGTGAAGGACGTCGAGCCGGTCGCGCCCGCGCTGTCCTTGACACTGACCGAAACCGTGAACGTGCCGCCCGCGGTCGGGGTGCCGCCGATGATCGCGACATCGGTCGTCCCCGGCTCCAGCGTGAGCCCGGCGGGCAGACCCGTGGCCGACCACGTGAACGGTCCGGTGCCGCCGGAGACCACGAGCTTGACGCCGGTCTCCTCGCCGACCCTGCCGGTCTGGTCACCCGGGCTCGGCAGCGTCAACTGGCCCGCGCCCTCGATGGTCCACTTGAAGGTGGCCGTCGCCTTGGTGCCCGCGCTGTCCTTGACCGTCACCGAGACCGACGCGGCGCCCGCCGCGGTCGGGGTGCCCTCGGCGACGACCGCGTTGGTGGTGCTCGACCCCAGCGTGATGCCCGCGGGCAGGCCGGACGCGGTCCACGTGTACGGGCCGGTGCCGCCGGTCGCGTTGAGCTTCACGCTGGTCGCGACGCCGACCTTGCCGGTCTGGTCACCGGGGCTGGGCAGCCCGACCGGGGTGGTCTGAGTGCCCGGGTCGACGTAGAGCAGCCGGTTGGGCGAGCCCGTGCCCGGGTTGGTGACCTTGCTGGGCGTCGCCGCCGCGATGAGGCCCGCCTGGACCTGCGCCGGGGTGTCCGACGGCCGGTTGGCCAGCCAGACCGCCGCGGCGCCCGCGACGTGCGGGGCGGCCATGGACGTGCCGCTGATCGAGTTCGTCGCGGTGTCGTTGGTCATCCAGGCCGAGGTGATGCCGACGCCGGGGGCGAAGATGTCGGTGCAGGTGCCGATGTTGGAGAAGCTCGCCCTGGCGTCGTTGCGGTCGGTCGCGTTGACGGTGATGCCCTCGGTGACCCTGGCGGGCGAGTAGTTGCAGGCGTTCGCGTTGTCGTTGCCAGAGGCCAGCGCGTACGTGATGCCCACGGCGATCGAGTTGCGCACCGCCGTGTCGACGGCGCTCGACGCGCCGCCGCCGAGGCTCATGTTGGCCACGGCGGGTTTGACGGCGTTGCGCGTCACCCAGTCCACACCGCTGATCACGCCGGTGTTGGAGCCCGAGCCCGCGCAGTTGAGCACCTTCACCGCGACGATCTTGGCGCCCTTGGCGACGCCGTACTCGTTGCCGCCCACGGTGCCCGCGACGTGCGTGCCGTGGCCGTGGCAGTCGGTGTTGTTGGAGTCGACGGTGTTGGTGCCCCAGGTGGCCCGGCCGCCGAAGGTGGCGTGCGTGGTGCGGACGCCGGTGTCGATGACGTAGGCCGTCACGGTCGCGGCGCGGGTGCCGAAGCTGTACTTGCTGTCGAGCGGGAGCGAGCGCTGGTCGATCCGGTCGAGCCCCCACGACGGCGGGTTGACCTGGTCCTCGGCGATCTTGACCACGGCGTCCTGTTCGACGGACGCGACCGCCGGGTCGGCCGCCAGCCTGCGCGCTTGGCCCGGGGTCATCCTGGCGGCGAACCCGTTCAGCGCGTACTGCCAGGCGGCGGTGACCGTGCCACCGTGCTTGGCGGTGAGCGTCGCGGCCGTGCGGGCCGACGCCGATCTCGGCGCCGCGCTGTCCTTGACCACCACGATGTAGCTGTCCTTCACCGCGTCGGCGCGATCGGCGCCGAGCACGGTTCCTTCCGCGGCCGCGGCAGGCGACGAGACGCCCACCGCCACCGCTGTCGCTGCGATCAAGCCGAGCAGTGCCCGGCTCGCGCGAACCTGTGCCATCGAAGGTCTCCCTCGGTGCAGGGGTCTCCGCCGGTCGCGCTGGTGGGCGACCGGCGGAGAAGCAGGGGTATTCGACGTTCGCGCGAACGTATTCGAAGAATAAGCACGCGATCACTGAACACCGCTAGCAGTTACCCGCGAGGAACGACCATTCAGCGGGATTCTATGAACCGACAGAACCAGGAAGAATGGTCATTTACGATGGCATTGCCATATTTCCTGTCCATCATAGCTCCCACCCATAGTGCCAGCTAAGTCACGCGACAAGCGTTTGCGCGACCGCGGGCTCCAACGCCAGCTCCAATGCCTCCCGAACGTCGCCGACCAAATGCACGGTCAGCGCGTCGCGCACCGATTCCGGCACGTCGTCCAGATCCGGCTCATTGCGCTTGGGCAGCAGCACCGTGGTGATTCCGGCCCGGTGCGCGGCGAGCAGTTTCTGCTTCACCCCGCCGATCGGCAGCACCCGCCCGGTCAGCGACACCTCACCGGTCATCGCCACGTCCGACCGCACCGGCCTGCCCGACAGCAGCGACGCCAGCGCCGTGGTCATGGTGACGCCCGCGCTCGGCCCGTCCTTGGGCACCGCGCCCGCCGGAACGTGGACGTGCACGCCGCGTTCGGCCAGTTCGGCGACCGGAAGCCCCAGGTCAGGGCCGTTGGACCGCAGGTAGGACAGAGCGATCTGCGCCGACTCCTTCATCACGTCACCCAGTTGTCCGGTGAGCGTGACCCCGGCCGACCCGGTGTCCTTGTCGGCCAGCGAGGCCTCCACGAACAGCACGTCGCCGCCCGCGCCGGTCACCGCGAGCCCGGTCGACACCCCCGGGACCGCCGTGCGCTCGGCCGACTCGGGCGTGTGCTTCGGGCTGCCCAGGTAGCCGCGCAGGTCAGCCGCGGCGACCTTGAGGGGCAGCACGGACTCGCCCAGCGCGAGCCGGGCGGTGACCTTGCGCAGGATGCGCGCGATCGCCCGCTCCAGCTGCCGCACGCCCGCCTCGCGGGTGTACTCCCCCGCCAGCAGCCGCAGCGCCGACTCGTCCACCGCGACCTCGTCGGCCGTCAGCCCCGCCCGCTCCAGCTGCCGGGGCAGCAGGTGGTCGGCGGCGATGACGACCTTCTCGTCCTCGGTGTACCCGTCGAGTTGGACCAACTCCATCCGGTCGAGCAGCGGCGCCGGGATCGAGTCGATGACGTTCGCCGTGGCCAGGAAGACCACATCGGACAGATCGAGCTCGACCTCCAGGTAGTGGTCGCGGAAGGTGTGGTTCTGCGCCGGGTCGAGGACTTCGAGCAGCGCTGCCGTCGGGTCGCCCCGGTAGTCCGAGCCGACCTTGTCGATCTCGTCGAGCAGCACCACCGGGTTCATCGACCCCGCCTCGGAGATCGCGCGCACGATCCGGCCGGGCAGCGCGCCGACGTAGGTCCGGCGGTGGCCGCGGATCTCGGCCTCGTCCCGGACGCCGCCCAGCGCGACCCGGACGAACTCGCGTCCCATGGCCCGCGCGACCGACTCGCCCAGCGAGGTCTTGCCCACCCCGGGAGGGCCCGCGAGCGCCAGCACGGCACCGCTGCGTCGCCCGCCGACGATGCCGAGCCCGCGCTCGTCCCGCCGCTTGCGCACGGCCAAGTACTCGATGATGCGGTCCTTCACGTCGTCCAAGCCGGCGTGGTCGGCGTCGAGGATCGCCCGCGCGCCCGGGATGTCGTAGGCGTCCTCGGTCCGGGTGTTCCACGGCAGTTCGAGGACGGTGTCGAGCCAGGTGCGGATCCAGCCGACCTCCGGCGACTGCTCGGAGGTGCGCTCCAGCTTGTCCACTTCGGACAGGGCGGCTTCCCTTACTTTCTCAGGAAGTTCGGCCTGCTCCACGCGCGCGCGGTAGTCCTGCTCCTCGGAGGCGGGCTTGCCGTCCAGTTCGGCCAACTCCTTGCGGATGGCCGAGAGCTGCTGGCGCAGCAGGAACTCCCGCTGCTGCTTCTCCATGCCCTCCTTGACGTCCTTGCGGATCGTCTCGGCGACGTCGAGCTCGGCCAGGTGCTCCTTGCCCCAGTCGAGCAGCTTGCGCAGCCGCGCGGCGACGTCGGTCGTCTCCAGCAGCCACACCTTGCGCTCGTCGGTCAGGTAAGGCGCGTACCCGGCCATGTCGGCGAGGGTCGAGGGATCGTCGATCTGGTTGACGGTGTCGACGACCTGCCACGCGCCGCGCTGCTGCAGGATCGTGGTGACCAGGCCCTTGTACTCCCGCGCGAGTTCGCGGGCCTCGTCGGTGACAGCCTCGTCGGCGGTCTCCACCTGCACCCACAGCGCCGCGCCAGGGCCCGTCGTACCAGCGCCGATGCGGACACGGCCAGTGCCGCGCACGACCGCGGCGAGGTCGCCGCCGGGCAGCCTGCCGACCTGCTCCACGACGGCGAGGGTGCCGACGGCGGCATACTTGCCGTCGAGGCGGGGCACGAGGACAACGCGCGCGGGCTCGGTGCCCGCCTGCGCGGCCTCGATGGCGGCCCGCGCCTCAGCGGCGTTGTCTGAGCCGGTGAGGTGGATGGGGACGACCATGCCGGGCAGCAGGACGGTGTCGTCCAGTGGCAGCACCGGCAGCGTCAGGGCCTCGGACATTTCCGATCACACTCCCAAAGTTGAGTCTGCCCAACTCAACATCTTTGAGTGTGCGTTTGTTTCCGCCCCGCGTTCGCCCTGAGCAAACGGCAACGAAGCCGCACGACCGGTGGTCGTGCGGCTCCGAAACCAGCCGTGACTAGGCGGGCTTGCGCAGCAGGAAGAGGTACGAGCCCAGATGCTCGCGGAAGAACGTGCGCACCAGCGGGATCACGTAGTCCATCTCGGCGGTGGCCTCGGGGCCGTAGAGGTCGATGATCTCGGCGCGCCGGTCGCCGTAGAGCAGGCCCATCAGCTCACCGGTGAAGGCGGTGTTCTGGGTCATGTTCTCGACCTGGATCAGCTCGAAGCCCGCGGTCGCGGCCATCTCCATGATCTTCGCCGGGGTGATGGGGGGCATGCAGTGCCAGGTCTGCAGGTACGCGGTCAGCTGCTCCTCGGTGGGCTCGCCGCGCAGGGTGAAGTCGCTGACCAGGAAGTAGCCGCCGGGCTTGAGCACCCTGGCCGCCTCGTGGAAGGCCTTCTGCCGGTCGGACAGGTGCGCGAACACCTCGATCGAGAGCGCGGAGTCGAACGTCTCGTCGGGGAACTCCAGCGCCATGGCGTCGCCGTAGCGGAAGTCGACGCGGTCGGTCAGGCCCTCGGCCTCGGCGGTCTTGACGGCCTCGGCGAGCTGGCCGCGGCTGACGTTGATGCCGGTGGCGCGCACGCCGCTGGCCTTGACGAACTCGATCGCGGGCAGGCCCGCGCCGCAGCCGATGTCCAGCAGGTGCTCGCCCGGGTTCATCGCCAGGGTCTTGATGTGGTGCTCGGTCTGCTTGTCCTGCGTCCGGTTCGACAGGTCGAGCAGCGTGCGCGCGGGCTTGCGCTCACCGATCGGCGACCACGCGCCGATGTGCAGGCTGAACTCCGCGGCGATGAGCTTGTGCAGGCCCATGTACTCGTCGTAGCCGACGCCGACTTCCTCGGGGTTCGGCGGGGTGAACTCGCCGACGGTCTCTTCGTTAACTGTTGCGGTCATTGCGTGCAACTCCCCTCGTGCGAGATCCCTGAATTCGCGCCTCAGGCTAATGCTCGGGAGGGGGTGCCAACTGGTCCGCACTTTGGTGTCCAAGTGCGGACTCTCGCAGGTCGGAGGCTAGTTGCGGCCTTTCAGCGCGCGGCCGAGCGCCTTGGTCATCTCGCGGTTGGCGTCGCGCTTGGCGAGGTCCTGGCGCTTGTCGTAGGACTTCTTGCCCTTCGCCAGCGCCAGCTCGACCTTGACCTTGCCGTCCTTGAAGTACATCGACAGCGGCACCAGCGACAGGCCGCTCTCCTTGATCTTGCCGATGAGCCGAAGGATCTCGCCCTTGTGCAGCAACAGCTTCCGGGTGCGCCGGGGTTCGTGGTTGGTCCACGTGCCCTGCGTGTACTCCGGGATGTGCAGGTTCCGCAGCCAGACCTCGCCGTCGTCGACCGTGGCGAAGGCGTCGACCAGCGACGCCCGCCCCTCGCGCAGGCTCTTGACCTCGGTGCCCAGCAGGACCATGCCCGCCTCGTAGGTGTCCACGATCGCGTAGTCGTGTCGGGCCTTGCGGTTGGACACGATCACCTTGTGGCCGCGTTCCCTCGCCATTACGTCCGCACGTACAGGCGCAGGGTGACGTAGCCGGTGATGGCCGAGATCACGATGGCGATCAGCATCAGGATCGGGGACACGAAAGCGATGTCGGCCGCGCCGATCGAGCTGACCACGCCCGCCTCGATCGGGTCGCGCAGCACGTCGTCGGCGAAGGCCATCTTGCCGACCACAAGCAGTCCGATCGCGACGATCGCGCCGATCAGGCCGGTCACCACCGCTTCCAAGAGGAACGGCAGCTGCGTGTACCACCGGGTCGCGCCGACGAGCCGCATGATGCCGACCTCGGTCTTGCGCGTGAACGCCGACAGCTGCACGGTGTTCGAGATCAGCAGCAGTGCCGCGATGGCCATGATCGCCGCGACGAAGAAGACACCGGTGCGCACGCCGTTGAGCGCGCTGAAGAAGCGTTCGAGGAACTCGTTCTGGTCGGCGATCGAGTCGATGCCCGCGCGGCCGCTGTAGGCCTGGGTGATCACCTCGGGGCGGTCGGGGTCCTTGAGCTTGACCCGGAACGAGGCGGGCAGCGCCTCCGGCCGGGCCAGCTTCACCAGCTCCGGCTGGGCCTCGAAGATGCGCTTGAAGCGCTCGAAGGCCTGCTCACGGTTCTCGAACTGGACCGACTCGACGGCCGGGTCGCCCTCCAGCGCCGACCTCAGGCCCTTGCACGGGTCGGCCGCGCAGCCCTTGTCGGTCGCGGACACGTCGTTGGTCAGGTAGACGCTGACCTCGACCTTGTCCTGGTAGAGCTCCTGGGTGTTGTCGATCATCCGCACGATCAGCAGACCACCGCCGAGCAGGAACAGCGAGATGGCGGTCGTGATGATCATGGCGATGGTCATCGTGATATTCCGGCGAAGGCCGGTGAGGACCTCGCTGAACACGAAGCTGGCACGCATCGGGGGTGGTGTTCCTCGTCGTTGGGGGCAGGTGGCTCAGCGACCGACGCCGTAGACGCCGCGGGCGTCGTCGCGCAGGACGCGGCCGAGGTCGAGTTCGACGACGCGGCGGCGCATCGAGTCCACGATGGAGTGGTCGTGCGTGGCCATGAGGACGGTGGTGCCGGTGCGGTTGATGCGCTCCAGCAGCAGCATGATGTCCTGGCTCGTGTCCGGGTCCAGGTTTCCGGTCGGCTCGTCGGCGAGCAGCATCAGCGGCCGGTTGACGAACGCGCGCGCGATCGCCACGCGCTGCTGCTCACCACCGGACAGCTCCGACGGCATCCGCTCGGCCTTGCCCTCGAGGCCGACGAGCTCCAGCACCTCGGGCACGACCTTCTTGATGGTGTGCCGCGGCTTGCCGATGACCTCCAGCGCGAACGCCACGTTCTCCGCGACCGTCTTGTTCTGCAGCAGCCGGAAGTCCTGGAACACACAGCCGATGGACTGCCGCAGCCGCGGCACCCGGCGCCGCGCCATCCGCGCGACATCGAAGTTGGCGACGTAGACCCGGCCCTTGCTGGGGACCTCCTCGCGCAGCAACAGGCGCAGGAACGTCGACTTCCCCGACCCCGACGGGCCGATGAGGAAGACGAACTCGCCCTTGTCGATCTCGACCGACACGTTCTCCAGGGCGGGGCGCGTGGAGGTCTTGTAGACCTTGGAAACCTGTTCGAGGCGGATCACGGTGGGCGAGTCTACCCGCGCTTGTTATCCACCTGTTGCTTCGCCTCGCGTTACGATTCCCGCAGGTGACGGTGCGTGTGCGGACCGCTACTACTGGGTACGGCGCCAGCGGATCCCGGCCTCGAGGAAACCGTCGATGTCGCCGTCGAGCACCGCGGACGGGTTGCCGACCTCGAACTCGGTCCGCAGGTCCTTGACCATCTGGTAGGGGTGCAGCACATAGGACCGCATCTGGTTGCCCCACGACCCGCTGGAGGAATCCTTGAGGGCGTCCATCTTGGCCTGATCCTCCTGCCTGCGGCGTTCGAGCAGCTTGGCCTGCAGGACGACCATGGCGGAGGCCTTGTTCTGCAGCTGCGAGCGCTCGTTCTGGCAGGACACGACGATGCCGGTCGGGATGTGGGTCAACCGGACGGCGGAGTCGGTGGTGTTGACGCCCTGTCCACCGGGGCCGGACGCGCGGTACACGTCGACGCGCAGGTCCTTCTCCTCGATGTCGACGTGGTCGGTCGTCTCCACCTGGGGCACGACCTCGACCGCGGCGAACGAGGTCTGCCTGCGGCCCTGGTTGTCGAACGGGGAGATGCGCACGAGCCGGTGGGTGCCCTGCTCGACGCTCAGCGTGCCGTAGGCGTAGGGCGCGGTGACCTTGAACGTCGCCGACTTGATGCCCGCCTCTTCGGCGTAGGACGTGTCGTAGACGTCGGTCGGGTAGCCGTGGCGCTCGGCCCAGCGCAGGTACATGCGCATCAGCATCTCGGCGAAGTCGGCGGCGTCGACGCCACCGGCCTCGGACCGGATGGTGATGAGGGCGTCGCGCTCGTCGTACTCACCGGACAGCAGCGTGCGCACCTCGAGGGACGAGATGTCGCCGCGCAGCCGCTCACGCTCGGCGTCGGCCTCCGCGGTCGCGTCGGCGTCGCCGCCCTCCTCTTCGGCCAGCTCGTACATGACGGGCAGGTCGTCGAGGCGGGAGCGCAGTTCCTCCACCTTGCGCAGTTCGGACTGCCGGTGGGAGAGCTGGCTGGTGACCTTCTGCGCGGACTCCGGGTCGTCCCAGAGGTCCGGTCGCGCGGCCTGTTCCTCCAGGTCGGCGATCTGCGCGCGCAGGCCGTCGAGGTCCATCACCGCCTCGACACTGGCGAGCGTGGCGGAGAGGTCCTTCAGGTCAGCGGCGACGTCCAGGTTCACGTCGAGAAAGATTACGCGGACGCGAACGCCGCCGCTGCGCCGGTCAGGCCTTGGGGATGGAGTCCAGCAGCTTGAGCACGGCCTTCGCCCGCGCCACCCCGAACTCGGCGATCGCCTTCTCGTACGGGTCCTCAGCGGTCTTGGCGGCCAGCTTGAGCGACTCGTGCTCGCCGTTGTAGACGACCTTGGCCGAGTCGATCAGCGCCACCCGCTGCTTGGCGGTGAGGGTGCTGGCGTGCACCAGACGCAGGATCAGCGGACTGCGCAGGTGATCGGGACCGGGCTCACCGCCCAGCCACGCCTTGAACGCCTTCTTGCCCGCGGCGGTGATCACGTACTGCTGGCTCGACCGGGGACCCTGCTTGCCAAGGCGGACAAGACCGCCGTCGGCGAGCGCGGGCAGCTCCCGGTAGACCTGGCTGCGCGTGACACTGAAAAACGAGCCGAAGCGTTCGCGGGCGGCGGACACGAGCTGGCCACCGGTCTGCGGACCTTCGTGCAGCAGACCCAGAAGGGCAGCGGCGGTTGCATTCAATTCAGACACCCCACCACGGTCCCACGCCAACGCCCCGCTGTCCACAGTGGCCTGGTAGCTGAGTCCACAATGGCTGATCATTAAACTAAATCCGCTTCCACCATCGGACGCGACCGAACAGCCCAAGTCAGCGGCCCCGTCCGGCCCAAGCGGCGACAGTCTCAACAGGACTGACCAGTGATCGCTCACCCAAATGAGTGGCCGGGCTGTTAACGCGAATACCCATTCGGCGCAACAAGAGAACGCACCTGTAATCGGGGGCTTGCGACCATCTTGTCGCAAATGTGCCGCAGATCACGTTTCGATGTCCCCAATACTGGGAAATATGCGGCAACCCGTTATCGAATTCCCTACCTAGGTAGGTATCCAAGGCTAGGCGATCGCGGCATCATGCCACACAGTCCAACGTGGACAAAAGGCGAAGGGCCGGTCCCACCGGACCGGCCCTATACCTTTGTAGCGGGGACAGGATTTGAACCTGCGACCTCTGGGTTATGAGCCCAGCGAGCTACCGAGCTGCTCCACCCCGCGTCGGTAATTAGAACTCTACACACCCCGCAAAACCCATTTACACCGGGTCCCCCAACGCGCCCGCAGCCAACGCAGTGACGTCGGCACGGGAGCCGGTGAGCGCTGGCCACCAGCGAGGATGGGTACGCGAGCACGGGCTGCGCCGTACGTCCTCAGGGCTGGTGGCGTGGGGCGGCACCCTGGGACGGCGGCTGGGGCCCGCACCATCGGGTGAAGCAGGGCGATCAGACGCGGGGTGCACCTTGAGACCAGTTCCCCAACTCGCCCACCGGCATCGCACCACCGACATCTCGCTGTTGGGCATCTGGCTGCAGTCATCTCGCCACGGACATCTCGCCTACCGACGTCACGCCGCGGCCATCTCTCACCGCCGCCAACTCGCGTACGGACCTGGGGCACGGCTGGTTCCGCATCCGCTCGCACCGTGGGGGCCTGGGGGGGTCGCCCCCCAGAACAAACGCGGAGGAGCCCCCACGAACAAGCCAACGGCTTGTGAGTAGGGGCTCCCCAGACTCTGTAGCGGGGACAGGATTTGAACCTGCGACCTCTGGGTTATGAGCCCAGCGAGCTACCGAGCTGCTCCACCCCGCGTCGGTAAGTACAACCCTACGCGGGGGCTACGTGCAGGTGCAAATCGGGTGGCGGTTAGGTGACTGGGGTCACCCGCCGCCGGTGGGCGGTGGGGTCGGGGACGGGGATGCGCCCGGGGTTGACGGGTTGCTGGAGGGTTGGCCTGCCTTGGCTTTCGCTTCGTCGTACTTCTTCGCGGCGGCGTCGAGTTCGGCGAGGGCCTTGCCCTGTTCGGTGAAGTCTCCGGACCTCTGGGCTTCCCGCAGGTGGGCGATGGCGGCGTTGAGGGCTTGGACCGCCTGGTCCATCTCCGGGGTGGTGTTGCCGCCGCCGTTGTTGCTCGGTGGCGGTTGTGTCGTCGTGGTCGGGTTGGTCGTCGAGGTCGGCGGGTTGCCGTTCTCGCCGGGTTTGGTGGCGGTGTCGCCGGTTCCGGCGCCGAAGACCTCGTTGAGGGCCTCGTCGATGGTGGGGGCGAAGCCGACCTTGTTGCCGAACGACACGAGCACTCGGGCCAGCTGCGGGAACGCGTTGGCGTCCTTGCGCTGGATGTAGATCGGTTCGACGAACAGCAATCCGTCGGCGACCGGAAGGGTCAGCAGGTTGCCGAATCTGACGTTGACGGTCGGGTTCTGGATCAGTGTTCGGTTCTCAGCGACTTCCGGTGTCGTCAGGAATCGGTTCTGCACCTGGCCCGGGCCGTCGATCTGCACGCTGCCCGAGGTCGGCAGGCGCAGGATTCGGATCTTCCCGTAGTCCTGCGGGTCGGACGAGACCGACACCCACGACGCCAGGAACGCGCGGTTCAGCAGGGTCAGGGCGCTGGTGATCTGGAAGGTCGCCTTGGTCTGCCCTGGCGCTTGCGCCAGCACGTAGTACGGCGGCTGGTTCGCGCCGTTGCCCGTGGTGTTGGAGCCGCCGTCCTCGGTCGGGTCGGCGGGGACGTTCCAGAACGTCTTCTGCGAGAAGAACTCGCCCGCGTCGGAGACGTGGTACTTCGACAGCAGCTCACGCTGGACCTTGAACAGGTCCTCCGGGTAGCGGAAGTGCTCGCTGAGGCCCGCGGGGATCTCCGACTTGGCCTTCACCGTCCCCGGGAACACGTTCTGCCAGGCCTTCAGCACCGGGTCCTGGTCGTCGATCGAGTACAGCGACACCGATCCGTCGTAGGCGTCCACTGTGGCCTTGACGGAGTTGCGGATGTAGCTGATCGTCCGGTTCTCCTGGCGCACGACGCCGCCGAGGGAGTCGGTGGTGGCGTCGCCGAGGGCGGTGCGCTGGGCGTACGGGTAGTTCTCCAGCGTGGTGTAGCCGTCGACGATCCACAGGATCTTGCCGTTGACCACAGCCGGGTACGGGTCGCCGTCGAGGGTGAGCCACGGGGCTACCTGGCTGACCCGGTCACGCGGGTTGCGGTTGTACATGATCTTCGCGCCCTCGCCGATCTGCGACGAGAACAGGATGTTGCGCTCGGCGTGGTGCAGCGTGAAGACGAGCTTGTTGAACACGTTGTCGATCGGCACGCCGCCGCGGCCCTCGTAGGACACCGTGCTCGACGAGGTGTCGTACTCCATCGGCTTGTCGCCGTTCTTGCCGCCGACGATGGCGTAGTCGGTGGCGAGTTCGCCGTAGTAGATGCGCGGCTGGGCGACCTTGATCGGGCCGGGCGTGGCCAGGTCGCTGACCTTGAAGATCGGGAAGCCGCCCTGGTCGCTGGAGTCCTGCAGCGCCGAGTTCACCGTGTTCGCGGGCGCGGCGACGAAGCCGTTGCCGTGGGTGAACACCATGTGCCGGTTGATCCAGCCGCCCTGGGTCTCGGTGAGCCCGGTCGTCTTGATCTCGCGCGCGGCGACGATGTAGTCCTGGGTCTTGCCGTCGATGGTGTAGCGGTCGATGTCGAGCTTCTCGGGGAAGCCGTAGAAGTTCTCGCGGCCCTCGCGCTGGGTGAACGTCGGCGCCAGGATGTTCGGGTCGAGGAGCCGGACGTTGGACAGCGTGTTGGTGCTGCTCGGATCGGCCCGGATGGCCGCGCCGGTGGCGTCAGTGCGGCCTGGATAGTCCTGGATCGTGACCTTGTCGGCACTCACCCCGTACGCCGCGCGGGTGGCGTCGAT
Organism: Actinokineospora sp. HUAS TT18; assembly: GCF_051364635.1. Taxonomy (GTDB): domain Bacteria; phylum Actinomycetota; class Actinomycetes; order Mycobacteriales; family Pseudonocardiaceae; genus Actinokineospora. The sequence goes on along the minus strand of NZ_CP195645.1, from coordinate 6,149,654 downwards.
GTTGCGCTGGATCGACGTCGCCTCCTTCGCGTTCTCGTTCGGGCGGACCGAGAACTGCTGGATGATCGCGGGCCAGCCGACGCCGACGAGCAGGCCCGACAGGATCAGCAGCGCGGTGGCGATGGCGGGCAGCTGCAGGTTGCGCAGGAACGCGCCCGCGAAGAACGCCACGGCGCAGAAGGCCGCGATGAACATCAGGATGAGCTTGGCGGGCAGCACCGCGTTGAGGTCGGTGTAGGTGGCGCCGCTGAACAGCGTGTTGCGGGTGGAGAACAGCAGCTCGTAGCGCTCGAAGAAGTAGTCGACCGCGTAGATGAGCACGAACACGCCCGCGATGATCGACAGCTGCATGCGGGCGGGCGCGGCGAGCTGGCCGCCCTTCCCGGCCAGGCGGATGCCGCCGAAGATGTAGTGGGTGATCAGCGCGCCGAAGAAGGCGATGGCGACCGCGACGAACAGCCAGCTGATGAGCCAGGTGATGAACGGCAGCTGGAAGGCGTAGAAGCCGAGGTCGATGTTGAACTGCGGGTCGGTGACGCCGAAGTCGGTGGCGTTGAACATCAGCTGGACCAGCTGCCAGTCGTTCTGCGCCGCCGAGCCCGCGATCAGGCCGATGACCAGCGGGATGCCGATGCCGAACAGCCGCACCCGCTGCACGATGGTCGAGCGGTAGCGGGCCAGCGGGTCGTCGGCGCTGGACACCGGGACGAACACCGGCCGCGACCGGTAGGCGATCCAGAGGCTCAGCGCCAGCAGGCCGCCGACGAAGGCGCCTACCGCGAAGAAGAGGCCGATGCGGGTCCAGAGGACGGTGGTGAACACCGAGCGGAACCCGACCTCACCGAACCACAGCCAGTTGACATAGGTGCTGAGCAGCCGGGACCCGACCAGCAGCAGGCCGAGGAAGATCCCGGCGATGATGAGCAGTATCCGGCTTCGGCGGGACAGCTTCGGCAGGCCGATCGGGGGCCGAGTGGCCACTGGGCACGCTCCAGAGTCGCTTGCTGAGAACTTGTGGACAGACGACGAGGCCCGTCCTGATTGTTCAACTCTATTAGGGCGGTCTCAGGTTCCCGTGAAGGTGCCCGAATTGCGTGGATACGTCGGCGGTGCGTGCCGGATCGGGTGAACGGGATGCGACGATGAGGCCGTGAGCACCCCCGCACCCGCCGCCCTGTCCGCCATCACGCGCGAGGTCGAGGACTTCGTCGCCGCGGGTGGCTGGGACCAGCCGCCGCAGCTGTTCGCCCTGGTCCCGACGGCGCATCTGCTGCGTGAACAGCCCGACCTGGTCGGTCAGGTCGACCCGGAATCGGTACTGACGCCGATCGCCCAGGAGGGGCTGACCGACGACGACCTGGGGGTCGCACTGGCCGGGATCATGTGGCCGGAAGCCGTGCACGGGTGTGCGCTGGCTCAGGAAATCGTCATGCTCCCGCCGGAGGCGGAGGCCGACTTGCCGTCCGACGACGTCGACCCGCTCGGACGCATCGCCGCCTCGCACCCGCAGGCCCGTGAGGCCCGGCTGGTGGCGGCGGCGCTGCGGGATGGGACGGTGGCGTGCGTGATGCGCATCCGCAGCGCGGACGGGCAGACCGACGAGATCATCGAGCACCCGGAGCTGGCGCCGAACCTGACCTCGGCCCTGCTCGACACCCTGCGCGACTGAGCGGGTTCAGCAGGCCGGGGCGTCCCGGTTGGCCTTCAGGTCCTCCAGCGCCCGCACCGCGCCGTCCAGGGTCTCCACCTTGACCAGCCGCAACCCGTCCGGGGCGTTCTCCTTCGCCTCGGCGCAGTTGTCGGCGGGGACCAGGAACGTCGTCGCCCCGGCCTCGCTCGCCGACACCATCTTGAACTGGATTCCCCCGATCGGGTCGACCTCGCCCTGCGGCGTGATCTCGCCCGTGCCCGCGATGGTCTCGCCGCCGCCGATGTCGCCGGGGGTCAGCCGGTCGATGATCGCCAGCGCGAACATCAGGCCCGCCGAGGGGCCGCCGACGTCGGCCAGGCTGATCGTGGTCTTGAACGGAACGTCCGGACGCTCGGCCGACTCCAGGCCCATGAAGCCCTCCGGCCGCTCGTCCGCGCCGAAGTCGGTGGCCTTGCCCAGGGTGATCGTGCCCGTCTTCTCGGCACCCTCCCGCTTGAACGTCAGCGGGATCGTCTGACCGGGCGCGGTGCCCGCGAGCGCGGCGCGCACGTCCTCGGCGTTGGTGACCTTCCTGCCGTTGACCTCCAGCAGCTGGTCCCCCGGCGCCAGCACCTTGTCGGCGGGAGCGCCGGAGGTGATGCGCTGGGCGATGACCTTGACCGGGTACTTGAGGTGGCGCAGCGCGGCGATCTCGGCGTTGGTCTGGGAGTCCTGGAAGAGCTTGGAGTTCTGCTCCTCGACCTCCTCCTCGGTCACGCCGGGACGGAAGTACTCCTCGCGCGGGGCGAGGGCGTAGCGGCCGCTCACCCACAGCGCGACCGCCTCGAACATGCTCACGTCGTCCTTGACCGACACCGTGGTCATGCGCAACTGGCCGCTGGTCGGGTAGGTCTCGGCGCCGTCGATCTTGATGATCGGCGTGTCCTCGACCGTGCCGAGCGTGTCGTAGGTCGGGCCCGGCCCGAGCGAGACATAGGGCACCGGCACGAACAGCCCGATCACCAACAGGGCCGTGACCAGCAGCGAACTGATCAGCACAGTCCACCCGCGGCGGGTCAGCTGCCAGGCGGGAACGTGCGGCGGGGCGGCGGGGGCGTCCGGTGACGTGCTCACGAAGCGACAGGGTACGTGCGTTCACCCAGGGCGGATCACCTGACATCACACGGACGGCCTATCCGCGTACCGTAGACACATGAGCGATCTGCCCTTCGGCTTCGGAATGCCGGACCCCGACGACCGGGACAAGAAGAACGACCCGGACAAGCCGGGCGGCGGCCAGGAGAACCCGTTCGACGCGTTCGGCCAGCTCGGCCAGATGCTCAGCCAGCTCGGCGCGATGCTCAGCCAGACCGGCTCGTCGACCGGCCCGGTCAACTACGACCTGGCCAAGCAGATCGCGGTGCAGAAGCTCGGCGGCCACGTCGGTTTCACCGCGGGCGAGCCGTCGACGGCCGTCGAGGACGCGGTGCACCTGGCCGAGATGTGGCTCGACCCGGCCACCACGTTCCCCGCGGGCGCGACGGTGACCAGGGCGTGGACCACCCGCGAATGGGTGGAGCACACCCTGCCGACGTGGCAGCGCCTGTGCGACCCGGTGGCCCGCCGCATGTCCGGCGCCTGGGTCGACGCGCTGCCCGACGAGGCGCGCCAGCAGGCCGGTCCGCTGCTGGCCATGGTCGGCCAGATGGGCGGCATGGCGTTCGGCTCGCAGCTGGGCAACGCCTTGGCGCAGCTGGCCTCCGAGGTGCTCACCTCCACCGACATCGGCCTGCCCCTCGGCCCGGCGCACACCGCGGCGCTGGTGCCCGCCAACGTCGAGGAGTTCACCAAGGGCCTGGAGCGGCCCGCCAGCGAGGTCATGGTCTTCCTCGCCGCGCGTGAGGCCGCCCACCAGCGGCTGTTCGCCCACGTCCCGTGGCTGCGCCAGGGGCTGCTCGGCGCGGTCGAGGAGTTCGCCAACGGGATCAAGGTCGACACCGCCGCCCTGCAGGAGCTGGCCTCCCAGGTCGACCCGGCCAACCCGGAGTCGATCGAGAAGGCCATGCAGTCGGGCATGTTGGAGCCGCAGGCCACCCCGGAGCAGAAGTCCGCGCTGAACCGCCTGGAGACGCTGCTCGCCCTGGTCGAGGGCTGGGTCGACGTGGTGGTCGGCGACGCGGTGGCCGAGCGCCTCCCCGGCGCCGACGCCCTCCGCGAGACCCTCCGCAGGCGCCGCGCGTCCGGCGGCCCGGCTGAGCAGACCTTCGCCACGCTGGTCGGCCTGGAGCTGCGCCCGCGCAAGCTCCGCGCCGCCGCGGCGCTGTGGCGGCTGGTCACCGACCAGCACGGCATGGACGTCAGGGACGGCCTCTGGGGCCACCCCGACCTGATGCCGACGGCCGACGACCTGGACGACCCGATGGAGTTCGCCGACCGCCTCGGCCGCAAGTCCGAGGTCGACGAGGCCATCGCGAAGCTGGAAGACGACTCGGAGTAGTCCCCCGGCCTAGTCGGCTGAGGCGATGCCCCAGCCGGCGGCGGCGGACATGCCCTCCAGGAAACCGATCGCGCGGTCGGTCTTCGGGTACGCGCGGACCAGCTCCCAGAACTCCGGTCCGTGGTCGGCCTCCAACAGGTGCGCCAACTCGTGCACGAGCACGTAGTCGAGCACCCACGCGGGCACCTCACGCAGCCGCTCGCTGACCCGGATCGTGCGGTCGACCGGCGTGCAGGACGCCCATCTGGTGCGCATCGGCGGCACCCAGCGCACGCTCGCCGGTTCGCACCGGCCGTCGAAGTACAGCTCGGAGAGCTCGCCGCACCGCTCGAGCAGCGCGGCGTCGGAGGTGCGGGCGGGCGAGCGCCTGCGGGTCTCGCTGCGCAGGAGCCTGCGCTGCATCTCCGCCACCCAGTGGGCCTCCTCCTTCTTGGAGAGGCGGGCGGGGATCTGCACGATCAACGTGTCACCTTCGCGGTAGGCGGTGACGGTGCGGGTTCGACGCTTGCTCCGGCGCACCTCGACACGGGGTTCGGCCACGGGCACCACCGTAATCCGCCGCACCGACATCCCGGGAGGACCAGCCGGGTGTGACGTTTTCCCCTGTGGACAAACAACTCCACCATTCGGCGCAATCGGGCACAGTTCCCCCATGACCCCCGAGATCGACACCGTCCGCCCCCGGCTGCGGCCTGGCGTCGTGCCGCTGCGCCGCCGCCCCGGCGAGGTCCAGTTCGGGCTCGACCCGGGCCGCGCGACCGTGGTCACGGGGCTGCCCGCCCCGGTCGCCGACCTCGCCACCGGGCTCACCGGCGGCCGCACCGTCGCCGAGCTGCGCGACCGCGTCGGCCCCGCCCACCGCGCCCCGCTCGACGCACTCTTGCACGTCCTCGCCGACCGCGGCCTGCTCGACGACGCCGCCGCCCCGCGCGACCCTCTCCCCCGCCGGCTGGCCGCCGACGCCACCGCGGCCGCCGCCCGTCCCGCCGCGGGCGATCCCCACGACCGCGCGTCCGCCGCCGTCGAAGTCCGCGGCGACGGCCGCCTCGCCATCGCCGTGGCCCTCCTGCTGGCGACCGCGGGCGTCGGTCATCTGCGGGTGAACACACAGGGCTTGGTCACCGCGGACGATGTGGGCGCGGGCCTGACCCCGGACGACATCGGCCTGCCCCGCGACGCCGCCATCCACGCGGCTCTCCGCCGGGTGCACGACACGGTCAACACCGCCCGCTTCACCCGGCGCAGGCCCGACCTCGTCCTGCTCACCGACGCGTTGGTCCCCGACCCAGCGGCGATCGAGGGCCGCGGCCTCCCCCACCTCCCGATCCGCGTGCGCGACGGCGTCGGCCTGGTCGGCCCCCTCGTCATCCCGGGCGTCACAGCCTGCCTGACCTGCGTAGACCACCATCGCGCCGACCGCGACCCGTGCTGGCCGGGCATCGCCGCGCAACTGGTCGGCAGGCCGCAGCTCGCCGACCTGTCCGCCGTCCACGCCACCGCCGCCCTGGCCGCCGCGCAGGCGCTGACGGCACTGGCCTGGCGAACCCGGCCGCACATCCGGCCGCCGACCTGGAACCGCACCCTCGAACTCGACCCGACCGCCGCCGTCCTGCGCCACCGCCCCTGGACACCCCACCCGGCGTGCGGCTGCGTCCGGACACCCCCGGACGGGTGAGGGGTGCCGAAGTTCCCCGCCATGCGAGTGGCGGTGCACATACCGCAATCGGCTGCGCATCGGGAGCGGGGCAAGGGACAATCGTGACGTGACCGAGATGCCACGCAAGACCGTCGCGCGCACAGCACGGCTGGCCAGCATCCCTCTGGGGGTGGCCGGGCGGGCTGTCGGCGGCTGGGGGAAACGACTGGCCGGGCAGAACGCCGACGAGGTCAGCGCCGAGTTGTCCGCGCGCACGGCCGAGCAGGTCTTCGCGGTGCTCGGGCAGCTCAAGGGCGGCGCGATGAAGTTCGGGCAGGCGCTCTCGGTGTTCGAGGCGGCCGTGCCGGACGAGCTGGCCGAGCCCTACCGCGAGGCACTCACCAAGCTCCAGTCCGCCGCGCCCCCCATGACCACCCAGGCCATGCACCGCCAGCTCGCCCTGCAACTCGGGCGCAGCTGGGCGACCCGGTTCACCGAGTTCGACGACACCCCGGCCGCGGCGGCCAGCATCGGGCAGGTCCACAAGGCCGTCTGGCACGACGGCCGCACGGTCGCGGTCAAGGTCCAGTACCCGGGCGCCGACGAGGCCCTGCTGTCCGACCTGCGCCAGCTCCAGCGGTTCAGCAGGCTGTTCCAGCCGTTCGTGCCCGGCCTGGAGGTCAAGCCGCTGCTGCGCGAGCTGTCCGACCGGATGACCGAGGAACTCGACTACCGCGCCGAGGCCGACAACCAGCGCGCCTTCGCCAAAGCCTTCCTCGACGACGAGAAGGTGCACGTCCCCCGGGTCATCGCCAGCGCGCCCAAGGTCACCGTCACCGAGTGGATCGACGGCACCCCGCTCGCGGCGATCATCCGCGCGGGCACGAAGGCCGAGCGCGACCACGCGGGCAGGCTGCTCTCGGAGTTCCACTTCTCCTCACCGGCGCGGGCCGGTCTGCTGCACTCCGACCCGCACCCCGGCAACTTCATGATCACCCCAGAGGGCCGCCTCGGCGTGATCGACTTCGGCGCCGTCGC